>CANRJB010000014.1 GCA_947630845.1 uncultured Clostridia bacterium
CTCTGTTTCTGTTTGCGAGGTTTGTTCCTGAGCTTCTGCGCCTGTTGCTGCATTTGCTCACGGGTAAACTCGCCACGCTTTTTGCCCTGCCCCTTGCCGAGATATTCTGAAAATGCTCTCTTAAAATCCTCTGTTTTCGCAGCGGAAAAGAAAACATGATATGTCGGCGGATCATTTTTATCTTTTTTAAGAGCAAAATCAACATCATATTTTCGTGCTATTTTCAGAAAATCCCCGATATTTCGGTCTGAAACGGCTATACTGTCAAGTTTTGAAACAAATCTTTTCTGCAATTATTTATAGATCGCGCATACTTTTTCCTAACTCACTCAAAAGCTGTTGACTTTTTGAATAAGCTGGTGTATAATATTGATGTAGTGAAGATATTATTATCTTCGTATAAATCAGAAATTGAGGAGAAGGTATCTATGGTCAAGAAAAATGAATGGCTTTATTTAATAGTAGGTTTTTTAGGTGCTATGTTGGGCTTGCTTGGTGTCGTATTGTTCAATCAGTTTGTACTTATGTCCTTACCTTTAGGATTAAGAATGGTGAGCATGATATTTGTTTATTGGTTGATCGCACTGGTTCCTGCAATTATAATGGTTGTTAATAAAGATAAGTTGGCGGATTATGGATTCAGCAGGGGAAAAATAATGCTTCAAATTATTGTAGGTGTTATAATAGGTGTTGCAATGTCATTGATATTCACACTAATACCACATCTATTGGGATTTGGTGAATATGTAGATAGCGAAAAAAGATATGAATACTTGTGGCAATTCATTTATGAATTCTTTTATTGTATATTTGCAGTTGGTTTTGTTGAAGAATTTGTATTTCGAGGATTCGTTTATGGAAAAATCAAAAACATTGGTCAAAAAGATATGATAGCCATTATCGGATCATCTGTTCTTTTTGGAGTATTCCATTTATTTAGCGGCAATATTATTCAAATGCTAATGACGGTGTGTTTAGGTGTGTTTTTCTGCTTTTGCAGATTAAAAGTAAAATATTGCTCTATCTTATCCTTGATAATAGCGCATGGAGTATATGATGCCTTGATAACTGTTTTGTCGTCTATTTTACCATAGTAATGATGCATAGATTTTCAATAGGCAAATTCAGATTTATAAGGGGGAGCAACTACTCAGAACCTCATATTCACGGCAGACGGTATCTTCGACCGTCTTTTTTCTTCTCTGTTTGTCCATTTTCATTCGCATCTCATTCGTAGTCGAACAACATATTGGCGATGTACAACTTATTGGCAGCATAAACGCTACCATAAGGTTTCTGCACTTTGTGAAGAAACTTTCTGCTGTTCAGCTCTCTGACCGCATCGTCTATCTCTTCCTGTGTGAAGTGAGATAGCTTAACGCAATGACGGAGTTCCTCGGCTGTTGAGTAGTCCATCTCAGGGCAGTTAAGCATGACGGTCAGCAATTCCTCGCTGGCATCTGCCCGAAAGCCGTAATTGAGCAGACTGATCGATGTAGGGTTTGGCATAGAAAGACCTCCTTGACATAGTTCATCTGAAATAAAAAAGCTCCTCATCGACCTGTTTGCATACAGGCTCAGTGAGAAGCGTTGTGCAGTATTCAATTTTAGGCATAAAAATAGCGGACAGCGCTTCACTTCTATGAAACACCATCCGCTTTGTCCATTATTCAGTTTTCTTTGTCAACAGGCTTCTACCGTTTTAAGGGCGTTTTCGGTATCTACCAAGTTTCTACCAAAATTCTCCAAAATGCTTGTATTTTCAGAACAGCGCTGTTACGCTGTTTTTGAGCTTTCTACCACCCAAAAGCTCCGTAGAATCGGAATTTTTGTGTGACTCAGTGTGACTCGGTGGTACTCAGTGTGAAATTGGTTTGGTTACATACATATAATATCGAAAAAAATTTGATGAGAAAAAGAGAACGAAAGTTGAACGATTTTGGTAGAAAAATCGGTAGAAAAAAATCGGATTTCGATACTATATTCATCTACCGAAAATGCTGAAAAAAATCTTGATTATGGTATTTGAACGAAATAAAAACAAATTTGTTCATATAATGTCATTGACTTCATCCGGATTTTATGGTATAATATTGGAAAAGGAGGAATTCCTATGAAAATGCAGTTTATCGGCGCAGCTCATGAAGTTACCGGGAGCTGTACCTATCTTGAGATTGGCAATACAAAGCTGCTTGTTGATTTTGGCATGGAACAAGGGAGAGATGTCTATGAGAATGCCCGTATTCCCTGTGCGCCGGGAGAGATCGATTATGTACTCCTGACCCATGCGCATATCGACCATTCCGGCTTGCTGCCGCTGCTGTATGCCGGAGGCTTTTCCGGGGAGATCCATACCACACAGGGGACGGCATCGCTTTGCAGCATTATGCTCCGTGACAGTGCCCACATTCAGGAATTTGAAGCTCAATGGCGCAGCCGCAAGGCACAGCGTAAAGGCGAAGAACCCTATGTTCCTCTGTATACCATGCAGGATGCCATCGGTTCAATTGAAATGCTCCGGCAGCACAGGTATGATGAACGCTTCGCATTATGTGAAGGTGTGGACGTGCGGTTCATTGATGCCGGTCATCTGCTTGGGTCGGCAAGCATCGAAATATGGGCGACAGAGGGTAAGGAGACACGGAAAATTGTCTTTTCCGGTGATATTGGCAATATTAACCAACCTCTCATCCGTGATCCGCAGTTCATCAAGGATGCGGACTATGTGGTGATGGAATCCACTTACGGTAACCGTCACCATGAGCGACCAAAAGACTATGCATCTGCCCTTGCACAGGTGATCCAGATGACTTTTGACAGAGGGGGAAGTGTCATCATCCCGTCCTTTGCCGTCGGCAGAACACAGGAGTTGCTGTACTTCCTGCGTCAGATCAAGGAACAAGGCATGGTGCGTGACCACGACGGCTTTCCGGTCTACATGGACAGCCCGCTTGCCATCGAAGCAACGAGCATCTTTGTCCGGAACCAGAATAGCTGCTATGATGAAGAGGCACTTAGCTTTGTGAAGGCAGGTATCAACCCCATTGCCTTCCCCGACCTTCAGCTCATCACCACGCCGGAGGAATCCCGGAGCATCAATTTTGACAAACGCTGCAAGGTCATCATTTCGGCTTCGGGCATGTGCGAAGCCGGACGCATCAAGCATCACCTCAAGCACAATCTCTGGCAGCCGCAGAATACCATCCTGTTTGTCGGCTATCAGGCATACGGCACACTCGGGCGTTCACTCGTGGAGGGGGCAACATCGGTCAAGCTGTTCGGTGAGACTGTGCATGTTGCTGCCCAGATCAAGGAGCTGCCCGGCATCAGCGGTCATGCTGATGTGGATGGGCTGACGGCATGGATCGCAGCCATCCGTGATGTGAAGCGTGTATTTGTCAATCATGGCGAAAGCGAAGCGGCAGATGCCTTCACAGATCATTTGCGCAATGATCTGGGGCTGAATGCCTATGCCCCATACAGCGGCACGGAATTTGACCCCATCGCTGATGAGATCACACTCGAAGCCGTCCCGAAACCCATCGCCAGAAAATCTGGCAGCAGCAAGGCAAATACTGTCTACCAGCGTCTGCTTGCTGCATCTGACCGTTTGACAAAACTCATACGTCTGAGTGAGGGCAGGACAAATAAAGATCTTGCCAAGCTCACTGACCAGATCACAGAGCTTTGCAATAAATTTGAGAAATAGGAGAAATGTAAGATGAAGTATGAAATTCAAGGGAAACCATGCCCGGCAGCGATCTGTACCCTCGAAGCAGGAGAGAGTGTAATCTGTCAGAAGGGTGCTATGTCATGGATGACACCGAATATGTCCATGCAGACTAAGGGTGGCGGCATCGGTAAGATGTTCAGCCGTGCAATTTCGGGAGAATCTATGTTCCAGAATATCTACACCGCACAGGGCGGACAGGGACAGATTGCTTTTGCCTCATCTGTTCCGGGCGAGATCATGCCTGTGGAGCTATCCCCTAACAAAACGATCGTTGCCCAGAAATCCGCTTTTTTAGCATCGAGCGAATCTGTCAGCTATGAGCTGTTTTTCCAGAAAAAACTCGGCGCAGGTTTCTTTGGCGGTGAGGGCTTTATCATGCAGAAATTCAGCGGCAACGGTATTCTTCTGCTTGAGATCGACGGCAACCTGATCACATATGACCTCGAACAGGGACAATCTATGCTGCTTGACACAGGGCATCTTGCCGCAATGGAGGCAACATGTTCCGTGGACATTGAGACTGTAAAGGGCGTTGGTAATGCCCTGCTCGGCGGCGAAGGATTCTTCAATACCAAGGTAACAGGTCCCGGACGCATCTGGATCCAGACCATGCCGATCTATACATTGGCATCTGCCATCTCACGTTTTATCCCCCATTCCAACTAAAGGGGGACGGATCAATGATGAAGGAATTACTCAGCGAAGCACAGCAGCTCCAGCCGGAGCTTGTGTCTGTCCGCCGCACCATCCATCAGCACCCGGAAACGGGATTTGATGTGGTGCAGACCAAGGCGATCGTTAAGAAAAAACTAACGGAAATGGGCTATATTCCACAGGATATGGGAAAGGCTGGGCTTGTGGCAGAGATTGGAACACCCGGTAAGACCATTCTGCTGCGTGCGGATATGGATGCCCTGAATATGCAGGAACAGGCAGAGGTGGACTATTGCAGTCAGATTCCGGGTAAGATGCATGGCTGCGGTCACGATATGCATACTGCCATGCTGCTCGGTGCAGCAAAGCTTCTCAAGGCTCATGAACAGGAGCTGAAAGGTACTGTCCGTCTTGAATTTCAGCCTGCGGAGGAGATCTTCCAGGGTTCGCCTGATATGATCGCAGCAGGTGTGCTAAATCATGTCGATGCAGCAATGATGATCCACGTCACAGCCGGCATGCCCCTGCCATCGGGGACATTTCTGGTGGCAGGAGGCGGCATTTCCTCCACATCCTGCGAACAGTATCACATCACCGTAAAAGGAAAAGGCGGTCACGGTTCTACGCCGCATGAAGCCATTGACCCCATCACAGCAGCAGCACACATCCATATTGCCCTTCAGGAAATCAATGCCCGGGAGCTTGAAGGCAATCAGTTCGGTATCTTCACGACCGGACGGTTCGAGGCTGGAAAGGCATCAAATGTCATTCCTGATACTGCCGAAATGTGGGGTACGATCCGCACCACAGATGCCGACAATGCCGTCGGGAAGCTCATCCGAACCCGTATGGAGGAGATCAGCAAAGGTACGGCAGCAGCATTCCGGTGTACGGCAGAGGTGGAATTTTATGACTATTGCCCATGTATGGTGATTGATCCGACACTGTCGGCAGATGTACTGCGTTACATGCAGGCACTGTTCGGAGAACGGGCAATGGATCTGTCAGTCGTATCCGGCGGCAAGGCTGGCGGCGGTAGTGAGGACTTTGCGTTTGTAAGTCATCATGTGCCGACGGTGAGCATGTTCCTGTCAGCCGGAAGTACTTTGGACGGCTACATGTTCGGTCAGCATCATCCGAAGGTACGGTTTGATGATTCCGTTCTGTACTGCGGCAGTGCAGCCTTTGCATACAATGCGATACAGTGGCTTGCAGAACATTCTGCCTGATACAAATTATCATCCTACTTCGATGGATGCACTCTGATAAAGCAAGAACGGCTATGAGAAGACTCACAGCCGTTCTTGTTTATTTCTGCTCCCTGATCATCGACTTGCTGCAAAGATAGGTCACAAGGAAATATCCGCCGTAGATCAGCAGAATCAGAAGCCCCACTGTCAGCATGGACTGTCCGATGCCGCTTGTTCCAAACATCTCCAGAAAAATCATCGCAAACTTCATCCCAAAGTATGAATGCAGTGCCGCCAACAACATCGGCAGCAGAAAGAAGATGCCTGTCTGACAAAACAACGATCTGGAAATATCCCGTTCCTCCACGCCAATTTTCCGAAGCATTTCGTAATGACGGATGCTGTCTGCTGTTTCGGAAAGCTGTTTGAGCGCAAGAATTGCTCCGCATGCGACAAGAAACACCAGTCCGATATACAATCCGATAAAAGCCACAATTGCGCCCAAGCCGATCGAAGCATTCGCCATGTCCTGCCGGGAATTGATGCTAATATGATTCAGCTCCTCGCTGAAAGCAGTATAATCGGCAAGAAACTGCTTTTCCGATTTTATTTTTTCCTGCTTGTTTCCGTCCGGATAATTTCCGAATACATATTCGGTCTGTGGCATCTGTCCTTCTACCACGCTGTCTGGTACAATAAAAATACCCACATTCAATGGCTGTACCGAAAGCTCAACAAAGCCATCCCGACACTCCGGATATTTGCTGTGCAGCTCATGCCCGAATATCGTCATTTTGGTATCATATGCCAGACGCATATCACGCACCTTCATCATGGAATCAAAATTGCCAATGATCACATATTCCCCTTCATCAAGCTCGATCTGCTCTCTGCCGTAAAGCTGCATGAGAGCATTGTACTCACTCACCGGAAAAACATCTTCCAGCGTACTATAATCCAAGAATAGGTATTTGTCCATTACTTCATCCAGTGATCCGCTTTCCGCAAAGAAATCACCGAATGTAAAATCCTCTGAACGATAACAGTGTAATTTCGTATAATCCGCAAATGCAGCTGGAATATCCCAACCCCTTGCTCTTGCGTCCTCGATCAGTCCTGTTCCATTCCGGTTTTCTGCTTCATCCACCCGATAATAGGTGAGTTCCACATCCACCGGACACATGTCATCAAGATTCTTGTTCAGCGAGTTGCGGATGGAAAAACAACCCAGCAGAGCGCAGATCGTCACAAACAGCATCAGACAGATGACAGTCATAGAAAACACCATCGTATTGATGCGGCTGCCGATCTGCCGGATGGTGAAGACGTTGAGCTTGTGGAAATATAACGCCTTGATGCCCGAAACAATGCGCATCAACAGCCCCGACACCGACCAGAACAGCACAAACGTTGATACTGCTCCCAGTGCGGTCATTCCTACAAATTTTTCCTGCGTGAGTTCTGATTGGCTGTAGCAGACCTGATAGTACGCATAGCCAAGACCGAAAGCAGCCAGAAAAAACAACAGCGTGCAGAACAGCATGTTTTTCAGATGCAGCTTTTCCGTTTTTTTCTCCGACTGTAAAAGATCAATGAGCTTGCACTTTCCGATCATGAAACCATTACATATCATCACGACCAGATACATGATCCCGAAATTGAGTATGGTCTTTCCGATGGCTTCTGTGGAGATGATGAAATGATAGCTCGTCATGTCCGCTTCAAACAGATTTACCACCAGCGCACTCATGAGCTGTGACAGCCCGATGCCGGCAACCAATCCGGCAGCCAGTGAACCAATACCGATAAACAGCGTCTCAAAAAAGAGAAGAACGGAAATTTTTCCCTTGCTCATGCCAAGCAGAAGATAGAGTGCAAATTCCCTGTTCCTGCGTTTCATCAGAAAACGACTTGCATACACGATCAGCAGCCCCAATACAAAGGCAACGAATACGCTGACACTACTCATTGACGTTTCCAATAGCTTTGTTATGCTGCGATCCTCGATGACGACCATTGCAGTCTGGGTATTGACGGCATTGAACACATAGAAGATAGACACGCCGATGAGGAGTGTAAAGAAATAGATGGCATAATCCCGGATACACCGCCGGAGATTGCGCAGGGAGAGCCGGAACAGCATCATTCCCCACCTCCCAGAAGCGTCACCACATCAATGATCTTGTCAAAGAATTGTTTCCGGGTATCTGTCCCACGGGTAATCTGATTGAAGAGTCTGCCGTCCTTGATAAAGAGAACCCGTCCAGCATAGCTTGCAGTGAAGGAATCGTGTGTCACCATCATGATGGTGGCATTGTGTTCGATGTTGAGATAGCGGAAACGTTCAAGGAGCAGACGTGCAGATTTGGAATCAAGCGCACCTGTCGGCTCATCCGCAAGAATGATTCGTGGACTGGTGACTATGGCACGGGCAGATGCAACACGCTGTTTCTGACCGCCGGACATCTGGTAGGGGTACTTGTGCAGGACATCGGTGATGCCGAGTTGTTTGGCGACGGTGTTCACGGATTCATCAATATTTTTTGCATTCTGAATGGAAAGCGCAAGAGAGATATTCTCGTATGCTGTGAGAGTATCGAGCAGGTTGAAATCCTGAAAGATGAAACCAAGCTTCTCCCGGCGGAAACGGTTCAATGCCTTGCCCCTGAGCAGGGTGATGTCGGTGTTTTCAAGAAAGATATGCCCTGCTGTTACCCGGTCAATGGTGGAGATGCAGTTGAGCAGCGTGGTCTTGCCGCTGCCGGATGCACCCATGATGGCAACAAATTCCCCCTCCTCTACCGTGAAGGACAGGTCATCGAGTGCCTTTGTCAGACTGGACTTGCTGCCGTAGTATTTTTCGATCTGTTGGATTCTGAGCAGTTCCATTTTAGAAACCTCCTTATGCAGTATGATTCTATCTTATCACAACAGATCAGGTTTGTCGTGCGTTTTATCTTACAGAACATTACAAAATTGAAACTTTTATCGAGTATAAAAATCATTCTTTCTGAACGTGATCGAAAGCTCTGTGTATTTTCCTTCCTCCGACTGCACGGAAATATCATGTCCCAGCCTGTTGCAGAGATTGCGGACGATGTACAGCCCCATGCCCGTGGATCTGGCAAAGACTCTGCCATTGTGTCCGGTGAAGGATTTTGTAAAGATGTGCGGCAAGTCGTCTGCCGGAATGCCGATGCCGTTGTCATAGAAGTGCAACACTGTCCGGTCGGACAGATCTTTTGCCGTAATGCGGATGAACGGATCTTCTTTCCCTGATGTATAGCGCAGACTGTTGGCAATGAACTGCCCTAAGATAAATTCCAGCCATTTCCCGTCCGTCAGCACCTGTACATCCAGTTGTTCCGTTTCCAGCCGCACCCCATGCAAAAGCAGATCTTCCCGATTGCGGAGTGCTGCATTGGAAACAATGCGTTTCAGGGATACAGGCTTGATGAGGTAGTCCTTTTCAGCATGCTCCGCACGGGCAAAGTAAAGGACAGTATCGGTATAGCTGTCTATGCGGCGGAGCTGTTCAAGTGCTTTGCTGCCAAATTCACTTCTGTGGTTGTGCATCATCAGAGACAGGCTTGCAACCGGAAGCTTGATCTCATGCACCCAAAGCTCTATAAATTCCTGAAATTCCCTGTTCTGCTGACGGTATCCGGCAACATGCTCATACATGGACTTATTTGTCTCATGCAGGACATCACACAAGATCTGACCCTCCAAAAAATCCGGTTGTTCAAGCAATTCCTGAATCAGATATTTATTGTCAAGCTCTGCAAGCGAACGCAGCATCCCGTCATAAAACTGTTTCTTCCGACATAGCTCCCATATCTCAGTTCCGATGACCACTGCCCACATCATCATCAACAGAAAGAAAATCAGCTCACCCTGTATCCGGAATGCTACCAGAAAGATCCCCATCACCAGAGACAAAGCTCCGTATATCACCCATATACCCACTCTTTCCCTTGCGTACGCTTTCACACTCATAACAGAATATACCCCATTTTCTTTCGTGTCTCAATGGCATCCGGACAGCCAATTGCTGCAAGCTTAGTACGCAGGCGGCTGACATTCACACTCAATGCATTGTCGTTGACAAATTCATCATTGTCCCACAATGCCGTCATGAGTGCATCACGAGTCACAATTTCACCCTGACGGTCAAGAAGAAGCTGAAAAATAATCATTTCATTCTTGGTCAGGATCTGCTCCTGTGTGCCTGTGCTGAGGCAGCCCTTTGCGACATTGATCTCTATATTCCGGTAGGTCGTGCGCACCTGCACCCTGCTCGTGCGTTTGAGTACGGCAGAGATGTGCAGCAAAAGTATGGTCGGATGATAGGGCTTTGTGATGTAATCATCCGCTCCTGAGCTGAGTGACAGTGCCTCATCCATTTCTGAGGTGCGGCTTGTGAGCATGATGACAGGTGTGCTG
This sequence comes from uncultured Clostridia bacterium, assembly GCA_947630845.1. Taxonomy (GTDB): domain Bacteria; phylum Bacillota; class Clostridia; order Oscillospirales; family Ruminococcaceae; genus UBA3855. The sequence goes on from CANRJB010000014.1 coordinate 10,024, forward strand.
CTATTCCTGCGCAGCTCCCGGAGCAGCATTTCGCCGTTCATCTGCGGCAGATTGATGTCCAGCAAAATAAGGTCGGCATCGGTCGCACGCAGAAAGTCCAATGATCGTGAAAAATCCGTCAGCTCCTCCGTCTCATACCCTGCATTCTTCAATAAGGCACACAGCTCCGTGCGCATCGGTTCGTCATCCTCTACGATACAGATCTTGTTCATCATACCACTCCTATCAGATAGTATTGTCTCGGGATCAGGGTGTCGTCTCATATCATTTTTCTATGCCGCAGGCGGTGCAGAGAATCAATATATTTATTATAACATTTTTTTCATACTTGTCAAGTAAGAATTTTATTTTATGTTTTTTAACAGAGTAGATATAAGAATGGAAAACTCTTTACTTTTTCATCATCTTATGTTATAATGTTTAATTGTAAGCATATTTTGCAAAACCCATAAAGGAGGTCATTATGAAATCCAAACAATTCACAGCTGCTGCACTTGCTGCCGTGATATCGCTGACAAGTGCTATTCAGGGCTATGCCATGCGGTCGGCAGCTGAGGAAACTGAAGCACAGCCATCAGTTTCCAGAAACGGCATGAACATCGAGGAAACAAATTCCTTCGGCAAAATGTTCACATCTGAGCCGAATACCAATCAGGCAGAACAGCTCGAAAACAATGGCTGCAACATCCTCTCCGCCGGAACGGCAGAGGTCATGCAGGACGAACAGGAGACAACTGTCACCCCTTCTGCGGATTCAGATACTCCACCTGAAACCAGCGAACCTTCTACAGAACCTGACCCACCGGCACAGTTGAGAGTGGCTTCGGTCAGTCTTGGAGATGAACATAATGCTGCCATCACTACAGACGGCAGTCTGTATACTTGGGGAAGTAATAATTATGGTCAGCTCGGAGACGGCACAGCCACAAACAGATCTACTCCTGTGAAAATCATGGACAATGTGGCTTCGGTCAGTCTTGAGGGGGTTCATAGTGCCGCCATCACCACAGACGGCAGTCTGTATACTTGGGGAGCTAACGGGCTTGGTCGGCTTGGAGACGGAACAAACACAAACAGGTCTGCTCCTGTGAAAATCATGGACAATGTGGCTTCGGTCAGTCTTGGAGATTATCATAGTGCCGCCATCACCACAGATGGCAGTCTGTATACTTGGGGAAATAATTATAGTGGTCAGCTTGGAGACGGTACAACTACAAACCGATCTACTCCTGTGAAAATCATGGACAATGTGGTTGCAGTCAGCCTTGGGAGCAGTCATAGTGCTGCCATCACCACAGACGACAGTCTGTATACTTGGGGAAGTAATTATTATCATCAGATCGGAGACGGCACAAACACAGACAGGCATTCTCCTGTGAAAATCATGGACAATGTGGCTTCGGTCAGTCTTGGAGCTTTTCACAGTGCTGTCATCACCACAGACGGCAGTCTGTATACTTGGGGAGATAATAGTGATGGTCAGCTCGGAGACGGTACAACTACAGACAGATATACTCCTGTGAAAATCATGGATAACGTGGCTTCGGTCAGTCTTGGGAATTATTATGGTGCCGTCATCACTACAGATGGCAGTCTGTATATGTGGGGAAATAATTATTTTGGTCAGCTTGGAAACGGCGAGAGTGGAAAGGATGAAAATGGAGAATATTTAAAAAATACAGTTCCCATTAAAATCATTGACAATGTAGCTTCTGTCGCTCTTGGATGGATGCATAGTGCCGCCATCACCACAGATGGCAGTCTGTATACTTGGGGAGATAATTATAACGGTCGGCTTGGAGACGGCACAACAGAAAATAAAGCAGTACCGACAAAAATAGAAATTCCCACAGAGGACACCAATCTTGGCGATGTCAATGGGGACGGTGTGATAGATACTTCCGATGCTGCCGCCATCCTCGTGGAAATTGCATCCCTTGGTGCAGGCAATGCTGCGTCCTTCACTGATGCACAGCTCACCGCCGCCGACATTAACCAGAGTGGTGCGCTGGAAACCTCTGATGCTGCCGCCATCCTCTCCTACACTGCCGCCCTTGGCGCAGGGAATGAAGATGTGAAGCTGGAAGATTTTGGATAATTACAGAAAGAAAGCGGTGTTCCGGACGGAATGCCGTTTTTCCTTAGCTCAAAAAAGAGTTATCATATAGGTGCAGACATACAGTAGATCTGAAAAAAGCAATAGTGAGTATTGACAAAAATTCAAAAATATTATATAATATAATTGTCTAACTGTAAATTTGAGTTTCAGCAAAAAACCTTATGTTTTTTGCAGAAAGGCGGATATAAATGAAAAAAACGAAAAAACTTTCCGGCAGACTTATCGCATTGTTTTCGTCTGTTCTGATGACCTTCTTTTGTCTTAGAATGTATCAGCCGCTGTATGCTGATGCAGCAAGCAAAACAATCTGTATTCCCTACGGCTTCAATACTTTTTTGTCCGTGAGTGATGACGGCGAAGTATCGGGCTATTATGCTGAATACCTTGAAGAACTTGCTGATATCAACAACTGGAAATACGAATACATCAATGCAACATGGACAGAGGCAGTCGAAATGCTCGAAAGCGGAGAGATTGACTTCCTTTTCCCCACAAACTACAGCGAGGAACGAGACGAAACAATGGATTTTTCATCTATTCCGATCGGATATACGTCTGTCGGTATATTCGCACTTCAGAGCAGTGACTACAACTACGAGGATTTTGATTCATTCAATGGGGCAAGGGTAGCCTGTGCAGAAAACTCCACAAATGCTGAGGAATTTGATATATATGCCAAAGATCACGGATTTTCCTATGATTTGATTCCCTGTAAGACAAATGATGAAATGATCGAGGCAGTCGAAAACGGCGATGCCGATCTTGCTGTATTCAGTGCAGCAAATGAGTTTCCCGGCTCTAAACTCGTTGCCACATTCAGTTCTGCCCCCGTCTTTTTCACTGTAAAAGAAGGGAATACAGAGCTGCTCTCCGAAATAGACAGCGGTATGCAGGAGATCATCAGGGAAAATATTGATCTTGTTTCTGAAACGCTGAAAAAAACACTTGTCGGAAATAACGGCAATGTCAGCGCATTCACTTCCGAAGAAAAAACCATTGTGGATTCCGGCAAAGAAATTATTGTCGGATTTTATGAGCAAAGCGAACCGCTTGCCTATGTTGATGACGATGGTAATTACAAGGGAATTTATATTGATTTTCTGAAATATATTATGGAAGAATCCGGAGTAAACCTCGTTCCATATCCGATAACCCGCAATATCAAATGGCAGGATCTGGTAAAAAACGGCGATATTGATTTTTACATAGGCTCATCCGATACTATTGCATTTCAGAACGATGAAGTCTGCGCAACGAAGTCGTTTATGGAGTATTCCATTTTCCTTGTAATGAAGAGAGACAAAACGCTCAGCAGCATCAAAAAGCCTGTTATCTCAATGACCTACGCACGTACAAGCTGGGCAGAATATCTCGAAGAACAGTTCGGAAAGGAGCTTGAATTCAAATACTATAACACCCCCAAAGAATGTATGTTTTCCGTGGCAAAAGGCGAATCGGATGCTGCGCTTATCAGTAACCTTGAATACAACTATCACATGAAGAATCAGCACTTTTCCAACCTTGTCTATTCGATGCAGTACCGCTATCCGACAAAGATCACTATGGCAGCTTCTTCTGACATTGACCCGAATACCCTCTCTCTTGTGAATAAGATGATCACGATTGCCGATCCGGACTATATTGACGAAATAACCGACAGTGCTCTTATGCTTCCGTATCATTCCTATTCGTTCGGTGATTATCTGTACAATTACCGTTTCACGATACTGACGATCGGCACTATGCTGGTAATCGTAGTTGCTTTCACATTATTCTACAGAAACAAGATGAAACTGAAAGAGGAGACAAGACAAAAGGAAGAAAAGATGCTCAGGATACTTGCCGCACTCAGCAGCGACTATTCTGCTATCTACTTTACCGATCTCGACACGAATCACTGCAATGTCATACGATTCCCGGAGAACGGTGCAAATGCTGTATTCCAGAAGGACAAGCATTCAGAAGCAATGGAGGTGTACATGAATTACAGTATATCTCCGGAATATCATGATGTGATACGTCCATACTGCGACCCCAAAAATATAATTGAAAGATTTAAGAAAGAAAAGGCTTTCTATATCCGTTATCAGGTACTGCCATCAAGCAAAAATACAAAATATTATGAGATGTGTTTCGTAAATGTCAGCGAGGACGAAAGTCATAAAATGGTTTTCGGCATACGCTGTATAGATGAGCTTGTCAAGGCTGAACAGAAACAACATCAGATGCTTGAAGATGCTCTGAAGAGTGCAAACCGTGCAAATACCGCAAAATCCGACTTCCTGTCAATGATGTCCCATGATATAAGAACGCCTATGAACGCTATCATCGGCATGACCGCCATTGCCTCGGCTCATGCGGATGAACCAGACTGCGTGCGTGATGCTCTGGGCAAAATTGCAAGCTCAAGTCAGTATCTGCTCAGTCTGATAAATGATGTTCTCGATATGAGCAAGATAGAATCGGGCAAATTCAAGCTGACACAGGAGAATTTTGACCTCAGTGTACTCCTGAATGAGCTTATTGAGATGATAAAACCGCAGATAGAAAAGCATAACCACAAACTTACCGTTGATATAGCAAACATCAAACATAAAGAAGTGATCGGTGACAAGCTCAGGTTACAGCAGATATTCATGAATCTGATGAGCAATGCGATCAAGTATACTCCGGACGGCGGAAATATCTGGTTCACCGTAAATGAAAGAAATATCCGCAACAAAGCATCTGCGTGCTTTGAATTTGTATTCAGGGACAGCGGTATCGGAATGTCAGAGGAACTTATGGAACACGTCTTTGAACCCTTTGTCCGTGCCGAAGATCTGCGTATCAGCAAAACACAGGGTACGGGTCTGGGATTGCCTATCACGAGAAATATCATCCAGATGATGAACGGAACAATAGAGGTAAAAAGTGAATTGAAAAAGGGCTCGGAATTTCTCGTTACGATTTTCCTGATGAGACAGGAAATTTCAAAGAGCAGCGACACTTCCGAAAATACTAACGATGTGAACAAGATACGCAAAAGAGATTACAGCGGCAAGCGTATCCTGCTTGTGGAGGACAACGACCTGAACCGTGAGATTGCAAAAGAAATTCTTGAAATGTCGGGACTTACTGTTGAGGAAGCCGAGGACGGACAGATCGCCTTTGATAAATTTTCGGAGTCGGATGACGGCTATTATAACATGATCTTCATGGATATTCAGATGCCGAATCTGAACGGATATGATGCAACACGGGCGATACGCAATCTGAAATCCACATATGCCGAAGAAATACCAATCGTTGCCATGACCGCAAATGCGTTTGTTGAGGACATCAAGGCATCGGAAGCAGCAGGAATGAATGCGCATCTTTCAAAGCCTATCGATTTTGGAAAGCTGGATCAGATACTGGAAAAATACCTGTAAGAAAGAAACTGCCTGATGCGTCTAAGGAATTGCTTCTCATGACAAGAGATATGGCTTTGAACAAGGATAAGATCCCAAAACCTCGCCGATGAGTCCGGCGAGGTTTTTAATTTCCGTTGGGACGGAGGATTACCTGATGCTTACTTTTGGACAGGCATATAATAACAGGCAGATACTTCCACTATGTGAAGCATCTGCCTGTTCTGTTTCATAGCCTACTATAAGAAGGCGTGTCTTTTAACTCCTTTCAGAAAGACGATTTGATCGGAGTCTCATTCAAGTCCAGATTGGAAGGCATTTGGTTTATATTGGATGTTGTAATAACATCCTCATTTGCAAATGCAATCACTTCCATTTCAGGAGTACAGTAAACAGCTTTCATTCTGCTCATCTTCTTTCTTAAATATTTTATTTACTTGCATAAGCCTTAGCAGCAATATAGTAGTTATAGAGATTAGACACCAGATTCTTGAGATTTTGATCTGCTGTAGCATCATTCATAACCGTGTAAACATAGCTCATGGGGCTGTAGCTGATTGTGTAATCTCCAATCATTTCACTGACCGGTACACCGAGGTCATCCGCTTTGATACCATCGCTTTGTCTATAGTAGAAACCTTCATTGGATTTAGATTCTGTCAGACCAAAGCTTTTTGCGGTTTCTGCATCAGTTTTGAAGTAGTGACGGATATAAGTATCGGAATCCAGTATCAGGCTTGAACCGATATAGCTTACATTCCCTTCAAGCGTATCCTCGCCAGATGCTTCCGGTTTATAGTCATTAAGAGCTTCAACTTTCACTTGCTTATCATCAGAAAGATCATCAACCTTGCCGCCCTCCTTGAAGAACTGTTTTGCAGCCTCACCGTAGTTGAGCATTTCCGTGACAACATCTTTGGCTTTGACAAATTTCTCAGCATCCTGTGAGCCAGTATTTTCATCGTCAGCTTTTTTCAGAATCGAGTCAGCATAATCAGCTACTGCATAATGATATCTTGTACCAACCTTATCAGATGAATGCACACGGAATGTAATTTCTGAATGGATATCCTTTGCAGGTATCTGTGCCGTAAACTTATACAGGATACGCTCGGTGTTTCCTTCAGAGATTGTTACTTTGTTTTGTTCAGAGATTTTTACTTCCTGCAGATGATTTTCACCCGCTTCACCCGGCAGATTAAATTCAACGTAAGTATTCTTATCCGATACAACGGAATTATCAAGATCAAGATAAACATTCAGCAAGATATTGCCATCCAGTCCAATGTTAGCCATTTCAAAGGAGCTAATGCCATCTTTCTTGACACCGCATAAATCACCGTTAGCTGTCTTATCCATGCATTTACCATTTTCAAGGTTGAAGTGATGTGTGGAGATCGACGGCTTGATGACTTCTGCATTCTCTTTTTTCTCTACTTCATAGACACTCTCTGCCATGAAGGTTGCTTCAACAATAGATGCTTCATGTTCATTGATGTCATCATAGGGCAGTTCAATGACTGTTCCATTTCTGTCATTATCGTCAATCTCATAGGAAACGCCGCCAATTGTTACAGTGTCAATTACAAAACCTTTTTTCGGCTCAATAGTGATTTCTGCCTTCTCGCCCTTATAAAGCGTAACTGTGCCGCTCATAGTTTTACTTTCTTTATTGTCTGCTGAAATTTGACTTTCTTCTTTCTCTGCCGAAATTGTACCGTTTGTTACAGATGGGAGAATTATGGTTCTTTTCTCGTTTTCTGCTTCGATTTCTTCTCTCAGTTCAGCGTCAGGGATTTCATCAATGTCAACCGGAACAATGGCAAACGGGCTGAACGAATCGCACCATACAACCAGACCATATTCTGTAATTTCACAAGGAATCTCATTGACACCTGTGATATTTCCTTTCTCATCCTTTGAAAAATGGTAAACCTTGAAAGTCTTGCCTGCATCATCCGGACCATAGCCAGCCGGGAAACCGAGTGTCACACGGACTGCCTGACCTGTGCTTACGATCTGTGATTTGCAGAGTGTGAGGTTGATATTGTAGTACTCTGCATTCTCAAAATCAGCAGCATTACCCATTTTTTTAACATCAGGTTCATCCCCCATCATTTCCAACATATCCTCTTTCTGTTCGGGGTTTGCATCTGTAGCAACAAGAACCATTCTGTGTGTAAGATCTTTGAGAGCCTCGTTCAAATCAGCAAATCCATCTGTCATATCGCTTGTATCGCCATTCAACGTTGCTTTGCTGAAATCAAAACCGCTGAGGTCATCCATAAGAGTGGGCTTACCGAATACGTTCCAATCGTAACCCTGTGACTGGAAAGCATGTGCTGCACATCTGTGAGCTGCGAGGAAGCTGATAGCGATTGGTTCTTTGCCCGATACCGTATATACTTCATCTTGCTTTGTGGATGAATCTTTTGCCGCTACTGTTGTAGAAACATCTTTTCCTCTAAGACCTTTCACATCAAATTCATAGAAGATATTGTCATCAGCATACATTATACTTGGTGTGAAGTCGAACTGATAGCCGATAACAGATTTATCACCTGCATTTTCAAGAACTGTTGCCAAATCAAATGATTCTTCTGTATTGTTAATAGCTTTAACGTCATGAACAGTTACCTTTGCTTCATCATCTTTTGTTATAAGCTGAAGTTCTGCATTTACAGGGCTGCTTACAGAACCATCTTCAAATACAAGTCTGAAGTTGTCTACACAGCTGTTATCAAAACCAGATCTGTTAGAAAGGTTATGCATATCCTGAATATTCATTCTAAGGGATATTTTGTTGCCGTTTCCTGTTACATAGTCGCTGTCCATAAAGAGATACTGGTCAAATTTTGCGTTTATTGTCTGTGCGCCATCATCAATCAGTAATGCACTCTGAAGAGATGGTGTAACTTCTTTCGGATAGGGAGGAGCTTTATAGAAACCGTTAGCATTGTAAATGGCATCACTTGTTGCAGCGTAGTCTGAAGAAGTACCATAATAAACAGTATCTTCAAAAGCCTCAGAACTATAAGTTTGCATAGGAATTCTTGTAACTGCAAACTTCACATAGGGAACTTGCGGAAGTTCTAATACAAGATGCTCATCAGTAGTATAGAAAGCCTGTCTGCCTGCTTCTATTGCTTCTGCATCAGTTTTAAAGTAAGGACAAATCCAATCAGCCGGATTTCCTTTTCCACCCTGATCCATATCAGCATTAGCACCCATATATACCATTCCGGTCCAGCCATAGTCGCCAATTTCAGCTTTTGCTACTTTTTCTTCATAACCGGGTTCATTTTTTCCAGCACTGAAGCTCTTTGATGTTATTGTACCACTTCTGTCTGTGAGGCTGTCATACATGAAGTAATATCCCTGTTTTTCTGCCTCGTAAAGTCCCATGCCCTTATAGCTGATTGTGAATTTACCGCTCTTTTCACCTTCAAGTTCAGACTGTTCATAATGAATCATAAGACCATTAGAATTTAATACTACTTCAGAACCATAGTTGTCATAGTTAAGTTCAGGATAAGTAAATTCATAGTTTGATTCAGAACGGATTCCGCTGGGAGCGTACTTAACAGCCATTTTGTTTTCGCCCTTGAGGAGATACTCGTGGTTTTCGTAGCCGTCAACGCCTACATCATTAAGACCTTTCTTGCTGTTTGTCGGGTCGTCGATTGTCGGGTCAACTGCATACCATTTACCATCAAGTTCTACATATGTCCACATATGAAGTTCATAGGACTCAGCATCGGGTCTGTATGCACCCTGAACAAGCACGCAAGGGATTCCTTTTTCGTCCATGAATGCCTTGAAAAGTCTTGCGTAGCCCTCACATACAGCTTTATGATTAACGAGTGAACCGTAAGCTGTCCTGATGAGGTACTGGTTTGTGTCGTCCTGAGAGAATTTGTTTTCAAGTCTGTAGGATGTATTCTTTGTGATGTAGTCGTGTGCTGCTGTAATGAAATCTTTGCCTTCGCCTGTAAGTGAGCTGTAAGCTTCATTAAATGCGTTATCGTATGTTGTTATTGCCTGTTTAACTTCATCAGCAGATGTGAAAGATTCTGTCCAGTAATTAGAACGTCTGCCAGCACCGAGATAAAGATGATATTCGTTGTCGACTTTCTTGATTCTGACCGAAAGTGCAGAGAAGTCAACGTAAAATAGTTCAGGATGATCAGCAGTGAATGCGTCTCTTGCTGCGCCGTAAATGTTCAGGACATTTCCACCGCCGTCTGCAAACTTCTCAACATCTTTAGAAGTAAAGATATCATTTACTACCAAATCATAATCGTTGCCCTTAGCAAAGCAACTATCCGCTCCACCTTCAGCCATCTTCTCCATGGCATGATAGAATTTCTGGTAATCCCCTTCTTTTTCCTGATCAAACTGCTGATAGAAGTACAATTCTGACTGTACCGATGCTTCTGCTCTGGAATGTATAGTAAGCATTCCGTCCACGGAAGGGAGGGCAGAAGCTGCCATTGTCAATGCAAGTAAACCTGCGATCCATTTTTTGTTTTTCATAACGATCACCTCGTGCCATATATTATGATATTATTTTACACCAATTTTTTTGGTTTGTCAAGAGGTTTTTCGGAAAAAGATAAAGATTAACCGTCTGTTCATATTGCATAAAGGTTTTTTCATAAATCGATTGAGAAGGCTTGGTATTTCGGTGATTTTTGCCAAATCATCAATCATTCGTTGTGAAACATGCACAAAATCATTACAAAACAGAATCAACAGGAAGGCTGCTGCCGTTCATAAATTTCAGAATTGTGAATAGCAAAATTTTGTTGTAACAAATAATCCGATTTTTATACATATTTACACTTCACTCTATGCTGAACACGGCAAAATTGTTTATAACATACATGGCAGACGCTTCTCTGTCATTTAATTCTTGCCAAATTATGGAAATTAGTATTTGGAAATAAATGAGGGTATCCGCCAAAACGGACACCCTCATACTTTTTAATATTACTGATTGCAAAGCTCCTTGTACAAACCGATATACGAATCTGCCGAATTACTCCAACTAAAATCACTCAGCATGGCACGCTTTACAAGTGCAGTCCACTGCTCTGCATCATCATAGTTCTCCCTCGCACGACGGCATGCATCAAGCATATCATGTGCATTATAGGTCTTAAAGGAAAAGCCGTTTCCATCATGATTGCCGTCATCTTTGACAGAATCACGCAGACCGCCTGTCTCACGTACGATCGGAATCGTACCGTAACGCATCGATATCATCTGTGCCAGACCACATGGCTCGCTCTGTGACGGCATCAGGAACATGTCCGCACCGGCATAGATCTTCTTCGCCAAGTCAGGCTGAAAACCTAATGTGACACTCACCACATCGGGATAACGCCAACGCATCTCAGAGAAGAAGTCCTCATAAATCTTCTCTCCGCTGCCCAGAATTACGAATTTATAGCCCAGTTTCAGAATATCTTCAAAGACATACCGAATCAGGTCAATTCCCTTATGGGATACAAATCGGGTCACAATACCAATAACAGGCTCATCGCCCTCCTGCAATGCCAGCTCGGAAAGCAACGCCTCCTTGCAGACTTTTTTGCCAGCAGGTTTCTTGGCAGAGAATTTTTTGGCAATCAGACCATCCTTCTGAGGATCGTAGAGATCTGTGTCAATACCATTCATGATGCCGCAGAGCTTATACTGCTTATTGACCAGAATCCTGTCTAATCCGTGTGAATACCACGGATCAAGAATCTCCCATGCATAGCTCGGACTGACAGTCGTGATCTTATCTGCCGTTTCGATCGCACCCTTCATCATATTGATTGCCCCGTCATAATCGAGGATGCCCATATGATACAGCGGAATACCCATAACTTCATTGAGGACTTCCCTGCCATAGTTGCCTTGGTACTGAATATTATGAATGGTGAATACATGCTTGATATTCTGATAGCCTTGCTGGTATTTATAAAACACCTGATAGAACACCGGGATCAAGGCAGTCTGCCAGTCATTCTCATTGATGATGTCCGGCGCAAAGTCAACATAGCGGAGCATCTCCAGAACGGCTCTGGAAAAGAACACAAACCGCTCACAATCATCATAGAATCCGTAAAGTCCTTCACGTCCGAAGTAATACTCATTGTCAATGAAATAATACGTCACACCGTTCCAGATGGCAGTGAAAATACCACAGTATTGTTTTCTCCATGACACATCAACTGTGATGTTGGTCAGAAACGTGAGCTGTGCCCGCAGCTCGGGACGCATGGTTTTATAGAGCGGAATGACGACCCGGCAGTCATGTCCCTTGCTGCGAATGGCAGCAGGCAACGAACCTATGACATCTGCCAGACCACCAGAGGCAGCAAACGGTACTGCCTCACTTGCGGCAAACAGGATATTCAAGTAGCATCACTCCCAAACATCAGATTTTAGCATTCTTGCCGATATAAAGAGGATAACTCTCTGAACCGGTCAGTACTCTGCCGTTGGCTGTCTCCACATTCTTGTCGGTAATAACAGCCGTCAGTGAGCAATTTGCGTCAATGGATGTACCCTGCATCAGGACACAGTCCTTCACAACACTGCCCTTTCCGACCTTGACACCACGGAACAGGATGCTGTTTTCAACTGTACCTTCAATGATGCATCCATCAGCTATGAGAGAATTTTTGACCTTCGATTCCAGACCGTACTTCACAGGACCATTGTCGCCGATCTTGGTGTAGATCGGATAATCCGGCTTGAAGAGAGCATCCCTGTTTTCCTTTTTAAGAAGTGCCATGTTAGCCTCATAGTAGCTCTTAACGGAATCAATTCTGGAAAAATATCCACTAAATTCATAGCCCATGATATTAAATTCTGTCGCTCTTGCCTGAAGGCAGTCCCGGATCAAGCTATACTGATTACGGCTTGCAGCATCCTTGACAAGCTTTGCCAGAAAATCTTTGCGCATCACATACATATCCAGACAAATCTTACAGTTGCCGGAGAGCTGCGGATCAATAAGGACATTCTGAATCCTGCCGTCTGCATCCATCTCCAGTACATCAACACAGGCACCAGATTCCTCGCTATAAGTATAGTTGCCATAAACAACAGTAATATCCGCATTTTTCTCAATGTGCTTATTTACGACATCCGCAAAATCAATGTTGCAGACAAAGTCGCAGTCAGAAAGTACAACATACTCACACTTGGAATGTTCCACAAATCCCCAGACATTATTAAGTGCCTCAAGACGTCCTCTGTAGACTCCCTCACCAGTATTCTGACTGAACGGGGGAAGCAGATTCAGACCACCCTTCTTTCTTGCCAGATCCCACTCACGACCTGTACCGAGATGGTCAAGCAGAGATCCATAATTGGACTTTGTGATCACACCGACCTCCGTGATGCCCGAATTGACCATGTTGGAAAGCGGAAAGTCGATCAAACGGTATCTGCCGCCAAACAGCACAGAACCCATCGTTCTTTTCTTTGTCAGTTCGACTACGGTCGAGTCATGCAGGGATGCAAAGACCAGACCGAGTACATTATAATTCACGCCCATTATGTAGCCTCCTTACACATTCTCAGAGATAATATCCTTCGGCTTTACGACAGCATTTTTGGAAACTGTCACATTGTGACCGACAACAGCAATGCCCCAATCATCCCTGTTTTCAATGCTTTCAGGGCTGACACCGATCCTTGCACCAGACTCTACAACACAGTTTTCTCCGACGATGGCATATTCTATCACTGCACCCGACTTGACAACTGTACCCGGCATGAGGATGGAGTAGTTGACAATTGCCCCTTCCTCGATGGTAACACCTGAGAAGATGACGGAGAAATCCACCTCACCGCTGATACTTGAGCCTTCTGTAATCATAGAATTTTCGATCTGAGCAGACTCACCGATATACTGCGGAGGCATATTGTTGTGACGTGCATAGACCTTCCATTTCGGATCATAGAGATCCAATGGTACAGATGGGCTGAGCAGATCCATATTTGCTTCCCAGAGAGAGTCCAGCGTGCCGACATCCTTCCAATAGCCGTCAAAGGTGTAAGCAAACAGGCGTTCCTGATTTGCGAGCATTGCCGGAATGATATCCTTACCGAAGTCCTTGGATCCGGTATTGGCATTTTCGTTCTCAATGAGATATTTCTTGAGCTTCTGCCATGTAAACACATAAATACCCATGGAAGCAAGTGTCGATTCCGGTTCCTTTGGTTTTTCAGTAAAGCAAACGACACGGTTCTCCGCATCACATGTCATAATGCCAAAACGGGATGCCTCCTCCATCGGCACATCAATGACTGCAATCGTACCATCTGCATTGTTCTTCTCGTGGAAATCCACCAGAACAGAATAATCCATCTTATAGATATGGTCGCCGCCAAGTATGATCACATATTCCGGATCATAACGCTCAATGAACCGCATATTCTGGTAAATGGCATTTGCCGTTCCCTGAAACCAGTCAGCACCTTCTTTTGTCTCGAATGGAGACAGTACATGCACACCGCCATACATTCTGTCCAGATCCCACGGCTGACCATTGCCGATGTAATCATTCAGCACCAACGGCTGGTACTGTGTCAGCACGCCGACAGTATCAATACCGGAATTGGTGCAGTTAGACAGTGCAAAGTCGATGATGCGGTACTTGCCGCCGTAAGGGACAGCAGGCTTTGCCACATTCTGCGTCAGAGCATACAATCTGCTGCCCTGTCCGCCAGCCAACAGCATAGCGATGACTTTTTTCTTAGCGTTCATAATATTCCTCCTAATATAACTCACATTTCGTGTTTATTGATCCTGTAGTCTTATTCTTCTGTCACATCGTCATGTGCAGATGCCTTTTCTTTGGCAGCGGCTTTTTCATCTGCCTTTTTATCCGCAAGCTCTGCAATGGAAGCGGTCTTTTTCTTTTCCGGAAGCACCCGTTTCAGATAGAGGACAGACAGTGCCGGCAGTGTCAGGGAAATCGTCTGATCAAAACCATGCATCCCATATTCAAGAGTCTCATAAGTTTTCTTAGCCAGTCCATGACCGCCGAACTCCTCTGCATCTGTACTGAACAGCAGCTCATACGTCCCTTCAAACGGAACACCGATCTTATAATCCTCACGGGTCACAGGCACAAAGTTGCACACAGCGATCAGCTCGCTGCCGTCATCTGCAATACGGCGGAACGCAATGACACTCTGCTTATAGTCATCATGGGAGATCCAGCTAAAACCGCCCCATGAATCATCATTGTCCCAGAGCGCAGGTGTATTGAGATAGAGTGCATTAAGAGCAGCTACAAAATCCTGTGTCTGCTTATGCTCCGGCTTTTCAAGCAGCTCCCAGTCGAGATCTGTCTGGAAATTCCATTCATTGACCTGTGCAAATTCCTGTCCCATAAAGAGCATTTTCTTGCCGGGATGTGCCATCATGTAGGCAAGAAACGCACGGTAGGATGAAAACTTATCCCCCTCAAGCCCGGGCATTTTCCGGATCATGGAACATTTGCCATAGACGATCTCATCATGTGAGATCGGCAGAATATAGTTTTCTGAGAAACAGTAAAAGAAGGAGAATGTGAGCTTATCATGATTGAACGCACGATAGATCGGGTCAAGTGACATATATTGGAGCATGTCATTCATCCACCCCATATTCCACTTGAAATTGAATCCAAGACCACCGATATCGGTCGGCTTTGTGACAAGCGGCCATGCGGTAGATTCTTCTGCGATCATGAGTACATCAGGATGCTTTGCAAACACAGCTTCATTCAGGTGACGGAAAAACTCAACTGCTTCAAGATTTTCGTTGCCGCCGTTGATGTTGGCAGTCCATTCGCCGTCTCTCCGGTCGTAATCCAGATAGAGCATGGAAGCCACTGCATCAACTCGCAGCCCGTCCAGATGCATTTCATCAAGCCAATAGCAGGCACTGGAGATCAGGAAAGAGCAGACTTCCCCCTTCCCATAATCAAAGACCCTCGTTCCCCATGACTTATGTTCCATCTTCTTCGGGTCGGTGTACTCATAGCAATACGTCCCATCAAACTCACACAGACCGGATGCATCCTTCGGAAAATGCGCCGGCACCCAGTCGAGGATGACACCGATACCTGCCTGATGGAAAAGATCGATCATTTCACGGAACAGATCGGGAGTACCATAGCGAGAGGTAGGTGCGAAATACCCTGTGACCTGATAGCCCCACGACCCGTCAAACGGATATTCTGTCAGCGGCATGAATTCGATGTGTGTATATGACATCTTCTTCATGTAGGGAATCATCTGCTTGGCAAAAGTGACATAATCAAGAACGGATTCATCCGGATTATGCCGCCATGAATCAAGGTGTACTTCATAAACATTCATGGGGTGCTTATAGACAACCTGTTTTTTCTTTTCCTTAAACCATGCGTCATCCTTCCACTCATAGCTGCTCTCATAGATTTTGGAGGCAGTCCCGGGACGAGTTTCAAAATGTGCACCATAGGGATCAGACTTTGTAAGGATCTGACCGGTTCTGGTTTCAATGCTGAATTTGTAGATATCAAACTGGGCAAGTCCGGGAATCACAGTCTCCCAGATCCCATCAGCAATCAACTTCATGGGGTTACTTTTACGATCCCATTCGTTAAAGTCCCCGACGACTGAAACACTGGCAGCATTCGGTGCCCACACACGGAAACGATGCTGCTTGACGCCGTCTTCCATCACAGGATGTACACCGAAAAACTTATATCCTTCGCTGTTCTTACCCTGATAAAAAAGATAGAGCGGAAAATCATTTGGATTGCTATTTTTTGAATTCATAGCGTAACCCCCCTTTATACTTATTTTATCAGAAAATGCCCCGTCTTTCAAGTATTTTCCTTGCTCGTGTCAAAATTTCATATAGTCCGATAATTTTTAGCTCCCATTTTTATTCATTTTGCACAATTAAATTGATGCCTCCACGGCGATATTACCATTTTTTGCCTGCTTATTGGTGACAAAATTCGTCAAATCTGACGGAATTTGTGAACAAATCCTTGCGGCAATCACTGTCATATCATCCCTTGCCGTTCCTCCCAAGAATACACCTGCCTTCTCACAGACTGCCCTCGTCAGATCCGTAAGTGATATCCCCTGCCGGAGAAGCTGGGAGATGTAAGGATATTCCGCCTCACCAATTCCATCCGACAGCATTACGATGCAATCCTGTGAATAGGCAGTCAGATGCTGTCTTGACGGCATGGCATCCGGCACAATTCCTACCGGAAAACTCTGCGATGCCACACGCTGCACCTGTCCCCTTCTACAGAATAAAGTTGCCGCTGCACCTGATTTATACAATGTCAGCTCTCCGGAATCTGCATCTAAGATCAGCACATCGAGCGTTGCAAAATTCTCTGTATTGGTTTCTGACAAAAGCAGCGTATTTACCAATCGGATAGCAGTTTCCGGCGGCATTTCACTGCATATCATCCGCCGCAGCGTTCTCACAGCAATGCGTGATGCAAGTGATGCTGTGCTGCCGCTGCCCATACCATCCGACAGTACCAGATACTGATTTCCCTTTCCATCTGTAAAGGCATCTGCCTGATCGCCGCAGCGCACATGATCAGGGGCATTGACACTGCATATCTCATACTCCAGTGAATACGGCGGCTCCTGATACAGACAGATCCTGCTCCCGGTATCCTGTCGGATAAGCATACTCCCGAATCCGATCCCAAGCTTTGCAGACAACAGCTCCATTACGGAATTCAGTGGAAACTCCTCCTGCTGTGTGTAGATCTCTGCCGTGTATCGTCCGCTCCGAAGACGGCGTACATAGCATGCTGCCTCTGCACATGCACATCTTTGCAGAATCTGCCGGAGTACATTCGTCTCAGCAATACACTCGCTCTCTGAACGCCTTTTTGCCGCATCACATGCCATATTTTCCAATAGCAGCAGGTATTCCAGTGTAATGGAACGATTCTGAAGCATATGAACACGCTGCATCTGGGAAAGGGCATTATTCATTGCGCATACTGATGCTGTCTCCATCAGACTTGTCCTGCGGATACAGGATTGCAGAACAGACGGCATCCTTTGCGGCGTATGTAAAAGCTGCCGGAACGCCTGATGCATCTGTTCAGCCTGCTGTTTCCAACAGGTATCATGATTCTGACAGCTGACACATACCTTGCAGCGGATCCGGAGCGTGGCATCCTCCGGTTCAGGGATCGTCAGCCGGCGCATAACCGCAGCTGTTTCCTCATGCAGCTCATGCAGTGTCTCACTCAAAAAACGTTCCTGACGGATGATACCTCCCCGTTCAGAGGGTACTTCTGTGATGATGAACCGCTCCAGCTCCACATGACCACAAAGACCATAGACAGTACATGAGATCACCAACTCGATCAATACTTTAGCAAGCCCCATGCTGCTGTCAAGCACCGCACTGCTCAGTGCCTGTATCAGAAAAAATACAGGAATAAACAGTGCATTCGGCAATTTTGACAGAAAGCCCATCAGCATGGCTGTCACCGGCAGGAACAGCATCGGCATCCCCAGTTTCACACTGCAAAGAGTGATGCCACATGCTGTCAGGGCACCACAGAGCGTACCGCCATGCTGCCGGAGCTGCCTTGCACACAGAAGTGTCAAAGCCGTTCCTAATGCCCTGCCCACATTGCAAAAGCTCAGGTCAACACCGCATAATGCTGTTACCATCAACAGATAACAGGTGGCAAAGGTAAAACTCTTTGCCGGCTTCATGGCAATACGTCTCTGCTCACGGAGCGTTTCTGCCGCATCTGCTAAAAAGAAAGCTGCCACTCCCGTCATCAGAGCTGCTAACAGATACAGCGGCAGCATTCCGCCAGAGTGAAAAATCAGATCGGAAGTAAACCCTCCGACTGCACAGCCGAATGCCGTCATGATCGCCATTCCGTGTGGACGGAACCGGTCACGGAACAGAATCCGCAAACAAGTGACTGCCACCAGACAGATCAGAAGAAACTGCATCCCTTCAGGCATATCCGTGGCAGTATATGCCACCAGTCCCCCTAACAGAATTGCAAACGCATATAGCGGTGGACATACTCCTGCAACCGCCGCTGCCAATGGGGATGCTACACCACTCACTGTGCCGATGGAAAGCAGAAAGCCGCCTCCTGCGGCGGCAGCACAGCAGAGCGGCACTCTCACCACATCTCTTTGCCAGATCGTTTGTAACCATTTCATCGCTATCCTCTCCCTTGTAATAGTCATAGAAAAACCGGAGCTTGTCCGGCATCTCCTATTCTCATTATACAGGAAAGAGGCAGGAAGTTTTGTCAAAACGCACTGTTACTTCCTGTGTCTTTACGCCGAGTGAAAGTTATTTCCTGCGTTTCCGCCGGATTCAGTCAGTTGCCTGTTATTTCCCCATACATCCCTTCACAGAGCAGCACAAGTGATTCCATCGGAAGTGCTTCGATCCGGATCGTCGGAGCGATGCCTGCATCTGAAAAAATTTGCTGCATTCTGCTTTTTGAAATATGGAACTGACCGGCAAGCACACTGGAAAGCTGCTTACGCCGCTGTGAAAAACCTGCTTTCACCATGCGGAAAAACAGCCCTTCATCCGAAAGCTGCCATGGATCGTCCGGATGCAGACGAATCTGAATAACTGCCGAATCCACGTTCGGCGCAGGCATAAATGAACCTCTGCTCACATCAAACAGCTTCTCTGCTGTTCCGTAATAAGCAACTGCAACCGAAACTGCCCCTGCTTCCCTGCTCCCGATCGGCGCACAGAGCCGGATCGCAGCTTCCTTCTGTACCATGACTGTTATGGTGTCGATGGGCAGTTTTTCTTCCAGTAAGCGCATAATAATGGGAGAGGTAATATAGTACGGCAGATTGGCACAAACTGCCACATGCAAACCGCTGAATTCCTTTTCAATCAGTGTTTTCAGGTCGTACTTCATGGCATCACCATGGAAAATGCGAATATTATCATACTCCGACAGCGTTTCATCCAAGATGGGAAACAACCGCTCATCTAGCTCCACTGCGGCAACTTTATCTGCACGCTTTGCAAGTTCTGCGGTCAGTGTGCCAATGCCTGTCCCGATCTCCAGAATGCCATATCCCTGCTCCGCATGCCCCATCTGCGCAATCCGGGGACAGACGGTGGGATTGATGAGAAAATTCTGTCCGAGCGATTTAGAGAATTGAAACCCATGCCGCTCCAGTAATGCTCTGATATAGCCGATATCCGTCAGCCGTTCCATTCTGCACCCCCCATATCCTGTAGAATTGCCTCTGCACAATGCATCCCGTCAACCGCTGCTGATGTGATGCCGCCTGCATAGCCTGCACCCTCTCCGCAAGGGTACAGTCCTCTGACAGCGATGCTGTTATAATCCGCTCCACGCAGGATACGAACCGGCGAGGAGCTTCTCGATTCCACTCCTGTCAGAACCGCATCCGCTGCCGCAAAACCATGCAGTCTCTTGTCCATCTCCGGAATGCCAAGCCGCAGCGTTTCACAGACATAATCCGGCAGATACTGGTCAGGTGATGCAAACGCTGTGCCGGGGGTATAGGTCGGCAGCACCCGTCCGAACCCTGTTGATTCCCCATGATGCAGAAAATCCTCCACAAGACACACCGGTGCTGCATAATTGCCGCCGCCTGCAAGATAGGCTGCACGTTCGATCTGCCTTTGTAAAGCAATGCCTGCAAGCGGATGTTGGCTCCCGAAATCTTCCGGTGTGATGCCGACCAGAAGCGCACTGTTGGCATTCCTGCCATCTCGTGCAAACAGGCTCATGCCGTTGACAGCAAGTCTCCCCTCCTCTGATGCTGCCGCCACGACCTCTCCGCCCGGACACATACAAAATGTGTACAGACTTCTTCCGTTTTCCAGATGGACTGCAAGCTTATAATCCGCTGCACCCAATGCCGGATGGTGTGCAAATTCACCGTAACATGCCCGGTCAATGTCCTCCTGCAAATGCTCAATGCGGACACCCATAGAAAAAGGTTTCTGTGCCATTGGTAGTCCCTTGTCGCAGAGCATCTGCATGGTGTCCCTTGCACTGTGTCCTAATGCTAACACCATATGCTGACAAGGGATCTCCACTTCCTTGCCGTCATGTATACACTGTACTGAGCGCAGCTGCCCATTTCGTTCAGAGTATCCGGTACACATTGCATGAAAATGCACCTCACCTCCCATGGAAATGACTGCATTGCGAAGATTCCGGACGACTGTGGTAAGTCTGTCTGTGCCGATGTGGGGCTTTGCCTGCCAGAGTATTTCATCCGGCGCACCAAATTTCACAAATAATTCCAGTATGAACCGGATACGGCTGTCCTTGATGCCAGTGTTGAGTTTTCCGTCAGAAAATGTACCTGCACCGCCTTCACCAAACTGGACATTGCTTTCCTCCAGCAGCACCCCTGTACGGCGGAATGTCTCAACATGCTGCATCCTCTCCTCAACCGGAAACCCACGCTCCAGCACAACCGGACGCAGCCCTGCCTTCGCAAGGACATACGCCGCCAACATGCCACCCGGTCCGAATCCTACTACGACCGGACGCTCTGCACTCTGACAGGTCGGGATGCGATAGGGATGTTCTGTCACCCTCTGCACATCCTTCATGTTACGTTTCAGGAGCTGCTGTTCCCCGTCTACCAGTACATCGGCTGTACAGAGAAATGTAATATTGTCCTTATGCCTTGCATCAACAGAACGACGGCGCAGTACAATTTTCTTGATCGCAGCAGTCGGAACATGCAATTTCTTTGCCGCTGCATTCTGGAGCATTACTTCTTCATAATTCAGCGGCAGTCGGATGTTCTGTATCCGGATCATGTCCCCTCTCCTTTCCGTGCAACGGCAGATGCTGCGGCTGCACCGCTTGCCCAGCACCAGTGCAGATGATAGCCGCCGCATTTTGCATGTACATCGACAGCTTCTCCCGTAACATACAGACCCGGATATGCCCTGACCTGCAAATTTTCATCCAACGCACTCCCATGAACACCGCCGGCAGTTGCTTGTGCCTGTGAAAAATCTGCAAGCCCTGTGATGGGAAAGCGAAAATCATGCATGACATTTGCAATAGCATGGAGTTGTGCGCCGGACATATGACTGCACGGCATATCCGCACGGATGCCACAGCGTTTCAGAATGGCTCTGTCAAGGGATTTCTGCAACAATCCCGTGAGCATATCCTCACTGGTACTACGATACTTCAATGTCTGACAGGCGTATAGTTTCGCCAAAGTTGCTTCCGTGTCCTCCTCAGGCATGCAGTTCACAGAAAGCTGATGACCGGTAAAACGGTTGGGGAGCTTTGCAGACAGATCAAAGACACAGATGCCGGACAGAGCATTCTCTGTAAATTGAATTTCCCCATATTCCGTACATACCGCAGTTTCTCCGTCCAACAATGTTACACTTCCCTTCACACGTACACCCTTGAGCAGATGCACCAGATCTCTGTCTGAACGAATCGGACATAAAATCGGATGGGGAGGTGTCATGGGGATATGCAGATCTTTTAGCAGTTTCCATGCACTTCCATCTGTACCGAATTTCGGGGCAGCATATCCTCCGGCAGCAAATATGACATTACGGCTGTTGTACTGTTTCTCAGCCGTCTGTACCTGAAAGTATTCTTTTTTCTGTAAGGAAAGCACTTCCTGACCGCAGACTTCTGCAATGTTGTCCTGCAATATCCGTTGACGGAATGCATCGAGAACGGATGCTGCTGTATTACTGTGAGGATAGAGTCGCCCTTGTGCATCCTCATGGCAATACAGCCCAAGATTCTCAAAAAATTCCCGTACATCCCCGAATTTGTCCAGAATATGACCGACCGGATAGCTGCCTGTATAATCCTGATCCGTGATGCCAGTATGACTGAGATTGCATCTGCCATTTCCGGTGGCAAGCATTTTTTTTCCGGTACGGGGGAGTTTTTCGAGAATGACAATATCCTGCACGCCAAGAGATGCCGCAGTCACCGCTGCTGCAAGTCCCGATGCACCGCCGCCGATGATTATCAGTTCAGACATGATGCTAACCTCCGGACAATATCACTCTGAATGGAGCTGTCTTTTTGTTTACTATTAAAGGCAATGACTGCCCTCTGTTTTGGATAGAGCATGCACCGCTGTCCCCATTTGCCGCTCATGTAAAAAGAATCCCCATCCAACCAGAACCCGAGTCCGTACTGCTTACTGTATGGATGCAGCATGGTTGACAACCATTCCTCCGGATAGAATTTGTTATCGAGTATGGACAGCCCGATTTTTGCTAAATCCTGCGTTTTCAGGTATAGTCCGCTTGCACCGAAGAAATGCCCCTCCGGATCGGATTCAAACCGGTATTCTGTAATACCAAGCGGCGAAAATATTCTGCGTACAATGTATTCATGCAAGTACTCCCCTGCTGCCTCCTCTGCCATCCGTCCGGCAAGGTAATAATTGGCATTATTATAGAAAAAACAGGATTCTCCCACCGTCTGTGCAAGACATGCTGACAGGTAATCCGGACATGTCCGTCTGTCAGAAAACAGCAGTTCTGTATTCAGCCCCGAACGCATAGAAAGGAGTTTTTCCAATGTCAGCCCGGAGACATCGCATGCCGGAGTATGCAGTACCTCTCCGACCGTTCTGTCAAGCGAAATTTTACCCTCTGCAATGAGCATTCCAACAGCAAGCGACACCAGACTTTTCGTAATGGAGTACTGTGGGTATAATGTATCTGTCTGCGGCGTCTGGACGATGATCGCACCGTTCTGTATGACAACGGCAGACAGGACATCCCCCATGTCAGACATGCTCATCTTGCTTCTCCAACATGGCAACAGCCGTCAGGTCATAGCCGGCATTGATGGCAACGGCTGACCCGATTTTGGAAATATCTGCCGGCGGATAACCGAGTTTCTCCGTCAATGCTGCGGCAACCTGTTCTGCATACTCTGCACTTCTGCCATGAATAACCAGATAAGGAGAATCCTTCTGAATGACACTGCATATTTTGTCTGTGATACGGGGAACAATATTCTTCTCACCCCGTATCTTTTCTGACACTGAAATATCCCCGTGAGAAATGCGTATCAGCGGTCTTAGCCCCAGCAGCTCCCCAGCAAACGCTGACGCAGCGGTCAGGCGTCCTGATTTCTTGACAAATTTCAGCGTCATCGGAAGAAAATACACACCCACATTATCCAGCCAATGATGCAGATATTCTAAAATTTCCTCTACACTTTTCCCATCATCTGCCATTTTTTTCGCCTGCATAACAGGGTAGCCGTAGGTCATGGTATAGTTACCGGAATCAAGGATGTGGATGCGCATTCTGTTTCTGGCATCCGGATAGTCCTCATATAATGTTTCACGGGCATTGCAGGCATTCTGATAGGTCGCAGAGCCTTTTGCATTGATGCTCACATAAATGACATCCGTGTATCCTTCATCATAGTATTTGTGAAATATTTCTATAAAAGTAAATGCTGTGATCTGTGAGGTGGACGGCAGTTCGTTGGAATGTTCAAGCAGATCATAGAATTCCTCTTTAGAAAGATCACGCTGTTCCTGATAGGAATCACCGTCTACTGTCAGCATGAAGCTGAGCATGTCCACACCGGCTGCCTCCGTCTGTATAAGCGGAAGATCGCTTGCGGTATCGGTCAGAAATTTGATTTTTGTCATGTTAATTCCTCCTGTTCTTCCCATGTATAACGAGTCAGATTGCCCTCTGCGGTCATATCTGGATATCCCCACTGCCGCAGCACCTCATAGGCAGCAATGGCAACAGAATTGGATAAATTCAGACTGCGCAGTGTGGGGCGCATCGGAATGCGCACTGCCGTGTCCGGATTCCTGACAAGCAGTTCTTCCGGTAAGCCTGCATCCTCCCGTCCGAACATCAGATAGATCTCTCCCTGCGGATACCGGACATCACTGTGACAATGACGGCTTTTTGTTGTAAAATAATAGATCACATCATCGCTATGTTTTTCAAAGAAATCGGCAAGGCTGTTGTATTCATAAATTTCCAGTTTGTCCCAGTAATCCAGTCCGGCACGCTTTAACTGTTTATCTGTAATGGTAAATCCATAGGGCTTTATGAGGTGCAGAACTGCGCCTGTCACAGCACAGGTTCTTGAAATATTGCCGGTATTCTGCGGAATCTGCGGCTCACAGAGAACAATATGCAATTTTGTCATAGCCTGACTCCATTTCTAAAATGTACTGTGATAAACACCCTGTTTTCCGGACATACTATTGTCAGAATCCGCAAAAGGAGGGATTTATCATGAATATGAAAGCAATTGTCAAGGGCATCTCTGTCGGTGCGACTGTCGGAACTGCATGCTTTATGCTGTTTCGCTCGACTGACAAGAAAAAGCGCAGCATCAAGCGTCATGCAGGTCAGATGATGCGTGCAGCAGGAGCTGTACTCGATGATTTTACTTCTGTAATGAAGTGATGCAGAATGACTGCCGTCCTTGCAAAAGGACGGCATCTGTATATGCTCCGGTTTACATAAAAATATAGCTTTTTGGCTTCATTTCCAATTTATCGGAATCATATTGATAATCTCCGCAGACATCTGAGATAATCGCATGAAACGATAATTAGCATGCAGGTATTGGTATCAACACCAATTTCAGGTGATATAATTGATATTAGCATGATTTTTGGTTCTTCCGATACGCAAGATACCCTTCCAATATGATGACCGCTGCCACCGCATCCACCACTGCCTTACGTTTTTTTCCTCTTGTATTGGTGACGTTGAGGTACTGATGTGCCGAAACTGTCGTGCAGCGTTCATCCCACAGCACATAGTCCAATCCCGTCAGCTCATGCAGCAGTTCTGCAAATTTCTGACATTTTTCTGCCCGTTCCCCGATGGAATTATTCATATTCTTCGGATAGCCAACCACGAGTAAATCCACCTTCTGTGCCTTTGCCGCTTCTGCAACTGCCTGCGCACAGCGTTCAAAATCATGCTCCTGCACTACCGTCAGCGGCGATGCCAGTAATTCGCTCCGGTCGCAGACAGCAAGTCCCGTCCGGGCATCTCCGAAATCCACACCCATGATCTTCATGTTCTGTCACCATGGCTGCACTGTACCAATAATATCACGCACAGATGCAATGTGGTTCGTATTCAGAAATTCATCCATCTCCCGGATGATTTTCACTGGCGCATACGGATCAGTAAAGCAAGCCATGCCCACCTGTACCGCAGATGCCCCTGCCATCATCAACTCAATGGCATCCTCCCCGGAGGAAACCCCCCCCATGCCGATGACCGGGATCTGTACTGCATTGGCAACCTGCCACACCATCCGCACAGCAACTGGAAAAATTGCCGGACCGGACAACCCACCAACATTGTTATGCAGCACAGGACGCCGTGAACGGATGTCAATGCGCATTCCAAGCAGCGTGTTGATGAGGGAAACAGCATCAGCACCGGCTGCTTCTACCGCTTTCGCAATGTCTGTTATGCTCGTGACATTCGGGGAGAGTTTGACAACGAGCGGTTTGGTCGTTGCCTTGCGGACGGATGCAGTCACCTGCTCTGCCATTATGCAGGATGTACCGAACGCCGCACCGCCCTGCTTCACGTTCGGGCAGGAGATATTCAACTCGATCATATGTACATCGGTTCTGTCTAATTTAGCAGCCACCTCAGCGCATTCTTCCGGTGTAGAACCGGCGATATTGGCAAGGATAACGGTATCCTTTGTCAACAGATCCGGTAATTCTCTCTCAATAAATGCATCAATGCCCGGATTCTGCAAACCCACGGAATTGAGCATTCCAGCAGGGGTTTCTGCAATTCTTGGTGCAAGATTTCCTGTGCGAAGCGACCCCGTTGTCCCCTTTGTTGCAATGCCGCCAAGTGCAGACAGTGGGTAAAATTCTTCATATTCCCGTCCATAGCCGAATACACCCGATGCCGGGATGATGGGGTTTTTGAACGTCACGCCGCAGAGATCCACAGATAGATCAGCCATTACCACTGTACCTCCTCTGCCCTGAATACAGGACCGTTTTTGCAGACATGCAGATATTTTTCATTGCCGTCTGCATCCTTTGTCCGGCAAGCACATCCGAGACATGCACCAATACCGCATGCCATCCGTTCTTCGAGAGAGACTTCACAGTATGTCCCACTTTCGATACATGCCCTTGCAACTGCTTTTAACATTGCCTGCGGTCCACAGGCATAGACAGCATTCACACCCTCACGCAGCAGATCTGACAGTGGTGCAGTCACAAAGCCCTTCACTGTCCCGGCAGAGCCATCCTCGGTACAACAAATCGTCTTTGCGCAATACTGCGCCAGATCCTCTTGCAGAATAACCTGCGGAAAGCTCCGAAAACCGGAAATGACTGTTGCTTTGCTTCCGTAATATGCTGCAAGCGGCAGCATGGGCGGCACACCGATGCCGCCGCCGACCAGTACCACATGCTCCGCCTCCGGAAATAACGTAAATCCATGCCCTAACGGTGCGATCATGTCCATGAAATCACCCTTGTTGAGTCCGGCAAGGGACTCCGTTCCCTTGCCACGGACGGCAAATACCAATCGCAGCATGCCCTTCTCCTTGTCGATGCCGGCAATGGATATGGGTCTGCGCAGTCCATAGCCTTTTGGCAGAATATGGACAAATTGCCCGGGCTTGGCATTCTCTGCGACTGCCGGACAGTACAGCGTAAAACTGTACGTATCCTGTGCAATTGCCTGCTTCTCTGAAATGGGATATACTCCCTGTGTGTAATTTGTCATGTCACTGCTCCGTTCATTCGGCTGTGGACTGGTCGTTATCGTCAAAGGTAGTCTCCGGTCTTATCTCAAAAATAAAGCTCGGATACCACTTGTCATTCAGTTCAATGACACTTGCCTGCTTTCCGGCAACGCCTGCACCGTCCTCTTTTTGCTCCTGCATGAAATAATAGTTATAATGCACCAGTCCCTGTACGTTCAGTCCTGTCATTTCTGAAAGCGTCTCGATCTCCTGTTCCTCTGTTTCCAGTACGGAACCGGGCAGCATCGTCCATGTGCTGTCCTTTTCACCGAATCTTTCTCTGCTGTCCTTCAGAACCCCGAAATAATCATCCAGATATCTCTGAAAAGTAGCATCATCCAGCAGATTAGTATAGGAGGCATACTTCTCCTCACTGAGGTCAAGAGACGCTGCTGTCATCTTGGGGGCAGCTGCCTTTTCGTCAGCAGAAAAGAGCGTATTCATGGCTGTTTTGTCCCCTGCCAGACAGACATCCAGATAGGCATGATAAGCTTCTTCCGCCGTAGGGTAGCCGTTTTGCACCTGTACTGTCTGCTGCGGTTCTTCTTTGCTGCACCCTGCCAGAATACAGGAAGCAGCCAGTAATATACATAGTGTCCGTTTCATATTCTACTCCTAAATCTTGGTAATATCCACCAGTTCCACGTCATCCATAGACCGCCCGGAGCGCAGCACATTTGCAAGTGCATTTGCCGTGTCCACGGCGGTCAGGGAGCAAATGGAACGCTCTACAGACTTCCGCCGCATCCGCACGGAATCCCTTGCAGGCATCCTGCCCTTTGCAGAGGTAGAGATCATATAGTGAATTTTGCCGCTGTCCAACAGGTCAAGGGTGTTCGGGCTGCCCTCGGAGATTTTCCGCACTGTGTTGGTGGCGATCATATTCTTGTTCAGGTAGCTTGCTGTGCCGCTTGTTGCATACAGCTCAAAACCCATCCGGGAAAATTTGTCAGCAATGCGCACCATTTCCCTTTTCTCTGAATCACGTACTGAAATAAGTACACCGCCTTCCTTCTTCAGATCATAACCGGCTGCCACAAGCCCTTTCAGCAGCGCATCTTCAAAACTCCTGCCGATGCCAAGGCATTCGCCGGTAGATTTCATTTCCGGACCGAGCATTGTGTCCACATCCTGCAACTTCTCAAAGCTGAATACAGGCACTTTGACAGCAACATAGTCCCCTTCCGGGTACAGTCCGCTTTCGTAGCCAAGTTCTTTCAGTGTTGTCCCGAACATGATCTTCGTCGCAATATCCACCATCGGGATGCCCGTCACCTTGCTGATATAAGGTACAGTACGGGACGAACGGGGATTGACCTCGATCACATAGACCTCACCACGATACACGACATACTGGATATTGACCAGCCCCACCACATTGAGTGCAAGGGACAGGCGGCGTGTGTATTCAATGATGGTTTCACGTACTTTCTTTGACAGATTCTGCGCAGGATATATGGATATGGAATCACCCGAATGTACGCCGGCACGCTCGATATGTTCCATAATACCCGGAATCAGGAAATCCTTGCCGTCACAGATGGCATCCACTTCCACCTCTGTACCCATCATATATTTGTCGATAAGAACAGGATTTTCGATCATGTGAGAGGTGATGATACCCATGTACTCCACAACATCCTGCTCAGAATGGGCAATGATCATGTTCTGACCGCCCAGTACATAAGACGGACGCAGCAGCACCGGATAACCGAGCTTGTCCGCTACCTTGACTGCTTCCTTTGTTGTCATGACCGTGAAGCCTTCCGGACGGGGAATCCCACATTGTTCAAGCAGCTCGTCAAAGCGTTCCCTGTCTTCGGCAGCATCAATATTGTCCGCAGATGTTCCCAGAATGTTCACGCCGCTGTCCGCCAGATGCCGTGTCAGCTTGATTGCCGTCTGTCCGCCGAATTGGACAACGACCCCATACGGCTGCTCAGTCGCAATGATATTATCCACATCTTCCGGTGTCAGGGGGTCAAAGTACAGTCTGTCACCGGTGTCAAAATCAGTGGATACCGTCTCTGGATTGTTATTGCATATCACAGCTTCGTAGCCCAGTTCCTTCAACGTCCACACACAATGCACTGAACAATAATCAAACTCGATACCCTGCCCGATGCGGATAGGACCGGAACCGAACACGATAACCTTTTTCTTGCCGGAATCTGTCCGGTCAATGAACTGCTTTGCTTCGTTTTCCTCATCATAGGTGGAGTAGAAATAGGGTGTTTCCGCCTTGAATTCGCCGGCGCAGGTATCTACCATTTTGTAGACAGCATTACGGTGCAGGGGGCATTTCTGTCCGGACATACGCTCGATGGTCTTGTCCAGATAGCCGTATTTCTTGGCTGTCAGGTACTTTTCCTCCGTCAGCGTCCCCTCCGCAAGCCAGCTCTCCAGCTCCACAAGGTTCATCAGCTTCTCCAGAAACCATTCATCAATAAGTGTTATTTCATGAATCTGTGCTACAGAAACGCCTTTCTTGAGTGCTGCAAAAACCTGAAACGACCGCTCATCTTCCACACCGTTTTTCAGTAGCATGAGCAACTCGTCTACACTCATTTTCTCATACTTCTTCATGTTCATGGAATCTACGCCAAGCTCTGTAGAACGCACTGCCTTCATCATTGCTTGTTCAAAACTCGTACCGATCGCCATGACTTCACCGGTCGCCTTCATCTGTGTGCCAAGGGTTCGCTTAGCATAGACAAACTTGTCAAATGCCCACTTCGGGAATTTGATGACCACATAGTCCAGTGCCGGTTCAAAGCAGGCATATGTTTTTCCAGTGACCTGATTGATGATTTCATCTAACGTATAGCCGATGGCAATTCTCGTAGCGACCTTTGCGATCGGATAACCTGTTGCTTTGGATGCCAGTGCAGAGGAACGGGACACTCTCGGATTGACTTCAATGACCGCATACTCCATACTCTCCGGATGCAGAGCAAACTGACAGTTGCATCCGCCCTCCACTTTTAGTTCGGAAATGATATTCAGCGATGCCGTCCGGAGCATCTGGTATTCCCTGTCGGACAGGGTGACTGCCGGGGCGATTACAATGCTGTCGCCTGTATGCACACCAACAGGATCAAAGTTTTCCATGGAGCAGACTGTGATGACATTCCCCTTCCGGTCACGGATGACCTCAAACTCGATTTCCTTCCAACCGCTGATGCATTTTTCGATCAGCACCTGTGTGATGGGAGACAGGCGCAGTCCATTGGTGGAAATGTCACGGAGCTGCTCTTCATTATCGGCAATGCCGCCGCCTGTGCCGCCGAGTGTGAATGCAGGACGCACAATGACCGGATATCCGATCTCTTTGGCAAATGCCACTGCATCTTCTACCGTCTCCACGACCTTTGATGGGATGCATGGTTCGCCGATCTTCTCCATCGTATCTTTGAATGCCTGTCTGTCCTCTGCCTTGTGTATGGTTTCAGGGTTTGCACCAAGGAGTCTGACATTGTGGCTGTCAAGAAAGCCTTCTTCTGCAAGCTGCATAGAAAGCGTCAGACCGGTCTGTCCGCCAAGAGTGGAAAGCACACTGTCGGGCTGCTCGATTTCAATGACCCGCTTGACCACATCCAGTGTCAGCGGTTCAATATAGATCTTGTCTGCCATTGCCTTGTCAGTCATGATGGTTGCAGGGTTTGAATTGATGAGTACGACTTCCAGTCCCTCCTGCTTTAATGCCCGGCATGCCTGCGCTCCGGCATAGTCAAACTCTGCTGCCTGCCCGATGATGATAGGACCTGAACCAATTACCAGTACCTTCTTGATATCACTGCGCAGCCCCATGTTATTCAGCCTCCTTCTTGTATGCATCCATGCGTGACGTGAATTCATCAAACAGATATGCTGTATCCAGCGGTCCGCCGTGTGCTTCCGGATGGAACTGCACCGTAAATGCATCCACTGCCTTGTAGCGTACTCCCTCACATGTCCGGTCATTGGCATTGATATGTGATACCTCAGCAATTTCCGGCGGAAGGCTCTCCCCTACAACTGCATAACCATGATTCTGGCTGGTAACATAGGTCGTGCCGCTTGCAAGGTCAATGACCGGCTGGTTTGCACCTCTGTGACCGTATTTCAGCTTTTCCGTCCGTGCGCCCTGTGATAGTGCCATGAGCTGATGCCCCAGACAGATACCGAACATCGGAATGCCAAGTGCTGCAATGTCCTTCAGATTGGCAATGATTTCTACATTTTCTGACGGGTCGCCGGGTCCGTTTGACAACATGATGCCGTCCGGCTGCAATGTCCTGACATTCTCCGCCTTGGTATCTGCCGGAACGACGATCACCTCACAGCCACGGTTCACAAGAGACTGCCGGATATATCGCTTGTAGCCAAAATCAAACAGCACGACACGATATTTGGGTTTCTCCGGTGCATACACACGCTGCTCGGTTTCAGTCACATGTTTTACTGCATCTGTAATAGTATAGGAGCGAATCTGTGCAAGCAGCTCCGCCATTTTTTCATTGGGTTCTTCCGTGGTGATTGCACCGTTCATGACACCGGCTTCACGCAGAGTCCTCGTCAGACGGCGGGTGTCGATGTCATACAGACCAATGATATTGTGCGATTTCAGGAATCCGTCAATTGTCCCTTCACAGCGGAAATTAGACGGGGTATTGCACCATTCCCGGACAATATAGCCGCTGACATAGGACTGTGCCGATTCATAATCCTCTGCATTCACACCATAATTTCCAATGAGCGGAAATGTCTGCGTAACGATCTGCCCGTAATAGCTCGGATCCGTCAGCGTTTCCTGATAGCCGGTCATGCCTGTCGTGAACACGACTTCTCCAATGACCGTTCCCTCTGCTCCGAAGCATTTCCCCCTGAACACCTGACCGTCCGCAAGGACAAGATATGCAGGTTTGCCGTTTTTGATCAGTGCCATGAACATACATCCTTTCTGAACATCTCTTTTATAGATCAATATGCGATGTGATGTCGTCACGCATCCGCAGTACCTCCCGGCGTGCTGCTTTTGCAAAATCTCTCGGGTCACAGCCTTCTTTCTGATAAGCACACATCACAGCCCTTGACGAATTGACGATGCCGCCCAGACCATTCTTATCAAATGCCGCAGCTACACCTTCAGCACCACCGCCCTGTGCGCCATAGCCCGGTACAAGGAAGAAAGTGTGCGGCAGACGTTCCCGCAGTTCCCTGAGCTGTGCCGGATAGGTCGCACCAACGACTGCTCCGACTGCGGAATAACCATATTTTCCGATAGTGTCAGCTCCCCATTTTTCACAGAGATCTCCCATTCTTGCATACAGCGGCACGCCGTCCATAAGCTGATCCTGCAATTCGCCGCTTGACGGATTAGAAGTCTTGACAAGGACAAAAATGCCTTTGTCCTTCTCCTTGCATACCTCCAGCAAGGGAGTGATGCCGTCCGAGCCAAGATAGCCGTTTACGGTCAGGGCATCTGCACCAAAGGGAGAAAAGGCATTCTCCCCGACCTGTACCGAACCCAGATGTGCTGCTGTATAGGCTTGCATGGTCGCTCCGATGTCATTGCGCTTGCCGTCAGTGATGACGAACATGCCCTTCAGTCTGGCATAACGGATCGTCTTTTCGAGAGTTTCCATGCCATTGTAACCATACATTTCGTAGTAAGCTGCCTGCGGCTTGATTGCCGGAACGATATCGCAGATCTCGTCAATGATCGCCTTGTTGAAAGCAAAAATTGCCTTTGCTGCCGAATACAGACTGCACCCGTCCTCCTCCATGTATTCCTGAATCAGAAATTCCGGCACATAGTCAAGTTTCGGATCAAGTCCGACAACGGACGGATTTCTGGTTTCCTTGATCTTTTCGATCAGTCTGTCAAATCCCATAAGTAATCTCCTTTCAGAATGGTTCTGGTCGATAGGTTAATTTCTCATAATCATCCCTGTTCATAGCGGATCATTCCCTCTGTGACAGTCATGACGACTTTTCCCGTCAGCTCCATGTTGCGGAATGCGGTATTGCAGGACTTGCTGTGAAACCGTTCCGGCTCTACTGTCCACTTCTGCTGTGTATCCACTAAAATCAGATTCGCCGTTCTGCCTTCCTGCAAGCACTCCGGCTTGATACCAAGTATCTCTCTCGGACGGATACTCATTTTCTCAACAATCTGCATAAGACTTAGCTTTCCTGTATGATACAGCGAAGTCAGTATCGCTGCAAGCGAAGTCTCCAGTCCGACAATGCCATTCGGCGCATGTTCAAAATCTGCCTTTTCTTCCTGTGTATGGGGCGCATGGTCGGTGATGATGCAGTCGATCGTTCCGTCCAGTACTGCGGCTTCGATGGCTGCCCTGTCGCTTTCCTCACGCAGCGGCGGATTCATACGGTCATTCGCACTCCGGGAACGGAGTTTCTCATGCGTCAGCATCAGGTAGTGCGGTGCAGTCTCACAGGTGACATTGACCCCAAGCTGTTTTGCAGCACGGATGATCTCTACGCTGCCTTTTGTGCTGACGTGACAGATGTGGATACGTCCCCCCATAGATGCCGCAAGCACGATCTCACGGGCAGTGATGTAATCCTCCGATGCCCTGTCCATCCCCCTGACACCAAGCTCCTCAGAAATGCTGCCCTTGTGCATAATGCCGCCGTTGATGATGTCCAGATCCTCGCAGTGGGATGCGATCAGCATGCCCTCCTGCTTTGCCTTCTCCAGTGCAAGCCGCATCAGTTCAGCATTTTTCACCGGTCTGCCGTCATCAGAAAGACATACAGATCCATTGGCTTTCAGCTCTGCAAAATCTGTCAGCTCTTCGCCCTTCATGCCCTTAGTAATACAGGCTGCCGGGTAGACCGAAACACCTGTGTCCTTTGCTTTTTCCAGAATGTAGCGCAGCACCTCCGGCGAATCCACTGGCGGCGTGGTGTTCGGCATGCACAGTACGCCTGTTACACCCCCGGCAAGAGCGGCTTTGCATCCGGTCAGGATATCCTCTTTATGAGTCTGTCCGGGATCACGAAAATGCACATGCATATCAAACAATCCCGGCATCGCCGTCAGACCGGTGCCGTTGATCACTCTATCGCACGGCTCCGAAATTCCCTGTCCCATGCGGATGATCTTCCCATTGTCAATCAGAATATCAGTCACTTTATCCAGTCCCCTGTCCACGGCGTGGACATTCTGAATCAGCAGTTTCATGGTGCGCTCCTTTCCTCCGGCTGACAGATGCAGACATGTTCTTCGCCGTCCAGCTCCCTGACAGATACCTTCACAGTCTCATTGCGTGAAGTCGGCAGATTCTTTCCCACATAGTCCGGTCGGATGGGCACTTCCCGGTGTCCCCTGTCCACCAGAACCGCAAGCTGCACAGTCCGGGGTCTGCCATGCCTTATGACAGCATCGATCGCAGCTCTTGTACTGCGTCCTGTATACAGTACATCATCACAAATGACAACATGTCTGTCCTTCGTTGAAAACGGGATCACTGTCTTATCCACATGACTGCTGTCCGGCGGGATATCATCCCGGTAGGGTGTGATATCCAATACACCACAGTCCACGCTGATCCCCTCCAACTCCTGTATCTTGTCTGCGATACGCTGAGCGATGACAGCACCTCTTGACAGAATACCCACAAGACATACATCTTCTGCGCCCTTATTGTGCTCTATGATCTCATAGGTGATGCGTGCCATAGCACGGCGGATGGCATTTTCATCCATGATAATGGTATGTTTTCCCAAAACTTTCACCTCCGCTATCAAAAAACGCTGACCTGCCGGCAGACAGATCAGCGTGTATGGCTTTCCCCTATGCACGGAAATCCCGTGTTTCAGGCATATTTTCTCCGCAATCTGATGCCTTGTCTGCCTCTCTGGACAGGATTAAAGGTTTCATCTCACTCTATTATACCACATTTTGTACCGTTTGGCAAGGGGGTAAGCAATTTTTTTCATTTCCACAGATCGCTGCCCTTCAGCAAACCACTGAAACATCCTGTAATGATGCCGCAAAGGCTTCTCTTGTGATCGGCAGAAGTAAAGATTGGCTTCTGCTTTCCAGATGAGACACTTTCCCCTCAAATGCAAAGACATCTCCTGACGTAAAATCGCTTACCAGTGCCATTCTCTCCTTTACATCTTCATCTGGAAACCATTGACAGTGATCTCCGGGTCTTCCAGTGAGATCATCAGAAAACGTCTGCCGTCGATCTCCCGTGTGGTGATCAAGTCGGTCGCATCGCCGCTGATGCTGACGGTCACGCTGCCGGTACTGAGCGTGGTCTTGGTATCTGTGAGGTTGGATGCGATGAAGAAATTACCCTCCGTTGCCTCCTGATACAACGCCTGTGCGGCTTCGGCGTGTTCCTGCGTTACGCCTGAATCCAGCAGGACATCCCGGACGAAGATATCGCTGACCACAGGCGGTTCGGGTTCATCCTTGAAAGTCTTGGCATAGTCCGAAATCTTCTCGTTGACACTTGCAATCACATTAAGATTCAGTTCATCCCCTACTGCCTTATCCAGAATGGCACGGAAAGTCTCCTTTTCCTCCTCTGCCGACAGGGTATAGTGACATCCAAGCACATCCTCCACGATGGAAACATTTGGTTCTTTTGGCTTTTTGGTAAAGTACATGACGTGGTTCACATCCGGTCCCCTGCCCGTGAAGGTCGGAAACAAGAAACCGTCCGTCGGGGCATCAGCAACCACACGGTCAAAACGAGTCTTGCGGATGATATTGTTCTCATCCTCATCATAGATCAGTCCATCTACTCTCGATTCCACAGGGCAGACAGCAGCTACCAGAAAATGAAAATCATGGCTGTCATATTTGTTTTTCTCCCCGAACTTATTCTTCTCAAATACTGTATATGTACACTGGGCAATGAACACGGCATAGGGCAGCGGATACACCATTTTTTCCGAAATATGAGAAATGTACTTGTCCATCTGTTCCTCGTCGTCCAGTCCCTTTTCGAGAAGCTGCCAGAGCAGATTCTGCTGCTGATCTTCCTCATAGACCTCGTTAGGAAACTCGTACTCGATCAGCCCTTTGCCAAGTTTACCTTTCAGCACTTTGGCAAGCGTGGTGTACAGCACGCTCATCTCTTCCTCCGGTATCTCCGCAAAACTCCGGACACTGCGGCATTTCAGTGTCTTTTCGGAATCAATGAAAGTGGAAAACAACCTCCGGATGACAAGCAAGTCATCTGCCGGAAGAAAATGTTTTTTCAACTCTGTGAGATCTTTCTGGTTCATATCCATTCTCCTTTTCTTTTTGTTATATACTGATTTTTCTCTGCGCTTCCTGTTCATTCAGAAACTGCTCAAGCTGTTTCTTTAGCAGAGACATATAAAATAATACTTCTGTATCAAGCCGCAGTCAAACTTTTTCGTCCGCCCTATTCTGTATGTTTGCTGAAGCAGCTTTTATTTCCAGAACTGGAATATACATTCCAGATCATAAGCCATTTCAGGATATTCATAATGATAATCATAAAACCGGAACATCTGTCCGTAAATCTGCACGCCGTTTATGAGCAGTGCCCAGAACATGGAGAAGCATAGAAATATCTTGACCTGTTTTTTTACGATGTCCTGTGTTGCATGGGTAGATAAGAAAAACAGGATCGCATAAGCCCCAATTATCATTTCCCAGCCAAAATCTGCAATGTAACGGGTCGCATAACCGCTTTCCCAAATAAGAGCGATAATCACCAACGGAATGATAACACATGGAATACCGATATAGGTGAAAGCGGAAATTCTGGATTTCCTGTCGGGGAGCTTTCGCATTGCCCGTCCGGACAGGAAGTAAGCAAACATAGGGAGGGCAGTCCAGAAGATCCCGGAAGTGGAATAAGTCATCGGAGTATCAAAATAGAAGAAAGAACCGATGTCCATTTGCTGTACACTGGTATGGATGAATGGGTATGTTGTGGTGAAAACAGGTGCGTTAATCAGGTAGTTGTACAAGGGTATCATGGCGATCTGCCAGTGAAATTCAGTAGCTGTAAAATTGTTAATGGTAAGGGAATATTGGATGCCAAATTCAAATGGATTACCGAACCTTGCATAATTGTACCACATCTGCCCCAACCCAAGCAGAACCATTGGCAGAAGTGCAGACAGAAGATAGGAGAGCTTCTTTCTCCTCGGAAACGCAAGCAGAAAGAAGAATCCTGCACAGATGCAGTATAGTGCCAAAGTTGGACGACACAGCACAGCAATTGCGATCAGCAGAGAGGAAGCAGCGGTTTTTATCAGGGAAATATCCCCTTTTCCGATAATGTTAGCGGAAAGAAGGAAGTACACACCCCATGTCAGAAAAGCAAATCCTGCGGCAGTGGCAATTTCATAAAAATCCATTCTCCCGAGACTGTGCCAGATACCGCATGCAGACTGGAGCAAAATCAGACAGACGACGGCATTACCAACATTAAGCAAAGGGAAAAATTTCCGGACAAAGCAGGAGTAGAGTGCAGTCAGCCCCATAATTCCGATGAGGGAAAATAACAGGATGGCAACATTGGTAGAAAAATAGTATCCTGTCAGCAGATGATAAGGCAAAAACAGCAGAATGACCGGAGCAATTCCATAATAGGAATAATACTTGCCCTGATAGTATACATGATCCCAACTTGCCTCAATATCCTGAACTTCTCTTTGAGTACGGTCGTAGATTTGTTCAAACTCTTTCACATGCTCACTCGGTTCTTCCAGCAGACTTACTGAACCGCTTGCAAACGCATCCACAAGTTCTTGGGTGACTTGATTACCGCTTTCAAGTTTCCATAGTTTTTCTTTATCACTGGTTTTAGCTGACCACATTGAAAAGCCAACAATGCAGAATACACAGGTGATCACAAAAGCTGAAATGGCATAATTCCGCATATTCTGACTGAGGGTCTTCTGAAAAAAAGCTTCATGAAATAATGCGTAGATCAGACAACTGCCAAGCACAATTGCCCAGAATCTGACCCATGAAAGACGCATGGGAATCGGGACATTCAAGCTGAAAGAGGCAAGATCTATTCCTGTATCGTTTGCTCCCTGAATATTGATATGCATGTCAGATACATTTCCGGATGCTTCCACGTGGAGATAGGCAGAATCAGGACGATTTTTAATGATATGGGATGTGATGATATGATAACGATAATCTCCGGTAGATGTTTCATCTTTCAGATCAATCGAATAATTTCCAAACTGGGTTTTTTCGGGAAAAACAGCTTGTGTATAGACAGTACCCACAGGAGCATTTATGTCTTTTAACGTGATCACAGCTTTCTCTCCCGCTTCAACGTGGATGACTTGGTTCTTTTCATCATAGCTGCCGCCGGATTCGATCAGAACATCCTGTGCAGAAAAGTGCATTTCAGGATAATTGCCTGACCACAGCCGATATGTCGGAATATTAAATAATGTCACTTCCAGTATTGTGGCAACAGCAATTGACTTAATGGCGAAAACAAACGTTTTTGAAGGAAACAGCCTGTTGGCGAAAGTCATCAGAGACGCCAATACAGCACCATCGCCGAGAAGAATAAACCCTTTGGAAAACTCGCCGAATTTTTTACCGGCAAACTCACTGCTAATGGCAAGTATAATATTAAGAATGGCAATTGCCAGAGCAATTTTATATTTTATGGATTTTTTAGCATCAGCTGTTTGAACAAACAGCCAGAACATCAGTACTGTCAATACGACCATGAAAACAAAAAACATATATTGATTTCTCCCTTACTTTCTGATTTACTTCAATTTTTTTCATCCTATGCACATAGTATGAAGAATTATGTGAGGCAGTGATTGGCAAAGTCAATCGCTGTCTGCGTCACAGGCGTTTTCCTATCATCAGACTGAGTTTGGACAACAGGAAATTAGTATTTAAGATTGTATGTTCAATTGGTGACAGTTATAATGACTGAAATGGCGGTCAGAAAGGTGGGCATTACGCCGGTATTGGTTTAGATACATCATTCCTATTTTGTGATGTATTCTTCAATCGTAACATTTTCACCAGCACCGACTGCTGAGATGTACTGGAGTAGGAGAGCAGCATCACCTGTGTCCAGATCGCCGCCGTTGAGGTTAGCGGCAGACTTCTGTGCATCCGAGAAGGACGGCTGTATGCCTGCTCCGATTCTGGCAATCTCTATCAGAATATTGGCGGCATCGCTCGTGTCAATTTGTCTGTCACCATTCACATCACCGAGAACAATATCCGTTATATTCGGAGTGGTTTCAGGTGTGGTCGTAGTAGTTTCAGGTGCAGTATATGTAGTCGTAGTAGTTTCAGGTGTAGTAGTTGTGGTCGTAGTGGTTTCAGGTGTAGTAGTTGTGGTCGTAGTGGTTTCAGGTGTGGTAGTGGTAGTCGTGGTGGTTTCGGGTGTGGTAGTGGTGGTCGTGGTGGTTTCGGGTGCAGGGGTGGTTTCTGAAAATTCCCTTGCTGCGATAAAAACCTGTGTGCAGTAATATCTGTTATTTGCGTAGGATACGCCAATGCCGACATAATTATAATTGGCATTCAGGATGTTACTCTTTGTGGCATCCTGCCCCATAAAGTAATTCATTGCCTGTTCCGGAATCGTACAGCCATAGACATAATTTTCCGAAGTTCTGCTGTAGGAAATGCCAAATTCGCTTAATACGGTACTTGCGGCACTGCCGTCAGGTCTTCTGTAATCGGCAGATTGAGTCAGTTCATCGCTGCGCTTCTGGGCAGCATTTGTCAGTGCCGGCATTTCTTTCAGTTCAGAAAGTCCGTTTGCGACACGTTGTTGATTGAGCAGTGTAAACACCTCACGTGCAAAGGTTTCTGTGTCCATTGTCTGCTCCATGCTGATTGCCGGAAGTGTTTCCGTATTCAGTGTATAAGCCCTTGCTGCAAAATCCGATTGCTGTGTTTTCTGCAAGCTGATGCCAAGTGTCAGGACAGATGCTGTAAGCAAGGCTGTGCATGCCATCCATTGTTTCATAAGTATCTTTCCTTTCCCAAATCAATTTCCGGATATCCGGTTTACCTTATTATAGCATATTCTCATAGTTATGTCAAGCAAAACGCATGATCCGGAAAATAAATGTTGAAGCAGGAGCTTTCCGCAAGCCCCTGCTTCATCTACTGTTTATCATTCTGTGACGCAGTCATCAATCGTAACATCGAGACAAGGTCTGTGGGATGACAACTGCTGCAAAGCATAACTCTGTGTTATTTCAGACTTCTTGTACTGAGTCTCATCGTTCTATTGACATTGCCAATCGTCAGTATACTATTTTGAAAAACCGGATAGAAATCTTACTGTTCTGTGCTGAAATCAAACTTATACGGATCATAACGCCTGTAAGCAGCATCATTTCTCTTGGTGTCTGCTGTGCTTGCCCACTCGTCTGTCATTTCTTCAAAGGCATCACCGTATTTATCGTAATCCGCATTGAGACTTGCTGTTTCTGTCCAAAGGTCAGTATCTGTCATACGATCTTCAATATCATAGCGCACAACCAGATAATACTGCTCGTCCTCCTCCACAATGAAGGGCTTACCATAATCTGCTTCCTCGATCTCCAACAACTTGTTATAGACTTTTTTGCTTGGTGTATAAGTAATATCATCCTCACTGTCATAATCATCCGGATCAATGAGGGAAATGATGCTCTCATTGTCATAAGTCACAGTTTCTGTCTCAGTCTGTGTATCTGTTGTTTCCGTTTCGCCAGTCTCCTCATCAGATGCTGATGTGGTCTCAGTGTTACTTTCCTCATCAGACCCGACTGTTCCGGCTTCTGTAGACTCCTCAGCAACGGTGGTCGTCTCTGTTTCAGTTGTTTCCAATGTATCCTCTGTGTCACCTTCCTCATCCGTGCTGTCTTCCTCAGATGCAGCAGTCGTTTCTGTTTCAGCAGTTTCCTCCTCTGCGGTCTCATCAGGCACAGTTGTCTCTGCTTCAGTCTCACCCTCGGAGGCTTCTGTTTCTTCTGCGGCAGTCGTTTCTGCGGCTGCTGTAGTTCTGGGTGTCGTGGTGGTCGGTTCTTCAACACCGGCTGCTTCTTCGGAAATGGAGGTCACATAATAACTGTAGTCCTCCTTCACATAATTCATCTCCGTCATGACTGCCCCGACGCCGCCTTCATCATAGGCATCCTCAACACGATCACGGTATCCCTCGACCATCTTCATCATCTCCGCCTTGCCGTCGGATTTGAGCAGATTGCCTTCACCGTCCTTGAGGTCGATTGCCACATACTGACAACGAATGTTATTTTCCTTGTAATACGTATATAGCTCGTCCTCCGTTACTCCTTCTTCACCGTCGATCCCATAGTAATACTCAAAGATCAGATCGCTCTTGGTGGAGGACACAAGTATCTTCCGGAAAGAATCTTCACTGATACCATTACGTTCCATGGCTTTCTTGTTGCCTGACCAGTAGTATTCCATCATCATGTCTGTGTAGCTGTCCTCATCTGCG
Source organism: uncultured Clostridia bacterium (assembly GCA_947630845.1). Taxonomy (GTDB): domain Bacteria; phylum Bacillota; class Clostridia; order Oscillospirales; family Ruminococcaceae; genus UBA3855. The sequence continues at coordinate 51,815 of CANRJB010000014.1, forward strand.
CCCATCTCCAGACCCAGTTCGTCAAACTTCTGTTCTGTCAGTACAAAATCTACACAACTCTCTGTTGCCTTGTCCTGCACCCATGTACGGACATCCTTCCCCTCAAGCGTCGCAGCCTTGACAGCATCCAGATCGGTCGTATCCAGATCCGGAGTTTCCTCAGACAGCTTGCTGAGTGCCTCATTATAGGCAGAATTGGCAAAATAGATATACACACCAGCCGGCACTTCATAACCGTTGACAACCAGTGCCTGTCTTGTATTGCTGCCGCATGCTGTCAACCCGGCTGCCACGCCGAATGCGGTCAGAAATGCAGTCATACGCTTCAAAATGGACATACTTCTACCTCCAGAAAAATAACATTCTAACTTCTCTATTATACTACAGTTTTGCAAATAAGTCCATAGGTTTTGCAAAAAATTCCTGCTTTTTCACAGAATTTTCAGATATCTATTGTGATCCTTTGTATAAATGTGCTGATTCAGGAGCTGTGCAGAATAAATCTGTCATATAAAAAGAGATAGTATCATTCCAATCCGGGTGAAATTCAGCCTGACAGCTGTGAAGGAACAGAAACAGAGAATTCGTATGATGCGCTTATTTTCAGCATCATTTACTTGCAATGCAATAAAAAGTTTGTTTTAGATATAAATAGTTGTTGCAATTTTACTAAAAATCAGGTAAAATAGAAGCATAATGTTTTGCTCGTCATCAAAGACAATAAGGAGGAATTTTATGCGACCTAAACGACTTCTCAGTACATTGCTTGCCTGTGTACTGGCAGTGACCGGAATGAGCATTCCGGGAAAATCAGCAGCTGCTGAACCGGAATGGAAATTCGACCTCGGCGACGGCGGAGCAGCATCCGGATTTACGGGTGTCAGTGCAGCGGTCGGTTACAATGCCGCAGTTGGCTATGGCTTTTCGGACACATCCGGTGTTAAGGATGTGGCAGCTTCTGGCAGCGGTTCATGGAGCGATGCCGTGCAGTTCACATCTGACAAAACGACTTTCAATGTCGATTTGCCAAAGGGGCTTTATCAGGTTTCTGTTGCGACCGGCGATGTCAGCCGTACCAGCATCAAGGCAGAAGGGATGCTGCAACTCATCAATCTGACCGGAAACAATGCCTACGACAGCTTCCAGCTCCCCGTTACGGACGGACAGCTCAACATTCAGGCAGTTGCAGGACGAAATAATACCCCGTTTTCTATCAGCGCAATTGAGATCAAACAGCTCAATACCACAGGCGAAACCAACCCCACTATCTGGCTCTGCGGCGATTCCACGGTTGCCAACTACTACAATACCCCCGACACTGCACAGCATGGTTGGGGACAACTCCTCGGAAATTATCTCACCGGCACATCAGCAGAGGGCTATCAGGTACGCAACATGGCAGCAAGTGGTCAGTATGCAAAGGGCTTTGTGGATGCCGGACAATTCGATGCCATTGAAACCTATGGTAAAACCGGCGACTACTATGTCATTGCCATCGGCATCAACGACACCAACTATTCCAATGCCGATGAGTACACCGCCGTTGTGACAGACATGGTACAGCGTGCTGAAGCGAAAGGCATGGAGGTCATCCTCGTCAAACAGCAGGGTCGCAGAAGTGACCTCAATCGCAGTCCGCTCCTTGGCGGCAGATGGTTCGGCGGGCAGCTTGATGCCATTGGTGCGGCAGAAAATGTGAAGGTCGTTGATCTGTTCACACCGTGGCAGGAATTCGGGCTTTCTGTCGGTTTTGACGGCATGGCAGAATATTATGCCACAGATGATGACCTGCACCAGAGCAAGGCAGGCTCGACCAAGCTTGCCGAGATCATGGCAGGACTTCTGTTCAGCGGAAGTCAGGGCACTTCACAAGGAGATGTTCTGGAGGATGTTCCGGAGATGTTCATGCTCCGAAACGGCTATACCAACCAGTATCTTTCCCTTGAAGCAGCATCGGCGGACGGCACAAACGTTTCACAGCAGGCAGCTCCCGGCATCGACAGCAAGGCTGCACTCTGGATGGCAGTTCCGGCAGAGGACAATTATTACTACCTTGTCAGTGCAGCCGATGAGACAAAACGCCTCGATGTCTATGAAGCCAATGCTGCAAACGGCACAAACATTGGCATCTGGTCGGATACCGGTTCTGATGCACAGCTCTTCCATTTCCTGAAGCAGGAGGATGGCAGCTACATTATTGCAACCAAAGTTTCCGATGACAAGAGTGCTGTTGAGGTCAAGAATGCCTCTCTTGACAGCGGTATGAACATTCAGGAATGGGAACGCAATGGTCATGCATGTCAGACATGGTTCATTGACAATACAGTACTGTCTCAGCCGGATATTGTGCAGGGTGACCTGAATCAGGATGGCGTGGTGAATGTATTGGATCTCGCACTTCTGAAGAAGGAGATCGCAGGCGGCACTCCGGGTCACACAGTACGGAGAGCATCTGACCTGAACGGAGATGTTGCCATAGATACGGCAGATGCGAAGCTGATGCAGAATTTCCTGCATGGAACGGGACATATCCAGAGTGCCGCAGAGGGCAAGAGCGTTTACTATGCAGTGGATCAGGCATTCAGCAAGGGCGTGACCGAGAGCAGCAATGCTGGCTTTACCTCTGATGCCTATGTGAATCTTGACAACAATACTGTCAGCTTCATTGAATTTCGTGTCAATGTGCCGAAAGACGGCAATTATCTCTGTACCTTCAACATTGCCAATGGCAGTACATCCAACCGACAGATGAAAATTGAGGTGGAGGGCAATACGGATTACTGGATGCAGGACTTCCTCTCCACAGAGGCATGGACAACATGGATGGAGCGTGCCATTGTTCTTCCGCTGAAAACAGGCAGCAATCTCATTCGCCTGACATCAGCAACAGCAGAAGGCGGACCGAATATCGACTATCTGCGCACGGAATGGACAGATGAACCGATCGCAGAGCCGTATCTTCCGCCGACAGAACCTGATCCGCCTGTTCCGGAAGGTAAGACTACCATTTATATTGCAGGTGATTCCACCGTGCAGTCCTACCGGGCAAGTTTTGCACCGCAGCAGGGGTGGGGGTATTACCTCGGGGACTATTTCACAGAGAATGTTGAAGTCTCCAACCATGCCATTGCCGGACGCAGTTCCAAGAGCTTCTATGACAACAACAGATTGCAGACGATTCTCGATGCCATCCAACCGGGCGACTATCTGCTTGTACAGTTTGCCATCAACGATTCAGCAAGCGGCAATGCAGAACGTTATGCGCCGGTTTGCGGTAATGCAGAAAATCCGACAGAGGGTTCGTATGAATGGTACATGTCTAAGTACATTCAGGGTGCAATTGACAAAGGTGCAACTCCCGTTCTTGTAACAACTGTCATCGGTCTGAAAGCATACTCCGGCGGCAAGTTTGTCAATAGCTACACCAACTACTGTGATGCCTGCAAGAGCCTTGCGGCAAAATACAAGATCCCCTGCATAGACCTGAACACGCTGATGGTCGATCACTACAACAGCATCGGCTATGATGCTGCCTACCAATACCATCTTTGCAGTGCGGTCGAGGGTTCTTCCGATATGACCCACTTCACTGAAACGGGAGCAAATGCAGTTGCCGGGCTTGTGGCAAATGCCATCAAGAAACTGGGACTTCCCATTTCCGCAGAGGTAAAATAGCAAAAACAGATCCCTGCTCATCCAGAGCAGGGATCTCGTCATGCATGTCTGGGCTTGAGGTGAGGCAGGAAGTTCACCAACGGCAATCCTGCCCTCGCTGACATAGTCTCACAGTCGGAGACTGCGGAACGGTCATCAAGAAGGGACGGTGTATGGGCATCACAGCCAATGATTGCCCTGCATCCTTCATTTGCGGCGATCTGTAGAAAGCATGGATCAGTGTAATGCCGCTGCTCCGCAACACCGTGCAGATTGATCTCGACCGGCACATCATGCTCTGCGAGCCATTTGCACAGTCTTGCATACTGTGTCTGATAAGCAGCACCCCTGAAACCCATCAGGTCAGGGTGTGCAGCATAGACAAAGCGTCCCGTTTCCAAGCCTTCGATCAGATGATCTACATAAGCTTCAAGCAGCTTTTCATCATCGGTAATAATGCCAACATATTCCCCATACGGTTCACGCTCCAGATAGTGCTGTCCGAGGATATGATAATCGACCGGATAATCTGCTAAGAGCCTGTCCTGAGCTTCCATCAGCTCCGGCAGATATTCCGTTTCAAAACCGATATAAATGGTAATGTCCTTTTTGTATTCATCCCGAAGCTTTGTCAGGGAAGTAAAATAATCGTCCACCTGACGCAATGACATGCGGATCGGCGACTCATATCCATCCGGAAAAACAAACGGGCAGTGATCCGAAAATCCAAGCACCTGCATTCCATGCCGGATCGCATTTTCAATATAAGCTCTGTCCTCTCCGTTAGCGTGACCGCAGCGGTAGGTATGGGTGTGATAATTTGCAAGAATCATCCGCCAGCCCCCTGTTCTGCGATCATGACCAGAATATCAGCTGCATCGCCTGTGTCTATCGTACCGCTTTTGTTGATATCGGCACGCTGCAAAAAGCCATCATCCACATCCAGCTTTTCGCCTGCACCGATCTTTGCGATGTAGACCAGAATGTCCGCAGCATCTGCCGTATCCATCATACCATCCAGATTGATATCCCCGATCACAGCCGTACCGGATGTCAGAGTGTAGGATGTGTTCTCCAGACCATCCTGTGTAACTGTCAGCTGTTCAGGTGCAGTGACCTCAGTCATTTTTCCGGAGGGAAGTAAAACATCCCCACAAGTCACAGTGCCGGATGAAATAGGCATGAGCGCAGTCGTCCCCTCCGGAATGATGACAGAGTTGTCATTGATCTGTGCATATGCACATCCGTCTGCCGTTTTGCAGAGCAGACTGGAGAGAGATGCTTTCTGTACCGTATAGGTCTGTGTGTAGACCAGATGATCTCCTGTATCTGCATAGGCACTGATGGTCATTTCCTCTGTGATCGGAATGGGATCAGAGTAGGGAGTGAATGAGCTGCCGTTGACGGAATACAGGATATCTGCCCCTTCACAGGTATCCAGTGTGATGAGTGTACCGGCAGGGACAGCATGGTGATAATCAGAGAAGGTGACAGTTCCTGCATCTTTGGTCACTGCCTTCAGGCAGAGGTTGCCTTCCCGTTCGGTAGTGACAGAGGAGGTTTCCCCTTCAGCGATCTCCGTATTGACCGTCTCACGGCTGAACATATCCGTCCATGCCGTTCCGTCCGCACTGACAAAGCTCTCGTCTGCATTGAAATCCCGGAGCAGCATATCCATCGTAAAGATGCTGTCAGCATAATCAGTCGAGCCGTCAGCGTTTACCCACTCCGTGTGGGAGGCATATTCACAGGGTATGAGATACCCCTGCACACTGGAGAAATGCACTACGATGGAAAACGGTTTGTCCTGTGTAATGGGAACGGGCTCATCCAATGTTATGGTCTGATAACCGGTCAGGTGCAGTGTAGTCTCTGTCAGACCGAAAGGCGTTCCCGAAGTCGGATCGGCAGCATCGGTCAGATCCGTATAGACAGAGACAGAAATATCGGTATCTGCCTGCATGTTGCAGAGCATGATGTCCGTCACCCATCCATTCCGTTCGGCGGTAAAGACATTGGCAGCATAGACAGAGCTGTCCCCACCTTCCTGCAAAGCAAGTGCGCCGGAGTTTCCGTAGTCGTCATGTTGATAGAGCCGCATATCTGGTTCAGCAGGCTTGGCATCAAATGCGGTAATATCCGTCAGCGTCCCGTCGGCATAAGAGATCCAGAAGTAACCATATTCTCCGGAGGACAGTCCTCTGCTGTCCTTGACGAGCCATGCGCCGTCTGTTCCTGGGTCGGAAACAAAATTCTCCGCAGGGAAATTGTCATCCCATCCCACAATGCTGACTGCATGACTGACCGTCTGCGCACCGGCAGCAGTGTCGTAGTCAAAGAAATACGCATATTTCTCTGCATTCAGGCAAGGGGCACAGTCGGCATACCGGGCATCAAGTGCATGTCCGTCGTAGATCGACTCTTTGATCTCCTGCATCATATCAGCATTGCCGCATTGATAGGAATAGGTATATGCATCAGTTACACGATAGTCTGACTGCAACCGGACATCATCCAGCGTATAGGAAGTTTCCGTTACTGACATATCCCCATAGGGGCAGTCGCTTTCACTGACCGCACCGACCCATCCGATCAGCAGTCCGGTTTCCTGCCGGACATCATAACTCCCTTCGTCAAAAATGGAGACAGAACCGGCAGGATAGCCGAATGTCCCACAGTAAGTGTGATACGCAAGCTGCCATTCGGAAAGATCAATTTCCGGTTCGGCAGCGATCTGTCCAGTTTCAATGGCATTCATCGCTGCAAAAGCCCATCCAGTCTCATAATCTCCCTGATCTTTGACTGCGCTGACAAGCCCTTTACTACGCAGATCAAAGCTTTCCGGAAGCTGGATGGTGTCCGCTGCTGCGGATAATGGCAGAATGGGCAGCATTGCAAGACTGACAATGACTGCCAATACTCTCTTTTTCATAACTCCTCCTTATTGAAGCAGATCCTGTTCTGTTTCATCACAAGAATTATTATAGCACATCCTTCCGGAAAATGCAAGAGAAAACACAGAAGCAGGGTAAATAACTATAAATGAGCAAATCAAGCAACTTGCACAAATATTCCCTTGAACATCATATTTGAAGCATGGATCTCAGTGCTGTCATCAGGTGTTTTTCAGAATTTATTTGTGCAGTATGACGAAACTTTTGAAATTTTACCATTTATAGTAAAAAATGAGAAAAATACAAAAACCGCTTGCATTTTTCACAGAATTATGATAAAATTGTTAAAAAGGAGAAACAGTGACATTGATTTTATAGAAAGGACAAATGAACATGAAGAAAAGAATCAGAAATATGCTGTCTGCTCTCACAGCATGTGCAACACTTTGTACATCCCTTGCCTTTCCTGTGCCGCAGTCTGCGGCAGCGGAGGGTATGATCGCTTTCCCGGGTGCTGTCGGCGGCGGCAGGTATGCAACAGGCGGCAGAGGCGGAGAAGTTTACCACGTCACCAATCTTAATGACAGCGGTGAAGGCTCGTTCCGGGATGCCGTCAGCAAATCAAACCGTATCGTTGTGTTTGATGTCAGCGGCACGATCGAACTGAAGAGCAACATCCTCTGCCAAAGCAACATCACCATTGCCGGACAGACTGCTCCCGGCGGTTCGGGTATCACCTTGAAAAACTACAAGCTCGGCATGGCAGGCGACAACATCATCTGCCGCTTTCTCAGCTCCCGTCCCGGACCCTATGCCTCCACCAGCTCCGGCAACGATGCATGGGGCGGTGCAAAAGGCTCAAATTCCATCATTGACCACTGCTCCATGGGCTTCACGACCGATGAACAGTGGGGACTGTATTCTAATAACCAGTACTACACTGTGCAGTATTCCGTCATCGGACCTGCGGATTCGTGGGGCGGTCACAGCAAGGGAGTACATGGATTCGGACTGATGATGGGAAAGGGTTATCTGACCTTTGACCACAATCTCATTATCCACAATGTTTCCCGTAACTTCCGGGGCAAGATGGAAGGACAGCAGACTGCTGATTTTACCAACAATGTCATCTACAACTGGGCATACCAGACTGCTTATGGCACGATCGGTCATCTGAATTATGTCAACAATACTCTCAAAATGGGAAACGGTACGACCGGCGGCAAACATTATGTCAATGTGGACAGCAGCACCAAACCCGAAAATTTTAAAATTTACATTGCCGGCAACCGTATGCTCAATCAGGACGGCACTGTGTACGATGCCGTTACTGGCGATAATTGGAACGGTATCACTGTCAAGGACGGCATTGGCATTACCAAAAATGACCTTGTGAGCAATACTGCCTTTGAGACACTTGTCAATGGGCAGAATGTCTCTACTGCCATGACCTGTGAGAGTGCAGAGAATTCCTATGAGCATGTTGTCACCTATGCCGGCAACGGAATTTCGCCTACACAGCGCACTACCATTGACCAGCAATGTGCAGAAGAAACACGTACCGGTACAGGCTATCACTCCGGAACAGCTTCCTATGATGCTGCCAATGACAGCGAAAAGGCAAACATTGATAAGTACCACATCCAGTGCGGCGTGACCTACAGCTACCCCGACCCCGTCCTTACCAAAACCATCACTGATGCTGACAATGATGGTATGGATGATGAATGGGAGGAGCTGCGTGGACTTGACCCGTCCGACCCGACCGATACCAACGGTGACTACTGCGGACTGGGCTATACCAATATTGAATACTATATCAATGATCTCACTGTCAATGCCTTCCCGGAGGGTGTGGTCACACTGTCTCCGGAAACGGGTACACCTCTGCCGGTGACCTCCGCATTTTCGCAGATTGAAGCAGAAAGTTTCACTGAACAGGAAGGTGTCCGGACAGAGGACACCACGGACGACAATGGTGTGCAGAATATCGGCTTTGTGGAGAACGGTGATTATGTGATGTACAAGCGCATTGACTTTGAGGAAGGCGCAAGGAGTTTTACCATGCGTATATCCGGCAATGCATGTACAATGGAGCTGTATCTTGATAGTCTGAACACACCGGTCGCATCTGTACCATTTGCAGGAACATCGGGATTTTCTGACTGGCAGACTATCAGCATGAATATCCCTGCGATCACGGGAACGCACAATCTGTATATAAAATTTATGGGCGGCGAAGGCTACCTGATGAATGTCAACTGGTTTACCTTCGGCAAAGAAACCCTGCCTCTCAATGGTGTACTCGTCAAGCAACTGACGGTCAAAGATGAAGAGCGTCTGACTGGCTGGACACTCGGACAGAATGCAGCTGTCGGTTCAGCAATTTTCGGGGACAGAGACTTTACCTTTACCACAATGCCGGATACCCTTGCCGGAGCAGAGCAGATCCTGACGGCATGCGACTCCAAGAATGCGGAAGGAGACTGTGCTGTCTTTACCGCAGGTGCAGATGCTGTGGTGTATATTGCACTGGACGATCGTGTGGAGAATGTGCCGGAATGGATGGCGGAGTATACCAAAACCGAAATGACTCTTACAAGCTCCAATGATGTGGTGTTCGATGTATACAGCAGGTCTGTGAAAGAAGGCGAGGAAGTCACACTGGGTGCAAACGGACAGTCCTATCTGTGCGTGAACTATGCCGTCCTTGTCAAGGAGCAGGAGGAAACTCCCACTGAACCTGAAAGCACAGAGCCTGTAACCGAAACCACTGAACCCGAATCGCAGCCTGAAGCCACAGAAACGTCGCAGGAAACGGATACTGAGCCTGCATCCACCACATCTGTCCCGACAGAGACTACAGGTACAGCAGAACTGTACGGAGACGTAGATGAAGACGGGAAGGTGCAGATGGTTGATATGATCTTACTAAACAAATACCTGATGATCGGCACAGAAATTTCTCCACAGGGGCTGCTCAATGCTGATGTCAATCAGAACGGTGAGGTCATGCAGGATGATGCACTGAACATTCTGCGTGCGGTTATAAAATTGGTGACACTGCCGCTCTGAAAAAACGGTTGAGATAAATCGGAAAGAAAATGGTATTATGACATCAATTTCCCATCATCTGGCAGAAACCGGATGATGGGAAACCATCTGCTATACAGGCTGTGGATGTGATAGAATGACGAAAATTGCGGAAGCACTTGCGTTTTCAGGGGAAATGTGGTATACTATATATGTACTGTATCTGTATGCAGAACGGTAACATTTTTGAAAGGAATGATTCTATGAAACATACGGCTGCGACTTTGCTTGCGCAGAAGCAATCCGGTGAAAAAATCACGATGCTTACTGCCTACGACTACACCACTGCCCGTATTGAGGATGAATGCGGCGTGAATGCCATTCTTGTGGGGGATTCCCTCGGAATGGTCATGCTTGGCTATGACACAACGCTGCCCGTTACCATGGAAGATATGCTCCACCATACAAAAGCAGTTGCACGGGGGGCAGAACATGCCTTTGTTGTGGCAGATATGCCGTTTCTCTCCTATCAGACAAGTGTATACGACGCTGTGGTGAATGCAGGAAGGCTGATAAAAGAGGGCGGCGCACAAGCTGTCAAACTTGAGGGCGGTGCAGCAGTCTGCAAACAGATCAATGCTATCGTGGAGGCATCCATCCCCGTTGTGGCACATATCGGCATGACTCCACAGTCTGTGAATGTGTTCGGCGGTTTCAAAGTGCAGGGCAAGAGCTATGAACGTGCTGTGCAGCTCATTGAGGATGCACACCGGGTACAGGAAGCAGGGGCATGTGCCGTGGTACTGGAATGTGTTCCGGCTAAGCTTGCGGAGCAGATCACAAAAGAGCTTGTCATTCCGACCATCGGCATCGGGGCAGGAAATGCCTGTGATGGGCAGGTGCTTGTCTATCAGGATATGCTCGGTCTGACAACGGGACATACCCCGAAGTTTGCGAAGAAATTTGCTGATGCCGGGAAACTGATGCGTGAAGGTTTTGCAGTATATATCGACGAAACAAAGTCCGGAGTATTTCCGGAACAGGAGCATTGTTTTCAGATCGGGGAGGATGTGATGGAGCGCATCCTGAACGAAAGGGGGCAGCAGTCATGAAAATCGTCACCACAATACAGGAAGTCCGTGAGCAAGTGAAGGCATGGCGGAAGGAAGGGCAGACTGTTGGTCTGGTACCGACCATGGGCTATCTGCATGAGGGACATGCAAGTCTGATGGATGCCTCTGTCAGGGATAATGATAAGACCGTGATCTCTGTCTTTGTCAACCCGATGCAGTTCGGACCGACAGAGGATCTGGAGAGCTATCCCCGTGACCTTGCACATGATGCCGCTCTGGCAGAGGCGCATGGAGTTGACCTGATCTTTCACCCTGAACCGGAAGAAATGTACCATGAGGGGTTTTCATCCTTTGTGGATATGACGGTGCTGACAGAGGAATTGTGTGGATTGAGCAGACCGGTGCATTTTCGTGGGGTGTGTACGGTCGTAGCGAAGCTGTTCAATATCGTACAGCCGGACAAGGCGTATTTTGGGAAGAAGGATGCACAGCAGCTTGCCGTGATCCGGCACATGGTGGATGATCTGAATATGAATTTAGAGATCATCGGTTGTCCGATCGTGCGTGAGGAAGATGGTCTGGCAAAAAGCTCGCGTAATACCTATCTGAATCCCGAAGAACGCAAGGCTGCGCTGATTTTGTCGCAGGCAATTGCACTTGGTGCTGAATTGGTGCGCAGGGGAGAAACAGACTGCAAAGCCATCACGGACGCAATGAAGACAAAAATTGAAACCGAGCCGCTTGCCCGTATTGACTACGTCAAGCTTGTGGATGCTGCAACCATGCAGCAGATCCCTGTGCTTGATCGTCCGGCATTGTGTGCGATCGCTGTTTTCATTGGCAGGACAAGGCTGATCGATAACTTCTTTACAGAGGATGTAGGTGGTGCAGTATGACAATTTCCGTACTGAAGAGCAAGATCCACCGTGCTGTCATCACACAGGCGGAGCTGAATTATATCGGCAGTGTGACAATTGATGCTGATTTAATGGAAGCAGCTGGGCTGTATGAATATGAACATGTTCATATTGTCAACATCAACAACGGCAGCCGCATCGAGACTTATGTCATTGAAGGTGAGCGGGGAAGCGGTGTCATCTGCCTGAATGGTGCAGCAGCACGTTCCGGACAGCGAGGTGATCATGTGATTATCATGTCTTATGCAGATATGACTCCTGATGAGCATTCTACCCATGCACCGAGGGTCGTGTTTGTGGATGAGGAGAACAGGGCGGTTCGTGTGGTAAGATACGAGAAGCATGGAACGATGGTATAAGCTGACAATGATAACCGTGCAGGTGATGTAAAAAGCACACCCAACTTTGAAACAGGATGCCAAAAGGAAATGCAAAAGGCAATCTCCCGATCATCCTGTTTCAATGGGGTGATGGAAAATTAGCAGCGAGCTGTGATTCATTCACAGGAAAAGATGACATTTTATTAAAATTTTTCTTTTGGGTCTTGACAAATGTATAAAACTATGGTATAATAATAATGTTGCTGGTATGGCTCAGTTGGTAGAGCAGCGCATTCGTAATGCGCAGGTCATCGGTTCGAGTCCGATTACCAGCTCTCATAGAAATTCACTTACTATTAGTGTGAACTGACCCCCAAAAGTTAGACAAACTTTTAAGAAAAGACTTATGAAAAGCGACTAAGAGATATCTTGGTCGATCAGCCTGTAAAAAGCCCTCCATCGCAGCATGGAGGGCATATTTTTTTGAGATTCATGGCAGCAAATTTAAGCCTGCCCCATTTGGAAACCTAAGCTAAGCCATGAAAAAATGTGTAACACATACCATACTTTTCTTTTGCATCGGTAATATAGTAAGCGCCATCCAATCCCGTGGGTAAAAAAATAGAGCCGAGGTTATACTCGGCTCAAAAGGTATGAGGTAATCTG
>CANRJB010000015.1 GCA_947630845.1 uncultured Clostridia bacterium
CACGGCAGTTAAGCTCCCTTACGTCCAAAATACTTGGTTGGCGACGACCTGGGAAGTTAGATAGGTGCCGACACGTTGATCACCGCAGAAGAGTTGATTCCTTTTGAATTTCCTCTTTTGCTTCCTTTAATTTTGCTTTGACAGCAGATTTTTTTCTGCTGTCTTTTTTTGTCTATGCGCATGCTGTGACTGGTTGTGCAATTGTCGTATTATGCAATTCACTACGCCGCAGACGGCGTAGTGATTGATTATCATTTAGCTTTTCTCACTGAGCAAGATCTCAACCCGACTCTGAATATTATCCGCCGTATCCTCTCCAGATTGATTGCCGACGAGGCAAGCCTTAATTTCCTCGTCAACAATTGTCTGCAAGGCGCCGTCGAACGGTGCATTCATCTTAGAAAGACTGCCGATAAAATCAGTAATGTGATCGCATTCCGCATGTGTGAGATGATGCGGAAATCCAATCAGGAGCTGAACCAGACCATGCTTATCATTACGCATGATGAAAACATTGCCCTGCAATGCGATAGGATACTGACACTTGCGGACGGTAGGATCGTCAATGATGTGATGACTGGACGGGGGAGGTGAGCAGCATGTTTGAGGGGAGACTTGCATGGCGGTATATCCGCAAGCAGAAACGTCATTCCATTCTGACGATGTACAGCATTGCTGTGGCACTGACAATGATGACCTTTCTGTTCACCCTGTTTACCAATATCGTCGGATGCTGCCGGAGTGTGGCTATGTTACAGGGAAATTATCACTACACCATCGGGAATTAGGTTACAGAGAGGGACTTGCAAAAGTGAAGAGCTGTCCATATCTGGATGATTTTGATTATTGTATACTGAAAATTGCGCATATTGATGCTGAAAGTCCAACCGTATTGTTTTACTACTTTGAGGGGGGAAAGTTATGCGGCATTTTTTGAAGGTGAGCCGCCTGTGTCCTATGAGGAATTGTCCGCATCCGGCAGTTATCTTTTGTATCATGGAGAGGGACTGCCTTCGCTGGAAACAGAACAGGTCGAGCTGAAAGTCGATAAGACCAGTTTCCTGACCGATGAGGAATACGAAGCACTGCCGGAGAAGGAAAAGGAACATGCAAATCTCAATAGTCTCTATGATGGGAATATGGGAGAGCTAACAATTTTTTGCTATACCTATAATGAGGAACATTCCATTACACTTCCCGTTACAGCATCAGTGGACATTCCGGATAGTGAGAAAGATCTGTATAGCGGGAGCTACTGTCTGTTCGTAACGCTGGATGAAAACGAAAAAACAGCAGTAGACTATTACGGCGAAGCATCCAGTTATGATCACTTTGTCTGTTGCAGCATGACGGATACAGTGCATTATCAGGAAATCCAGGGTTTTTTGAAAGATAACGGACTGGAAAAAGTCGGTGATTTAGCCTCACATCGGATGGGGATGCAGGCGTTGTTTCTGATCATACGCATCTGCGGATGGCTTGTGACAGGACTGATTACGCTCATTGCCATTGTGAATATGGTGAATATCATCTCTACCGGAATGCTGAACCGAAAGCGGGAATTTGCTGTCCTGCAATGTCTTGGTATGACAGAAAGACAGTTGACCGCCGAATGCCTTCAGTATGTGATGACGGCAGGAATTGCATCATTTTTGCTTTGTGAGGGGCTGATATGGGGGACAGACTTATTTCTGCAATATGTCATGCAACTTGACGAAATGACGGTATTTCTCTCCTACACCGAACCGCTGCCGGATCTGGTGCTTGCCATCATCGGAGCTATGGTGACAGCCCTGCTCTCCTCGTTCCTGCCTCTGCACCGGATGCGCAAGACTTCTCTGACAGAGCAATTACGGACAGCATACTGATACGGATCACATCTGACAGAGATCAGATGAGAACCGACTTTCTGTTTTCAAGAAAAAGGACTGTGAGCATCATGCGGCACAGTCCTTTTATATGTTACTATGTCAGGCGGATGGATTCTCTCATGCTTGCGATCGTCATGATGAGCCAGATGGTGCAGACGCAGAACGCAGGCAGTATGCCCGTATGGAAAATGAACTGTCCGAGAAAACTCAGTGTCCACATCACAAGACATGCGCTGTTTCCGGCAACATAGCCGGCATACCCGGAACGCCATACCAGCACCTTTTCCATTTCATCGCAGGAATCCATCCATTCCTTCCGGAAACGAATGCTCAGGGGAGAGCCTTGCTTTTCAGGATTGAGCTGCTTTTCGAGGGTGACAGTTTTCTGGATAGTGATTGTGAAGACGATCATATTGATGATGCTGAAAACACACGGCAGTAAACCATAAATCCATGTTTCCGGCAGCAGATAATAACAGGAACAGGAAAACAGAAAATAGTTGAAGATCATGATGACAGAGGAGGCAGCCATAGGAAAATTGAGTTTCTGTTCTATGTGTTGTATTTCCTCTTCATCCTCACCATTCCAGCCGGAAACCATGCGTTTCAGCTTGCCACAGGAAATCGCCATGACCGCTGCACTGGATGCTGTGAACAGCGCATACAGCCCCGTCAGGACTGCGCCGATCATTTCACGTGGAACAGACTGCATCAACACATCCCAGTCAACATACTTGATCCCCTTGCCGACACAAAAGCCGATCGCACACAGCAACAGGCAGATGATGACAAATTGTACCGCAAGTTTTCTTTCCTTTTGTTTCATTCTGTATCCTCCTCATATTCAAAGATATTTTCAACACTGACACCGCAGACCTTTGCAATTTTGAGTGCCAGAGTCACGGAAGGGGAATAGTCGCCACGTTCGATCTGACTGATGGTCTGTCGGGATGTGCCAACCAATTTGCCCATTTCCTGCTGATTGACACCAAGACGGGCACGCATTTCCTTCAGATGATTGTGAAGCGGCATATTATTTCTCCTTTTTTTTCCCATTGCCGATCATATAATTTCCGGCACAGCCTGCCACTGCGAACAGGAATCCACAGCAGATGCCCACCAGAACATTGTCCAGCGCAATGCCGATCGGAATGCCCAACAACAGGTATGCGATCCATCTTTCCGGATGTGTCCAAAAGTGATGCTCCATTTTCTCCGGTGTGATGCATTTTCGCCCCATTGCAGGGCTGCGGTATCCGTATAGAACAGTAATTCCATGAGTTCTGCACTGACTGCCTTTTCAAATTCCTCCGCATCCACATCCGGCAGGACGGAGCAATATTCCATCATGAGTGCTTTTTTATCCGTGATATGGTGTTCCTCCGATGTGAAATGTTCTTCCATCCGCAGAATACAGCAGCCCTTTACCTGTCTGGCATCATCATGCAGCACATAGACCCTGCCCTTGTGCTGCAAGACAGCCAATGCCTGTGAACGGACTGTTTCTCCTATCGCTGTAAAATCATATTTCTTTGCATTCTTATCAGTAATACTGCTGATTTTGTTGCCTTTGCCGATACTCACCGTGACAATCATCCTTTCCTTTTTGACATGGATTCTTTTCAAAATGACAACTTTACTTGTCAAGTTAAGTATAGCATACCCTATTCTGTCTGTCAAGAGAGATCGTCGTTTTCTATGTTTCTTACAAAAAACAGCGCCTTTCCTCTCCGGATCCAGGTGATTTTGACAAAGAAAGAAAATCTTCTCTGAAATGATGGGTTTGTATAGGAAATTGAAAAAAACACTTGCATTTTGTGAAAAAATCATGTATAATAGTAATGTATGGTTTCGGAGGAGCCCGGAACAGAATCTATCACAAAGGAGTTTTACCCATGTTCAGAGATGTAATGGATACCATTGGCTATGTGGAGCAGGCTGACCCTGAGGTCGGCGCAGCAATGCAGAAAGAGCTTGCCCGTCAGCGCAGAAATCTGGAGCTGATCGCTTCAGAAAATATTGTTTCACCGGCAGTTATGGCTGCTATGGGCAGCGTTCTCACCAACAAGTACGCAGAAGGTTACCCCGGCAAGCGTTACTATGGCGGATGTGAGTGTGTTGATGTTGTGGAGCAGCTCGCTATTGACCGTGCGTGCAAGCTGTTTGGTGCGAAATATGCCAATGTACAGCCCCATTCCGGCGCACAGGCAAATACGGCTGTCTATGTTGCGACCCTCCAGCCGGGCGATACAGTACTTGGCATGAGCCTTGCGGATGGCGGACATCTGACACATGGTTCTCCTGCAAATTTGTCTGGTAAATATTTCCATTTTGTTTCCTATGGTCTGGATGATGAGACTGAAACTATCAACTACGATGATGTACAGAAACTTGCAGAGGAGTCTCAGCCAAAGCTGATCGTTGCAGGTGCATCGGCATATCCGAGAGCCATTGACTTCAAACGACTGTCCGAGATCGCAAAATCCGTCGGCGCATTGCTGATGGTGGATATGGCGCACATTGCAGGACTGGTTGCCGCAGGGCAGCACGAATCTCCTGTTCCCTATGCTGACATCGTAACGACTACCACCCACAAGACCCTCAGAGGACCGAGAGGCGGTCTTATCCTCACGAATGACGAGACTCTGGCAAAGAAAATCAATTCTGCCATCTTCCCCGGTACACAGGGCGGTCCGCTCATGCATATCATTGCAGCAAAGGCAGTTTGTTTCGGCGAGGCACTCAAGCCTGAATTCAAGGACTACCAGAGACGTATCGTGGAAAATGCCGAGGCACTTGCAGAAGGGCTTGTCAAGAGAGGATTCAACCTTGTTTCCGGCGGTACGGACAATCACCTGATGCTTGTTGATCTGCGTCCGTTCGGCATCACGGGTAAAGAGCTGGAACATCGCCTTGATGAGGTCTACATTACCGTCAACAAGAATGCCATTCACAATGATCCCGAAAAGCCCTTTGTCACCAGTGGTATCCGCATTGGTACACCGGCTGTTACTACCAGAGGACTGGGTGTTGAGGAAATGGATAAGATCGCTGAATACATTTATCTGTGTGCAACAGACTTTGAGAATAAGGCAGAAGAGATCCGTGCCGGTGTGACAGAGATCTGCAAGAAGTATCCGCTGTACGAATGATTCCGGAAAGATGGGAGCTGCTGCCGGCAGCTCCCTTGTGAGAGGGCAGTTCCATGAGATCAGATGTGAGAATTGAAACGGAGAGACTGTTGCTGCGCCGGTTTCTGTCGTCGGACGGTGTCGATTTGGCAGAGATCCTGACGGATGCAGAGGTCTGCTATTATGAGCCGTATGAGGTGTTTACGCAGGAAAGTGCGATTGAAGAAGCCGGGAAGCTTGCGGCATCCGACAGCTTTTTTGCCGTCATCCTGAAGCGGGAGCGCAAGTGCATCGGCAAACTCTATTTTCATGATGAAAAGCATTTCGATACATGGGAACTGGGATATACCTTTCATCGCCATTATTGGGGACGTGGCTATGCATCGGAAGCGGTACAGGCACTGATGCGGTATGCATTTATTGAACTGCGAGTGCGGCGGATTTTTGCAGAAGCGGATGTGCAGAATGTGCATTCGTGCCGTCTGTTGGAAAGGCTGGGATTCCGGAAAGAGGGGATCTTTCTGCAAAGTGCAGCATATCAGAGCAGCCCTGATGGAGAACCGATATTCAGTGATTATTGCAGTTATGCCATGCTTCGGGAAGAATATAAAGGAGGGCAGCTATGAAGATCACAATACATTCCCGTAAATCTATTGAAAAATTGATGCGCACCAGTTTTCCGGAAAAAACTGTTGTTATCAGTTTCTATGACCCTCCGAAGAATGATGAAGTGCCAAGGAAAATCAATTATTCCCGATGGACGGATCAGGTGTTCCAGATTCCTCTTGACGACATCAGCTATGATGCAGTAGCGGAGCATAAGTTGAATTATGGTTCCTATTTTATGGAAGCAGAGGATCTTGCCAGATTTATACTGAATGCTGCAAAAGAAGGAATGAATATCATTTGTCAGTGTGAGGATGGGCAGAGTCTGAGTGCTGGCTGTGCAGCAGCAATTCATGAATACTTGTTCGGGGATGGTGTATTTGTCTTTGCGGACTATCGTTATACGCCCAATCAGATGGTGTTCCATAAGGTCTACAATGCGCTCTGGTTATTTGAAAAGGGCAGGATGGAACCATATGAGCAGCAGAAAATAAACGAACTATGAAAGACGTGGAAACAGCTCCTGCTGTTTCCGCCTTTTCATTCCCTTTGTCCGGAGGTGGACAGGATGCAATTGGACGAGATCGCAGCAGCATTTACGGTTGACCCGGAAAAGGAGAAGCTGTTTGCAAAGCAGGTATGCAGCTCACTGCATGGAAAGGTACGTTTTGGAGCAGGGCATCTGCTGTTGACATGCATTAAGGTGCTGCTCCTGATCGCAATACTGTACTGGCTGACATCTGATTCCGGAATTTTGTTGATGCTGACCATGGTACCGGCGGTGGTAGGGGGGATATTCTGGCTTTGGTATCAGATGAGCTGGGAGCTGGCCTTTGACGGAGAGACAGGTTTCATGAGCTTTCGTACCTTGCTTGACGGGATGATACGGTTTCATGTTTCGGAGATCGGTCTCATCGGGCAGGATACGTTGATTTTCGACAAAAGCCTCTGGCACAAGGATGTTTTGTTTCTTACCGTGGGGGAAAAGAAAATCGTAGTGGAACTGAGCCGTTATCTGCTGAAAATGGGTGAGATCAGGATCGGCACTGTCGGTGGTCATACCAATGCGGAGAAGCTGCAGCAGTATCTGGATCTGTACCAGAAATTTCTGGCTGCACCGGATTTCGGGTTGCAGCCGGATATCAGTCCGGCGGTAGCTGCGGCAATTGCGGCACAGAAAAAGGAAGCTGCGGAAACTGTCCGAAAAGCGACACCGGATGAAGAGATACAGGAGAGGACAGAGCCGCATTTTGAACCGGACACAGCAGCCCCCACCTCGAAAATGCCCTCACGCAAGAGCGATATGGACGTGAATGCCCTGTTTGATTCTGTTTTGCGTGAATATGGAAAAAAGAAGTGAAAGGAGTATCATTATGCCATCTCCCCTTGCTGATCGTATTCGTCCGAAAACACTTGATGATGTGGTCGGACAGCAGCATATCCTTGCGCCGGGAAAACCGCTTCGGCGTATCATAGAGAGCGGTACGATCCCGAACATGATTTTTTATGGTCCATCTGGCATCGGCAAAACAACTGTTGCCAGCATCATTGCCGCACGCACCAACATGACGCTGCATATCCTCAATGGCACACAGGCAGGTGTTGCCGACATCAAATCCGTTATTGCGGACGTTGGGACGTTTGCTGGAATGAATGGGATCTTGCTGTATCTGGATGAGATCCAGTACCTGAACAAAAAGCAGCAGCAGTCTTTGCTTTCCTATATCGAAAACGGCGATATTACATTGATTGCATCCACAACGGAGAATCCCTATTTTGCGGTCTACAATGCTGTTATCAGCCGGAGTACGGTCTTTGAATTCAAGCCTGTGGAGGCATCTGAGATGGAACGTGCAGTCAGAAGGGCATTTGAGCTGTTGGGGGAGAGGAACGGGGCACCGTTTGTGATCGAGGACGGCGTGATGGCACATATCGCCATGGGCAGCGGCGGTGATGTCCGGAAGGCAATGAATGCCGCAGAGCTTTGTGCCCTCTCTGCCGAACCGACGGAGCAGGGAATGGTGATCTCACTGGAGCTTGCGGCATCGCTGACACAGCGCAGCAATATGCGCTATGACCGTGACGGCGATGCACATTATGACATTTTGTCGGCATTGCAGAAATCCATCCGGGGGAGCGATGAAAATGCGGCACTGCATTATGCAGCAAGGCTGATGGAGGCAGGCGACCTGATCTCGCTGACAAGGCGGCTGTTGGTGATCGCATCAGAGGATGTAGGGCTTGCCTATCCACAGACGGCGATGATCGTAAAGGCATGTGTGGACAATGCGCTTGCCCTCGGAATGCCAGAAGCGCAGATCCCTATTTCTGAAGCCATTATCCTGATGTGTACCGCTCCGAAGTCCAACAGTGCTAAAAATGCCATCAAAGCAGCATTTGATGATCTGCATAAATATGGTGCGCTGGATTTTCCACGGCATTTGCAGAATGTACACTGTGACGGGGAAGGAGCAGCGGTCAAGGGGCAGCATTATCTGTACCCCCATGATTTTCGGAATCACTATGTCCGCCAGCAATATCTTCCGGATGAGATCGCCGACCATGTGTATTATGAATTTGGTGATAACAAGCAGGAACAGGCAGCAGCATTGTACCGGAAGAAGATTTTAGAGGAAAGCGAATGATTATTTCCTTTGATCTGGATGACACGCTGTTCATTTCGCCACGACGCTGTCCGGCAGAACCACAGAGCTTCTATAGCCGGGTGTCGGGGGTATATTTGCGGAAGGGGACGGTAGGACTGCTGCACCGGTTGCAGGAGCAGGGGGCACAGGTGTGGGTGTATACGACCTCTTTCCGGAGTGAGGGTCATATCCGGACGTTGTTCCGGAGCTATGGTATCCGGCTGGATGGTGTTGTGAACGGCATACGCCATGCAAGGGAAGTGCAGGCAAAACGAGCTGAACCGATGCCATCCAAATATCCGGGAAAGTATCGCATTGCGCTGCATGTGGATGATGATGTATCCGTCCGGCAGAATGGGGAACTGTATGGGTTTCGGGTGTATCTGATTCATGAGAATGATGAAGAATGGGCAGAAAATATTCTTGCTATTGTAGAGAGGATGAGGGAAAATGGGAGTGTTTGATAAATTCAGGAAAAAAGAAGTGCAGGAAGAAGTACAAAAACCGCATTGTACCGAAAAACTTGGCTATCCATTCCGTCTGCTCCCTTCGGACATCACAGACAGCGAGCTGATGGAAGTGTATCGTGTGGCGGCGGAACGAGGAAAACAAGAGGGCTTTACACCGGTGCTTGTGCCGGATGATGATATTCTGGACGAATATTTTGACATCCTGCATGACGGGGATTATCACATTCCGGAAGTACTTGCGGCGATGGAGAAACTTGACGGCAAGAGCATATTGCAGGAACGGCTGCAAATGACGGAAGAGGAATGGCGGCAGAGTAAGGAATTCCGGGGCTGCCTGACTGGACAGCCCGGCATACAACGCATTTCACTGTCAGAAAGTACGGAGAAAAAATCACGCATTGCATTGGTGGAAGTGCCGACAGCTCAGCCGTGGGAAGCAGTCGTTTATGTGCCGTTCGGCGGATGGAATGACTGTCCTGTGCCAGAGGAGATGGCTGCGATCCTGAAATATTGGTATGAGGAATGGGGCGCAGTGCCGGCGGTGATTACCCATGACGAACTACAAATGGTGCTGCCAAGACCGATACCAGAGAAAGCAATATGGGATGTGGCAGAGGAACAGTATGCCTTCACAGTGGACTGTGTTGATCAGGGAACGGAGACACTTGGGGCATTGGCATCCTTGCTCCTGCGCTCTGTGGTATGGTATTTTTGGTGGGATTGATACATACAGAAAACAAAAACTCCCGGAAACCGAATCCGGGAGCAATTTGTTCTATTCAATTTTCAGTCAGTTGGAAATCATCCTCTGCATTGGTCATACACGCCTTTCTGCTAAGGTTTTTTCAGAACATGCATAGCAAATTTCATATAGCATCACATCTTTCATCAAAGATTATCTCAAAACAAACCTTCTCATTGGAGCGTACCTCCATTCATGAATTCTGAATGCCTGCTATGTAAAGTTTCCTTGCCTTAGTGAAAGTCTCAGCACATCCGGTACACCGGCACTGAAACGAAAAAGTGTACCCGAACCAAACGAGCATCCGACGCATATCGCAGAATTGAAACGGTTCAGAAACCGAGGGAACGGACGGGGAAACCATCCCGTCAACCGATTACCCTGTCACTTACCTGCGACCGACGAAACCGTCTGCTGCTGTGATGATTCAATTGTTTCCATGGGTTTCGCCTCCTGACTTTGAAATTGTTTCCCTTGAGGGAAGCAATGCGAGAATAAAGCCTGTACAGTTCTTTATCTTGATTATAGTATACCACAGCATTTGGCAAATGTCAATAGATTTTTTCAACTTTTTTTAATTTTTCTTGTATTTGTATACATGCACAATTGATATGCGGGTAGATTGTTAAATTTGAACAAAAACAACTTCCCGTCATCCTGTCCCGACTGGATGACGGGAAGTTGTATTTCGATTTACATCCTGCATTCCGCAATGCCAATATCGATACAGAAAATTCATAGCCTTTTCATATACTTTGCCTTTGTATTGCCTTTTCATCGGAAAAATGGGACTATTTGGTATATTTGAAAACGATTGTAGACTATGCTTTTCCGGAAATGGAAGAAGCAGTAAATAGTTTGTGAACTTTTATAAAATCGCTTGCTTTTTTGGGATAATTGCTGTATACTATAATCAAGTTGAACACGAGGAATAAAAAATGGAAACGGAAGAACAGCTCTTCTGATTTCTGGAGACTTTGAATTTGATAAGGAGGCATTACTATGAAAAAGACTATGAAGAAGATGTTTGCTGGTTTATTGAGCGGTGCAATGGTACTGAGCCTGACAACGTTCAGCGTTTCCGGCAGCGAAGGTACTGGTCAGGCAGAGGAAAACGCTATCGAGATCGTAAATGATGCCTTTTCAGGTGATGGACATGTCCATACCGCAAGGGACTTTGTACGTATCGAAACACAGGATGCTACTTGTGAATGGGGTCAGATGGATGCTTATATCTATACATGTGCAACATGCGGTCAGGAGTTTGCGCTGATCTACCGTGCTGCCAATGTCGAGAACCGCCAGCCGGCACTCGGTCATGATCTGGAAAATCCGGAAACGATCGAAAGTGGGTGTGGCACCTATCAGATCGGCACATGCAAACGCTGCGGCAAGACCGATGCCATCAACGGCAATGCAAATCATAAATGGGACGTTTGGCATATTTCAAAGCAGCCGACGTGCAAAGAAGGCGGCATTGTTGAAAAAACCTGCTCTACTTGCGGCTTGACCATCACGGAAGAAATGCCATGCAATACTTCACACAACATCACAGAGTGGGATCGCCACGAACCAACCTGCACAGAAGCAGGCTATGAGATCGGACGATGCAAGGATTGCGGATATGAGGAGAAGGTTGAACTCCCTGCCAAGGGACACAGATATTCCTACACTTGGACTGTTGAACAGCCGACATGCACCGAGGAAGGCAGACAGTACCGCATGTGTCTGGATTGCGAAGCAATTGATACAAGCACTATGGTAACGATTCCTGCAAAGGGTCACTGCGTTGTTCCGACTAACGACTGCACGAAGGATCAGATTTGCGCAAGATGTGGCGAGATCGTCAAAGAGGGTGAAACAGAGCATCAGTTCAGCACAGAATGGTCACATGATGCTTCCGGTCACTATCATGCATGTCTGAATGAGGGCTGCAAGGTACGTGTGGATGAAGCAGCACATACCGGCAGTGTCAAGGACGGCGACTGCACAAAGGGTATCGACTGCACCATCTGCGGTGGTGTTGGTGCAGGTAATGCACAGCACGACTTTGAGAATGGCACGATCAAACGCTACACTTATGATACTCATATTACGACTTGTGCGACTCCCGGCTGCACAGTTACCAAGGTATTCCGCTGCACCGAAGGAGAACACACGGACTGCACAAAGCCAACTTATTGCAAGTACTGCAACAATATCTTAAAGGATGGACAGAAAAGACACAATTTGACAAGCTGGACCTGCACAGAAGAGTATCATGAGCGTCACTGTCGTAATCTCAATTGTCAGTATGAAGAAAAGGTCGCACATGTCGCAGCAGCAGATGACGGCGACTGCACCACAGCAATACGCTGCACGGAATGCCGGACAGTATTGACACCAGCATGTGCAGAACACAACTATTCTGATAATTGGACAGGTGATTATCAGGAATGCCAGAACCCGGGATGCACAGTCAGAAACTATAAGGATCATGATGGATTTGATGCAGCGTCTCACAACTATGTGAACGGCAAATGCACCGTCTGTGGTCAGGTAGGCGAACAGCTTGGTGGTCACAGTCTCACTCTGGATGGCAATATCGGTGTTAATTTTTACCTCCAGCTCAATGATACTGTATTCGACGATGAAGGCGCTTATATCCTCTTTGATACTACGGATACAGAAAGCCGTGTTCCTGTAAGCGAAGGAGTAGAGAAGGAGATCGCCGGCAATACCTACTATGTATATACTTTCCTGCTTGCTCCCAAGCAAGTCAATACCGAGATCACGACACGTCTGGTACTCAGCGACGGCTCTATGGGTCAGGAATATACCTATTCCGTTCAACAGTATGCACAGTCTATTGAGAGAACCGAACAACCCGATAATGTACAGCAGCTTGTAAATGCAATGATGGAATATGGCAACAGGGCAGAATCCTACTTCACCAACGGCACAGCATCTGCACCGAGTGAATCTGTCAGTGCAGAGGAACTGAAAGATTACCAGAGCAGCACGACCAATGCACTGCCCGAGGGCGTGACCTACAGCGGATCTACCCTTCTGCTCAAAGATACCATCACTGTCCGCCATTACTTCAATGTAGATGATACTGTTGAGAATCCATCGGCATACAACTTGATGATGAACGGCGATGGCAGATACTACGTTGAACAATCAGGTATCGCAGCAAAGGATATGGACAGTTATGTGGAATGCAGTGTGGGAGATTATATCATCTCTTACAGCCCGATGAACTATATCCGCTCCGTTCTGAACAGCAGTAATGCTGATGAGAACCTGAAAAATCTTGTGACTTCGCTCTATCTCTACAACAGAGCAGCCACTGCAAACTAAGTCAAGTACTGGAAAGCTCCTCTCTCCATGGGAGGGGCTTACCTATCACAGGAGGGACGATATGAAAAAAATGATGATATGCACGCTGATGCTGATGCTGATGCTGACAGGCTGCGGAGGCTCGGATGACAGCAGCAGTACAGCAGAGACTACAGCAACTGTGCCGCTCACTGAAGTCAGCACGGACACAGCCGATGAGACATCCAGTGAGACGAGTGAAGCAGAAACGACTGCCGTCAAGAGTGAGCCGGAAACAGTGCCAGTGATGGAGGAAACCGAAGAGGGACTGCCGATACAGACGGGTGTCATTTCTGAAAGTACCAAGACACCATCCGGCACAAAGAAAACCTCTGGTAAGAATTCGTCTGGCAGCAAGGAGACACAGCCGCCTGTGCCGGAGGAACAGGGAGAGGAGAAACCGGAAGAAACAGATGCCGGAGCAGAAGCACCGGGTGAGGATTCTGCGATTGAACTGCCGTATATCCCGATCGAGTAAAAAAGGGAGAGCTTTTGAAAGGCTCTCCTTTTCGATTTATGAGGAAGTTTCCGATATGACCTCAAAAAACTCTTTACAAATCTGTCAGGGTATGGTATAATAGAATCAGCACTTTTATGTCATGGAACGGAGGAAAATATATGTTATCAGATATTGAGATCGCACAAGCTGCTGAAATGCGCCCCATCGGAGAGATCGCCGCAGCACTCGGCATCACCGAAGAGGAACTGGAGCCTTATGGCAGATATAAGGCAAAAGTCACGGAATCCCTTATCACCCGTACTGCAAACGATCCCGATGGTAAGCTCATTCTCGTCACTGCCATCAACCCCACCCCTGCCGGCGAAGGAAAGACGACTGTCAGTGTCGGACTGGGTCAGGCTATGGCAAAAATCGGCAAGAAGGCTGTCCTTGCCCTGCGTGAACCATCCCTCGGTCCTGTGTTCGGCATCAAGGGCGGTGCAGCAGGCGGCGGTTATTCACAGGTCATTCCCATGGAGGATATCAACCTGCATTTTACTGGTGACATCCATGCCATCACTGCCGCCAACAATCTGCTCTGTGCGCTGCTCGATAACCATATCCAGCAGGGAAATGAACTGCACATCGACACACGCCGTATCCTTTTCAAACGCTGTATGGATATGAATGACCGTGCGCTGCGGCATATTGTTGTCGGCATGGGCGGCAGGGCAAATGGTGTGCCAAGAGAGGATGGCTTCCAGATCACGGTGGCATCGGAGGTCATGGCAATTCTCTGTCTGGCATCTGATCTGGACGACCTCAAACGCCGTCTGGGGAGCATCCTTGTTGCCTATGACATGGATGGAAAGCCTGTCTTTGCCCGTGATCTTCATGCAGAGGGAGCTATGACGGCATTGCTGAAAGATGCACTCAAACCCAATCTTGTCCAGACGCTGGAGCATACCCCCGTTCTGATGCATGGCGGTCCGTTCGCCAATATTGCACATGGCTGCAATTCTGTGCGTGCAACAAAACTGGCATTGAAACTGGGAGATTACTGCGTCACGGAGGCAGGATTCGGATCTGATCTGGGTGCAGAGAAATTCCTTGACATCAAGTGTCGCTTTGCCGGGCTAAAGCCATCCTGTGTGGTGCTGGTTGCAACCGTGCGTGCCCTGAAATATAACGGCGGCATGGACAGAGCAGAGCTGACTATGCCCGACATCAATGCCCTGAAACATGGCATCATCAACCTGCGCACCCATATCGAGAACCTTTTCAAATACCATGTACCGGTCGTTGTTGCCATCAACCGTTTCCACACGGACAGCGATGAGGAATTGCAGTATATCGCTGATTATTGCAAGGCAATGGGCGTGGAGACATCTGTCTGTGAGATCTTTGCCAAGGGAGGCGCAGGCGGCACAGACCTTGCACAGAAGGTCTGCGAGACAATCGAGATGTGTCAGGAGAACACCTTCGCACCGCTCTATCCGGATGAAATGAGTATTGCACAGAAGGTAAACACCATTGCAAAGGAAATTTATCGTGCGGACGGAGTGAAATTTCTGCCTGCTGCGGCAAAGGCACTTGCCGAGATCGAAGCAATGGGCTTTGGTTCACTGCCGGTCTGCATTGCCAAGACACAGTATTCGCTCTCTGACGACCCCAAGGCACTTGGCAAGCCGGAAAATTTCACCATCACTGTGCGTGATGTGCGGCTGTCGGCAGGAGCAGGATTTGTGGTTGTGCTGACGGGTGACATCATGACCATGCCCGGACTGCCGAAGAAACCGGCAGCTTTCGGCATTGACTGTGACAACGAAGGCAATATCAAGGGGTTGTTCTGATGCAGTTCATCTGGAACACCAAAAGCCCGGAGGAAACCATTGCCCTTGCCCAGAAAATCGGACACTGTCTCCATGCCGGAGATGTGCTGGCTTATTTTGGCGATTTAGGCGCAGGCAAGACAACATTCACCCGAGGGCTTGCCATGGGACTCGGACTGCCGGACACGGTAACTTCGCCGACATTCAATCTGGTGCATGTCTATGGAGAGCCGCCCTTGCAATTGGTACATTTTGACATGTATCGCATCGGCTCGGAGGAGGAGCTGGAGACGACGGGTTATTTTGACTATCCGCCGGAGGAAAGCATTTTTGCGGTCGAGTGGTCGGAGAATATCGTAGGTGCGCTCCCTGCTCACACCATACGTCTGACGATCGAGCGGTTGGATGATACAGTGCGGCGGCTGACACTGGAGGGAGATGATCGCTTTGCGGATATTGGGACTTGACACCTCTGGCAAGACGGCAGCAGCAGCTATCCTTGACACGGCACAGGGATTGTTGCTTGCAGAACATACAGTGAGTACGAGTCGCACCCATTCGCAGGTCATCCTGCCGATGTGCAAGGCATTGTTGGAGGAGTGCGGCATGACGGCAGCGGATGTGGACTGCTATGCAGTGGCTGTGGGACCCGGTTCGTACACAGGGCTGCGCATTGGCATTGCAGCGGTACAGGGCATGGCAATGGTGCGGAACACGCCATGTGTGGGTGTTTCGACACTGGAGGGCTTTGCAGCACGGCTGCCATATGCGCCATTGGTGTTGTCGGTCATGCATGCAAGGGAACAATTCTATTATGCGGCAGCTTACCGGCAGCAGGGTGTTGTGAGGGAATGCATTCTTCCGGATGGGCTGTATGAAGCGACTGCTCTGGAGGAGATCGTGCGGCAAAGACCCGTTGTGACAGGAGAGGGTGCTGCGAAGCTTGCAGAAGCATATGACATCACACTGTCTCCGTCCATGCTGCGGATGCAGTCGGCAGCGGCGGTATGCAGTGTGGCAGCAGAGAAAACACCGGATACGCCTGCGGCACTGACGGCATCGTATCTGCAAATGGTGCAGATTCAGAAGGCAGCGGCACATTCCCCAGTAAAGTAAGAATCGTGAAAAGAAAGGATTCAGGATTATGATGGTAATCATTGGCAGTGACCATGCTGCTGTGGAGCTGAAAAAGGCAGTGATAGCGCATCTTGACGAGAAGGGCATCTCTTATCGGGACATGGGTACGGATGGTGAACCGTGCGACTATCCGGTCGTTGCGAAGGCTGTGTGCAGGGAAGTGCTGTCGGAGAATACGATGGGGATTCTTCTCTGTGGCACGGGCATCGGCATGAGCATGGCGGCGAACAAGATAGATGGCATTCGTGCAGCGGCATGCAGCGATGGCTATTCTGCACGCTACACCCGGCTGCACAACAATGCCAATGTCCTCTGCATGGGGCAGAGGGTCATCGGCACGGGACTGGCACTGGAGCTGGTGGATATTTTTCTGGAAACATCATTTGAGGGGGGGAGACACCAGCGGCGTGTTGACCTCATTACAGCACTTGAAAGTGAGGAGTAAAAATGGCTAATTTACATGTAATTGACCATCCGCTGATACAGCACAAGATTTCGTTGATGCGTGATAAGAACACCGGTACAAAGGAATTTCGTGAGTTGGTGTCGGAGACGGCAATGCTTATATGCTATGAGGCGACCCGTGATCTGCCGCTCAAGGAAATTGAGATGGAGACGCCCCTGTGTATGGCACGGACAAAGATCGTTTCCGGTCACAAGCTTGCATTTGTACCGATCCTGCGTGCAGGGCTGGGCATGATCGAGGGTGTGACCTCGCTTGTGCCGGCAGCGAAGATCGGACATATGGGACTGTTCCGTGACCCGGAAACGCATGAATCTGTGAAGTATTACTGCAAGCTGCCGGACGACATTGCAGAACGTGATGTGATCCTGATCGACCCGATGCTGGCGACCGGCAACACGGCATGTGCTGCTATCACACAGCTCAAAGAGATAGGTGTGAAGAACATAAAGTTTATGTGCATCATCAGTGCGCCGGAGGGTGCATCCAAACTCATCAAGACTCATCCGGATGTGGATATTTACTGTGGGACAATGGACGAAGGTCTGAATGAGGATAAATTCATCATACCGGGTCTGGGCGATGCCGGGGACAGAATTTTCGGAACGAAGTGATACAGGAGAAAAATAGCGATCCTGTCAAAACCAGATGAAATGTCTGACAAACGAGAAAGTTTGGGATGTGAAAATGCTGATCTCCCATCATTCGCATGAGATCGGATGATGGGAGATCAACTGTTGCGTTTGGGGGAACATTTTTTCAAAATCACTATTGACAAGCCTGTCGGAATGTGATATAATAAACAAGGATTCGATTTCGTGTATCAGTCTGTGGAGATCGAAGTGTTGCAGATGCACGGAATGTCGTAAAACAGCAAACGCTGTAATAAAAAGCAATAACAACTGAATACCTTATCAAGAGTGGCTGAGGAACAGGTCCTGTGAAGCCCGGCAACCCGGTGAGAACCGAAGGTGCCAAATCCTGCGGTGTAACCGAGAGATGAGGAGATCATTCTGACATCCGGGAAACCGGATGTTTTTTTATGGAGGAGAATAATTATGAAACATTTGTTTACATCAGAATCTGTAACAGAAGGACATCCGGACAAGATCTGTGACCAGATCTCTGATGCGGTACTGGATGCCTATTTAGCACAGGATCCTATGGCAAGAGTTGCATGTGAGACGGCTGTCACAACAGGCATGATCCTCTGCATGGGGGAGATTTCCTCGAAGGCAAAAATCGACATTGCCAGAGTCGCACGGCAGGTAGTTGTAAATATTGGCTATGACCGTGCAAAATTCGGATTTGACGGACAGACCTGCAATGTGCTGACTGCCATTGATGAACAATCGCCGGACATTGCGATGGGTGTCAACGAGTCATATGACAGCACAGCTTCGCCAGAGACGGGCGCAGGCGATCAGGGGCTGATGTTTGGTTACGCATGCAGGGAGACACCGGAGCTGATGCCGCTGCCTATCTCACTTGCCCATAAGCTTGCCATCCGTTTGACAGAGGTGCGTAAGAATGGCATACTGCGTTATCTTCGCCCTGACGGCAAAACACAGGTCACAATCGAATATGACGACCAGAACAAGCCTGTCCGTGTGGATACGGTCGTCGTATCTACACAGCATGCCCCTGATATCCCCACACAGCAGATCCGGGAGGATATCAAGGAACTGGTTATCGAAGCTGTGATTCCGAAGGAGCTGATGGATGCGCAGACAAAGTGTTTTATCAACCCGACCGGACGATTTGTTGTTGGCGGACCGCAGGGTGACTCCGGTCTGACGGGACGGAAGATCATTGTGGACACTTATGGCGGTTATGCACGGCATGGCGGCGGTGCTTTTTCTGGTAAAGACCCGACAAAAGTGGACAGAAGTGCAGCTTATGCAGCACGTTATATTGCCAAAAATGTCGTGGCAGCCGGGCTTGCGGATAGATGTGAGATACAGCTTGCATATGCGATCGGTGTGGCAAAGCCGGTATCAGTGCGTGTGGATACATTCGGTACCGGGACAGTGGCAGAGGACAAGCTGTCAGACGCTGTGCAGACGCTGTTCGACCTGACGCCTGACGGCATTATCAAAATGCTTGATCTGCGTCGCCCACAGTATCAGAAGGTCGCAGCTTATGGACATTTCGGTCGTGAGAATCTGAATGTGGCATGGGAAAAGACGGATATGGTCGATGCCCTGAAGAAAGCTGTGGAAGAATAAAACAAAGAAAAGAATATGCCGTCCAGTGACAGATGATCTGTCGCAGGACGGCATATAGTTATGCCTATGCAACAAAATGACTCGCCGGAGCGAGCCATTTTGCCATGATATAGGGGATGTCATAAACGTTTGGTGATACGTTTATGATACTTTTATTTTATTCCAATAATGTGATGAGGCAGTGAGAGAATCTTGAAAATTTAGTGCGAATCGTTTAGATTTGGAGTGTATTGGTTATGTGCTGTGTATAAATTACAAGCTTGTGGGGAAAATGTGAGCGTACAGAGCAGCAGTATACAGAACCGTCTGCAAAACTACTGTTTCTCATAATCCAAGAACAGGAGGTACACTATGCCAGAGCAACAGATCATCCGTTTAGGGCATCAACCTCGTATCGAAAGTTATGCCAGCATTGTCGGTCAGAAGGAAGGGGAAGGTCCGATGGGCGGTTGTTTCGATTCCGTCCAGACTGACCCCTATTTCGGAGAAAAGACATGGGAACAAGCCGAAAGCCGCTTGCAGTCGGATACCCTTGAACTTGCCCTGCAAAAGGGACAGATACGTTCCGGGGAGCTTGACTGCATCGTCGCCGGTGACCTCATCAACCAATGCACCGCATCCGCATTCGCCATGCGTTCGTCAGAAGTGCCATATCTTGGTGTCTTCGGAGCTTGCTCCACGATGGCAGAATCACTTCTGCTTGCCGGTATCCTCACCGATGGCGGCTATTGCCATAAGGTCGCAGCCGTCACCTCGTCCCATTTCTCCACAGCAGAGCGGCAGTTTCGCTTTCCTCTCTCCTATGGCGGACAGCGTCCACCCTCTGCACAATGGACATGTACAGCATCCGGTGCCGTGGTGGTGTCCGCCACGGGCAATGCCCCACGACTTACAGGCGGCTGCATTGGACGGATTCAGGATCTGGGTGTGACCGATGCCAACAATATGGGTACAGCCATGGCACCGGCGGCGGCAGACACTATTCTTCGCTACCTTACTGAAACTGGAACAAAACCGGAAGACTACGATGCCATCGTTACCGGTGATCTCGGACATGTTGGTTCACCTCTGCTTGTTGACCTGCTTCTGAAGCAGGGTGTGGACATTGCAAAGGTACACTGTGACTGCGGGGCAATGATGTTTGACGATAAGCAGCAGGACACGCATGCCGGCGGTTCGGGGTGCGGCTGTTCGGGAAGCATTCTCTGCGGTTATTTTCTGCCGAAGCTCCAGAAGGGCGAATTCCGGCGTATTCTGTTTGCAGCGACCGGTGCGCTTTTGTCAGCGATGTCGCCGCAACAGGGCGAAAGCATCCCGGGTATTTCTCATCTTGTTGAAATCAGTGCTTAGGAGGGTATTATGTTACTGGATCTATGGAAAGCATTTCTTGTAGGCGGTGCGATCTGTGCCATCGGACAGATCCTCATCGACCACACAAAACTCACTCCTGCCCGTATCCTGACAGCATTTGTGGTGAGCGGAGTCATCCTGTCAGCAGTGGGGCTCTATCAGCCGCTCTTGGATTTTGCCGGAGCAGGGGCATCCGTACCGTTGACGGGATTCGGGCATCTGCTTGCAGAGGGGGTGCGCAAAGCCATCACGGATGATGGCATGATCGGCATCCTGACAGGCGGCATGACAGCAGCATCCGCAGGTATCACGGCTGCCCTCGGTGCAGGACTGGTGGCAGCAATTGTATTCAAGAAACGAGCAAAAGCATAGCGGCAGAGTTTCAGCAAACCATGATCTTCGTCCGCCGTTATGCGGGAAACGAAGGAATTATCATATTATACAGATCGCAACAGACGTTCCCTGACAATCTGATATCTGTCAGATCGTCAGGGATTTGTATCAGAAGTAATCAGCGGTGACTATGCCGCAGGTTTTCTGCTGCTGCTATCTTAGCACAGAGCACGAACAGCTCCATTGCCTTTTCAAGCTCCGGCACGTCCGGATAGCTTGGTGCAATACGGATATTTTTGTCGTCCGGGTCAATGCCATACGGGAAGGCTGCGCCTGCGCCTGTCAGCACAACACCTGCCTCTTTGCAGAGACGGACAATACGCTTTGCACAGCCTGCCGGTGCGTTGAAGGAGACGAAATAACCGCCCTTCGGCTCTGTCCATTCCCCGATACCAAGCGGTTTCAACTCCCTGTCCAGAATGCCTGTCACTGTCCGGAATTTAGGTTCAAGAATGGCTCTGTGCTTTTCCATATGTTTCACAATGTTCTCAAACTTGCCGTCAAAGAACTTGACATGCCGCATCTGGTTGGTTTTGTCAAAGCAGATGGTGAAGCAGGACAGACCCTTTGTCAGGTCGGCAAGCGTTGCCTCCGATGCTGCCATCATGCAGACACCGGCACCGGCAAATGTCACCTTTGCTGTGGATGCAAATTCGATCACCATGTCCTCCGTGCCGTATTTCTTACATTCTTCCAGAATCGGAGGAATGGACTTCGGCTCGTCACACAGATGATGGATCGCATAGGCATTGTCCCAGAAAATGCGGAAGTCCTTTGCAGCCGGTTTCAGCGAAGCAAAGCGTCTTACCGTTTCGTCGCTGTAGACGATGCCTGTCGGGTTGGAATACTGCGGTACACACCATATGCCCTTGACAGCAGCATCATTGGAGACAAGATTTTCGATCATGTCCATATCCGGACCATCCTCTGTCATGGGGATATTGATCATCTCTGCGCCGAAGAATTCGGTGATCTTGAAATGTCTGTCATACCCCGGCACAGGGCAGAGAAACTTCACCTTCTCCAGTCTGCCCCACGGTGTATTGCCCATCAGACCGTGGGAATAGGCATAGCTGATGGTCATGAACATTGCCTGCAAGGATGCATTTCCCAGCAGAAACAGCTCCTCCGGTCTGACACCAAGCATTGGGGCAAACAGCCGCTTTGCCTCCGGTATGCCGTCAAGGATGCCATAGTTTCGGTAATCGCCTGCCTCACCATGCATATCCTCGTTGCTTGCACAGTCGAGCAGCCCTGCACTCAGGTCAAGCTGTGCCGGAGAGGGCTTACCTCTTGACATATCAAGTTTCAGCCCCTGTGCCTGAAAGTCCACATAGGCTTTTTTGCATGCATCATAGAAGGCAGACAATTCTTCGGCTGTATAGTCCTTCAGTTCCATCTATTCATCCACTCCTTGTTTCTGTATCTCTGAAAGCAAGCTTTCATACCGTTACTTATTATAGCGCAAACTATTTTTACTTGCAAGAGATTCCGGGCATTATGAAACTATTTTTGTAGGGTTATACGGAATCTGCTGTGGAAAAGCCAGAGAGAATGTGAATTTTGACGTGACAAATGTCCGCCGGACAAGTTCAGGTGTATTTTACAGGGAAACAAAGACACCTGCTCCGGAAAGTTTTTTTTGTTTTTTAGGATACCCCCTTGACAGAATACGAAAAATCGTTTACAATATATATGTTGTATGATATTTGAGTGATTCCCCGTACCGCATTCAGCGGTTGCAGGGTTTTGCATCCGGCTCGACCGGACTGCGCAGCAGTATTTGCAGCTTTGGCATGATTATGCCGTACTTTATATCATTAACACTTCTTTTTGAGACCGCCGTTTGATCCGGCGGCTGCTATATTGCCGGGTCTGTACCCCGGATGAAGTTTGAAAAATGAATAAAGAAGCAGCATTTACCGCCTGCGTAGAGCTTTCCATGCAATAGAGCTTTACATTTTGTTAAGAAGGAGGTAATGCAGACGTGAATGAAACGATGATTCTGATCGCCGTGATCGCTGTTCTGGTGGTGATACTTGTGATCGTCATTGCGATCGCTGTTTCGAGGATCGCTGTGGCAGAGAACAAGGGCGTCGAAAAAGGAATCGAGCAGAATCGCCGGGAGTCTGAGTCCGCCGTCCGTGCTGCTGAGGAAAAGGCACAGAAGAAGCTTGATGAGGCGGAGGAAAAGATCCGTGAGGCGGCTGATAAGATCGCAAAGGCAGATCACTTGATTGAAAATGTCAGCAAGGAAGCCGAGGCAAAAAAGAAGGAAGCCCTTCTTGAAGCGAAGGATGAGATCTTCAAGCTTCGTCAGGATGCCGAGAAGGAGATTCGTG
Source organism: uncultured Clostridia bacterium (assembly GCA_947630845.1). Taxonomy (GTDB): domain Bacteria; phylum Bacillota; class Clostridia; order Oscillospirales; family Ruminococcaceae; genus UBA3855. The sequence goes on from CANRJB010000015.1 coordinate 23,010, forward strand.
ACCGCCGGAGTGAAGTGACAAAGCAGGAGCGCCGTATTCACCAGAAGGAAGAGACACTTGATAAGAAAATTGACAGTCTGGAAAAGAAAGAGGAGGCTCTCCAGAACAAGCTGAATGAGGCAGAAGATCTGCGTGATAAGGCAGAGGAGATCCGCCAGCAGCAGCTTGAGACCCTTGAACGCATCTCTGGTCTGACAAAGGAACAGGCGAAGGAGTATATCTTACAGACTCTTGAGGATGATCTGGTACACGAAAAGGCAGTCAAAGTCACATCCTATGAGCAGCAGATCAAGGAGGATTGTGAGGAAAAGGCAAGAAGCTATATTTCTCTTGCCATTGCCAAGTGTGCAGCCGATCAGGTCTCTGAGGCAGCAGTTTCCGTTGTGGCTCTGCCAAGTGATGAAATGAAGGGACGCATTATCGGACGAGAGGGACGGAATATTCGTACACTTGAAACATTGACGGGTGTTGATCTCATTATTGATGATACCCCGGAAGCCATCACTTTGTCTTGTTTCGATCAGGTGCGCCGTGAGATCGCAAGGATCGCTCTCGAACGGCTGATCGCTGACGGGCGTATCCATCCGACCCGCATCGAGGAAATGGTTGAGAAGGCTAAGCGTGAGGTTGAGCATAAAATCAAACAGGAGGGCGAACGTGCTGTTCTGGAGACCAATGTCCATAATATCAACCATGAGCTTGTCAAGCTGTTGGGACGTCTGCGGTTCAGAACCAGCTACCGTCAGAATGTCCTGACGCATTCTATCGAGGTCGCTCAGCTCTGCGGCGTGCTGGCAGCAGAGTTGGGAGTGGATGTGAATCTGGCAAAGCGTGCCGGACTGCTCCACGATATCGGCAAGGCACTGACATCGGAGGTCGAAGGTTCACATGTCCAGATCGGTGTGGATGTCTGCCGCAAGGCACATGAGAACCCGGAAGTCATCCATGCTATCGAGGCGCATCACAACGATGTTGAGCCGAGGACGGCGATCGCCTGTATCGTACAGGCTGCCGATGCCATTTCTGCCGCAAGACCGGCAGCACGCTCGGAAAACTATGAGAGCTATATCAAGCGTCTGGAGAAGCTTGAGGAGATTTGTAAGTCTTATAAGGGCGTTGAGAAATGCTATGCCGTACAGGCAGGCAGAGAGATCCGGGTCATGGTGCAGCCTGATGTCATCAATGATGAGCGTATGGTACTCGTTGCTCGCCAGATCGCACAGCAGATCGAGAGCGAGATGGAGTATCCTGGTCAGATCAAGGTCAACCTGATCCGTGAGAGCCGGGCAGTGGATTATGCCAAGTAAGGAGATAGGGGACGGCACTTGTGCTGTCCCCTTCTTAAAAGCAAGAGACAGGATGCATGAGACGGAATATCCTTGTCTCTGATACTTATTTTCTGTCATCCTATCCGGACAGGATGATGGAAAACGCCTGTTTCACAGGTATGATTGGCTGTGCCAATCGCCGTCTCATGCGATTCTCCGTGCCGTCTGCGGCGGTTATCATTTTTATTGACTTTGTCAATGGACAGAATGAGAATCAGTATGAAAGGGGTCGATCGTATGCCAAAGACGATTTTTCATACAACTGAAAAATCCAACTTTATTCTGAATATGAAAACGGAGGAATATCACCGCTTCAATCTCCGTATTCTGATCTTATTTCTTATCCTGATGCCGGTATTCAGCCTGCCGCTTGAGTTTGCGAAGGTCTACAGCGTGCCGGGCATGGCACTGGCGATCACGGGTGTATTTGCGATCGTGTTCGTGTTTATCGGGTTCATGAAAAAGGCTACACCAAAGCAGCTTTTTATTCCGGCAGGGATATTGGGGGCGATGGTGGTCTGGAGTATTGTGAGTCTGTACAATTCTTATGATTACTCCGTGTCGCTTTTTGGTGCAGACGGTCGCAGTGAGGGTATGTTGTCAGTGTTGTTCTACGGATGTTTTTTCTTGTTGGGCGCACAGCTTGGCACGGATGACAATCGACGGAAACTTCTCGATGCCATGCTCTGGATGGGACTGGCAGAGTGCTTCTGGGGACTGCTTCAGGCACTGCCGCTCGGGCTGCCGTCTTATTATAAGAATTTAGAGCCTCTGCTGTTGTTCAATATCTGTCTGCCGTCAGGGCTGACGGGAAGTCCCATTTTCTTTGCAACACTGTTGGTGATGCTTGCATTTCCTGCGGCATTGGGGGCAATGTTCACAGAGGAGAAAAAACAGCGTGTTTTCTATCTGGTATGTGCAGCTGTATTTTCTCTGTTTGCAGTCAGAACACAGTGCGTGATCGGTCTTGCAGGGCTTGCACTCTGTATTCTGGCAGCAGTGATATATGGCGTTGTCCGTAAGGGAAAAACGCTTTTTGTGGTCATTATGATGCTGCTAACATTGGGCGTCGGTTTTGGATGGAGCTGGATCGCACCGTCAGTCAATGGAACAATGACGAGCATGAGTGATGATTCTTCCCATGCAGAGAACGGCTACCAGTTCTATGACGGTGGGATCATCTGGGATGACAGCTCTTATCGTCTTGCGGTCAGCGGCTATTATGTGGCAAACAATTCAATGAATCCGAACGGGCACTTTGCCATCAGTAGTCTGACAGAGAGCTATGGGTATCTCTGGAAGGGTGCGGCAAAGATCGTGAAGAGCTATCCGCTTGCAGGGAGCGGACCGGATAATCTGGTCTATCCGCAGCTTTATCAGAGCCTGAATATCGGGAGCAACCCGAATGTGTTTGACCGTACCTATAATTATTATCTTCATCTTGCTGCGACCATGGGTATCCCGATGGCAGTGCTGTTTGTGGGGCTGATGGTGCTGACACTTGTGAAGGGTGCAAAGGGCTGCAAGGGCAGCGGATGGCTGCGTGCCGGTATGTTCGGAAGTGTGGTACTGTATCTGGTGATGATGGTGATCGGTTCAAGCTGTATCACAGTTGCACCGCTGTTCTGGATGCTTGCCGGATGTGCCGTAGGCTGGAAGAAGGATGAAACATAATGGCTGGTATCATCCTGAAGCAGGCAGTCATCATGCTGATCCTGATTCTCATCGGGGCAGGATGTTATCAATTCCGGCTCTTGTCAAAGGACACAGTCGGTCAGATCTCATCACTGGTACTCAAGGTCGTCAACCCGGTCGTCATTCTGCTTGCCTACCAGAGAGAGCTGAAAAAAGAGCTGGTGGCGAATTTAGGGTGGACATTCCTGCTGACAGCGATGTCATTTGTGATTGCCTACCTGATTGCGTATCTTGCCATTCCGAAGAAAGAGGGCAGGGAGTATGTGATCGAACGCTTCTCAACGATTTTCTCGAATTGCGGCTTTATGGGGATTCCGCTTGTACAGGCGATGTTCGGGTATGAGGGCGTGTTCTATATCACAGCATTCCTGACAGGGTTCAATGCCATCGTCTGGTCACACGGCGTGATGATGATGTCCGGGGAGCGGTCGCTGAAATCTATGGTGAAGGTACTGACCTCACCGGCGATCATTGCGATCGTATTGGGAATGATCTTGTTTTTTGCCCAGATCACGCTCCCATCCATCCTGACGGAAGCACTCGAAATGGTCGGTAATCTGAATACACCGCTTGCCATGTTTGTGGCAGGGGCGACCATTGCGCAGACCGACTTGCCGAAGGTCATTCGGAAACCGAGGGTATTCTATGTATCCTTCCTGAAACTCCTGTTGATTCCGTTGCTGACCATTGTGCTGTTCCGGTTCTTGCCGGCGACTGAGACAGTGGAGATGACGGTCACAGCCGCAGCGGCTGCACCAAGTGCGGCGATCTGTACGATGATGTGCCTGACATACAAGCGTAATGCTGCCTATGCATCGGAGTTGTTCGGAATGACGACGCTGCTGTCAGTGGTAACGATGCCACTGATGATGGCGATGTATGAATGGATCTGCAAATAAAGAAAATTGAACAGAAAGTAGAAGTCAGATAGATTATGAGAGCAAAGGTCAGAGAGAACATGAAACAAATCGCTGCGGCACTGATGATGGGTGTATTGTTGCTTCCTTTGCCGGTGAAGGCAGAGGAAGAATGGCAGATCGCCTATCGGGAGCTGCTTGAGGAATACCGCACATCTGACGGTTATCTGCCGGAGACGACCGGTGAGGTCAGCTTCGGCAGCCGTTGGGATCTGTGCGATGTGGACGGGAACGGCATTCCGGAGCTGTTCATTTCCCCGGATACGTCCCATGCCTTTGGATGCAGAGTGTATAGCTTTGTGGACGGAGAAACGGTGGCACTGGAAACCAGAGAAGGACAGACCTTCGGGGAATACGGTGTAACAAAGGTGTGTGAGGAGGAACAGCTCATCCGTGCATACCATTTCGGGATGGGTTCAGAGATTGTGGGCTATTATCATTATGACGGAATGACCTTGACAGAGTTGGACAGATTTGTCGGTACGAGTGTCTATCTTAACGAGGAGGAAGGCACAAAGGACACCTACGAGCGTAATGGTGAGGAGATCACAGAACAGGAATATCTTGACGGCATCGCTGCTTATGAAGCGTATATGTGGAAGGATAGTGTCGGACGAGCATATTCGTTTGGTGACCTGACACCCATAGAGCTTGCAGCCACAGAACCGCCTGTGGAGTATGCACCGGAAGAAATGCCTGATATGACTGTGGCGTGGATTGGCGGTATACTCGGTGCGGTGGTGCTTGCTGCGCTTGCGGTTGCAGGCTCAGTAGCATTGCGAAAAAAAACGCCAAAAACGTAAGTTTTCTGTACATTCACAGATTTCTCAAACGGCGTTCATAAATTGGCACTTGCCTTTTTTGCCGGAATGTGCTATAATAAAATTGAGAATTTCTGGCAGGAGGGATGTAGGATGCGGAATGGGATCAGCAAGCTTGATCTGAAAAGAATCAATCGGATGCAGGTACTCCGGACGATCTGGGAGGCAGGTCCTGTCTCAAGGATCGATCTTTCAAGAATGCTCCAGATCACCCGTGCATCTGTCACCCAGATCACCAATTCTATGATCAGCGAGGGGATTCTGACAGAGATCGGTGAAGCCCCGTATCAACAGAACCAGCAGGACAAGCTCCCCAAGGGACGTCGCAAGATTCTGCTTGATATTAACGCCAATTATCATTTCGTCCTTGGTGCGCTTATCGGGGAGCAGGAGATCACAGTCGGGCTTTGCACCATGCATCTTGAGATTCTGGACAAGGTGAGCATGCCCTGTACAGACCACACCAGCCGCAAGGAGATCCAGCAGTTCATTATCGTTTCGGTAGAACGGATGTTGGCAAATGCCTGTTTGTCAAAGGAGGATGTGCTGGGGATCGGTGTCGGTGTGATGCCGGTCATGATCGGACGGATGCGTGTGTACTACAAGAACGGTATGCTCGATTTTAGTGAGCTAATAAAATCCCTCTCTCAGCCGCAGATGCCACCCGTATTCTGCGGCAATGCAGTGTGGCTGCTGTCTCTGGCAAATGCTGACCTGCTGCGCAGCGGTGTGCAGACGGCTAATGAGGTCTACCTGCATCTGGGCAGCCATATCCACATTGCCGTCCTCAGACCGGAGAAAGAGGAAAGCGGTTATCTCACTTACAGTTATATGACGGAGCGATGTATCGTCCGTCCGGGCGGCAGGCAGCAGGACGGCTATCCGGCAGGTTCTGTCCGGGCACAGCTTTCTGTACAGGCAATGCAGGCACGCATTGCTGAGGTCTACAGCAAGGAGCGCACCCCCTTTCTCTACAGTGCCACGGACGGATATATTGAACATGTCACGCTTGAACAGATGTATCAGGCGGTGTCCGCCGGGGATGCAAGGTGCGGTGAGGTGGTGCGTGAGATCATGCAGGACTGGAGTGTGCTGCTGCACAATCTGGTCTGCTGCTACCAGTCGGGCAAGGTCGTGCTGCACAGTTTCGGACTGAGTGAACGGGGGTTCAGGGTGTTCCAGAATTACATCCGGGAATTTGTGGGGGATGACATCGCTGAACGCATCGTGTGCAGCACAGTGGAAGGCAAGACAGATTTTCTTGCCGGGTGTTCTTTGGTGCTGCTGCGGAATTTCTATCTGACCGGCGGAGCAGCATGACACGGTTCTGCACCTTTCCCTGCGTTGTAACGGCAGACAGTGTTTTGTAATATTTTTGGGTAAAGGTGCTCCGCTCACCCCATACTCAGTGGGGTGGGTGGAGCTTACACATTTTTACATGGAGGTAATGTATGAGTATCAAGTATGTATTTGTGACCGGCGGCGTTGTATCAGGACTTGGTAAAGGCATAACAGCGGCATCGCTCGGACGGCTGCTCAAAGCAAGAGGCTATAAGGTCACGATTCTCAAGCTCGACCCCTACATCAACGTTGACCCCGGGACAATGAGCCCGTATCAGCACGGGGAAGTGTTTGTTACGGAGGACGGCGGTGAGACTGACCTTGATCTGGGACACTATGAGAGATTCATTGACGAAAATCTCTCTGTCAATAACAATGCTACCACTGGCAAGATCTACTGGACTGTTCTTAATAAGGAACGCAGAGGTGACTACCTTGGCGGTACTGTGCAGGTCATCCCTCACATTACCAATGAGATCAAGGAGCGTATCTACCGTGCCGGGAAAAGCAGCGGTGCGGATGTGGTCATTACCGAAATCGGCGGTACAGTCGGTGACATAGAGAGCACGCCCTTTCTTGAAGCCATCCGGCAGTTTGTGGGAGAGGTTGGCAGGGAAAATGCCATGTACATCCATGTAACACTGCTGCCATTCATTGCAGGTTCAAACGAGCTGAAATCCAAACCCACACAACATTCCGTAAAGGAGCTGCTGTCCATCGGCATCCAGCCGAACATCATCGTATGCCGCACGGAATCTGAAATCCCGTCCGATGTTGCAGAGAAAATTGCCCTCTTCTGCAATGTGCGCAAGGAGGATATCATTCAGAACCTGACTGCACCATCCCTCTATGAAGTCCCCATGATGCTGGAACGTGAGGGATTGGCGAAAGAGGTCTGCTATCATCTGGGACTGATCAACAGGGGTCCTGACCTTGCCGACTGGATCGCCATGACGGAACGGCAGAAACGGGCAAAGAAGGACGTTACTATTGCGTTGGTCGGAAAGTATGTATCCTTGCAGGATGCCTATCTGTCTGTTGCAGAGGCACTGCGGCATGGCGGTATTGTCAATGATGCAAGGGTAGCGATCCTGTGGGTCGATTCCGAAAAGATCACGCCGGAGACGGCTGCATCCTTGTTAGGGGAGGCTGACGGCATCATTGTGCCGGGCGGATTTGGTGACAGGGGCATTGAAGGCATGATCGAAGCAATACGCTATGGACGGGAGCATAGTGTGCCGGTGTTCGGTATCTGTCTGGGAATGCAGATGATGGTCGTGGAGTTTGCACGGCATTTAGCAGGGCTGGAGGATGCCAATTCGTCGGAATTTGTGCCGGATGGAGAACACTGCGTCATTGATATCATGGACGAGCAGAAGGATGTCACCGAAAAGGGCGGCACAATGCGGTTGGGGCTGTATCCGTGCAAGCTGGTCGAAGGCACGGGCGTACACGAGATCTATGGCGAGGAGTTGATCTATGAACGGCATCGCCATCGCTGGGAATTCAACAACGCCTACCGCAAGGTATTGACAGAGGCAGGGCTGCGCATTGCCGGGCTGTCGCCGGATGGAAAGCTTGTAGAAATCGTAGAGCTGCCGGAGCATCCGTGGTTTGTGGGTGTGCAGTTCCATCCGGAATTCAAGTCCCGTCCGAATCATCCACAGAAGCTGTTTGCGGACTTTATACGTGCAGCATTAGAAAAACAGAATACGTAAAAGAAGCGGATCATACCGATTCTTTATCAACAGACCAATATCCGCAAAGCCCTGATATGCAGTATCAGGGCTTTGCTCATGAAAAAACACAAGCATCCTCTGCGGAAACAGAGGATGCTTGTGCATGATATAGGGATTATTGGGGATTTATATAATAACGTCGGGGTAAGAACGTTATTACCTTATTTTGATTGTATTATTTATTATAACGGCATATTGTGAAAATAACGTGATAACTTTATGAGATTTTCGTGATATCAAAATCTATTTTTTAATGACAAACCAGAACACAGAGCCTGCATTCAGTTTGGAATGCACACCGAATGTGAAACCGTGCAGACGGAGAATGGCTTTCACGATCGAAAGCCCCAGCCCCGTACCAACGACCTCACGGCTGTGATTTTCACTGCGGTAGTACTTGTCAAAAATCAGATGGATCTTATCTTCTTCGATGCCATCGCCGGTGTCACAGACTTCCACACGTACTCCTTCCTCTGTATTGACTTGGTTGACGTAGATGTTTTTGTCCTTGCCGGTGTAGTTGATGGCGTTATTGATGAGGTTGCAGACCACACGCTCCATTTTGCCGGGATCGCATGTGACCTCACAGGGGGCATCCGGCGTAAAGTGGATGTGGTAGCCCAGCTTCTCCGAAACGCCCTTGTAGCGATCAATAATGTCTGTCAGCCATGAGCAGGCTTCGATCGTCTGCAATTCCGGTTTTTGCGTGCCGTTTTCAAGTTTGGAGAGGTCGAGAATGTCGTTCACCAGTGCTGTCAGACGGTCAGTCTCGTCAATGATGACCTGCAAATGAGCGTTGCGCTTGACAGGATTGTCACCGGAAAGATCACGGATCATTTCCGCATAGGCTTTGAGCATGGTCAGAGGTGTGCGCAGGTCATGAGATGCGTTGGCGATGAGGTCACGCTGCATGGCATCCGCCTTGGAAATCTCCTGTTCCGCATAGGTCAGAGCCCTTGCCAGCTCATCCACCTCCAGACAACTGCCCCCTTCAAAATGGGTGTTATAGTCACCCCTTGCCATACGCTTGGCAGAGTTGGTGAGGCGCACGAGGGAATCTGACAGCCAGCTTGACAGCACCACAGCGATCAGTATGCCGATCAACAGCAGAATGACACTGAATATCAGGATGATGCGTTTCTGGATGCGCACTGTTGAGCCGACGGGTTCTAAGATCGTGTTCAGGAAGATGCACCCTTGCACATCGTCTTTCGATCCGAGTACATAGCCCACCACCAGTGTTTCCATGCCGATCTGTTCGTCGAAGATCCTGAGCGTGATGTTTCCGTCCTCGCTTTCATCGAGCTTCTCCACAAGGAGGTAGACATAGTTGTGGTATCCGTGCAGCAGACATTTATTATCCATGACATCCCGGTGATAGGGAAGTCCTGTACGGCTGTCATAGAGGGAGATGCAGATCTGGTCATTGACAGCAGCATTGGTCAAGGTCTGCTTGAATTCATCAATGGACTGGGAACTGTATGCGGAAATCAGAGAAAGGGCAAGCGCACGGGTTTCCCGTATCTTGGAATTGGTATAGAGACGTTCGAGCAGGACGGTTTCAGTCATCCACAGCAGTCCCGAAATGATAGCAGTGAACAGGACAAAGCTGATGCAGATATTGAGTCGCAGCGGAATGCGGCTGCTCAGGGGACGCTTATGTGGCTTCGGCATCGAATTTATACCCGATACTGCGGAGTGTCACAATATAGGAGCGGTACTTGCCAAGGCTGCCACGGAGCATTTTAATGTGGGTATCGACCGTGCGGTCGTCTCCGAAGAAGTCATAGCCCCAGACAGCCTCAAGGAGCTGCTCCCGGGACAGGGCACGTCCTTTATTGCGCACCAGATAGAACAGCAGATCATATTCCTTGGGTGTCATGGACACCTTGCTGCCGTCCACAAAGACCTCACGCCCTGCCATATCAATTTCCAGTCCGCCGAACATCATCCGTTCCTCTATCGGCGGAAGTGCTGCATTCTGCCTGCTGCGGCTCAGAACTGCCTTCACACGAGCCATCAGCTCTTTGGGGGAGAAGGGCTTGACGACGTAGTCGTCTGCTCCGATTTCGAAACCGAAAAGCTTGTCATACTCCTCGCTGCGTGCGGACAGCATAATGATGGGGATGTTTTTGTGCTTTTTGATCTCCTTGCTTGCGGAGTAGCCGTCAAGCTTGGGCATCATGACATCCATGATGATGAGGTCGTAGTCCTCATTCCGGCATTTTTCAACAGCCTCCATACCATTGGCAGCCTCATCCACCTCATACTCTTCAAACTCTGCATATTCCTTTACGACGTTGCGGATATTCGCCTCATCGTCCACAATCAGCAATCTGCTCATAGGAATCATCCCTTCTATTATGTATTGATACTTCTATTATAACAGCTTTTTCATGATTATACAAGAGATTCTTGAAAATTTTGTGATAGTATGTAAAAAATCAGGGAAGAAAAATGCGAAAACCCATTGCAATCCGGATCAAAATATGTTATACTATATGCGAAAGAACTATTGCAGAAAGAAGGATTGGTATGCGTTCCAGAATTACAGCCGCTGTGTTGGCGGTATGGGTGATGATGGCGGCAGGGTGCGGCAGCATCAGCAGGACAGACCCGGAGTATGTTGTTACAGGAATGGCAGATCCTGTACCTGTTGAGACGATCCCGGCAGAGACAGAAACGGAAACTGCTTCCGTACAGAACAGCACGGCAAGCTTTCTTGCTGTGGGTGATGATCTGATCCATAGCCGTGTTTATATGACTGCCGCAGAGCATGCAGAAGAGGGGGAGGAGTATAATTTTGGCTACTGCTACCAGTATGTAGCAGATGAGGTTGCTGCGGCGGATATTGCATTTGTCAATCAGGAGACGGTCATCTGTGGCGATGACTATGAGATCACCGGTTCTAACCTTAACTTCAATTCCCCCACAGAGTTGGGGGATGCGCTCATTGACACGGGATTTGATATCATCTGCATGGCGAATAATCATGTGCTGGACAAGGGTGAATCCGGCATGAGTGCCTGTCTGGACTACTGGGACAGTCAGGTCGCAAAGCATCCTGACCTGACAGTGCTGGGAGCATACCGTGATTATCAGGACATGTATGATTACCGTATCCGGGAGGTCAATGGCATCAAGGTGGGGATCCTTGCTTACACGGAGCATACGAACGGTTACTCGCTGCCGGGAGATTCCGAAATGGAGATTCCCTACACGACCGATACGGAGCTGATGCAGAAGCAGATCACGGAGCTGAAGGAGCAGGTGGATTGCGTGGTGGTATCGGCACACTGGGGCGTGGAGGATACGCATGTGGTGACGGATGCAGTCAAGGCATTGGCACAGGATCTGATCGACTGGGGTGCAGATGTTGTCATCGGCACGGGACCGCATACACTCCAGACGATGGAATATCTCACCCGTCCGGACGGAACGCAGGGCTTTGTGTATTATTCATTGGGCAACTTCATTTCCGGGCAGACGGATAACTTCAATATGGTCGGCGGGATGGCGAAGTTTGACATTACCATGACGGACGGCACAGTGACCATCGAAAACCCGACCTGTACCCCCATCATCACACAGTATGAGACAGGCGGTCTGAAGGATGTCCGGGTCATTCCGTACTACCTTTATACGGATGAACTTGTTGAAAATCATGGTGTGCCCTATTCTCCCGTCGGGACGCAGAAAAGCTGGAGCTGGGACATCATCAACACCATCATTGAGGAAAATGTGCCTGAGGCGTACCGGAGACTGGAGAAATAATTGACTTTGTGAAAAGGCAATAAAAAACACTGCGATATTTGTATAAATTGATGAAAAATTGAAAAACTATTTACTTTTTTTCGTGAATGAGATATAATAAGTTATGTTAGGCAAGTTTGTGTCATGTGTACAGCGTGAAAAAAATAATTTTGTGAGTTTTGGACAAAATTGATCGTCAAATTGTGCAGAATGCATAAAGGAGAAAATGCATTTTTTACAGATTACACAAAATGTTGGAATTTCTCTTGACTTATGTGCTGTTTTGTCCTATAATAACAGTAAGTACATGTGTGGTCGGAGGCTGTGCATATACTGATATGATATGAGGATATAATTTGAGGAAGTGCGGCTTCTTCTGGTTATATGGCTTTGTATTACTTTCTACGAAAAACCAATATTTTATGAAGGAGGAAAGACGAATGAGGGTAAGGAAAATGATTGCCGCTCTCGCAGCAGTAAGCATGCTGACGGCGTTTTCAGCACAGGCTGTAATGGCAGCGGATGCAATCACAATCTCAGCGGAAAAAGTCAAGGCAAAGGCAGGTGCAGAGTTCACGCTCAATATTGATATGAGTGGTGTTCCTGCGGAGGGCATTTCTGTATGTGAATTTGCTGTGACGTATGATCCGAGTGTTGTGACAGTATCAGGCGTGACAGCAGGTGGGATCGTTGGGACTCCGGATGATTCCGGAATGGATGGCGCACCTACGTTCGGCAGCGATACTGCAACTGAAGGCATGGTGACGTTTACTTATGCCGTCGTACAGGATGATGCAGCTTATTACATCACTAAGGATGGTACGTTTGCAACGATCACTGGTAAAGTAGCTGAGGGTGCTGAAGCTGGTATGGAATCTCCGATCAAGATCGTGGCAATCGAACGTCCGGTGACAGAGGGATCGACTGAAATGAATGATTCGATCTATGCCGGCAGAATTGACGGCAATGATCCATCAACTGCTGTTGTGACTACCTATGATGTAACTGTGGCAGATGGCTCAGTGACAGTAGTCGGTGAGGGCGAAACACAGGCGACAGATGATACTTCTGGCGACGGTGATACGCTCTATGGTGACGTTGACGAAGATGGTGCTGTAAAGATGGTCGACATGATTCTTCTGAACAAGTACCTCATGATTGGCGAACCGGTCACACCGCAGGGTCTGAAAAATGCGGATGTAAACTGCGATGGCGAACCAGATCAGGGTGATGCGCTCAACATTCTGAGATCTGTGATCGGCCTCGTAGAACTTCCCATAAAGTAAGTCGGGCTGCGTCTGTCTGACTGCTTGGTGGCAGTGCTGACATCATGTCAAGACGAAATGCAAAAGATGGTGCAGGCAGCGACAAATGTCTGTAAAACTTCAAGTTGAGAAAGGAAAAAACTATTATGAAGAAGGTATTTTCTGCACTGACTGCCGCTGCGATGTGTGCAAGTCTGGCTTCAAGTGTCATGACGGCATTTGCAGTTTATGATGAGAACACCGATATCACCTATGATCTGCGGATTGCTTCGTCAACTGCCGGCACGATCAGTGCGGACAAGAAGACAATTACTTTTGCAGATGCAGAATCTGCAAAGAACGCTGTTGTTACACTTCAGCAGTACATCGTGACCGATGATATCGAGTCGAGTAATATAGGACAGATCAATACAGGTTACACTGCAAGCAGCAGCAAGATCACATTCGGCAATGGTGCTGACTACAATGCACAAACTTACACGGAGCAGGAGATCACAGGCAGCAATGGCAAGACTGCTACCACGAAGAACTTTGTATCCTGTTTTGCTTATGTTAATGCTCTGGGACGCTTTAATTCTGGAACAAAGGTCTTTGGATGGAATTCAAAATCGGATTGGAAGGGCGACGGCTGGACGTTTGAAAATCTGACGAAAGGTGATCCGACTGAGCTTGCAGCGGCTGACTGCTACTTCCTGATGTGGGCATACAGTGCGGACGATACTACCCGTCCTGATGGCACTGATTCCCCTGCTTATCTTGGAGGAAAGTCTGATGCCTATCCGTTTACACAGTTTGATGCTACACTTGGCGATCTGACAGACGGCACATATGAGATCGGTTTTGTGGATTCTTACTACAATCCGACGTCTGACAGGACTATGCTTGCAAACAGTTTCATTGTTGTTAATGGACCAACAGTTAAGGTTACGTCTTTGAGTGGAGTCAATGTGGTTGTTGGTGATGCAACAACTCCGACAGAAGACCAGCCTGCAACAGACGATCAGCCCGCAACAGACGATCAGCCTGCAACAGACGATCAGCCCGCAACAGGTGACCCACAGGGCGGCAACAAGGGAGATTATGACGATTTCACATGGTATGTGGATGATGCAACTTTTGACCCGTCAAAGGACGATTTTGTAGTTGTTTCCATTCGTGTAGCCAAGGATCCCGGCATTGCTACTTATAATGTACAGTTGCTGATCGACGGTGTGACACCGCCTGAAGCAGGTTGGGTTGTTGCAGATACTGCACAGGGTGATGCATATTCATTCGGTGCATTCGACAAGAATCCGGATAAAGGTAAGGCAGCAGCCGGAGCAATGGGCAGCCAGTTGGATAACCTTGTTGCAGCAGATAAGGCAAGCGTCGTAGACTTCTATCTGCAGCCGGTCGATGCAACAAATTTGAAAGAGACGTATGCACTCTCCATCAACGATGAACATGGTTCGTTGGAAGTTGCCAATTCTGATAGAGAGCAGTTGTCTCCGAATCTTGTAGGCGGTACGCTGACAGTTAAGGGCGGCGAGCCTACCTCGGAAGATCCTTCACAGGGTGAGTCCACCACTCCGTCTGGCGATTACCTCATCGGTGATGTCAATGACAATGGTAAGGTTGAACTGGTTGACGTTGTTATGCTCAACAGATACCTCACAAAGTATGAAGATCAGGATCTGAATGCAAAGCAGATCGTTCAGGCAAATGCAATGCGTGGTGCTGGTGAGACTGATGAAAGCTCAACGGCTGCAAATCTGGATGGTACAGACTCCGTTGAGATTCTGAGATACCTCATCGGTAAGGTGACATCCCTGCCGACAGTGCAGTAAGTTGGATGCAGTTTGAAAAGCGCCTATAGCTCTATGTTCAGCCGGATTCCGGCTGAACATAGTCATAAAGGTATGAAAAAATACAGAAAGGACTATGCACAATGAAGAGATTTCTATCTGCATTGACTGCATTCTGCTTGTGTGCATCGACTATGGTATCGACTGTCCCTGCATCTGCACTGTATCTGGGTGATACAACTGCAGTGATGGAGCAGGCGGATGGCGATTTTACATGGTATGTAGATGATGCGACCTATAACCCGGAAACTGATGACTTTGTAGTTGTTTCGGTAAAGGTAAAGGGTGATCCCGGTATTTCTACTTACAATGTACAACTGCTGATCGATGGTATGACACCACTTGAGGCAGGTTGGGTCATTGCAGACACTGCACAGGGTGATGCATATTCATTTGGTGCGTTTGACAAGAATCCGGATCTTGGTAAGGCAGCAGCCGGAGCCATGGGCAACCAGTTGGATAACCTTGTTGCAACAGATGGTGCAAGCGTTGTAGATTTCTATCTGCAGCCGGTCGATGCATCAAAGCTGAAAGGAGAGTATGCACTTTCCATCAACGATGAAGAGGGTTCGTTGGAAGTTGCCAATACTGATAGAGTACAATTGTCTCCGACACTGGAGGGTGGTACGCTGACTGTAGTAGGCGGTGAAACACCTTCTGAGACTGAAAAACCGACTGATGCGCCAACACCTTCTGAGGCAGCTACGGATGCACCAGAACCGTCAGTAGCAGCGACAGAAGACCAGCCTGTAACAGGGGACACACAGGGCAGCAACAAGGGAGATTATGACGATTTTACATGGTATGTGGATGATGCAACTTTTAACCCGAAAAAGGACGATTTTGTAGTTGTTTCCATTCGTGTAGCCAAGGATCCCGGCATTGCTACTTATAATGTACAGTTGCTGATCGACGGTGTGACACCGCCTGAAGCAGGTTGGGTTGTTGCAGATACTGCACAGGGTGATGCATATTCATTCGGTGCATTCGACAAGAATCCGGATAAAGGTAAGGCAGCAGCCGGAGCAATGGGCAGCCAGTTGGATAACCTTGTTGCAGCAGATAAGGCAAGCGTTGTAGACTTCTATCTGCAGCCGGTCGATGCAGCAAATCTGAAGAAGACGTATGAGCTTTCCATCAATGATGAACATGGTTCGTTGGAAGTTGCGAATACTGATAGAGAGCAGTTGTCTCCGAATCTTGTAGGCGGTATATTGACAGTTGTGACCGACGAAGACCCCACAGAGGAGCCTACGGAGGAACCCACTGACGAGCCTACGGAAGAACCTACTGAAGAACCCACAGTGGAGCCGAGCCATGCAGATTCCGCTGCAACGTGGGATATTGCTGACGAGGTTGAGGGTGCTGCCGGCAAGACTGTTCCTGTACCGGTTACAGTTACAGATAATGACGGATTTAACAGCTTTATTGCACACTTCGAGGCAAAAGAAGGTCTGACGCTCGAAAGCGTTGAGAATGGTGCGTTTGCGAATCTGACACTGACCGATAATCTTGATAAGATGGCAGTTGCCGGTGCAGACTATACCACAGGTGCAGACCTGACAAGCGACGGCGATGTAATGATTCTGAACTTCAAGGTTCCGGATGATGCACAGCCGGGTGATGTTTATCCGATCAGCTTTGCTGATATGGAGCTGTACGACATTGACATGACAGAACTGACTCCGACGCTTGAACCCGGTTCTATTATCATCCCTGACGTGGAGGATAGCACCACTCATGAACCTGATGATGCAGGCACATGGATTATCGGCGAGGTAGAAGCAGAGGCAGGCGAGACAGTCGTTGTACCTGTAACAATCGAAGGCGATAAGAATGGTCTGAACAGCTACATCATGAAGATGGGCATTGCAGAGGTTGACGGCGCAGCTCCGACGGTTGCATCGGCAGAGATCGGTGATGCACTGACAAACTTCACATTTGAATACAATGACGCAGTATTTGCAGGAACAGACTTTGAAGATGGAAAGAACATCGTAGCAAAGGATGGCGGCGCAGTATTCTATGTAACGTTTAATGTTCCGGCAGATGCACAGCCGGGTACACAGTATGATCTGACCTTTGACGAGCTGTCTGTGTATGACATTGATATGAATGCACTGACACCTGAAAAGGATCCGGGTTGGATCAAGATCAAGGAGCCTGAAACCACAGAAGAACCTACCGAAGAACCAACCGAAGAGCCTACAGAGGAACCCACTGAAGAGCCTACGGAAGAACCTACCGAGGAGCCTACGGAAACAAAGGCTGAACCTGATGATGCAGGCACATGGATTATCGGTGAGGTAGAAGCAGAGGCAGGCGAGACAGTCGTTGTACCTGTAACAATCGAAGGCGATAAGAATGGTCTGAACAGCTACATCATGAAGATGGGCATTGCAGAGGTTGACGGCGCAGCTCCGACGGTTGCATCGGCAGAGATCGGTGATGCACTGACAAACTTCACATTTGAATACAATGACGCAGTATTTGCAGGAACAGACTTTGAAGATGGAAAGAACATCGTAGCAAAGGATGGCGGCGCAGTATTCTATGTAACGTTTAATGTTCCGGCAGATGCACAGCCGGGTACACAGTATGATCTGACCTTTGATGAGCTGTCTGTGTATGACATTGATATGAATGCACTGACACCTGAAAAGGATCCGGGTTGGATCAAGATCAAGGAGTCTGAAACCACAGAAGAACCAACCGAAGAGCCTACAGAGGAATCCACTGAAGAGCCCACAGAGGAGCCTACGGAAGAACCCACTGAAGAGCCTACAGAAGAACCCACTGAAGAGCCTACAGAAGTACCTCCAGAGAAAACATATCAGGCAACATGGACGATTGGAAACAAGACTGTAAAGGCTGGCGAAGAAGCAGAGGTTGCTCTGAATGTTACAGTTGATGCGGATGAAGTAGAAGCTTTGACTTTGAATAGCTTTATCTTCACTGCTGGATTCAAGTCTGTGACAGGTATCACTTATGAAGGCTATGATATTGGTGATGCTTATGCAATGGCAATTGAGGATAATGACAATGATGCTCATGATGTCATCTATGGAGACGGCTTGAAATTTGGCGGTACATCTACTGACGAAACTGGCGTAGCTGCTGAAAGCGGCAGTGTTGTAGTGACTTTGAAATTCAAGGTTTCTGCTGAAACAGCTGTTGGAAAGTATCCGGTTACATTCATCGGTGATGTTGAGGCAATTCGTCCTTCTATGAATTCCGTAGATGTAACAGAGGTCAATGGTTATATTGAAGTTGTTGAGGGAGACACCAAGACAGAATATGTTTATACTGCTGAGGGTCTGACCGATTGCTTCTTCTCACATGACGACAGACCGTTCCTGGATCAGGATTTCATTGGGAATATTCTCACATCTGTAAAGCGTCAAGAAGTTGTTAAGAACATATCTGATGGTACTGTAGTATCTGAGGGTGAGCTTGAAGATGTGGATCTCTCCAAGGTAGTTTCCATTGTAATTGATGGTACAGAGTGCGTAAGTGCTGCTGATGCCTATACGAAGCTGGCAGCTGGTTTGTATGTAGCTTCGCCATTCTCCGTAAAGATTGAGGATGATGTGCTTACAGAACCTGAGATTGTTGAGGTTACTGGTGGCAATATCTATATTGGTCTGAAGGGTGATGCAAATCTGAATGGTGTAGTAGAGACAGCCGATGCTGCAGCTGTACTGGTTTGGATTGCACAGAACGGCGCAGGTGTTGAGAATCCTTCTCTTCAGGAAAATGCTGATCTTGAGAATCTGGCATACTTCTTGGCAAATGTAGGAGGAGAATCCAAGGATCATGGTGCAACAATGGCTGGTTCTGATGTAGAATCCCCGCTGTACACCAATGATGCAAGCAATATTCTGGTTTATATTGCAAGGCAGGGTGCCGGTGAAACGGTTGATTGGGTACCAACAATTTATGAACCCGGTGAGACTCCTGCAATTTCTCAGGCAATCTATGCTTGGGATCAGGCACATAATGCAGGATAATTGCGACAATTTATCATGTGTAATACCGCTCAGGCATGGTCTGAGCGGTATTTTTTTAATTCCAACTTACGAAGAATTATAAATTGAGTAAGTGTTAACAAATTCAGTGTACATAAAAATGAGCCGAGATCAATCTCGGCTCAAATGCTGTATTCAATTTATTTCTTTGAAGTGCTTTGCTCTCTGTTCTTCTATCTCAAAAAATAAATACTGTTGCCCGGGCATTACTTCGCCGATGAATTCGTCGAGGTTTTTATTTTTTGTTGGTATGAGACATATTACGATTTTCCACACAGCATCAGAACGTCCACTATAAACCAGCCATCCTTTCATAAATGTTGATCGCACCATTGTTTTGCACAACAGTTTCAGTTACGCTGTACATTCCAAGCCCATGATTATGCTTGTCTGTAGCTAAGGAGCATTTGCTTTGTCTATTCTTTTTTTGCATTTATAGCTGAAAAAATCCGCATTGAGATTTCTGCTCAATGCGGATAGCGGGTATTCAATCATGCAGGTTACTAAGGAAAATCACAATTCAGGCAGATGTTCCCCATTGATAGAAAATGTATTCTGACTTTGTTTCAATTCCTAAAGTAATATCATTCCATTCCGGAGCAATAATATGAACCGCACTAATCACAGGTTCATAGGCAATGCTTATACGTTGATTCATGTCTTCTAATCTTGATTTCATCCATTTCTTTTCTTCTTCATCAATGGGTGAATATATACGGTTTTTGTACATCTCATTCCATGCATCACAAAACTCTGGATTTGATTCCAGATAGTTCAATGCGTGGGTTACAAAATCATCCATTGATGAATAGTCCTTTTTGGGAGCTAACACAATCAGGATACTTTGCTCACCTGATGGACGATTAAAACAAAGATGTCCGAAATGGATCGCAACCATACCATTTCCTCCTCTATTATATTGCAAATTCCGATTTATACTGATCTCTTTCATCCGATAGGCAAAGTCTACCGGAATTCAGCTGCTGAAAGCAGTGTTAAGGAGGATTCGTATTACATGAAAATACCGATACCTCCCTTATACTAATATTATACATAACCCAAATGAAAATGTCAACTGCCTTCTGAAAGAAAAAGGGCAAGCACTCTCCAAAAGAGAAGTGTCTGCCCTTATTGCTTGTTGTATGTTTCTATCAGCGATTCTATTTCTATGATTCAATTTCTATTTCTATATGATTCTGCTATCGCTGCCTGATTTCCAACCGCACAGGCAGAAAAAAATTTCCACCCCCCGTTTCTGACAGATTACGACACAGGTCATATGTTACAATAGAGAAAACAGATAAGAAAGGATGCAACCCCATGCAAATTCATTACAACACAGAGACTGGTCAGCTCTTAGTCCAGCTCGATGGTGAAATTGACCATCACAGCAGCAATGCCCTCCGTGCAGAGGTCGATGCTGCCATCTATGCCCATCTGCCGCAGAGACTTATTCTGGATTTCCGGAATGTCAGCTTTATGGACAGCTCCGGTATCGGGCTGATCATGGGTCGGTACAAAATTCTTCAGCCCCTCGGCAGCGAGATCATCCTCCAGAATCCAGCCCCCCATATCAGCCGTATTCTCCGGCTCGCAGGTATGGAAAGACTTGCAAAAATACGCAGTGAAGTACAGAAGGAGGCGGTCAAATGAAAATCAACAACGAATTTCGATGCAGCTTTCCGGCAGTATCTGCCAATGAAGGGCTCGCAAGAGCAGCAGTGTCGGCATTTCTCATCCCGGCTGACCCCACTGCACAGGAACTTGCCGATCTGAGGACGGTCATCTCGGAGGCTGTCACGAATGCTATCGTCCATGGCTACCGGGAAACAGAGGGGGATGTATACGTGACGCTCCGCATGCTCCCGGAACGAACGATCTACATACGTGTTGCCGACAAGGGTCGTGGCATCCCTGATGTGCAGAAAGCAATGGAACCCCTCTATACCACTGCACCTGAAGAAGATCGTGCAGGACTGGGGTTTGCCATCATGCAGACATTTACCGATACGCTCCATGTCCGCAGTACGCCCGGCAAAGGTACTGTCCTCATCATGCGGCGGCGGTTAGGGAAAACGGATGAAGCGTGACCGTCCGGCAGCGGAAGAGCATCTCGGTCTGGTACATATGTGTGCCGGACGATTCCGGAACAGAGGCATTCCCTATGAAGACTTATACTCCGCCGGATGTGAGGGACTTGTCAAGGCGGCAAATGCCTTCGATGCTGCCCGTGGAGTGCAATTCTCGACCTATGCCGTCCCGGTCATTTTAGGGGAGATCAAGCGGCTGTTCCGGGAGGGCGGCACAGTGCATGTTTCCCGGAGTCTCCGGGAGCTTTCCATGAAGGTGCAGCAGATCCGGGAGAAGATCCTGAAAGAGACAGGCAATGACCCACCTCTTAGTATTCTCTCTGAGAAAACAGGAGCATCCCCGGAAGAAATCACCACAGCATTATGTGCATGCAGCCCGGTGATGTCACTGACTGCTCCGGATGAGGAGGATGGTCAGATCGATATTGCCGTTGAAGCACCTGATGAGAAAATCAGCGACAGCATTGCCTTGCAGCAGGTCATGGCAACTCTTGCTCCTGCTGACCGACAGTTGCTGGAACTGCGTTATTATCAGGAACTGACACAGGTAAAAACCGCACAGCTCCTCGGCATGACACAGGTACAAGTCTCACGCAGGGAGAAAAAACTATTATTATATCTGCGGCAGGAGCTGCTGCGTTAATTTTTATAAAAAATGTGTAAAAGTACTGGACAATCTGGTGCAGATGTGCTATAATATAAGAGTCGGAGAATATTCTCTTTCGGAGGTGACAATGCAGCCTGATGCGGAGGACTTCTCCGGCTTGCAATAGTACCGTCTGATGTATCAGGCGAAAATCATGTTCAGAATTGCAAAAGGGTACGATCAGGTCACAAAGACCATTCGTCTCCCGGAACCTGTAGCGGACGAGCTTGATAAGCTTGCCGCAGAAAACAACATTTCTTTCAACCAGCTTGTGAACCAATGCATTCATTTTGCTTTGGA
Source organism: uncultured Clostridia bacterium (assembly GCA_947630845.1). GTDB lineage: Bacteria > Bacillota > Clostridia > Oscillospirales > Ruminococcaceae > UBA3855. Next base: position 44,777 of record CANRJB010000015.1, read on the forward strand.
ATCACAGTTGGAATCTGAGACAACCGTGAAGTAATACGGATTCACGTTTTTTTGTATAAGGGGGTGTGGTTATGTACAAGCGTTGATACAAATATGGCTTTCTGAACAGAATTTTCGTGCATATTGTCACCACAAGCCTGCTTCCGCCGTCTGAAAGCAGGCTTATTTGCATACATTTTGCAAGCAGGATTGCCATCAGAAATAAGGCTATCTTTTTTCACACGGTTATGCTATAATTATAAACAGAACAGAAATTCTATGATAGTGGTGATTCTCATGTTTGTCATAGCAAAAGGGTTTTCACAGGTCACAAAGACCATCCGTATCCCGGAACCCATTGCAGAAAAACTCGAACAGCTTGCAGCGGATAATAATATATCCTTCAATCAGCTTGTCAACCAGTGTATCATATTTGCGCTGGAATCCCGTGAATGTGCGGACTCCTCCACGCCGTCAACCTCCTTAACATAGAGATGCTGCCCATTCATGGGCAGCTCTCTCAATCCAGAACACATCGGAATGCCGTCGGCAGCGAATAGACCGTTTTTAACTCACTCTCATCTGCCCATACAAAGCCGCTGCACATCGTCCGGCAGGTCAGAAAGATACCTTGCATCTCCCATGTAATGTGAGTGAAGACATGGCTTCGCTGCACAGTTTTTTCTATAGATGCCGGAGCTGCGCCCCATGCGCTGCATTGTGCAGCAGCTTCTTCCTCCGTGAGAATTCCTTCCACATTCGGCAGTTCCCAGAGTGATGCAAGCAGCCCCTTCCCCGGTCGCTTGCGGATAGCGATTTTCCCCTCACAGTGCAGTACGAACACCGTTCTCGTTTCAGTACGGCGTTTTGTTTTTTTTACTCGGATGGGAAGTGCCTGCGTTGTTCCGGATGCATACGCCATACAGATCTGCCGCAGCGGACATTCACTGCAACGGGGTATTCCGTTTGGAATACAGACCGTTGCACCGATCTCCATAAGTGCCTGCGTGAGCATGCCGCTGTCGGCATGGGGATAGACCGCTGCAAGTGCTGCGGTAATGTCAGATTTTACGGCATTGTCCAGAATATTCCGGTAATTCTCCTGCAACCTTGCCATTACACGAAGGACATTGCCGTCCACTGCTGGGGTCGGCAGTCCGCAGCAGACAGAAGCAATCGCTCCGGCAGTATAGTCCCCGATGCCCGGAAGTGACCGTATCTCTGCATAGGTCTTGGGAAAGCTGCCGCCATGTGTCTGCATGATTTGTTTTGCCGCCTTCTGCATGTTGCGCACACGATTGTAATATCCAAGCCCTTCCCACAGTTTCAGCAGTGCATCTTCCGGACATGACGCTAAAGACTGCACATCCGGCAATGCATCAAGAAAACGGTCATAATAGCCTTTGACTGCCTCTACCCTTGTCTGTTGCAGCATGATTTCCGACACCCAGACATGGTAGGGGTCTTTGTCTCTCCGCCACGGCAGGTCACGGTGGTGGAGAGGATACCATTCCATGAGCGGCAGGAGCATCTGCTCCGGAATTGCCGCTTTTTGTTCTGCAATTTTATGCATACGGGAGACAAGTTTTGCATAGATTGGTAACATATGAGATTCCGTACACTGTAACGCAATATCTTCTGTCCGCAGCCAACGGACATTGCGGTTTTCATCAGGCTTGTCGGCAATCGGCTGATTCTCCGGCGCAAGCAGTCCATACGTCACATTATAGTGCAGATGCGCCGCAACTGCCTTCCCATGTTTATCATGCGGCGGCACTGGCAGGATGTCAATGGACAGGATGCGCCCTGTCAGCGGATATAGCTTTGTGACAGAGGTTTCCTCCCGTGCTTCACGCATGGCGACCCCCATGAGGTCACTGTCGCCGTCCGCATGTCCGCCTGTCCAGCCAACTGACTGGTAGATGAGATGATATGCCATCAAAGTCTTTGTCATATCTGGCGACAGAATGAAGCCGGAACAGGTGATGTGCCCTGCCGCACAATCCCGGTCAAGCATGGCATTGCCATATTTTTCCAACAGATGCAGCAAAGTTTCCTTGGCATTTCTTTCCTCATCCGTCTCCGGCTGAAAGCATGCGATCGTTTCATACAGCATCCGGATCCCTCCTTTTCTCCATGATACCATAATTTCATCAAAAATGCAAGAGCCGTTTTTCGTCCGGGGGATGTATACTCTTTCCTGTTCGGGGCATACTTCTATTGTCCGGATGGACGAAAACATTCAGGAGGTAAGGTTTATGAGCGATATGAAGAAAAATCCCAACATCAAGTGCAGTGTTTCCCAGTGCCGCTATAATCTGGTATCAGAGGATTTCTGCGGACTCAACTGCATCCATGTCGGCACACACGAAGCCAACCCCACTGTCCCGGAATGTGTGGACTGCAACTCCTTCGTCAGAAGAGCAGAATAACTTCCACACAGCAGCCCCACCCGATGCATAGAATGCGGAGGGTGGGATCGCTACCCATACATCAAGCATATTGCACAATTTTCAACATCCGGAATTCCACAAAACAGAGAATCATAATGCAAATCTTCTGCAAACTATTGAGATATCCGACAAAATCAGTTATAATAAAAGTAGCAAAATATTATTAGTAAGGGGGAAAGCATCATGTTTGATAAAACGATGACATTTTCCATGAATGAAGAACGGGAGATCGAGCTTAAGCGGACTCTGACCATCATCTATGATGCCCTCGTTCAGAAAGGTTATAATCCCATCAATCAGATCGTTGGTTATATTCTGTCGGAGGATCCGACCTACATAACCACGCACAATAACGCCCGCAACCTCATTCGTCATATCGATCGGGATGAGCTGTTACAGGTGCTTGTGCGGTCGTACCTCAAGCATTGACATTATGCGCCCTGCATTTCGCAGGGCGTTTTTTGTATAGTCTGACTTTGTCTGCATACAATAGATCTGCGGCTGCTTGCCGCAGAAATGAGGGATTTCATGAAACAAATCATTTCCGTCCTGCTCGGACTGACCATGCTTACAAGCCTTCCGGTGCATGCAGGGAATGCCATCGGCTACGGACAGGGCACACAGGTCGATGCAGACAATGTACCGCTTGGTGCGCTGGACTTTGATAACCAGTACAGACAATATGATGCCTATGCAACGACTCCAGACCGGAGCAGAATCATCCTGACCTTCGATCAGGGCTATGAAAATGGCTACACGTCACAAATTCTCGATACACTCAAAGAGAAGAATGTCACTGCTGTTTTCTTTCTGACCGGTGACTATGCCAAAAGTGAACCGGAGCTTGTCCGGCGCATGATCGCAGAGGGTCACATGCTTGGTAATCACGGTATGACACATGCATCGCTGCCCATATTGAGTCACGATGCCGCCGTAGAAGAACTGAAATCACTGCATGACTATGTGATACAGACGTATAGCTATACAATGCAGTATTTCCGGTGTCCATGCGGTGAATATTCGGAAGAAGCTTTACAGACGGCACAGGAGCTGGGATATAAGACAATCTTCTGGAGTGGGGCACATGTAGACTGGCTGACGGACGATCAGCCTGATCCTGCCGCTGCACTTGAAAAACTCACATCACAGGCACATGGCGGTGAAATATTGCTGCTCCACTCTGTATCCTCCACCAATGCACAAATACTGGGTGACCTGATCGACAATTTCAGGGCATTAGGATATACGGTATAACCAAACCTGTTTTACACCACGTCACATCAGATGCTATGAAAAGGTCAATATTTCGCAGCCTTTTAGTGGGAAACCGGTAAATGACAAAACTGCGTTGCTTTGGAAGGATAAATGAAACTGTTTTCCTATCATCCTGCCCCGATAGGATGATAGGAAAACACCTGCTGCGCCGATTGCCGTCTCATGTGATGCTCTGCATCTTCTGCATTGACTGCCATTCTATCGCAATCCCACTTGGCAAATCAATTAGAGCGTAGTAAAATAGGAGTGTGAGTAAAAATAAAGATTTGAGGGAAGCAGCAAAATGTATAATAAGCGTATGGAAGAAATGAAAAAGCAGGGAATCTGAATAACAAACCATTGTCAATCAATTGATAAAGAATCGGTATGATTCAATCCGCATTCACCCTCAGATAATCCGCCGGATTTGTCGGGATGTTGTTCACACGCACTTCGAAATGGCAATGATTGCCCGTGGAATCACCCGTTGAACCAACGTAAGCGATGAGTTGTCCCTTTTCTACCTCCTGCCCCTCATAGCAGACCACTTTGCTTGCGTGAGCGTAGAGCGTCCGATAGCCGTCGGGATGGTCGATGATGACATAATTCCCATAGCCGCCCGAGTTCCAGCCGGCACGGTAGACTGTTCCTGCTTCTGCGGCATAGATCTCCGTTCCGCCCGGTGCGGCAATGTCCAGACCCTTGTGGTTGCGGTTGCTGATAAAAACGTCACTGATGTAGCCGCCGTTCACGGGCCATCCGTATTTGCCGCTGCCTGTCAGCACAGTTGATGTGGAGGCAGGCTGTGCGCTGTATGTCCCCACGCCGATCTGCTCCGGTATTGGCTCTTTTGTCACAAATGTACTCAGCACCTCTCTGCTCTGTTCTTCACCGTCAACATATGTCACTTCCACTTCACTGCGGCGTTCTCCCTTCACACCCTTTGACAGCACTTTTTCCACGCCCAGATTCAGTGAGGAAGTTTCCACTTTCACACTATTATAATCTATGTACCCTGTGACGGTCATTTTTTTCGTATAGGCAATCGGGATGTATCGGCTTACGACCGGCACTTTTACAAACATTCCCTTCCGAAATCGTGTTTCAAGCTGCGGATTCATCTCATTCAGCTCTTCCTCTGTGATGCCATACATCGCAGCAATCAGCGCAGGAGAATCATTCTCTGCTACCTGATAAGTATGCTCCTCCCTCGTCTCTGAAGACAGGATGCTGATCAGTTCCTCCGGTGTCGAAAGACTTGCCGCCAGAAAAATACCTTCCTGATAGGTGATCTCCTTTGTATAGTAGATATTGGTCGCATTGTCCTTCAGGCTGACAGCATAGTTGTTGAGGGCATCCGACATGTATTCGCTGATCGGACTTCTGTCGGTCACAGCACCGATAAACTCTCCATCCACATAGACACCATATGCCTCTTCCAGATCTGTATGCGTTCCGGCAAGAAGTTTATCGGCGATAGAGCTTGTCGGAATATAGCTATCCCCGGCAGAGACGATGCGCAGAGTATAGACCGGATGGAAGGTGATATCCGCATCCTCTCCTGCCATTGAGATGCGCTGCCGCACCTCATCTTCTGCCTTTTCAAATTCACTTTCTGATGCGATAATGCCGATTTCCTCTCCGTTTACTGTCACGCTCAGTGCATAGTTCAGCCCCGACCCATAACGGATGATCGCCACCAGAAAGCCTACTGCCAGCACAGGCAGTACATAGTTGAACCCTGTCCGCAGCACTCCACGCTCACCGAGCAGATATGTTCCCACGAACCGAGCGAGTTCTCTGCGGAAGGTGTGGCTATCCCTCTTCCGGGCATGCTTCACATCCCGGAGCAGCTCCTGTGCCGGACGGTTGTACTCCGCATAGGTATACCGGAGATTCTGCCACAACATCCTGAAAAAACGTCTGCACTGGTGCAGCATGTATCTCAGCAGCCTCAGCAGCCCCCTCACAAAAAACCACAGGAAACTGCCCACTGCTATCAGGCTGTGCAGCACCATCATACCGAGACGGACAAGTGCCTCGATGAGATTGCGCTGATCAGTTCGTGGGTCAGGCAGTGGCCCATGCCCTCTGCTGCCAGATGGCATGGGGCGGCTGAACCGCTCCTCTTCCGGCACAGAACGACTGCTATCGCCGTAATCTTTCAAATTGCGCATAGTTCCAATGCACTCCTTGATCTGCTTAATCTGCAATATGCGTCAGAATGAGGTCGCCGATGGTCTGATAGAGCGTCTTCTCATCTGAATAGGCTGTGTTGAGCAGCCCGTCATTGCTTTTGAGGGTCGTGCTGATATCGACATAGTGCAGCCCCAGTTTATCGGACATCGCAAACAATGCTGCATTCCATGTATCCACTTTCTGGTTATCTGCCGCATCCGATGCAGGGAGTGCCGTCAGAACATAGACAGGTGTATTCTCATTCTGGTCAATGAGATTGTCCACAAGCGATTCATACGATGCTGCTCCCTTCTCTAAATCCGCCGGGCATTGATACCAGAGATAAATTGCCTTCGGCGATGCGCTGCGGATGCTGCGCCCGATGCTGCGCATCCGGGATTCGGACATGTCTGTCACTGCATCCGTAAAGACCAGTCCGGATGTCAGCTCATAGTAATTTCCCAGTACACTCACATCCCCCACAAAGGCACACTCCCCCATCCGGCTTGCATCCGCACGGGCAGAGGACGGCACGGGGTTTGTGACCTTGACCGCTTTCCGGGCGTTCTTATCTTCATCGCTTCTTCGCATCGTAGACAGTATCTCTTGCTCCCAATAATCCTTCCGGGTCACGGCAGAAACCATATACATTACAAAGAAGAAAACAAAAGTTGCAATTATGATCACTATCGGTACCGCCAGTCGAAACCGCAGCAGTGGTCTGGACTTCCGGTATTCCACTTTCCCGTGTTTTTTTTTCTTCTGTGCCATTTGTCATACCTCCAACTCATTGCATACCTACTATTATTATAACCGAAAGTTTATATCTTTGCAAGACTTTTTACAATGAAAAATAAAATTTCCAAAATTTTTGTTGCATTTTACGAGAAACTATAGTATAATAAATAGAGTATAGCGTATCAGAAAACAAGGAGGCTTTCTATTATGTGTGGGTTTGTCGGCTTTACCAACCAGATCAACAATGCAAATCAGGTCGTTGAGAATATGATGGATGCCATCCGCCACAGAGGTCCGGATGCAGGCGGCAAATATGTGGATGCGGACATTGCACTCGGACACAGACGACTGTCCATCATCGACGTGTCCGAACAGGGTAATCAGCCGCTTTACAGTGCAGACGGACAGCTTGTGCTCGTCTTTAACGGCGAGATCTACAACTATCAGGAGATCCGGGATGAGCTTATCGCCAAAGGGCACTGTTTTGCCACCAATACCGATTCCGAAGTACTCATCTACGGCTACCGGGAATATGGGACAGCACTGCTTGATAAGCTCCGGGGAATGTTTGCGTTTGTCATCTGGGACAAGGAGACGAAAACGCTCTTCGGCGCAAGGGATTTCTTCGGCATCAAGCCTCTCTATTATGCACAGATGAACGGGACGTTTCTCTTTGGTTCAGAGATCAAGGCATTCCTGAAACATCCTGCTTTCGTCAAGGAGCTGAACACTGCGGCTTTGGAAGAATATCTCACCTTCCAGTACTCCGCTATGGATGAGACTTTCTTCAAAGGTGTCTACAAGCTGCCGCCAGCGCATTACTTCATTTATAAGGACGGCAGGATGGACATCCGGCGTTACTGGGATGTCCATTTCAAGGCGGATGAAACACCGTCACTGGAGAACTGGGTGAAACGCATCTCGGAGACATTCCATGATTCTGTACGTGCGCACAAGATCGCAGATGTAGAGGTCGGTTCGTTCCTGTCATCGGGTGTGGATTCGAGTTATGTGGCAGCAGTAGCAGATGTGGATAAGACATTCACGGTCGGGTTCGGAAAGGATGAAAAGTATAACGAAATTGGCTGGGCGAAGGGATTTTCTCAGGCAATTGGGAAGAAAAATTACTCCAAGGTCATTGAACCTGAAGAATACTGGGCAGAGCTGAAGCACATTCAGTACCAGATGGATGAACCGCTTGCTGACCCGGCTGCGATCGCATTGTACTTTGTTTGTCAGTTGGCGGCAAAACAGGTGAAAGTCGTACTTTCCGGCGAAGGAGCAGATGAGATATTCGGCGGTTATAATGTCTACAGTGAGCCCAATGCGACTGCTTATGACAAGCTTCCCCGCAGCATCCGGCGTGCTGTTGGGCATGCGGCTGAACATCTTCCGGCACATAGGGGTGTCAATTTCTTCGTGCGAAAGGGAAAGGACTTGGAAGAACGGTTCATCGGCAATGCTTACATGTTCACCCCCGAACAGCGCAAAGCTCTCCTGAAAATCGAAACCGATGCCCCGGATCCGGAAACCATCACGGCACATTATTATAAGCGTGTGGAGGGACTGGACGATGTGACAAGGATGCAGTACCTTGATTTGCATATGTGGATGGCAGGGGATATACTCCTGAAAGCCGATAAGATGAGCATGGCGCATTCGCTGGAGCTGCGTGTGCCTTTTCTGGACAAGGAGATCATGAAGCTTGCGGAGCAGATCCCGGTACGCTACCGTGTCACACGGGATGAAGTCACTGACGAACATACTCCCTATATTACGAAATATGCCATGCGGCTTGCGGCAAAGCAGGACACCCCACAGGAAACTGCCAAAACTGCCGCAAAGAAGAAACTCGGTTTTCCTGTCCCCATCAGGGTATGGCTGAAAGAGGATGCCTATTATAACATCGTGAAGAAGAGCTTCGAGAGCAAGGAATCGCAGCAGTTTTTCCATACTGAACAGCTTGTAAAACTGCTCGATGACCACAGAGACGGCAAGGCGGACAACAGCCGGAAAATCTGGACTGTGTTTATGTTCTTGACGTGGTACCAAGTATATTTTGTGGAACAGATGTAAACCTGTCATCGTGTCAGTAAATCAAGGAGCGGAATACATGGACGATGTATACAAGTCTTGTACGATCTGATGATGATTTCCACAGTTACGATTGTGACCGCATTTTGCACTATCCTTGGGGTAACACTGCCATTTGTGCCGAAAAACAGCCCCGGTGCAACAGATGTTCTTTGTCTGCCTGTTGTGGTCATAACAAGTTTCAGATTTTTTCAAGAAGAAAATAAAGGAGGGCGAACATGATTTCAAATTATCCGCATCTGATTGACCTGAATGACCATCCGGTAAGCTGGTGGAACGGTCTGTTGGATTTAGGGCAGGAAATACGCAGCAATCCCATGCTCTATGCCAATAGCTGTAGGGGGAAAATCATGGGGACACTCTTCTATGAGCCATCTACACGGACGCAGATGTCCTTCCAGACGGCAATGCTCCGGCTGGGAGGGACGATCATCGGCTTTGACAACCCACAGACTTCTTCCGTTGCAAAGGGGGAAAATCTGAAGGATACGACCAAAATTGTCAGCGGTTATTCGGATGTACTCGTCATCCGGCATCCTACCGTCGGGGCTGCCAAGGCGGCTGCCCTTACGGCAGACTGCCCCGTTATCAATGCAGGAGATGGCGGTCATCTGCATCCGACACAGACGCTGACGGACATGCTCACCCTGAAATGTGAAAAGGGAACGCTGTCGGGGCTGACCATCGGGGTCTGCGGCGATCTGCTTAATGGCAGGACGGTGCATTCTCTCTGCAAAGCAATGAGCTGCTATCCGGGCAACCGTTTCATCATGATCTCAACAAAAGCACTCGCCATGCCGTCCTATATCAAAGATATCATACGTGCGCACGGCTGCGAATATGAGGAGCATACCAGTCTGGAGGAAGCACTTCCGAAGTTGGACATGCTCTATATGACACGCATTCAGAGGGAACGTTTTGCATCGGAGGAGGACTATGCTGCACAGAAGGACACCTACATCCTCACACCGAAAAAGATGAAGCTTGCCCGTCGGGATATGATCGTCCTGCATCCACTGCCTCGTGTGGATGAGATTTCAGTTTCTGTGGATGATGACCCGAGGGCTCTGTACTTCAAACAGGCAAAGTATGGGATGTATGTGCGGATGGCACTCATCCTCACCATGCTCCAGAGTACCAAAAAGACGGAGCTGCTCTCTGGTCAGGTACATCCGGGCATCATCTGCCGCAACCCGAAATGTATCACACATGCCGAACCCTATCTGCCAAAAAGTTTTTCTGGTAATGGGACGACACTGGTATGTGAATACTGTGATGAAAGATTGTTATTGGAACACTAAAGGAAAGGAATGGAATTATGAAGCATCAACTTGTGATCGTGTTGGATTTCGGAGGACAGTATAATCAGCTTATTGCACGGCGTGTACGGGAATGCGGCGTGTACTGTGAGGTGAAGAGCTATCAGACTCCCCTTGAAGAAATTAAGGCACTTGCACCAGTCGGCATTATTTTTACGGGCGGTCCGAACAGTGTGTATGATGAGAATTCGCCCCACATCGGTAAAGAAATTTTTGAGCTTGGTATTCCGATTCTTGGCATCTGCTATGGGTGTCAACTGATGGCGTATACCCTTGGCGGCAAGGTGACGACCTGTATCAATTCCGAATATGGCAAGACGGAAACGCATTATGACCGTTCAAGCGTGCTGTTCGGCGGCATCCATCTGCCCGAAACGGCGATAAGCTGGATGAGTCATACGGATTATGTGTCAGAGCTGCCGGATGGATTTACGGCAACGGCACATACGGCTGATTGCCCGGCAGCAGCCTTTGAGGATCCGAAGCGGAAGCTGTATGCGGTGCAGTTTCATCCGGAAGTCAACCACACCTTTGCCGGACAGGGCATGATCGACAGCTTTCTGAAAAATGTCTGTGGGTGTGTCGGCGACTGGACGATGGCAGGCTATGCACAAACTGCCATTGCTCAGATACGTGAAAAAGTTGGAGACGGCAAGGTGTTGCTGGCATTGTCCGGCGGTGTGGACAGCTCCGTTGCAGCAGCATTACTGGCAAAGGCAGTCGGGGAACAGTTGACCTGCATTTTTGTTGACCATGGCTTTATGCGCAAAAATGAGGGTGACGAGGTAGAGGCAGCTTTCAAGGATAGTGGAATGCATTTCATCCGTGTCAATGCAAAAGAACAATTCATGGCAAAGCTGCGTGGTGTCTCCGACCCGGAAACCAAACGTAAGAGCATCGGCGAGGAGTTTATCAGGGTATTTGAACAGGAAGCGAAAAAGCTCGGTCAAGTCGATTACCTCGTTCAGGGCACGATTTACCCGGATGTCATTGAGAGCGGTCTTGGCGATGCTGCCGTCATCAAAAGCCATCACAATGTCGGCGGTCTGCCTGACTATGTGGATTTTAAGGAAATAATTGAGCCGCTGCGGATGCTTTTTAAGGATGAAGTGCGTAAGCTCGGCATAGAGCTTGGGTTAAATCCCGTACTTGTCTGGCGGCAGCCGTTTCCGGGTCCGGGTCTTGCCATCCGTATCATAGGTGAGATCACGGATGAAAAACTTGACATTTTACAGGATGCGGATCTCATCTTCCGGCAGGAGATTGCCAGAGCCGGACTGGACAAGGATATTAACCAATACTTCGCAGTCCTCACAAATATGCGCTCTGTCGGTGTTATGGGTGACAGCCGCACTTATGACTATACCATTGCCCTGCGTGCTGTCACGACAAATGATTTCATGACTGCCGATTTTGCGCAGATTCCCTATGAAGTGCTTGCCGTTGCTGCATCACGGATTGTCGGAGAGGTAAATTCCGTCAATCGGGTGGTGTATGATGTTACGACGAAACCGCCGGCAACGATTGAGTGGGAATAATAAACAGCCCCTTGAAAATCCCTGATTACAGGGGTTTTCAGGGTACTGCACAAGCCCGTGATAACAAATTGATAACAGGAAGTTTTGAAGAATTATTCTCCGTCAACAGTGGTTGTGAAGTCCCGCCATTCTTTCTTGGGAGGGTGCTTTCCGCAATCATCAGTTGTCTGAGGGTGATTCAACTTCCATTCTGTATATTCTGCCTTGCTGATGATACCGTCAGCAAGGTCTTTTTTTCGCCTTTGCCATTCAGCAAGCAAATCTGTCATCAGGATAGAGTTGAAAACAATGCCTTTACGTTTGTTGCCGTCCTCGTCTGTGCAGTCCTGTATGCTGATTGGATAGTGTTCATCAAGTTCAAAGAGCAGAAGCAGAATATCTTCTGCACCGAGAATTTCAGGGTTGCTGATGAACAGAGGATTTACATCAAGTACTTCAGCAAATTTTTCCACAAGGTCTTGCTTGGGCGTTCTCGTTCCTGTTTCGTACTGGGCAATGCGTACATCGGCTGATTTTTCATCAAAACCAACAGCAATCCCCAGTTCTTTCTGCGTAATTCCCCGTAATTTTCGGATTCGCCGGATTTTATCGCCAATTATGGACATAGCGGTTCACTCCTTATCAAATTTTCTGTGTTTTTCACCATTATAACATATTTGCTTAACTGCCGTCAAGTAGGTTAAACAAAAAAATTTAGAAAAATTTTCAAAAACCTCTTGACAAAAACAAATTTGTTTAGTATAATAGAATTAAGCAAAAATGTTTAGTACAAATGGTAAAGAAAAAAATACACAGAATAAAGAAAGGACTGATAAGTATGTCTGAAAAATTTATCAAGGCTGAAGAAGTCGCACAACTGCTGGAAGTTTCCGTTCCGTATGCGTACAAGGTGATTCGCAAACTCAATCAGGAACTTGCCGACAAAGGCTATCTCACAGTATCCGGCAGAGTGAGCCGTCAGTATTTCAACGAAAGAATGTACAACGGTTCCGCACAAAAGAAAGAGGTGAATGCATAATGCCTGTATACAAGGACAAAAACGGCACTTGGTTTGCGATGATACGCTATACGGAATGGGACGGGAAAACCAAACAGAAATGTAAGCGTGGATTCTCCACCAAAAGAGAGGCACAGGAGTGGGAACGGAAATTTTTGCTTTGCAGCAATGCTGACATGAATATGGCATTTGTGGATTTCTTCGGGATTTACAAAAGAGATATGCAAAGCCGGCTTAAACAGAACACTTGGGAAAGTAAGGAGTTTATCATTAAGTCGAAAATTCTGCCATATTTCGCTGATAAGCCGATTTGTGAGATTCAGCCGAAAGATGTTCTTGCGTGGCAGAACACATTGCTCCGTCACCGTGACAGCAGAGGTAATCCATATTCCGAAACCTATCTGAAAAGCGTACATAATCAGCTTTCAGCAATATTCAACCACGCTGTTCGGTTTTATAACCTTAGTTCAAATCCTGCTGCCAAAGCCGGAAGCATCGGTGTGAAAAATGCGGACGAAATGCAATTCTGGACAAAAGATGAGTACCTGAAATTTTCAGAAGTAATGATGGACAAGCCCGTTTCATTCTATGCCTTTGAAATGCTGTATTGGTGCGGTATCCGTCTGGGAGAATTGCTTGCCCTCACTCCTGCGGATTTCAATTTTCAAAGCCATAAACTGCGAATCAATAAGTCCTATCAGCGTATCAAAAAACAGGATGTCATCACAGAACCGAAAACGAAAAAGAGTATCCGCACAATAGAAATGCCTGATTTTCTTTGTGAGGAAATGCAGGATTATCTTGGAATGCTGTACGATGTTCAGCCTGATGAGCGTATCTTCACAATCACAAAAAGCTATCTGCACCACGAAATGGACAGAGGAGCGAAAAAATCAGGCGTGAAACGTATCCGCATTCACGATTTGAGGCATAGCCATGTTTCATTGCTGATTGAAATGGGTTTTTCTGCCGTGGCAATTGCAGATAGAGTTGGTCATGAAAGCATTGATATTACTTATCGCTATGCTCACCTTTTCCCGTCGAAACAGAAAGAAATGGCAAACAAACTGGACAACTTACGGAAAGGAGGTGATGCAGATGTCAGCGAAGAATCTTGACAGCAAGGGCAGATTCAGGGCGAGGACAGTCGGTTTCCGTGTTTCGCCTGAAGAAGAAAAGCTGCTCAACTCAGCAGTGGCTCTTTCGGGACTGACCAAACAGGACTACATTGTGAAACGCTTGCTGTGCCGTGATGTGGTGGTGCAGGGTAATCCGAAAGTTTACAAGGCTCTGAAAAATCAACTTGCGGAAGTCCTCGGTGAATTGAAACGAATTGAAAACAGCTCTGTTGTGAATGACGAACTGTTGTCTACAATTCAGCTTATCACAGCAACGCTGAATGGCTTGAAAGGAGATAAAGAATGACCGAAGAAAGAAAAGTGACCGCCCCTATGACCTCTGTTGGCGCAGAGGTCGGGCAGTCACCTGATTTAACACCTACTATTATACCAGATTACGGGGAGAATTTCAACCCCTCAAAAGAAGAAATTTTCCTTGCACAACAGGAGTACGAACAGGAAATGCAGGCACAAGCAAAGACGGAGTATGAAAACTCTCCCGGATTTATGCAGACGGTTTCAATGCCGGAACTGTATGAAATGGTTTATTCCGGTAAACCGCCAATCATTGAGCATTTTCTCTATCCGGGAACATATCTGTTCGTTGGTGCGCCGAAAGTCGGAAAAAGTTTCATGATGGCTCAGATTGCCTATCATGTCAGTTCCGGAACGCCGATGTGGAACTATTCCGTCCGCAAGGGTACGGTGCTGTACCTCGCTTTAGAGGACGATTACCGCCGATTGCAGGAGCGTCTTTACAGAATGTTTGGCACGGAAACAGTGTCAAATCTTTTCTTTTCAGTTGCTTCAAAATCTCTGAACGACGGTTTGATTGAACAGCTTGGTGCATTTCTCGAAAATCACCCTGATACCAGTCTGGTGATTATTGATACATTACAGAAAGTGCGTGAAACTGAGGGCGATACTTATAGTTATGCAAGAGATTATGACATTATCGCCGGACTGAAAGCATTTGCAGACAGAACAGGTATCTGTTTGTTATTGGTTCACCACACCCGAAAACAGAAGTCTGATGACAATTCGACAGGATTTCGGGGACAAATGGTCTGCTTGGTGCAGCTGACGGAGCTTTCATTATGTACAAATCAAAACGCACCGACGGTGATGCAACAATTGAAGTTTCAGGCAGAGATCAGCCGGACAGGAAATTCACGATTTCCCGAAACAAGGAAACTCTCTGCTGGGATTTCAAAGGAGAACAGTCGCCAAATTACGCTGAACCGCCTGAACCCGTGCTTGAAACAATCGGCAATTTCATCAATGCTGACAATCCGGCTTGGGAGGGAACGGCTACCGAACTGATTGAAAAATTGGAGCTTGACATCAAGCCGAATACGCTGTCATTGAAACTGAATGTCAATGCCGGAAAGCTGTACAATCTTTATTTTGTGCAGTACAGCAATTCCAGAAGTCACAAAGGAAGAAAAATTGCACTCCGCTATGATGCCAATCATCCTATCATTGTTGAACCTGAATCGGATACTGGTGAAGCAGAAAAGCATTGAGCGTGACGATGTGTGACGGTCGTGACGATGTTTGTGAGGGCTCAAAAAGACCGTCACCATCGACACGGATCGTCACGGGAAGAATTTTATGGAAAGAATGTTGATTTTTCAAAAATGTAATGCGGATTTTCAGCATTTTTTGAATGGTGATTTTGAAATTTTTTCGGCTGCTCCGTCAGCCGTCAATGCCCCGCAGGGCGCCATGTACTTGTGATGTGGGATTTATTCCCCGTCACAAGTACTATGGCGTTACAAGCGACACTTCGCTTGTAATTTGCTGCTCCGCAGCTTTGTTTCCGTGATGCTCC
>CANRJB010000016.1 GCA_947630845.1 uncultured Clostridia bacterium
AAAATACTGAAAAACATCTTGATTACGGCATTTGAATGAAATAAAAATAGATTTGTTCATATAATGCCATTGACTTCATCAGGATTTTGTGGTATAATACTTAGTAAAGGCAGAGTACATGACTTGTATATTTTAATTGGAATTTAGGAACTGCAATGAAAAGGCACCCGATCTTTTTAGTGTGCGTTCATTCCGTTTTGCAGATGCTGAAACAGCAGAAAGGAGAATAAAATGGCTGTAAAATTTCATTTGCCTGATTTTTCAGTACATTACAAATTGAATCTTGTATTCACCGCAATGGTGAAAAGTTGTCCCTATTTTTTCCGGGAGGGGGTAGAAATAGCTTCATTCTATGGCGCATTTCCCCAGAGCCTTTGGAACGGCGGACGAACGATGCCGGGTATTTCCGATGAGGGATTTGTACGGGAGGCAGTTGCCGCATTCAATCAACAGGGGATTCCGCTTCGTTTTACATTTACCAATCCACTTCTCAAAAGTGAGCATCTTCATGATAAATTCTGCAATACCATAATGAAAATAGCTGATAATGGTCTGAATGAAGTCATTGTAAATTCTCCGCTTTTGGAACAATATATCAGAAAGACTTATCCACGTTATAAAATAACAAGCTCCACCTGCAAGCGTATCACAGATTTTAACAAGTTATGTGAGGAACTTGAAAAGGATTATCATATCGTTGTTCTGGATTATGATCTGAACAATAAATTTGATCTGCTTGAAAAAATTCCGCACAAGGATAAATGTGAGCTTCTGGTCAACGCCTGCTGCGAACCCCAATGCAAAAGGCGCACCAAACATTATGAAATACTCGGAAAGCAGCAGATCATGGTATGTGATTACATCAAAAAGCATCCGAACCAGCTTATTGATGAGAAGACAGAACGGAGTATGCCTTCGATGAAATGCGACTGTGTTGACCGCAATATTTTCGAGATTAAAGGTTTGAGCACACATATTTCTCCCGATGCAATATGGGAAAAATATGTGCCGATGGGGTTCAATCAGTTCAAGATAGAGGGGCGCACCTCACCTCGTCTTAATCTCATAGAAACATATCTTTATTACATGGCAAAGCCCGAGTGTATTGATGAAGCAAGATATATATTCCTGTTCAATCTTGAAAATAACGGAGTGATCAGAATAGACAAATGAAATGCACTTACAGATTTTGGCAGCCAATATCCCAAAGTCGGAGTAGAGATACAGTATGAACAAAACAGCATTAAAACGTTATGCGATGAGAGCAAGGATGGCGTTGATCGGGTCATGTATCCAGAAGGCATATGAATATCAGATCACAGAACATGGGGAAAATGACCCCGATATCACACAACTGAACGGCATCGCCCTTACGACGGCAGAACAGCAGCAGCGGTGTCAGTTGATCGGTAAAATAGAAGAAAACGGCTTTGCAGATGTGATGGAACAGGCAGCGTATACATGGTTCAACCGGTTCATTGCGCTGCGGTACATGGAAGTGAACGGCTATCTGCCGTCAAGGGTACGAGTTTTCACGGATGAGGATGGCAGATTTAAGCCGGAGATTCTGCGTGAGGCACACACGGTGAACATTCCGGGAATTGACCGGGAACATGTGCTTTTGTTGCTTGAAACACAAAATACAGATGCGCTGTACAAGTATCTCATCCTCATGCAGTGCCGTGCCCTGCATGAGGAACTGCCGGCGATGTTTGAAGAACACGAGGGATGGACAGAGCTGTTGTTTCCAGCAAATCAGTTGCGTGAGGGGAGTGTTATCCATCGGCTCGTGACGGACATTCCGGAGACAGACTGGCACGATCAGGTACAGATTGTAGGATGGCTGTACCAGTACTACAATACCGAACCGAAGGACAGGATCTCTGCCTCCATGAAGCAGAATATCAAGGTCAGCAGGGAGCAGATCCCGGCAGCAACCCAACTCTTCACGCCGGACTGGATTGTGCGGTATATGGTAGAAAATTCACTTGGTCGGTTGTGGCTTGAGGCTCATCCGGGGAGCAGTGTGCGTGGACAATTCCGTTACTATCTTGAGGATGTGCAGCAGGATGCAGAGGTGCAGGAAATACTTGCATCACAGTGCGTGGGGCTGCGTTCTTTGAAGCCGGAGGAAATCACATTTTTCGACCCTTGCATGGGATCGGGACATATACTGGTGTATGCATTTGAAGTGCTGATGCAGATTTACGTGTCATGCGGATGGTCAGAACGGGAAGCGGCAGTATCCATTGTGAAACATAATCTTTACGGATTGGATCTGGACAAGCGAGCGTATCAGTTATCCTGTTTTGCAGTCATGATGAAAGCCCGGCAGTATGACAGGCATTTTCTGACACGAGGTATTCAACCGAATCTCTCACATTTTCAGGAGTTGCCGCATCCGGATGAGATTCCACAGTACAGAGAGCTTGCAGAGAAATTCCGGGATGCGGATATGTATGGTTCACTGCTTACGGCAGAGATGTATGCTTGCGACGTCATGCCAGAGCAGCATCAGGCTGCCCATCTGGTGAAGCTGTGCCGTATTTTATCAAAACAGTATGATGTGGTATGCACCAATCCGCCGTACATGGGGGCATCGGGAATGAATGACGGGCTGTCGGACTTTGTGAAGAAGCATTATCCCGACAGTAAGTTAGATTTGTTTGCATGCTTTATTGAACGCTGTGCAATGTTGACCAAGCCACAAGGGTTCTACAGCATGATTACAATGCAGTCATGGATGTTTTTGTCAAGTTTTAAGAGATTGCGTGAAAAGCTGAATGAAAAGACCCTTGTCAACATGCTGCATCTGGGGGCAAGGGCATTTGATGAGATCGGTGGGGAAGTGGTGCAGACTTCAGCTTTTGTGTATCGCAATTCACATATCAAAGGTTTCTCCGGCACTTATGTCCGTCTGACTGGAGTCAGCGGTGAAGCAGCAAAGGAGACTTTGTTTCTAAGCGGTCAAAACCGTTATACAGCAGCACAGGAACAGTTCAGGAAGCTGCCCGGTGTACCTGTAGCATACTGGGTGAGTGAAGCTTTTTTACATGTGTTCGAGAGGGGAATTTTGCTGCGCACCATAGCCGCTGTCCGTCAGGGAATGGCAACAGGCAATAACCAACGCTTTGTCAGGGCGTGGTATGAGACTGACATCAGAAAGATCATGTTCCATGCGGCAGATCGTGCAGCAGCACTGCATTCCGGAAAGAAATGGTTTCCCTATAACAAGGGCGGCAGCTACCGGAAATGGTATGGAAACGAAATGTATGTTGTAAACTGGGAGCATGACGGGGAGGAGCTGCGTACCTTCAAAAAGTCGTTACTCCGGAATCAGGATCGTTATTTCCGGCAGTGCATTACATGGTCAAAGGTGTCAGGCGGTCCGATCTCCTTCCGGTACAAACAGCCGGGACATTTGTTTGATGTAGCCGGGACGAGCATATTTGCCGATGAATTGCCGGTTCTGCTTGCGCTCTGTAACAGCAGAGTGGTCAGTTACATCATAGGTTTGCTTTCTCCGACACTGAATTATGAGGTAGGACAGGTTGCAGACATTCCTGTGCTGTCTGCCGGGATACACCAAGCGCATATTGCACAGATTGCCAATGAAAACATCATGCTCTGCCGTCAGGACTGGGACAGTTTTGAAACGAGCCATGATTTCCTGCGTCATCCTCTTATATAACAAAGCGGCAGCCCACAAATGAGCTGCCGTTTCATTATCTTTTGACAAAATATTCTTCATACCAGACAAGGAAGGTGTAGATCGTCCATACCTTGCGCCAGTTATCGGAATTGCCGCCAACATAGTCATCATAAATAGCCTGTATCTCTTCAGGCTTAAAGAATTTTGCAGCGATATCACTGTGAAATTTCTCACGCACATCAGCATTGTACCGCTCATCCGCAAGCCAGATACGGACAGGCACGATAAAACCTAATTTTTTCCGGAAGGCGATTTCTTCCGGCAGTACTTTTGCAGCAGCAGTCCGGAATGCAACTTTATTCTGCTCCTCATTGACCTTAAACCGGGAAGGCATCCTGCCTGCGATGGAAAAGATGCGTCTGTCCGTCAGCGGCATCCGGATTTCTAAACCGGCAGCCGTACTCATTTTATCCACATTCAGATAAATGTCACCTTCAAGCCAGATTTGGATATCTACATCAGACATCCTCGTCAGAGGGTCAAGCCCTTCAGTTTCATCATAGATGTATTTTACCAGATTGATCGGCAGCACCTCCGGATCATAATGCTGTAGAATACGCTGCTTTTCGTCCTCTTTCATGATGTTGGTATTACCCACATAGAAGTTTTTCAGATTCTCTCCATAACGTTCTGCATTACGGTACATATTATAACCGCCGAAGAATTCATCTGCCCCTTCACCGGAATAGCAGAGTTTGGTATGTTTTGCAGTTGCCTTGCAGCCGAGCGTAAAAACAATTGCCGACGCATCCGCAAGCGGTTGTTCCATGTGATACATCACATACGGCACAATGCCGAAGAAATCTTCCGGCTGAATATTTGCTACACTGTGTTCCACACCGAGCAGTTCTGCCGTCTTTGCAGCGATACGGGATTCATCGAACCGTTCTTCATCATAGCCGCAGGAATCCGCACGTTTAGCATCACTCATCGCCAGTACATAGGACGAATCCACACCGCCTGACAGGAAAGACTCTGCCGTCTCATCCTCCGTTTTGACCTCACGCATCATTTGCTGCAAAGTCGTATGGATCTCATCTGCCCATTCTTCGAGTGTTCTGGATTCGTCCGGATGAAATTCCGGTTTCCAGTAGCGGTGCAGAGTAAATTCGCCGTTTCTGAATGTCAGCGTATGTCCGGGCATAAGTTTTTTGATGCCTTTGAAAAAGGTATCCTCTCCGGCAACGTAGGTCAGGGAGAGATAGATCTGGAGCATCTCCTCGTTCAGCTCTTTTACAAAGCCGGGCTGATCGAGTATGTCACGGATCATCGTCCCGAAGAGCAGACTGCCATCCTCTGTGCGGTAATAATAGAACGGCTTTGTCCCGAAATGATCTCTCACGCAGAACAGCTCATCAGTTTGCGTATCATAGAGCGCAAATGCAAACATTCCATACAGATGATCCGGAATTGCCTTGCCCCATGTCTCGTAGCCTTTTATCAGAATTGCCTGTTCCCGTTCCTCACGGGACAGAGAGACATCCAACCCCAGCTCGCCGCAGAGCGTTTCCCAGTTGCGGATATGTCCTCTGTATGCTTTGATCTCGATCATATTTCACACCTCTATAAATATTATGCATGCAGCTTATTGAATAATTCCTGAACATCGACCGGCTTGGCAATAAAGTCATTCATGCCGCAGGAATAAGCCTCTTCCCGTTCTTCTGAAAAAGCGTTTGCCGTGCAGGCGATGATGCGCACGGATTTGGAGTCCTCTCTGTCAAGTGCACGAATCGCTTTGGTAGTTTCAAAGCCATCCATTTCCGGCATCAGCAGATCCATCAGGATGATACCATATGTGCCGGGTGCGGACGCAGTGAATTTCTGAAGGGCGATCCTGCCATTTTCAGCGAGGTCTGCCTCATACCCTTCACTATGCAGCAGTTCAAGTAAGATCTCGGCATTCAGCTCATTATCCTCTGCCACGAGGATGTGCGGACGAGCGATTACTGCTTCCGTCTTCTTTGCATTCTCTTCAGCAGATACCTGTGCCGGCTTCGCAAGGAAAGTGAATGTAAAGGTACTTCCGACCCCTTTTTTGCTCACACAGGTCAGATCGCCGCCCATGAGTTTTGCAAGTTTGTGGCTGATGGAAAGACCCAGTCCCGTACCCTGATTGCCCTTAGAGACTGTTTCACGCTCCTGTGAAAAGACCTTGAATATTTGTTTCTGAAATTCCTCACTCATTCCTCTTCCATTATCGGAAATGGTGATGGTGGTCTGTACAAGCTGCTCTGCCGTCATCTTTTGTGAGAGAGTCAGGTCGATCCTGCCGCCTGCCGGTGTGAATTTCCGGGCATTGTCGAGCAGATTCAGGATAACCTGCTGAATACGCACCTCATCGCCGATCAACAGGGGATATTGTATTTCGGTATGGGCATTATAAACCAGTCCTTTTTCATTTATGGCATTCTGCTCGATTGAGCCGACCGTTTTTATGAGCAGTGCCAGCTCCACCGGCTGCATAACCAGCTCCATCCTCTCCTCTTCAAGCTTGAAAGAATCAAGGATATCATTTACCAGAGACAGCAGATATTTTGCAGTAATGGAGGACTGCCGGAGGTAATCTTCCATTTTGGTTTTATCACCAAGCTTCTGTGACATGAGATAATTGAGTCCGATCAACCCGTTCAGCGGTGTTCGTATTTCATGGCTCATGGTTGAGAGAAACTGCCCCTTTGCTTTGGCATCAGCCCTGATTTCTGCAGTCTGGATGCGTTGCCGGATGAGCATGATTGTCAGTGCAAGGATCATCAGCATCAGTAACGTAAGGGCGCACAGCGTATACTTGTAGCGGCTTACAAAATCCGACAGATTAAATTCGTACTGATTTTCCATGACACCCTGTATCACGTAATTGCCGATCTCTCCTTCCGGTATGCTGCTGATCGCCTTATCGAGGATATTGATCAGCAGCTCCCCTTCCTCCTGAGAGGATCCGGTCTGATCGGCGAAGGCAACAACAGCAGAAAAGCAGAGCTGGTCATCAAGCCCGATGATAGGTATGACCTTCAGATCTTCATATTTGGGCTTTGCGAGCCAGTACTCCACAACGTATTGGTTCAGGATCATCAGATCGGCATCATTGTTATTGACAGCATCAAAGCAGTCAGTAATAGAAGCATAGTCCTTGAGGGCAAAATTGGGGAAAGTAGCAGCAAGGACTTTTTTCAATGTCTGTGAGCCTGTGGAGACAGCAACTGACCAGTCCTCATCATAGCTGAATTCCATGTCCTGCCTTGCCACGATGACCTTGCGGCTGGAAAGATATGGTTCGCTGATGAGGATGCCTCTTGCTTTTTTGTTCTCCTTATTATATTCCACACTTGTGACGAGGTCAAATCCCTCACTGAGCAGATAATCATAGGTCACGTCTCCCGTTGGCAGGGGAACATATTCAAAATCAATACCGCACAGCTCTCTGACCCGATCAAAGATATAGCGTGAGATCCCGGCACACTCTCCGTTTTCATCAGCAAAAGAAATGGGGATCCTGTCCTGTACATAGCCTACCTTCAGGACGGGATGGGCAGCGATATAGTCCCGTTCTTCTTCAGTGAGAGTAATGGTATTCTGGATATCTTCAGCCCGTGCAGCCAGCATGGAGGAGCAGAACAATACGGGAACAGCCAAGAGAACAGCAGAAAATAGAGCAGTTATCCTGCGCATCTGAATCGACTTCCTTCTTACAAATTTATGATATCACCTACAGCATATCGGACAAACTTCAGATATTTTAATTATACCCTGTCATGTCGGGTTTGTCAATAAAATGCAGACAAAAAATGCAAGTTCATACAAAAACAACATTTTTGTCATAAAAAGGAAAACAAAGCCTACAAAATCATATGTTGAAACTTGTGCATTACGGCAAAAATCAAAAACCCTCTTGCATGAAGAACATCAAAGTGCTATAATTATTATGAGAAATCATTTATGATCGTGAACGTGTGCGCAGACAAGCATAGGCACGAGGTTTGTTTCTAATCAACAAGGAAAGGAATGAAAGCATGATATTAACAGGCGCAGATATCGTCGTAGAGACGCTGATCGAGCAGGGAGTCAAGACTGTGTTCGGCTACCCGGGCGGACAGGTCATCAATCTCTATGATGCATTGTACACAAGAAGTGACAGGATCAAACATGTCCTGACTGCGCACGAGCAGGGAGCTGCCCATGCGGCGGACGGCTATGCACGTGCAAGTGGTGAGGTCGGCGTTGTCATTGCCACATCCGGACCGGGTGCAACAAATCTGGTCACAGGCATTGCAACTGCATATCTTGATTCTGTTCCGCTCGTGGCAATAACCGGCAATGTGCCGAACAGCCTGATCGGACGTGACAGCTTTCAGGAGGTAGATATCACCGGAGTGACCTTGCCGATCACAAAGCATAATTTTCTGGTGAAGAGCATTGACAAGCTTGCAGATACCATCCGTGAAGCTTTCGTGATTGCAAAATCAGGACGTCCCGGACCTGTTCTGGTCGATATCCCAAAGGATGTTCAAACTGCTACCTTCCCCTATATCCCATGTTCCGTGGTGGAAAAGCGTCCGCAGCGAGTTGCCAAGGGAGATAAGATCTCCAAAGCGGTTCAGATGATCGCAGAAGCCCAGAAGCCCTATATCTACTACGGCGGCGGTGCGATCTCCGCTGGAATTTCCGAGGAAATTGCAGCACTTGCAGAAAAAATTGATGCGCCCATCGGATGTACCATGATGGGACTGTCCGCTGTGCCGGTCGATAATCCAAGATATCTTGGCATGGAGGGCATGCATGGTCACTATGCATCGAGTGTAGGGCAGGATGAAGCCGACCTTATTATCACGATCGGGGCAAGATTCAGCGATCGTGCCACGGGCAATGTGGCAAAATATGCACGCCGTGCAAAAATTATCCACATTGATGCCGACGGTGCAGAGCTGAATAAGAACATCAATGTCGATCTTGGCATTGAGTGTGACATCAAGGATGCCATGCAGCGTCTCATCGGGCTTGTGAATGAAAAACAGCATCCCGAATGGATGGCACGCATCGCAGAGCTGAAAGCACAGGAGCATGAGCAGTTTCTCAGGGTCACAGCGACCGACCGCATCACGCCCTATGCCCTGATCCATGAAACCGCAAAGTATACCAACCCTGATACACCTATCGTCACGGATGTCGGGCAGCACCAGATGTGGGTTGCACAGTATTATCCGTTCAAACAGGTGCGCACGTTTATCTCAAGTGGTGGTCTGGGAACAATGGGCTTTGGTTTGGGCGCAGCCATCGGTGCAGCGAAGGCGACAGGGAAGCGGACTGTTCTCTTTACAGGTGACGGCAGCTTCGGCATGAACCTGAACGAGTTGGCAACGGTCACGGCAGAAAATGTGCCTGTCACCATAATCATTATGAATAACAAGGTGCTTGGCATGGTACGGCAGTGGCAGACACTGTTCTTCCAGCAGCACTATTCCAATACAGACCTTCACAGCAGAAAGACCGATTTCGTAAAACTGGCAGAAGCCTTTGGAATGCCCGGGTATCGTATCACGGCACTTTCCGAGCTGGAGACGACGGTAGAGAAGGTCTTTGCAGAAGACGGTCCTGTGTTGGTGGATGTTTCCATCTTTGAGGATGAATTTGTACTTCCGATGTTGCCGCCCGGCGGTTCCATCGAGGACATCATCACTGAGAGGGGGGACAAGTGATGGAACGCTATGTCATTGCGATTTTAGTAGATAATCAGCCCGGTATCCTGACCCGTGTGGCGAGTATGTTCAACCGCAGAGGATTCAATATTGACTGTCTGACAGTCAGTGAGACGGAGGATTCACAGCATTCCCGTATCACGATTGCTCTTCGTGGGGATAATTCCGTCCGCAGCCAGATCATCAAGCAGTTGCGCAAACTTTATAATGTTAAAGAAGTCAAGGTCATGGAACACGGTAAAAGCGTTTACCGTGAGCTTGCCCTCATCAAGCTGCGCAACAATCCGGAGACACGGCATGATGTTTTGTCGGCAGTAGATATTTTCCGGTCTAAGATCGTAGACTTTTCGCCGACAACACTCTGCGTGGAGATCACCGGCGAGACATCGAAAATCGAAGCATTCATTGCACTTGTAGAGCCGATCGGCATTCTGGAGATGTGCCGTACGGGAGTGGTTGCCATCGAGCGTGGCGACAGCTATCTGAACAGCGAAACAAGTCTGTAATACTAATTTTCTGTCATCCTATCCGATAGGAAGATAGCCAATCGCCGTCTCATGTGATTCTCTACGGTATCTGCGGCGGCTATCATGCTATTGAATTTGTCAACAGAATGACAGAGAATCAGTATAAAAGCCAATAACAGTCCCGTTTTGCGGAGCTGCTAAAAATTATACATAAGGGAGTCTTAAATTATGTCAGAAGCAAAAATTTTCTATCAGCAGGACTGCGATATCCACAAGCTTGACGGCAAGACCGTTGCTATTATCGGCTACGGTTCTCAGGGTCATGCGCATGCTCTGAACCTCAAAGACAGCGGTGTCAATGTAGTCGTTGGTCTGTATGAAGGCAGCAAGAGCTGGGCTAAAGCAGAAGCACAGGGTCTGAAGGTCATGACAACAGCTGAAGCTGCTAAGATCGCTG
Organism: uncultured Clostridia bacterium; assembly: GCA_947630845.1. Lineage (GTDB taxonomy): Bacteria > Bacillota > Clostridia > Oscillospirales > Ruminococcaceae > UBA3855. The sequence continues at coordinate 10,330 of CANRJB010000016.1, forward strand.
ATGTCATCATGATCCTGATTCCGGATGAGAAGCAGAAAGCACTGTACGAGTCCGATATCAAGCCTTATCTGACCGCTGGCAAGACACTTGCCTTTGCGCACGGATTTAATATTCATTTTGGTTGTATCGTTCCGCCGAAGGATGTGAACGTTATCATGATCGCACCGAAGGGACCGGGTCATACCGTTCGTTCCGAGTATCAGATTGAGAAGGGTGTACCTTGTCTGATCGCAGTACAGCAGGATGCGACCGGTGATGCACAGGATATTGGTCTGGCATATGCAGCAGGTATCGGCGGCAGTCGTGCAGGCGTACTGGAAACCACATTCAGAACAGAGACTGAGACTGATCTGTTTGGTGAGCAGGCAGTTCTTTGCGGCGGTGTATGCGCATTGATGCAGGCAGGATTTGAGACTCTGGTAGAAGCAGGCTATGACCCGAGAAATGCATACTTTGAGTGCATCCATGAGATGAAGCTGATCGTTGACCTGATCTATCAGAGCGGCTTTGCCGGCATGAGATATTCCATTTCCAATACGGCTGAATATGGTGATTATGTGACCGGACCGAAGCTCATCACAGAGGATACCAAGAAGGCAATGAAGAAAGTGCTGTCCGACATTCAGGATGGTACATTTGCTAAGGAGTTCCTGCTCGACATGTCCGATGCCGGCAATCAGGTACATTTCAAGGCAATGAGAAAGCTCCATGCAGAGCATCCGTCTGAGGTCGTCGGCGAAGAGATCCGCAAGCTCTATAGCTGGAACGGTGAGGACAAGCTCATCAACAACTAAGCTCGGAACCGTCATATTGTACTGCCCCCCCTTCGGGGGGCGGTTTTTGCAGGAGGATCGAAAATGGGACTGATTGATGCTTTCCGAAAACGGATCTCCGACCGCACTGCCTCCGCAGAAAGCGATTCGGTCAGCCAGCCCGCCCCTCAGGGCGACCCCATCCGCACAGTTTCCGCAAAAAGTGACCCAGTCTCCCAACCCGCCCCGCAGGATAACTCCATGTTCCCGCTCTGGCAGACCATAGCAGATGGTTTCCGGATGCTCCGGGAAGCGGGCTATGCAAAACCCACCATGTCACCCCCGGCAGAAGAAGCGGAGATCATCGCATGGGAACAGGAAACCGGTATCCGGATGGACGAAGATCTGAGAAACTGGTTTTTGCTTGCCAATGGATTTGAGTTCGGTACTACGGCAAGTCTATATGCGATCGGTGCATTTGGCTCTGTATCCAACTGGACAGAGTATCAGGATGCTGTTTCGTGTGTGGTCGGCAGCTACATCGGAGACGGCTCGCTGCTCGTGCTGGATCGGGAGGGACATTTCTGCAAGCTCGACCATGCATTTGGTCTGGAACCGTGCAGTTTCAAAACATTCCTGACAGACTGGGTGCTGATGTATCTGGAGGAGGATTTAGGAGAAGCTGGGTTTGATGTGGATATGACATCGGAAGAAATGAAAAAGAGGTATTGATATGGTATTTGATACAAAAGTGTCCGGTGCGCCCTGTGCGCCGCAGCGTTCGCTGCTGCACGCACTCGGACTCACAAAAGAGGAAATGGAGCGTCCTCTCGTCGGCATTGTCAGCTCCTATAATGAGATCGTGCCGGGGCATATGAATCTCGACAAGATCGTGGAAGCCGTCAAGCTCGGCGTGGCAATGGCAGGCGGCACACCGATCGTGTTCCCGGCGATCGCCGTCTGTGACGGCATTGCCATGGGACACAAGGGCATGAAATATTCACTCGTGACCCGTGACCTGATTGCGGATTCTACAGAGGCAATGGCACTCGCACATGCTTTCGATGCGCTGGTCATGGTGCCGAACTGCGATAAGAATGTTCCCGGTCTGCTGATGGCTGCGGCAAGGGTGAACATTCCGACGATTTTCGTCAGCGGCGGTCCTATGTTAGCAGGACATGTGGACGGCAAGCGCACAAGTCTGTCGAGCATGTTTGAAGCTGTCGGTGCCTATAAGGCAGGAAAGATCGATGAGGACAAGCTCTATGATTACGAGCTGAATGCCTGTCCGACATGCGGAAGCTGCTCCGGTATGTACACTGCCAATTCCCACAACTGCCTGACAGAAGTCCTTGGCATGGGTTTGCGTGGAAACGGAACGATACCGGCAGTTTACTCAAAGAGAATTGAGCTTGCAAAGCGTGCCGGAATGCAGGTCATGGAGTTGTACCGGAAAAACATCCGTCCCCGTGATATTATGACAGAGAAGGCATTCCAGAATGCCCTGACTGCCGACATGGCATTAGGGTGTTCTACCAACAGTATGCTGCATCTGCCGGCAATTGCGCATGAATGCGGTGTAGAGATCAATCTGGATATTGCCAACCAGATTTCTGCAAAAACGCCGAATCTCTGCCATCTTGCCCCTGCCGGTTCCACCTACATGGAACAGCTTGATGAAGCAGGCGGTGTGTATGCTGTCCTGAATGAGCTAAGCAAGAAGGGACTTATCCATACCGATGTCATGACCGTGACAGGCAAGACATTGGGTGAGAACATTGCCAACTGCGTGAACCGTAACCATGAGGTGATTCGTCCGATTGATCATCCCTTCAGCGAAACAGGCGGAATCGCCGTACTGCGTGGCAATCTTGCGCCGGACGGCTGTGTTGTCAAAAGAAGTGCTGTTGCTCCAGAAATGCTTGTGCATGAGGGAACTGCGAAGGTATTCGACAGTGAAGAAGATGCGATCGAAGCTATTTATGCTGGAAAAATTGTTTCTGGTGATGTGGTCGTCATCCGGTATGAAGGACCTGCCGGCGGTCCGGGCATGAGAGAAATGCTCAATCCCACTTCTGCGATTGCCGGGATGGGACTGGACAAGGAAGTGGCACTTATTACGGATGGACGCTTCTCCGGTGCGACAAGAGGAGCGGCAATTGGTCATGTTTCGCCGGAAGCGGTACGTGGCGGTCTGATCGCCTATGTACAGGACGGCGACAAAATCGCCATTGACATTCCGAATTACAGCATTCAATTACTTGTTTCAGACGAGGAGATCGCAAAACGTAAGGAAACCATGGAGATCAAGGTCAAGACCGATGTGACCGGCTACCTTGCACGCTATGCGAAGATGGTTTCTTCGGCGGATAAGGGAGCGATCATTGATTTCTGATGGAATGTTTCTGACTATGATTTGGACACGGCACATACAGAAATGATGTCAACAGCGATTGGCGCATGGAGTAGGGATACCCTTATTCAGGAAGAATACAATTTGGAAAGGACTGAAAGCACATGGGAATGACCATGACACAGAAGATTTTAGCAGCCCATGCCGGACTCGACAAGGTGGAAGCCGGACAGCTTGTGCTGGTAGATCTTGATTTGGTGTTGGGGAATGATATTACTTCTCCGGTTGCCATCAAGGCATTTCACCAGATGGGGAAGGAAGCCGTTTTTGATAAGGAAAAAGTGACGATGGTCATGGATCACTTCGCACCGAACAAGGATATCAAAGCCGCACAGCAGTGCATGATGTGTCGTGATTTTTGTGGAGCGCAGGATATTACTCATTTTTATGATGTCGGGCAAATGGGCATAGAACATGCCCTGCTGCCTGAAAAAGGGCTTGTGGTGTCGGGAGATGCTGTGATCGGTGCAGATTCACACACCTGCACCTATGGCGCACTTGGCGCATTTTCAACAGGTGTCGGTTCGACGGATATGGCTTGCGGCATGGCGATCGGCAAGGCATGGTTCAAAGTGCCGTCTGCACTGAAGTTTGAACTGAAGGGCAAGCTCCGCCCCTATATTTCCGGCAAAGATGTGATTCTGCATATCATAGGCAAAATCGGTGTGGACGGTGCGCTTTACAAGTCTATGGAATTTGTCGGCGATGGTCTGGCAAGCCTTACCATGGCAGACAGACTCTGCATGGCAAACATGGCAATTGAAGCCGGCGCAAAGAACGGCATTTTTGCAGTTGATGATATCACGAGGGCATATGTGAAAGAGCATTCTGACCGTGAGCCTGTCGTCTATGAGGCGGATGCAGATGCGGTCTATGGGAAAACCTATGTGATCGATCTGTCAGAAATCGGACATACCGTGGCATTCCCACATCTGCCGGAGAACACCAAGACAACGGATGAGATCGGCGATATTCCGATTCAGCAGGTAGTCATCGGTTCATGTACGAATGGCAGACTGGAAGATCTGAAAGCTGCTGCGGAGATCATGCAGGGGAAGAAAGTGGCAAAGCATGTGCGCTGCATTGTGATTCCGGCAACGCAGAAGATTTATCTTGAAGCGATGGAACGTGGCTATCTGAAAACCTTTATTGAATGCGGAGCTGTTGTCTCCACACCGACCTGCGGTCCATGTCTGGGCGGCTACATGGGCATTTTGGCAGAGGGAGAAAGAGCTGTTGCGACCACCAATCGGAATTTTGTCGGCAGAATGGGACATGTAGATTCTGAAATCTATCTTGCAAGCCCGGAAGTTGCTGCCGCAAGTGCTATCACCGGAAAAATTTCCGCTCCTGAGGAGGTGCTGTAAATGAAAATGACAGGTACAGTCATCAAGTATGGTGACAATGTTGACACGGATGTTATTATTCCTGCACGTTACCTGAACACCAGTGACCACAAGGAACTGGCATCTCACTGCATGGAGGACATTGACAAGACCTTTGCTTCCCGTGTGAAGGAAGGGGACATCATGGTAGCCGGCTGGAATTTTGGATGTGGTTCTTCCCGTGAGCATGCGCCCATCGCCATCAAGGCAAGCGGCATCTCTCTGGTCATCGCCAAGAGCTTTGCACGTATTTTCTACCGTAATTCCATCAATATCGGGCTTGCCATCGTGGAATCTCCGGAAGCAGCCGATGCTATCGCCGAAGGGAACATTATCACGGCAGACCTCGACAACGGCATTCTGCACAACGAAACGACCGGACAGGATTACACAGTAGAGCCGTTCCCGGCATTCATCCAGACCATTATTGAAAATGGCGGTCTGGTGGAATCCATCAAAAACGGAAGTATTGCATAATGGATCGAAAAAACTTTGACAGTCAGCTTGACACGCTTTCTGTATTTTCAGAGTTGAACTGTGACTCGGTCTTTCATGCGTTCCGGCAGTGCTTTTATGAGGATGAGCCGACAGAAACGGTGCGTGCCGTTGCCAATTTTGCAGGCGCACTCTATCATCTGGCACATACGGACAACTGGGCAGAATATCTGAAAGACCTTGTGCTGTCACATGAAAATGTCTGCACCTATTTTGCCGCAAGGAAAATGCCGCTTTCGGAGCATATCCGCACGGCAGCACTGCACGATCTTGCACTGCTTTCTACATGCGCTCAGCTCACAGCAGAGCAGATCACAGAAGGGGAGAACCCGGACGGATTATTCGTTCCATCATGGAAAACAGAGTCGTGCGAGCTTGGAACGCTGTATTTCGATCGCCTTGCAGAGATCGACAAGCACGGATGTGGGATATTTGCCAAATATCGAATGTTTCACATGGAACTTTCCACAGAGGCAGATAACGGTTATGTGCTTAAACCTGTGACAGAGCCGGATGCTGTGGCACTGCACGATCTGATCGGATATGAATTACAGAGGCGTCAGGTCATTGACAATACCACAGCACTGCTGTCCGGGAAAAAGGCATCCAACATCCTGCTCTACGGCGATGCCGGCACCGGCAAATCCGCAACTGTCAAAGCAGTTGCAAATGCTTATGCTGAGGATGGACTGCGGCTTGTGGAGCTTTCTAAGGATGAGCTGCATTTGCTCCCGAAGCTGCTCGAAGAGCTGAACAGCAATCCATTGAAATTCATTCTGTTCATTGATGATCTGAGTTTTCAGGACAATGACGATGATTTCAGCGCACTGAAAGCTGTACTGGAGGGAACGATTTCTGCCCGTTCACAGAATATTGTCATCTATGCGACCAGCAACCGCCGTCATATTGTCAGAGAGACTTTTTCCCAACGTGCCGGTGACGAGATACACCGCAATGATACCATGCAAGAAACGATCTCCTTGTCAGAACGGTTCGGCATCAATGTGTATTTTGAAAAGCCAAATAAGGCATTGTATCTTGACATTGTGAAGGGACTTGCATCACAGCATGGTCTGAAGATGGATGAAGAAACGCTTGTACTTGAAGCAGAACGTTTTGCATTGAGGAAGAGTGGACGTTCTGCCCGTGCGGCAAGGCAGCTTGTGGAGCAGCTATGTGCTAAAACTATGGAATAAGGAGTGATTCAGATGCTGACGCTGGATAAGATCTATCATGCCAGTTATGTGTTGGAGGATGTCATCCGGAAAACTGACATCATCCATGCACCGAAGCTTTGTCCGGAAGCAAACATTTACCTCAAAACCGAAAATCTGCAAATCACAGGTTCATTTAAGGTCAGAGGGGCATATTATAAGATATCACAGTTGAGTGAAGCGGAAAAGGCGAAAGGTGTGATTGCTTGTTCTGCCGGAAACCATGCACAGGGTGTTGCACTTGCAGCAGCTAAAAACGGCATCAAATCACTAATTTGTCTGCCGGACGGCGCACCCATTTCCAAGGTAGAAGCGACCAAAGGCTATGGTGCAGAAGTATGTCTTGTTCCGGGTGTCTATGATGATGCCTACAGGAAGGCGTTGGAACTGCGTGACGAAAAGGGCTTTACTTTTATCCATCCGTTTGATGATGATGATGTCATAGCCGGGCAGGGGACGATCGGTCTTGAGATTCTTCAGCAACTACGGGATGTGGATATTGTAGTTGTACCAGTCGGTGGCGGCGGACTGATTTCCGGCGTGGCATTTGCACTGAAAAGCCTGAATCCAGATGTCCGTGTCTATGGTGTACAGGCAAGCGGCGCACCCTCAATGGTGCAGTCTCTTGAATCGGATGAGATCGTATGTCTGGAGCAAGTCAGCACAGTTGCAGACGGCATCAAGGTCAAAGAGCCGGGAGAGAACACCTTTGAGATCGTTAAGAAGTATGTAGACGGTGTTGTAACCGTCACAGACGATGAGGTATCCTCGGCAATTCTGGCACTCATTGAACAGCAAAAGCTGATCGCAGAGGGGGCAGGTGCTGTTTCAGTGGCTGCTGTGATGTACGGTAAAATTCCTGATATCAAGGGAAAAAATGTGGTATGTCTTGTATCGGGCGGCAATATCGACGTAACCATTTTGTCCAGAGTCATCAAGCGTGGACTGCTTAAATCTGGTTGCAGCGATGAATTTGCCATTCAGTTGGAGGACAAGCCCGGTCAGCTCAAGGGCGTATCCACCATTCTTGCCGATCTGGGCGGCAATGTAGTATCCATTCATCATGAGCGTGCAAGCGAGGACAGCAACATCAACGACACCATCCTACGCATCGGACTGGAAACACGCAATCATGAACATAAACGGCAGATTCGTCAGGCACTGACGGATGCCGGATTCAGAATTGTAAGCAAGTAAGGAGTGTATGTTATGGAAAAGATTTATACAGAGAACGCACCGGCTGCCATCGGACCGTATTCACAGGCAGTCAAGCTGAACGGAATGGTATACACTTCCGGTCAGATCGCCATCGTTCCGGCAAGTGGAAACATTGAAGCTTCTGACATTCAGGGACAGACCACACAGGTCATGGAGAACTTGAAAGCTGTTCTTGCAGCCTCTGACAGCAGTCTGGACAATGTCATCAAGACAACTTGTTTCTTGGCGGATATCGCCGATTTCGGGACATTCAATGAGATCTACGGTAAGTACATCACCGGCAAGCCTGCCCGCAGTTGTGTTGCCGTAAAAGACCTTCCTAAGGGTGCATTGGTTGAGGTAGAGGTCATTGCCATCGTTCAATAAGCAAATATGCCCAAATCCGGAGGGCAATAGGTAAACCGGATAAAGCAGCCTGTCATAAGGAGGAGAAATACCATACCCGGCAGACTGCTTTTCTTCTGCCCGGTCGCATGGATGCGGACATAGAGCGTAAGGAAGATCACACCGACATAATAAAGCGTTATGTCCATCCAAAGCAGTATGCTGCCCGAAATGCCGCTGATACTGTAATACAGACATACCATCAGCAGCATCGCACGCCACAGACCAGATGCAAATGTTGTCATAATGCCCTTTTGCAGCTCTCCCGTCCACAGATAGCGTATCCCTCCTATGAGCAGGGCAGGGAAGAACAGCAGCTTCATGTGTTCCCAGACACTTTCATTCACAGGCACAAACACTGCCAATACCGGTATCCGGCACAGCAGCGGAGCATAATAATGTGCCAATGGTCCAGAGATACTGAGAACTACAAACAACACTACATCCCAGAGCAATGTTTTGTGCAGCATGTGCTGCCGGTGAGATGCCCTGTCAAGAACCGGTTTCGGTGTTCCATTCATCTCTTTATGATACAACAAGACTCGCATAAACTGCCTCCATTCAAATATCTTTCCACAGATTTATGCAAAATCACAAGAACTTATGTCTCTTAACAGTAAATTTTTTCACTTTTTTGAAAAAAATTTAAGAAATCCCCTTTACAGATTTGATTTTTTAGTGTAAAATAGATAGTAGAATATCGAAATGCGAGGTGCATCATATGGAATTGAAATACAAACGGATCCTGCTGAAGCTGAGCGGTGAGGCACTGGCAGGAGAAAAACGCTTTGGATTGGATTATGCAGTGATTGGAAATATCTGTGAGAGTGTCAAGAAGTGCGTGGATGTCGGGACAGAGGTTGGTATTGTTGTCGGCGGCGGCAATTTTCTGCGGGGCAGGATGAGCGGCGGTCTTGACAGGACAAGAGCCGACCATATGGGCATGCTTGCCACGACGATCAATGCTCTCGCACTTGCTGATGTACTCGAATCTTTGGATCTGGAAGTGCGTGTCCAGACAGCCATCACCATGCAGCAGGTGGCAGAACCATATATCCGCAATAAGGCGATCAATCACTTAAAGAAGGGCAGAGTTGTCATTTTTGGCTGTGGTACAGGTAATCCGTTTTTCTCCACCGATACGGCTGCGGCATTGCGAGGCGTGGAGATCGAAGCGGAGATTCTCATGAAGGCAACCCTTGTAGATGGTGTCTATGACAAAGACCCGCACAAGTATGAGGATGCTGTGAAGTATGATACGCTGACATTCAGTGAGGTGCTGAACAATGAACTTGCAGTCATGGATATGACCGCAGCGACCCTGTGCCGGGACAATCATCTGCCAATGCTTGTTTTTGATCTGAGTCGTCCGGACAATATTCTGGATGCTGTGATGGGAAAGAATGTAGGAACCATTATTTCTGAAGACTAATACTGATTCCCGTCATCCGATTGAAATTGAGTGATGGGAGCGGCGTTTTCCATGATCGGCTATGCCGACCTTCTCATACAATTCTTTTCGCCGGCTGTGACGGTTGACATTCTGTTGACTTTGTCGATAAAATGGCAGAGAATTAGTATAAATTCGTTATTATCAATAATACTATGGAAAGGAGTACGCTCATATACTTTGAGCGGAACAAGAATCATGAAAGCAACACTGAAAACTGCCGAGGACAGAATGCAGAAAAGCATTGACAGCCTCCAGAATAATTTTGCGACCATCCGTGCAGGCAGAGCCACCCCTGCTGTGCTTGATAAGATCAATGTGGATTATTACGGTGTCCCCACGCCCATCCAGCAGATGGCAGCCATCTCTGTAGCTGAAGCAAGAGTACTGATGATTCAGCCGTGGGATGTGTCCACACTGAAAAGCATAGAGAAGGCGATCCTTGCATCCGATCTTGGCATCACGCCAAACAACGATGGTAAAGTTATCCGTCTTTCCTTTCCGCAGCCGACTGAGGAACGCCGGAAAGAGCTTTGCAAGAGTGTGAAGAAGTATGGCGAAGAAGCAAAGGTAGCTGTCCGCAACGCACGCCGTGATGCACTGGAAAAGCTCAAGACCATGAAGAAGAATGGTGAGATCACGGAAGATGATCAGAAGGATGCCGAGAAGAAGGCACAGAAAATCACCGATAAGTACTGTGATGAGGTCGACAAGGCAGTTGCTGAAAAAGAAAAGGAGATCATGAGCATCTGAATCGCCTGTAAAATATCTGTAAAGGAGCCATAGTATGGCATTATTTAGCAAGAAGAATCCCTCTGCTCCTGCCGAGCTGCCGGAGCAGCTCCCTGTACATGTCGGGTTCATTATGGACGGTAATGGCAGATGGGCAAAAAAACGTGGTCTGCCGAGGAGTCTGGGGCATGTTGAAGGCGGCAAGACCTTCAAGAAAATCATGCAGTATTGTAAAGACATCGGCATCAGATACGCCTCCTTCTATGTATTTTCCACTGAAAACTGGAAGCGTCCGAAGGAGGAGATCAACGGCATTCTGGCGATCATGCGTGAGTATCTGGACGAGGTACAATCCCATTTGGGCGACGGCGTGCGTGCGATTTTCTTAGGGGATAAGAGTGTCTATCCTGATGATATCCGGGAGCGTATGATCAAGCTTGAACAAGATACAGCACATCACTCCACTCTGACCGTTCTGCTCGCATGCAATTATGGCGGACGTGATGAGATTGCCCGTTCTGCAAGGGCTATCGCTGAACTGGTACAGAAGGGCGAGCTGAAACCGGAGGAAATTACAGAGCAGACTGTTGCCGATCATCTGTATACAGCAGGACTGCCGGATGTTGACCTTGTCATCCGTCCGAGCGGAGAACTGCGTCTGTCTAACTATCTGATCTGGCAGTGTGCTTATGCGGAATATTACTTTACAGATGTATTGTGGCCCGATTTTGGACCAGAGGAACTGGACAAGGCATTGATTGACTATGCCTCCAGAGGCAGACGCTTCGGGGGCGTGTAGTGTATGACGACCAGAATTATTTCTGCATCTGTCGGTATAGCGATTCTGCTTGCGGTATTTTGGCTGAGTGATACCATAGTGCTGCCGCTGGCTATGGGCATCGTGACGCTGATTATTCTGTATGAACTGTCTAAAGCGGTCAACGGCGAAAAATTTCATTTGGCAATGACGGGCATGTATGTTTATGGTATCGTGTATATGCTGTCCATATATGTTTCTTTTTTGGATTATTATGATGGTGACAGAATTGATATGTTGCCTGTTATATTTGAGAAGTATGTGGATCCTTTTTTGATGCCGGCTTGTCTGACTTGTCTTTTTCTGGAATTTCTGTGGCATCACGGTAAGTACAAGGTAGAAATGCTTGGTTTTATGGCATCGGCGATGCTGCTGGTGCCGTGGTCGCTTGGTAAACTGGTTTGGCTGAGACATCATTTCGGTGACCATGGTTTGTTCTATCTGATTCTTGCGCTTTGCGGTGCATGGATTGCTGATTCCGGTGCGTATTTCGTTGGTATTTCAATGGGAAAGCACAAACTCTGTCCAAACATCTCCCCGAAGAAAACCGTGGAGGGTTTTATCGGCGGACTCATCAGCAATGCAGTTGTTTTCGTGCTGATCTTCTGGGGCTATGCAGCAGTGCGTCATGTGGATTTTGATGTACTAAGCGGTCTGAAAGTTGCACTGCTGGGACTGGTCTGCGCAGGTATCAGTGTTGTGGGAGATTTGACAGCATCTGTCATCAAGCGTGAGAAAGGCATCAAGGATTATGGCAATATCATGCCGGGACACGGTGGTCTGATGGATCGGTTTGACAGTGTGCTGTTTGTCGTACCGGCATTTGATCTGGTTATGAAATTATTTCCGATATTTACGACATGATAAGCCCATCTTCAGCGATGGGCTTATTCCGGTAACATGGGTAGAAAGGATGATGGAGATGAAAAAAGTAGCATTGCTTGGTTCGACCGGCTCAATCGGTACGCAGGCACTTGAGGTCATCGAAAAGCATGGCATGCAGGTGACAGCACTTGCGGCGCACAGTCAGGCTAATTTGCTCGCAGAGCAGGCAAGGAGGTTTCACCCGTCAGTAGTGTGCATCTATCAAAAAGAGAAAGCGGCAGAATTGCAGGAGCTGTTAAAAGGGGAGAAGATCGAGATCCTGACGGGCATGGAGGGCTTGTGTCAGATTGCTGCCATGCAGGAGAATGACATCGTGCTTAATTCTGTTGTCGGCATGGTAGGTTTGCTGCCGACGCTGAAAGCCATTGAAGCAGGCAATGACATCGCCCTCGCCAACAAGGAGACTCTTGTGGCAGGCGGACAGCTTGTCATGCAGACAGCCACAGAAAAAGGGGTACATATCTATCCTGTCGATAGCGAGCATTCTGCTGTATTCCAGTGTTTGCAGGGCAATTCCATGAACCGCATCCGGAAGATGATCCTGACGGCATCCGGCGGTCCTTTTTTCGGAAAGAAGAAAGAAGAACTGAAGCATGTCCGTGCGGCAGATGCTTTGAAACATCCTAACTGGAATATGGGCAATAAGATCACAATAGATTCCGCAACACTTATGAACAAGGGGTTAGAATTTATTGAGGCAAAGTGGCTGTTTGATTTACAGCCGTCGCAGATCGAAATTGTAGTACACCGGCAGAGTGTACTGCATTCGGCGGTAGAATTTGAGGACTATGCCGTCATCGGACAGATGGGTGTGCCAGATATGAAAATTCCGATCCAGTATGCATTGCTCTATCCGGAACGGCAGCCCTGCCCGACAAGACCGCTGTCATTGACGGATTACGGGACACTGACCTTTGAAAAGCCGGACTTTGAGACATTTGACTGTCTGCGTGCGGCAATAGATGCCATCACGGAGGGTGGTTTGCTGCCGGCAATTGTCAATGGTGCAAATGAGGAGGCAGTGGGTCATTTTCTGCGGGATGAAATTGGTTTCTTGGACATCGGGGAACTGGTGCAGGAGGCAATGATGCATATCCCGAATGCTGCAATCCATACTTATGACGAGGTGCTTGCCGCCGACAGGGCAGCAAGAGCCTTTGTAAGAGAGCATATCCAGAATCGCTGAAAGGAGTAGGTATGAGCATTATCATCGCACTTTTGGTGTTTTTTATCATTGTGGTACTGCATGAATCGGGGCACTTTATCGTAGCGAAACTCTGCGGCATCCGGGTAAACAAATTTGCCATAGGGATGGGACCTGTTCTCCTGAAAAAGCAAGGGAAAGAAACGGAATATTCTCTCCGGCTGCTGCCGGTCGGTGGATTTTGTGCCATGGAAGGCGAGGATGATGACAGCAACGACCCAAGAGCATTCAACCGCAAATCCGTTCCCAAGCGGATGGCAGTTGTGGTGGCAGGGGCTGTCATGAATCTGATCTTAGGATTTGTGTTGATTCTCATCACAACGATCTTGTATGGTGATATTGTCTCTCTGAAAGTAGCAGATTTTCCGAAGGATGAGGAAACTGGAGTGTCCTGCTCCACCAGTGAGACATGCGGCTTGCAGGTGGGGGATGAGTTTGTAACAATTGATGGCATGCGCATCCTGACAGATACCGACTTATCCTATAAGCTCCAGACATGCGGCGGCAAGGACATCACCGTAATTGTCCGCCGCAACGGAGAAAAAGTGACCCTCAACCATGTGACATTCTGCAATACATCCACGCAGAGCATTCTTGATTTTTATGTGAAGGCAGAAAAGCTGAATGTGTTCAATGTCCTCTCCTACAGTTTCCTGAACACTGTCTCCACCGGCAGACTCATCTGGTCATCACTGTTTGACCTTCTGACCGGCAAGTATGGGTTCAGCGATCTGTCCGGACCGGTCGGCATCGTCAGCACGATTGGCGAAGCTGCATCCTATGGCGAGACGTTCAAGCAACATTTGACATCAGTGCTGTCGTTGGCATCTTTCATCACTATCAATGTCGGCATTTTCAACCTGCTGCCTATTCCGGCACTGGATGGTGCAAGACTGGTTTTTCTGGTGATTGAGGCGATCCGCCGTAAACCCATTCCGCCGGAACGTGAGGGAATGGTACATTTTATTGGCATGGCACTGTTGTTCCTGCTGATGATTGCTGTATCAATTCAAGATATCATGAGATTATTGCAATAAGGAGGATACGGGTATGAGAAATGTAAAATCTGTGAAAGTCGGGGACTGTCAGCTAAATGGTGAGCATATTTACATCCAGTCCATGCTGAATGTCCCGGCGGAGGATGTAGAGGGCAACGTAGCGCAGGCTGTGACATTGGAGAAGGCAGGCTGTGAGATCATCCGTACAGCCGTTCCGGATCTCGAAGCAGTACGGTTGATTCCGGCAATTAAAGAAAAAATTTCCATTCCGCTTGTAGCAGACATTCATTTTGACTATCGCATTGCGCTCGAAGCTGCCGCAGCCGGTGTGGATAAAATTCGCATCAACCCCGGCAATATCGGCAGCATGGACAGAGTCAGACAAGTAGTGCAGGCATGCCGTGAGCATCACATCCCCATCCGTATTGGTGTCAATTCTGGTTCTCTGGAGAAGGAGATACTTGCAAAATACGGTTCACCTACGCCGGAAGCACTGGTAGAGAGTGCATTGGGACATGCGGCAATGCTGGAGCGTTTTGATTTTGAGGACATTGTTATTTCCATCAAGTCTTCCGATGTCAACCGTATGATCGACAGCTACCGACTTGTGGCAGAAAAATGCCCCTATCCGCTGCATCTTGGTGTCACAGAAGCCGGCACAGAGCGCATGGGTCTGATCAAGTCAGCAATTGGCATTGGCGCACTGCTGCATGACGGCATCGGTGAGACTATCCGGGTGTCACTGACGGATGATCCCATCCGGGAAATCGCTGCGGCAAAGGACATTTTGAAAAGTATCGGCAAGCGTGGCGGTGTGCAGATCGTCTCCTGTCCGACTTGTGGCAGAACAAAAATAGACCTTGTTGCACTGGCAAAGCAGGTAGAGGATGCCGTGCAGGACATTGAGAAGAATGTGAAGATCGCAGTCATGGGATGTGTCGTCAACGGTCCCGGTGAGGCAAGGGAAGCAGATATCGGTGTTGCAGGTGGTGATGGTATCGGGCTGTTGTTCCGGAAGGGTGAGATTCTGAGGAAAGTGCCGGAAGCAGAGATCGTTCCGGCTTTGCTGGAAGAATTGGATAAACTGTAATATTTGTAAGGGTGATACATATGGCAAATACGACACTTATGGAGTTTTTACAGGAGTATACCAAGGACATCCCCCCGTCCGTACAGCAGGGTGAGATTCAGGAAATTCTCTATCACAAGGAGAAACTGGATGATATCACTTTTGTGGCGCACTTCTCTGCGATTGTACCATTTGCAGACATTCTGCATTTTGAGCAGAGTGTCGGGACAGCCCTACAGATACGGCAGCTCCGTCTGGACTGCCGATATGATGCTGTGCTGTTTACAGAGGAATGCAAAGAGGTTCTTGTGGAGATGATGAAACGTGAGCTGCCCATCATCAATGGTTTTCTGACGAAGGCTGACTGGAACTGGCAGGAAGATCACATCCATATCGAGCTACACAACGGCGGCAGTCCGATACTGGAAAAGTTTCATTTTACAGCCTTCTTTTCTGACTATGTACAAAAGCATTTCGGAACAGCAGTCACTGTTTCCATACATGGACCGGATACCCTCACAGAGCAGGATCTGAACCGGGCGATCGAAGAAGTACCGCCGGAATTTCATGCACCGCCCCCACCACCGCCCACCTATGAGCGTGAAGCGTATACACCGCCGCCCATTCCGGATGCACCGCAGTCTGTTTCTATGGATGCGGCACAGCTTTCATCCGCAAAGGGTGATGACATGCAGATCATGGGCAGGGGAGTACGGGATGATCCCATTTCCATTCCGGAAGCATTGCAGACAAGGGGACAAAGGGTCATTGTCTTTGGGGATATCTTTTTCTCCGACAGCCGTGATGTCAAAGGAGAGCGCAGGATCATGACCTACCAGATTACAGACTATGCCGGTTCTGTGACGGTCAAGCTCTTTGATACTGTCAAGAAACTGGAGATGCTGCATCTTGATGAACTGAAAAAAGGTGTGAGTATTCTGGTTGCCGGCAAGATTGAAGATGATTCGTTTGCTCATGAGCCTGTGCTGCGTCCAGATGCCATCATCAAGCGCAAGCGTATCCTTCGCAAGGATAATGCCCCGAAAAAAAGAGTCGAGCTGCACTGTCATACCAATATGTCGGCAATGGATGCCGTATCAGCACCGGCTGATCTCATCAGGAGGGCACATGACTGGGGACATTCTGCCATTGCCATCACAGATCATGGCATCGTGCAGGGCTTCCCGGAGGCAATGACAACCGAAGCCTCCCTCAAAGATCCTGATTTCAAGGTGATCTACGGCTGTGAAGCCTATGTTGTGAATGACATGGATCGACCAAAGATCCTCAAGGGCAAAGATGAGCGAAGCTTGCAGGATGAGATTATTGTGTTCGATGTAGAGACGACAGGACTCAGTCCGGAACGTGACCGTTTGACGGAGATCGGAGCTGTCAAGCTGCGCAACATGCAGATCGTTGACAGCATAGACATTTTTGTCAATCCGGAACGTCCCATCCCTGCCAAGATCACGGAGCTGACACGCATTACAGATGAAATGGTCGCCAATGCACCGAAAGAAGAAGCAGCACTCCGGCAGTTCATGGAATTTTGCGGAGACCATCCCGTGCTTGCGGCACACAATGCCACATTTGATACGTCTTTCATCAACAAAGTTTGTGAGCGTCATCATGTGACATTTGCATATAATTGGATCGACACACTCATTCTCTGTCAGTCCATGCTGCCGCAGCTCTCACGGCATAAGCTTGATACCGTTGTCAAGCATCTCAAGCTTGGCATATTCGGTCATCACCGTGCCAATGAGGATGCTGCCATCTTGGCAAAGGTCTATATCAAACTCGTGGAACGTCTGATGCAGGAAAAAGGTGCATCCACCCTTAGCGACCTCAATACCAAAACAGATCTGATCGATGTCAAGAAACTCAAATCCTACCATCAAATCATCCTTGCCCGCAATCAGGTCGGCATGAAAAATCTGTATCGTTTGGTTTCTTATGGTCATATTGATTATTTCTACCGTCATCCCCTCATCCCGAAATCCGTACTGGAGCAGCACAGGGACGGGCTGATTTTTGGTTCGGCATGTGAAGCAGGGGAGCTGTTTACTGCCATCGTGGACGGCAAACCGGATGAGGAACTGGAAAAACTTGCAAAGTTTTATGACTATCTTGAAATCCAACCCATTGCGAACAATGAATTTATGATTCGCAGCGGCATTGCAAGGAATGAAAAGGATTTGCAGGATTACAACCGGAAGGTGATTGCCCTCGGTGAAAAGCTTGGCATTCCGGTCGTAGCGACATGTGATGTACATTTTCTTGACCCGAAGGACGGTATTTACCGGAAAATTCTGACATCCGGGCAGGGCTTCTCCGATGCAGACAAGCAGCCTCCGCTGTATCTGCGGACGACAGAAGAGATGCTGGAAGAATTTTCCTATCTGGGTGAAGAAAAGGCAGAAGAGATCGTCATCACCAATCCACAGCGTATCGCCAATGCCTGTGAGCATGTCTTTGCCATTCCAAAAGGGACATTTACCCCCAACATTCCGGGCGCAGAGGAAGACCTTGTCCGCATCACAAATGCAAGAGCAAGAGAAATTTATGGTGACCCACTGCCGGAAATTGTGGAAAAGCGGCTGAACAGAGAGCTTGACTCCATCATTAAACATGGATTTTCCGTGCTGTACATGATTGCACAGAAGCTTGTCTATAATTCCGAACAGCATGGTTATCATGTCGGTTCAAGAGGTTCTGTCGGTTCATCATTTGTGGCATCTATGGCAGGCATATCGGAGGTCAATCCGCTTGCGCCGCACTATGTCTGTCCGAAGTGCAGATACAGCGAATTTATCACAGACGGCTCGTATGGTTCAGGTTTCGACCTGCCGGCAAAGAATTGTCCGAAGTGTGGTACAGAGCTTCTGCACGACGGGCATGATATTCCTTTTGAGACATTTCTTGGATTTGACGGAGATAAGGCACCGGATATTGACCTGAATTTTTCCGGCGAGTACCAGTCTGGTGCGCACCGGTACACGGAGGAGTTGTTTGGACGAGACAATGTGTTCAAGGCAGGTACGATCGGTACGATCGCAGAAAAGACAGCGTATGGTTTCGTCAAGAAATATCTGGAAGAACAGGGCATCGTGCTGAATGCGGCGGAGGAAAACCGGCTTTCCATCGGCTGCACCGGCATCAAACGCACGACCGGACAGCATCCGGGCGGTATGGTCGTAGTACCTTCGGACTATGAGGTCTATGACTTCACTCCGGTACAGCATCCTGCGGATATGACAGATTCAGATGTCATTACGACCCACTTTGACTTTAATTCGCTGCATGACACCATTCTGAAACTGGATGAACTGGGACATGTTGTCCCGACGCTATACAAGCACTTGGAAGACATGACCGGCATTCTGATCAAGGATGTGCCCGGCTATGACCCGAAGGTCATTCAGATGTGTACGGATTGTTCTGTACTTGGAGTAACAGCGGAGGATATCTATTGTCCGACGGGAAGCCTCGGTATCCCTGAGATGGGTACAGGCTTCACCATCCAGATGCTGATGGACGCAAAGCCGAAGAAATTTTCAGACTTTCTCCAAATTTCAGGTCTTTCACACGGTACGGATGTATGGCTCGGCAATGCAAAAGACCTGATTGATAAAGGCATATGCACCATTTCGGAGGTGATCGGTACCCGTGACAGCATCATGACTTATCTGCTGTACAAGGGTGTAGAACCGAAACAGGCATTTCAGATCATGGAATTTACCCGTAAGGGTAAAGCCCCGAAGATGTTTACTCCGGAGCTGATCGAAATGCTGCGTTCGCATGATGTGCCGGAGTGGTATATAGAAAGCTGCCTGAAAATCAAGTACATGTTCCCTAAGGCGCATGCGGCAGCATATATCATCGCTGCCATGAAGCTTGGATGGTTCAAGCTTTACAAACCGCTTGAATACTACTCTACCTACTTTACGGTACGTGGCGATGATTTTGATGCAGCACTGGCGGTGCAGGGCATTGATGCCGTTCGCACAAAGATCAATGAGCTGCACTCGAAGGGCAACGACCGTTCCAAGAAGGAGAATGATCTGCTTGACATATTGCTGATCGTCAATGAGATGATGGCAAGGGGCATGTCATTCCTGCCGATCGACCTGAAAAAATCCCATGCCGTGAAGTATCTGCTTGAGGATGGGAAGATACGGATCCCATTTTCTGCACTTGCCGGAGTCGGAGAGAATGCGGCAAGGAGCATCTATGAGACGGCACAGAACGGCGAATTCATGTCCATCGAAGAATTCCAGCAGGAAAGCGGTGCATCAAAAACCACAATTGACCTGTTGGAAAGTATAGGGGCATTTGGTGATTTGCCCAAATCCACGCAGATGTCTTTCTTTTAACTTGACAGGGACATCGTAATGTGGTATCATAGTAACATAATAATACGGTAACGTAGTAACACGCTAAAGTGAAATGAGGTACAATATGCGCCGATATGATCTGATCACCCCGGAGGGGACAAGAGATTTTTTGTATGAGGAATGTGCCCTGAAACGTATGGTAGAAACCAGAACACGCCAGATCTTCAAGTCCATGGGCTATACCCGTGTCATTACACCCGGTCTGGAGTTTTTGGATGTGTTCAACCTGAATTCCCGGTATTTTCCGCAGGAAGAGTTATGCAAACTCACAGATAACAAGGGACGGCTCATAGTCGTCCGTCCGGATTCGACCATGCCCATCGCAAGGGTCGTGGCGACCCGGATGAAGGATGCTGCATTGCCATTACGCTTGTATTATACGCAGCCTGTGTGGAATTTTGCGCCGTCATTAAAGGGCAAAAGCACGGAGGTCAACCAGACCGGCATAGAGCTCATCGGTTCTTCTGCCCGCATGGCAGATGTGGAGGTCATTTCGGCAGCATTGTCCGTACTGTCCACAGTGGGGAAGGATGTCCCCAAGCCTTTTCCTGTACAGTATTCACTTGAACTCGGAGATGTGCGTATTTTCCGGGAGCTGATGCACCGTCTGAGTGCGACGCCCTCTTTGAAAGAAGAGATACGCAGCCTGATCGAGGCAAAGAATTATCCGGCACTCAATGATGTACTCGATCAGCTTGGTAACAATCCCATCACAAGCTCTCTGCGCAGACTGCCGACATTGTTCGGTGGGGAAGAGGTCTTTGACCGTGCAGCGGAGGTGTTCCGGGATGAACGCATTCAGAAGATTCTGGACAGTATGAAGGAGTTGTACAGGACGGTATGCTCCATCCGGAAGGATGCCAATGTCATTGTTGATCTGGGGCTTGTTAATAAGACGGACTACTACACCGGACTTGTCATCAAGGGCTACTTGGAAGGCTATGGTGAAGAAGTGATTTCTGGCGGACGGTATGATATGCTGCTGTCAGAATTTGGCTATGATGTTCCGGCAGTCGGTATGGCGGTGAATGTGGATGCTGTAGCAGCGGTCATTGGCAGGAAATACACACCTCATCCTGCGCCTGCGGACGTGCTGATCGTCACAGAGGAAGGATGTGAGGCACTTGCGGTGCAGAAGGCAGAGGAGTTGCGTGAACAGGGACTCTGTGTGGAGCATGCGCTCAGACCGGAGGATGCAGAGGACTATGCACGGAGCAGAAATATCCCGAAGGTACTCCTGATTTCCGGCACACAGACAAAGGAGGTGGACATCCATGAATAAGCCTTTGAGAATTGCCCTGACGAAGGGGAGACTGGAAAAGGATACCGTCGCCCTGCTCGAATCTATTGGCTATGACTGTACTGCAGTACATGAGAAGGGGAGACGGCTGATTTTGCCTATCCCGGACGGAAATATGGAGGTCGTTCTGGCAAAGGCAGCAGATGTCATCACCTATGTAGAACATGGTGTCTGCGACATGGGTGTGGTCGGCAAGGATACACTCATGGAGATGAACGGAAAGCTGTTTGAACTTGTGAATTTAGGATTTGGGAAATGTAAATTTGCGCTTGCGACAAAAAAGGACTATCCCTTCTATGACGGTTTTGGTGTCAAGACGATTGCAACAAAGTATCCAAATGTGACCCGTGCCTTCTTTGAAAACAAGGGCATGGATGTGGACATTGTGAAGATTGAAGGGTCTGTTGAACTTGCACCGCTGTTGGGGTTGGCAGATGGTATCGTGGACATTGTAGAGACAGGAACGACGCTGAAGGAAAACGGACTTGCTGTTGTGGAGGATGTTGCCCGGATTTCAGCAAGACTCATTGTCAATACAGTAAGTCTGAAGCTGCGGCAGCAGGAAATTGAAAATCTGGTAAGGAAAGTGGAGGAGAAGGTCAATGATCAGACAAATCACATGTGATGGCACACAGGAGTATGCCTTCCTGAAAGAAATGACACACCGCAGCGGCGAAACCAATCGCAAGGTGACACAGATCGTTACCGAAATTATTGATACCGTCCGTGAAGGCGGCGATGAGGCAGTCAAGGCATACACCAAGAAGTTTGACGGCAATCTGCCGCAGTATTATGAAGTGCCCCGTGATATCATCAACGATGCACTCACAGAGGCAGATCAGGATTTTGTAACTGCGCTGCTCAATGCGCAGGCAAATATTGCCGATTTTCACAACCGCCAGAAGCCGCAGGGTTTTACCGATGCCCAGCCGAATGGGGTGATTCTGGGGCAGCGTGTGCGTGGCTTAGAGAGGGTAGGATTGTATGTGCCGGGAGGTACAGCAGCGTATCCTTCAAGCGTGCTGATGAATGCCATACCTGCCAAAATTGCCGGTGTGAAGGAAATCATCATGGTAACACCGCCATGTAAAGATGGTACACCCAACAAGGATATTCTGGTTGCTGCTGCCATCTGTGGGGTGGACAGGGTATTCCTTTCCGGAGGCGCACAGGCAATTGCAGCCCTTGCCTATGGAACGGAGGAGATTCCGAAGGTAGACAAGATCGTGGGTCCCGGTAATATTTTCGTGGCAACGGCAAAGAAGCTTCTATATGGTGTGGTGGACATTGACATGATTGCAGGACCAAGTGAGATTCTGGTACTTGCAGATGAAACTGCCGATCCCAAATATGTTGCCGCCGACTTGATGAGTCAGGCAGAACATGATGAACTGGCATCGGCTGTGTTGGTAACAACTGACCCCACGTTGCCGGCAAAGGTCGAAGCAGAGGTGGCACGTCAGCTCACTTATCTTTCAAGAAAAGAGATCATCGAAAAGTCACTGTCCGGCTATGGTGCGATTCTGGTTGCACGTGATCGTACACAGGCTGTGGAGCTGGCAAATGCCATCGCACCGGAGCATTTAGAGGTTCATATGAAAAATCCGCTTGAGCTGATCGGTTCACTGGACAATGCAGGGTCTGTCTTCTTAGGGGCGTATGCATCCGAACCATTGGGGGATTATTATGCAGGACCAAACCATGTACTTCCAACATCGGGTACGGCAAGATTCTTCTCACCGTTGGGCGTGAACAGTTTCCTGAAACGTTCAAGCTATATCTATTACACAGAGGATGCCCTACGTCAGGCAAAAGACGATATTGTCCTGATTGCAGACCGTGAGGGGCTGACAGCGCATGCCAATGCCATCAAGGTGCGTTTCGGGGAGGAAGGCTGATGGGCTGGGAATCCAATGTCCGCCGGGTCATACCCTACACCCCCGGTGAACAGCCGCAGCAGAGTGGCATTATCAAGCTTAACACCAATGAGAACCCCTATCCACCATCCCCTGCGGTCATACAGACACTCAGGGAATTTGACAGTGCCAGTCTGCGCCTTTATCCCGATCCGGAGGCAAAGATATTGGTGAATGCTCTGGCAGAGACTTATGGTGTCAAATCGTCACAGGTCTTTGTAGGTGTGGGGTCGGATGATGTGCTGTCCATAGCATTCATGACATTTTTTAACGGAAACAAGCCTGTTCTGTTCCCGGATGTGACCTATTCTTTCTATGATGTTTGGGCGGAGGTACACCGCATCCCGTACAGAGTTGTTCCGCTTACGGAAGATTTCCGCATCAATGCCGATGACTACAGGCAGGTAAACGGCGGTATCATCTTCCCTAATCCGAATGCGCCGACAGGGGTAATGGAGACGCTTGCGTTGATCGAGGAAGTTATAAAAGCCAATCCGGATTCGGTCGTGATCATTGATGAAGCATATATTGATTTCGGGGGGATGAGCTGTCTGTCGTTGCTTCCCAAATATGACAATCTGCTTGTGGTACAGACATTCTCAAAATCCCGTTCTCTTGCCGGTATGCGTATCGGATTTGCCATCGGATCGGAAAAGCTGATCCAGTATATGAATGATGTGAAATTCTCCGTCAATTCCTATACCATGACCAACCTCTCCTGTCTCTGCGGAGCGGCAGCACTGAGGGATGCAGACTATTTCCGGACGACGGTGCAGAAGATCATAGTCACCAGAGAAGCAGCTAAGCAGCGTCTCACGGAGCTGGGTTTTACGTTCCCGGATTCCTACAGCAATTTCATTTTCGCAAGCCACCCGGACAAAGAAGCCAGCCTTCTCTTTGAAGAATTAAAGAAACGGAAAATTTATGTGCGCTACTGGAACAAACCGAGAATTGACCAGTCGCTGCGCATCACCATCGGAACGCCGGAGCAGATGGAAGCACTCTATGCAGCTTTGGCAGAAATTCTGAAGAAATGAGGGATACCCATGCAGACGGCATCCGTGACAAGAACATCGAAGGAAACAGACATCACAGTGACCATTCTCCCGGAGGACGGCAGGACAGAAATTTCCACAGGTATCGGTTTTTTTGATCACATGCTGACAGCACTGTCCGTTCACAGCCAGATCACCATGCAAATTTGTGCAAAGGGTGATCTGCATGTTGATGCCCACCATACCGTAGAGGACACCGGCATTGTGCTGGGGCAGGCATTTGCAAAGGCACTCGGGGACAAGAGCGGCATTGTGCGCTATGGTTCGGCATATATCCCGATGGATGAATCGCTTGCATTCTGTGCATTGGACATCTGCAACCGTCCGTTTCTGGTGTTCGATGCGGAATTTACCAACGACATGATCGGGGCGTATGATGCTTGTCTGACGGAAGAATTTCTGCGTGCTTTTGCCTTCAATGCCGGTATCACGCTGCATGTGCGTGTGCTGTACGGAAAGAATGATCACCACAAGACCGAAGCAGCCTACAAAGCCCTTGCTCATGCGCTCCGCATTGCAGTCGCACCGACGGGTACAGGACAGGCGTTTTCAACGAAAGGATTGTTAGGATGATTGCAATTTTAGATTACGGCGCAGGGAATATTTTCAGTGTCAAGAATGCGTTGGACTACCTCGGAATGGAAAATGTGCTGACGGATGATGCCGCTCTGCTGCGGAGTGCAGATGAGATCATCCTGCCGGGGGTGGGGGCATTTCCGGCAGCGATGCGGATGCTGTCGCAGAAGGGGCTTGTGTCCGTTCTGAAAGAGGAAGCACAAAAAAAGCCACTTCTTGGAATTTGTCTGGGGATGCAGATGCTGTTGGAAAAGAGCTATGAATTTGAGGAATGTAAAGGTCTTGGACTGATACGAGGGACAGTGGAACGCATAGATGCGCCCGGTCTTATCATTCCGCACATGGGCTGGAATAAGCTTGAGATGGGAATTTCCTGTCCGCTTCTGGAACAGCTTGGCGATACGCCGTATGTGTACTTTGTACACTCCTATGCGGCAAAATGTGAGGACAGCCAGCTTGCAGCATGGGTGGAATATGGCGGCAGCATTCCGGCGATGATCTATGACGGAAAGTATGTATTCGGGGCACAGTTTCATCCGGAGAAGAGCGGAGACACAGGTTTGCAGATTTTGCGGAATTTCGGAGGTCTGATATGATTATTCTGCCGGCAATTGATATCAAGGATGGAAATTGTGTACGTCTGGTGCAAGGTGATTACGGCACAGCGCACAAAGTTGCAGAGGACTACATGCAGACTGCACAGGGCTTTGTTACATCTGGTGCAGAGTGGATCCATATGGTTGATCTGGATGGTGCAAAGGAGGCAAAGCCTGTTAATACGGAAATTTTTCTGGATGTTGCAAAGCACACCCCTCTGAAAGTGGAAGTCGGTGGGGGCATACGGACGATGGAGACTATGGAGCTGTATTTGTCCGGCGGTGTTTCCCGGGTAATATTGGGGAGTGTGGCACTGAAGCATCCGGAGCTTGTAGAGGAAGCTGTGAAGGCATACGGTGAACGGATTGCTGTTGGCATTGATGCGAAAAATGGCTATGTTGCCGTAGAGGGATGGCTTGATGCCTCCACTGTGGATTATATCTCCCTTGCAAGGGAGATGGAGAAAATGGGAGTGCGTACCATCATCTTTACAGATATCTCCAAGGACGGCACATTATCCGGCGTGAACACGGAGCAGCTCTCTGCGCTGCATGATGCTGTGAAGTGTAATATTATCGCAAGCGGCGGCGTACACACCATCAAAGATATTGAAGCATGTAAGGCAATGGGTCTGTACGGTACGATTGCCGGAAAATCGCTGTATCAGGGTACACTTGACCTTGCCCAAGCGATCACATGTGCAAAGGGGGATTGAAAATGCTTGCAAAACGGATCATTCCCTGCCTTGATGTACGGGACGGAAAGGTCGTCAAGGGTGTGAATTTTGAGGGCATCCGGGAGGTCGGTGATCCCGTCGCATGTGCGGCAGAATACAACCAGCAGGGTGCGGATGAGATCGTATTCTATGACATCACAGCATCCCATGAGGGGAGAGGTGTGATACTGGATGTTGTCAGGGAAACGGCAAAGCAGGTCTTTGTACCTTTGACGGTCGGCGGCGGCATCAAGACGGTCGATGATATCCGGGAAACGCTGCGTGCCGGAGCAGACAAGGTTTCTGTCAATTCACAGGCGGTACAGAATCCGCAGCTTATCAAAGACGGTGCAGATATTTTCGGAAGTCAGTGCATATGCGTCGGCATTGATGCCAAAAAGACAAAATCTGGCAACTGGACAGTATTCATCAACGGCGGCAGGATCAACATGGAGCTTGATTTGCTCGACTGGGTGAAGCAGATCGAACAGCTTGGGGCAGGGGAGATCTGTCTGAATTCCATTGATACGGACGGCGTGAAGGGTGGCTTCGATCTGCCTATGTTGAAAGCGGTCGTGGATGCGGTCAGCATTCCGGTCATTGCAAGCGGCGGTGCAGGAAAGCTCGGACATTTCGCTGAGGCATTTGAGGAAACGGATTGTTCAGCGGCATTGGCGGCATCACTGTTTCATTTCCATGAGCTGACCGTGCAGGAAGTCAAGGCAGACTGCCGGAGTAAGGGGATCATTGTCAGATAGCAGAAGAAATGAGGGAGCGCTGTGCAAGTCAATTTCTTTGGATTTGATGTGACAAGGGACGCCAAGGCGGATGAGATCGCCGGTTCTGCGTTTCAGGTCAGGACGCTCTCCGAGGGGATGGAGGCTGAAGTCAATGCGGCACGGGAAAAGCTCGATCAGTTGGAAGAACAGATCAGTCTGCCGCCCTTGCTGGGTATCGTAAAAACGTTCTCCGGCTTGGCATTTTTTCTCATTCTGTGCTCTACCCTGAATGCCGGGATCGTGACAGCATTACAAAATGCATGGTGGCTGGAACTCATCGGTCTGGCGTGTCTCATGATATGGATCGTTCTGACCGTCAAGACGTGGAAACTACAGAAGAATGTGAAAATGCCGGAACATTTTCAGGAGCAGATGGAGGATACCCTGTGGCGTGCAAGGCAGGAACTCTGGGCAACGGAGAACATTGATGCACTGCTCGAAAATGCAGAGAACTTTGATATTCTGGCAGAGACTTATGTCGTGAAAAATGACAAGCCGGTGCGGAAAGACATGGGACTGACGATGTACGCCAATTTGGAAACATGTGCGTATGTGGAAGGGGGGACGCTGTATCTGTCAGATGTCGAGACCCTCTGGGGCATCCCGACAGCATCCCTGCGTTCGATCACTCTGGTAAAAAAGCGTGTCAGCTTTCCGGAATGGAACAAAACTGAACCGTACAATGCCAAATGCTACAAGCCCTTCAAGATCACCACAAATCAATTCGGGCATTATTTTTCCTACTACTATAAGGTAGAAATCAGTGATGCAAAAGGGGAATTTTATCTGCTCATTCCGGAATATGACGGGGAAATTTTCATGCAGCTCACGAAACTACGCCCGATGGACAGTGACTGAAAAGAGGTCATATCATGCAGTCGGCAAAACCGACAACAGCACAGATAAGGCAGTGGAAAGAGATCTATGCGGCGCACCGATCCGGTATGCAGCCTGACCGGAAAACCGGTGCAAAGGTAAATGCCTATCTACAGGAGAAATACCCCTGTGAGCCACTGAACGACCCGGCGTTCACAGAGACGGTCGTATATAACATCATGGAAAATGAACATTCCCGCCGGAAATTTCCGGAGGGAACACAGCCGGATATTGCTGCTTACCGCATCGGGAATGTGCTTGTGGGAATTGATCTGGTGAGTGGTGAATTTCATGTGGAAAGTGAAAATCTGGAACAGACAGCACAGATCTATGATGAGCTGTTTATGTTCCGGAGACTTGATGAAGAAGATCTGAAAAATTATTTTCTGACAGCACAGTATGTGCTGCTGTCACAAAAAGCACTGAAAGATAAGGGAGATATAGAATAGCATGGAACTTGACAAATATTTTGTAAAATCCGACCTCATCCCTGCCATTGCGGTGGATGTACACACAAAGCAGGTACTCATGCTTGCGTACATGAATAAGGAAAGTCTGCAAAAGACGTTGGAAACCGGCTATACATGGTACTGGAGCCGTTCAAGGCAGGAGCTGTGGAATAAGGGGGCAACTTCGGGGCATCTGCAAAAGGTCGTGTCCATTTTTGCAGACTGCGATGATGATACCCTTCTTGTCAACGTGGAGCAGACCGGAAATGCCTGCCATACCGGAGCGTATTCCTGTTTTTTCAAGCAGATCTACGGAGATCCCGAGGAATAGTCACAAACTATTGCCCTTCTGAATATCCTGTAACTAAGGGAAGCATATGCGACCCTGTATTACAGGAATAGGAGGGCTATTATGAACTATGATGAAAACCTCTCGGACGACCGCAGTCCGGGCAAGGGTGGTGCTGTTCCGGTGAAGGTAAACCGAGTGTTCGATAGTTGCAGTGATCGTGACTGCATCTCGAACGTGCCGGTCATTCTGGATGCCGGAGAACTGCCGTCTGACATTCAGCTTGTGAAGTGCAGATGTGTCCGTGTGGCAGATGTGTGCATGCGGCTTGAACCCGTGCCGTTCAACCGGGGGTTCTTTAACATCGACATCACCTTTACATTCCGTGTGGAGCTGCTTGCGTATACCCATGCATGTGACCAGCCTCGGGTGATGGAGGGAACGGTCTATGCCAGCAAGAGCAGCATCCTCTACGGCAGCGAATCCAATACACAGACCTTTTTCAGCAATGGTGCAAGAGTCGGCAGCGTGGATGCAAGCTGTGAGGTTGTGAATCTGCCGACTGCCAATGTGCAGGTAGTTGCACCGCTTGCACTGGAGACAAAGATCGGCACAGTATGCCGTCAGTGTGGAAACGGCAATGCCCAGAATCAGGAGGGCTGTCCGCCTACTATGCGTACCGTCATCATGACGCTCGGTCTGTTCTCCGTGATTGAACTGACAAGACCCGTGACCATTCTCGTACCGACATTCGACTATACCATTCCATCAAAGGAATGCACTGCTGACACAGAAACACCATGTGCCGTGTTCGACAGGATGCGCTTCCCGACGGAGGAATTTTCTCCCCTGACACTGAACGACAATGATAGTCAGCGTCCCTCATACTGCTCTGATGCGGAGCTGAGAGATACTTACGGAAGCTGAACAGAAACTGGCTGCATCTTTCTGAGGTGCAGCCTTTCCTGTATTCCTGTACAAATTTAAAAAAAAGACTTGATAAACAGAGAAAATTGTGGTATAATATTATATGTATGGCAAAAGTGATTTCAAACCGGGAGGATCTCATGGAACATAAACAGGCAAAACAGAGGGTCAGAGAGCTTTCAACACTTCTGGAACAGTACAATCATGAGTATTATGTACTGGACAATCCCAGTGTGGATGACTACACCTATGATACATTGATGCATGAGCTTGCGGATCTGGAGCAGCAGTTTCCGGATCTGCTGTCACCGCATTCACCGACACAACGAGTCGGCGGTACGGCATCAAGTACTTTTGACAAGGTGACGCACGCTGTCCAGATGCAGAGCTTGCAGGATGTTTTCAGCTTTGAGCAGGTCGGAAGTTTTGTGACAAGATGTCATGAAGCATTTCCGGAGGCAGAATTCAGTGTAGAACCCAAAATCGACGGGTTGTCTGTGTCACTTCTATACCAAGATGGAAAGCTGACACTTGGTTCTACCAGAGGAGACGGTTTTGTGGGGGAGGATGTGACAGCAAACCTGAAAACCATTCGTTCCATACCGCTGACATTGAAGGAAACACTGCCATTGGTGGAGGTCAGGGGAGAAGTCTACATGTCAAGGGAGCAATTTCTTGCGCTGGTAAAGCAGCAGGAGGAGAACTATGAACAGCCCTTCAAGAATCCCCGGAATGCTGCTGCCGGTTCGCTCAGGCAAAAAAAAGCCAGCATCACTGCAAAGCGGAAGTTAGATATCTTCGTGTTCAATTTGCAGCAGTGTGAGGGAAGAACATTTTCCACTCATGACGAAACGCTCCGTTTTTTGGAGAACACCGGATTCCGAGTCATACCGGGGCGTTCTG
Source organism: uncultured Clostridia bacterium (assembly GCA_947630845.1). GTDB lineage: Bacteria > Bacillota > Clostridia > Oscillospirales > Ruminococcaceae > UBA3855. The sequence goes on from CANRJB010000016.1 coordinate 40,125, forward strand.
TCTGTAGGACAACGGAAGAGATCACAGAAGCAATCAGGAGTATTGGTGAAATGCGAAACGATCTGCCCTATGACATTGATGGTGTTGTCATCAAGGTCAATGATCTGGAGCAGCGTGAAGCGATGGGAGCGACCAGCAAAACCCCGAAGTGGGCGATTGCGTATAAATTTCCGCCTGAGGAGAAGCAGACAATTCTCCGGGAAATTGAGGTCAATGTCGGGCGTACCGGTGCGCTGACGCCAGTGGCAGTATTTGACACGATCCTGCTTGCCGGGACAAGTGTCTCCCGTGCCGTACTGCACAATCAGGATTTCATCACGGAAAAGGACATCCGCATCGGCGACACGATCGTAGTCCGCAAGGCAGGTGACATCATTCCGGAAGTTGTACAGAGCTTGTCACATACAGCAGATGCGGTTCCTTATCGTTTGCCGGAGTGCTGTCCGGTATGCGGTGCTTCAGCCGTACGTGATGAAGAGGAGGCAGTACTTCGCTGCCCGAATATCACCTGCCCGGCACAGATGCATAAGCAGTTGGTGCATTTTGCATCAAGGGATGCGATGAATATTGATGGACTGGGATCAGCCATCGTCACTGCACTGCTCGAAAAGAAACTTGTCCGGGATGCCGCAGACTTCTACCATCTCACAAAGGAGAAGCTTCTGACTCTGGATGGTTTCAAGGACAAGTCAGCGGAAAATCTGCTTGCTGCGATCGAAAACTCAAAGTCCGCACCGCTTGACAGAGTGATCTTTGCGCTTGGCATCCGGAACATCGGACAGAAAGCAGCAACACTGCTCTGCGCCCATTTCGGCTCACTGGATGCGATTGAGAACGCAGACAAGGAGGAAATTGCAGAGATTGAGGGCTATGGAGAGGTGATGGCAGAGAGTGTTGTGACAGCAATGCATAGTCCATCAGTCCGGCAGATGCTTGACCGGCTGAAGGAAGCTGGACTGACGATGCAGTTCACAAAAACAGAGACAGCAACAGATAACTTTTTCAGCGGAAAAACAGTCGTCCTGACCGGAACACTTTCGCAGATGAAACGTGCCGACGCCAAAGGAATGCTCGAGAGGGCAGGGGCAAAGGTTTCTGGTTCTGTTTCAAAAAAGACAGATTACGTGATTGCCGGCGAGGATGCCGGAAGCAAGTTGACGAAGGCACAGGAACTTGGTATTACGGTACTTTCAGAGCAGGAGATGCTCGAAAAGCTGCAAGACTGACATCGGGGAAATCATTTTTGATAAATGTGGGGTCAGGTGCTGTGACAATGACATCATTCAGCCCGGACAGGATGCCGCCCATATCCGAAAAAGAAAGCGCATAGGAGCAAAGACATTGCCCGTTTCCTTTTTGCTGTGAGCTGCCGTATTTCATATCGCCGAGCAGAGGGGCACCAAGGTATGCAAGATGAGCTCTGATCTGGTGGGTGCGTCCGGTGAGCAGCTCAATGTGGACAAGCTGACGGCTGCTGTTCTGTGCAAGGACAGTATAACGGGTGCAGATGCGTTTCCATGTATTGTCTTTTGCATCGGCACGGACGGTGACATGTCCATCGGCAGTTTTTTTCAGGTAAGCAGTGCAGATATCGGACTGCTTGGGAAGAGGCTTTGCCGTAACGGCAAGATAGTGTTTGTGTACCTTTCTGTCACGGATGGCTGCGTTCATTTCACGCAAAGCCTGCGCATTGACAGCGGCAATCACAAGCCCCTCCGTATTCCGGTCGATCCGGTTGCAGAGCGCAGGTGCAAAACTCTGTTCCGCATCAGGGTCATATACACCCTTGTCAAACAGATATCTGCGTATCTCATCGAGCAGTGATATACTGCCGTCTTTCCCCCCATGTGACAACATCCCGGAGGGTTTGTATGCGATTAGGAGATTTTTGTCTTCATAGACGATTTCCGGTTTCCCGGATGCCTTCAGGAAATACAGATCCTTGTCGGCATCGAAAAACATATCCTTTGCATAGACAGTGAGAACATCGCCCTCATGCAGGAGTTCCATCCCCTTACATCTTGCGCCGTTCAGACGGATATCCTTTTTACGGATAAGCTTGTAAAGCATTCCCTTCGGCATTGTGGGCATTCGTTTCAGGAGGAATTTATCCAGCCGCTGTCCTGCATCATTTGAATAGATCTTGATGTTTCTCATAACAATTTCCTTTCATGCGGTGTTGCATTTATTATACCATAAAAAAGGAAATTTGAAAAGTGGGAAAATAAAAAAAGTAGGTTTTAATTATGGCTGTTAAGAAAGTAAGTACAGATAAGAAGAATCTTCATGAGGGACACAGAGAAAGAATGCGGAAACGCTTTAAAGAGGGCGGATTTGCCGGCTTTGCCGAACATGAGATCTTAGAGTTTCTGCTTTTCTTTGTCTATCGGATTGAGAACACCAATGAGATCGGACATAAGATCATGCTGCGTTTCGGCTCATTGGATAGGGTGTTCAAAGCAAGCATGCAGGAGTTGATGGAGGTGGAAGGTGTAGGAGAAAAATCTGCTCTTTTGCTTGCGACCATCGGTGAGACTTTCCGTGCGCTGCAAGTGGAGCGGACAAAAGGGTGCTGTCTGGAAGGCATTGATGAACGATGTGAATATTTCCGGAGTCTGCTATCGCTGGAAGCGGATGAGGTATTTATGATCGCATGTCTGAATGACACCATGCATGTAATACATAATGCTGTGCTTGCAAAAGGGACACCCGGATCTGTGACGGTTTGCAAGATAGATTTGGTTCGTTTGGTTGCTTCCAGCCATTGCAACAGAGTGATGATTGCCCATAACCACCCGAACGGTTTACCGATTCCGTCCATAAATGATATGGAGACGACCCGATTCATAGCCGGGATTTTGAAGAACATTGATATAGAGCTGGTCGACCATGTCATTGTGGGAGAAAACGGTGCATTGTCTATGATGAACTCAGGAGGTTACATCCCCAATCTTTGGTAACGCAGATAAGGAGGCACACGCAGATATGAATGCATTCAGGCTTCATGCTCCCTATGCGCCGGCTGGTGATCAGCCCAAGGCGATCCGGGAGCTGACAGAAGGTTTGCAAAGAGGAAATAATTTCCAGACACTTCTTGGTGTGACCGGATCCGGAAAGACCTATACAATGGCAAATGTGATTGCCAATCTCAATAAGCCCACACTTGTGCTGGCACATAACAAGATACTTGCGGCACAGCTCTGTTCGGAATTTAAGGCTTTTTTCCCGGAGAATGCAGTGGAGTACTTTGTCAGCTACTATGACTACTACCAACCGGAAGCCTATGTACCGAGTACGGACAGTTATATTGAGAAGGATTCTTCCATCAATGATGAGATCGACAAGCTCCGGCACTCTGCCACAACAGCCCTTGCCGAGCGGAAAGATGTCATCATTGTTGCAAGTGTCTCCTGCATCTATTCACTCGGTTCGCCGGAAGAGTACCGGAGCATGACCGTTTCTGTCCGCACCGGGATGGAAAAGCCGATATCGCAGCTTGTCAGCGAGCTTGTCAGCATTCAGTATGAACGTAATGATATTGATTTTTCCCGTAACAAATTCCGTGTACGTGGAGATGTAATGGAGATTTTTCCGGCAAATTCCACCGATACAGCGATCCGTGTTGAATTCTTCGGAGATGAGATCGACAGGATCAGTGAAGTTGATGTTATGACGGGAAAGGTCAGAGCTGTTCTACAGCATGCAGCTATTTTTCCGGCATCGCACTATGTTGTCGGGGATGAAAAAATGGAAGCTGCCATTGCGGACATTGAGGATGAGCTTGCTGAACGTGTGCAGTATTTCAATGAGAATCACAAGCTGATTGAAGCACAGCGCATTGCCCAGCGAACGCATTACGATATTGAGATGCTCCGGGAGATCGGATTTTGCAGCGGTATTGAGAACTATTCACGGGTTCTGGCACGGCGTCCTCCGGGAAGTGTGCCATATACGCTGCTTGATCATTTTCCGGAGGACTTTCTGCTGATCGTAGACGAGAGCCATGTTACTATTCCGCAGGTGCGTGCAATGAGTGCCGGAGACAGGGCACGCAAGCAGACACTTGTGGATTATGGATTCCGTCTGCCGAGTGCATTTGACAACCGTCCGCTGATGTTTCCGGAATTTGAAAGTCACATTCATCAGGTGATTTTTGTCAGTGCAACGCCGGGGGATTATGAACGGGAGCATTCGTCGTCTGTCGTGGAACAGGTGATCCGTCCGACGGGGCTGGTCGATCCGGAGGTCATTGTCAGACCGATCGAAGGGCAGATGGATGATCTGCTGTCAGAGATCCGTATCCGTGCGGAAAAGAAGGAACGTGTTCTTGTTACGACTTTAACAAAAAAGATGGCAGAAAACCTCACTGATTTTCTGGAACAGATGGGGACAAGAGTACGCTATCTGCATCATGACATTGATACGATCGAGCGTATGGAAATCATCCGTGATTTACGGCTTGGAGAGTTTGATGTGCTGGTCGGCATCAACCTGCTGCGTGAGGGTCTTGACATTCCGGAGGTTTCGCTTGTGGCGATACTGGATGCGGACAAGGAAGGTTTTCTGCGCAGTGAGACATCCATGGTGCAGACCATCGGACGAGCTGCCCGGAATGCACACGGACAGGTCATCATGTACGCTGACAATGTAACAGGCTCAATGGAGCGAGCCATCCGGGAGACAGAACGCCGCCGTGCTTTACAGATGGCATATAATGAAGCACACGGAATCATCCCTAAAACCATTATCAAGGATGTACATGATGTCATCGAAATTTCCAAGAAGGAGGATGTGGAGGTACAAACGCACCGGAAGAAGCTTTCTGCAAAGGAACGAACCGCTCTCATTGAGAATCTGACCGCCCAGATGAAGGAAGCCGCCAAGATGCTTGAGTTTGAGCATGCAGCGTTCCTGCGTGATGAAATTGCGAAGCTGAAGAAAGGGAAGTAGAGAAGGGTAGAGTTATGCAAAGGAATAAAATCGTCATTAAGGGAGCACGTGCCCACAATCTGAAAAATATCAACGTCACCATACCAAGGGATAAACTGGTCGTCATGACAGGACTGTCCGGCTCAGGAAAGTCATCACTTGCATTCGATACGATCTATGCAGATGGGCAGCGGCGGTATGTGGAAAGTCTGTCATCCTATGCCCGGATGTTTCTCGGACAGATGGAAAAGCCTGATGTGGACAGCATTGAAGGACTTTCGCCTGCCATTTCCATCGATCAGAAAACGACCTCTAAAAACCCACGCTCTACTGTTGGGACGGTAACGGAGATCTATGATTATCTGCGTCTGCTATATGCCCGTATCGGCATTCCGCACTGTCCTATCTGCGGCAGGGAAATCAGCCAGCAGACTGTAGACGAGATCGTTGACCAGATCATGTCCCTTCCGGAAGGCACAAAGATCCAGCTCCTTGCTCCCATCATCAGAGGAAAAAAAGGGCAGCATGTCCGGGAGCTTGAGCGTGCCAGAAAGAATGGGTATGTCCGGGTGCGCATTGATGGCATTCTGTATGATCTGTCCGAGGAGATCACATTGGAGAAAAATATCAAGCACACCATTGAGATCGTTGTTGACCGTCTTGTTATCAAGGAGGGCATTACCACCCGGCTGACTGACAGTCTGGAGACGACATCGTCACTGACAGGCGGTACGATCCATGTGGAGGTCATCGGCGGTGAAGAATTGGTATTTTCCCAGAATTATGCCTGTCCGGAACATAATATCAGCATGGAAGAGCTGACACCACGACTTTTCTCTTTCAACAATCCCTATGGTGCATGCGAGAAGTGTATGGGGCTTGGCATATTTCAGAGAATTGATCCGGACATCATCCTGCCGAACCCCGATCTGAGTATCATGGACGGAGCGATCCATGCATCCGGCTGGAATCACTTAGAGGAAGGCTCGATTGCCATGATGTATTATCAAGCAATTGCAGAGCGGTATGGTATTTCTCTGGAAACACCGATTGCCGATCTGCCGGATGAGGTGGTGCAGGTCTTTCTGTACGGAACGAACGGGGAGAAACTGGAACTGCACAGAAGCCCGTCTTTGGGTGGTGGTGTCTATTATGCGCCCTTCGAGGGTGTCATTCCCAATCTCGAACGCCGCTATCATGAAACAAACAGCATCTACACCAAAGCTGATATTGAGGATTCCATGAATGAAGTCACCTGCGAGGCATGTAAGGGTGCAAGGCTGAAACCGGAGGTTTTGTCTGTTACAGTCGGAGGGCTGAATATCTATGAGCTGACACAGCTTTCCGTGGTCAAGGCACTGACATTCTTTCAGGATCTCAAATTGACAGAACATGAGCGTTTTATCGGCGAACGCATCATCAAGGAGATATGCGATCGTTTAGGCTTTCTGAAGAGTGTGGGGCTGCAATACCTGACACTTGCCCGTTCGGCAGGAACGCTTTCCGGCGGTGAAAGCCAGCGCATCCGGTTGGCAACACAGATCGGTTCTTCTTTGGTGGGTGTACTTTACATCCTTGACGAGCCGAGCATCGGTCTGCACCAGCGTGACAATGACATGTTGATTGCCACCATGAAGAATCTGCGTGATCTTGGCAATACCCTGATCGTAGTCGAACATGATGACGACACGATGCTTGCAGCAGATTATATCGTGGACATCGGTCCGGGCGCAGGGGTAAACGGCGGCAACGTGGTATATGCCGGCACGCCGAAAGGACTGCTGAAATGCAGTGAGTCTATCACGGGACAATACCTTTCCGGCAAATTACAGATACCTATCCCAGAGGTCCGCCGCAAGGGGAACGGAAAATTACTGACTGTTGTCGGAGCGACAGAGAATAATCTGAAAAAACTGACGGTAAGTTTTCCGTTGGGGACACTGATCTGCGTGACAGGTGTTTCCGGGTCTGGAAAGTCCTCCTTGGTCAATGAGATCCTCTATAAGCATCTTGCCGCCAAACTCAACCGTGCCCGTATCAAGGGCGGCGCATGTAAAACGATCAAGGGAACGGAATATCTCGACAAAGTCATCTGTATCGACCAGTCTCCCATCGGCAGGACACCACGCTCTAACCCGGCGACCTATACAGGTGTTTTCACGGACATCCGCAATCTCTTTGCCCAGACCAATGATGCCAAAGGGCATGGCTATACTGCCACACGCTTTTCCTTTAATGTCAAGGGCGGACGCTGTGAGGCATGTGAGGGTGACGGCATCCTGAAAATTGAGATGCATTTTCTGCCGGATGTTTACGTCCCCTGTGAGGTCTGCAAGGGAAAACGGTATAATCGGGAAACACTGGAGATACACTACAAGGGAAAGTCCATTTATGACGTACTGGAGATGACGGTAGATGAAGGGGTGCTGTTCTTTGAACACATCCCGAAGATCGCACGCAAGCTAAAGACCTTGCAGGAAGTTGGTTTGGGCTATGTGAAGATCGGACAACCGGCAACAACATTGTCCGGCGGTGAAGCACAGCGTGTCAAGCTTTCCACAGAACTGTCAAAGAGAGCGACCGGTAAGACGGTCTACATTCTCGATGAGCCGACGACAGGTCTTCATGCTGCTGATGTCCATCGGCTGATTAAAGTCTTACAGCAGCTTGTGGATGCCGGAAACACCGTCATTGTCATCGAACACAATATGCATGTCATCAAGGTAGCTGACCATATCATTGATCTGGGTCCTGAAGGCGGTGACGGCGGCGGTACTGTTGTTGCACAGGGAACGCCGGAGGAGATCATAAATATCCCTGATTCTTACACCGGCAAATATCTTGCTCCTTATCTGGAGCAGGGCAGAGGAGGAGTTGAATGATGCGAAAAATTCTTAGGAAACTGCTTCGTACCTTCTTTAACCGGAATGTGCTGTTCATTATGATGCTATTGGTACAGCTCATCGTATTGGTGCTGACAGTGCTGTTTCTGAGTCAGCACTATCTGCCGATCTATCTGATGCTGTTGGGACTGGATATGATTCTGGTGGTCTATATCACGAATACTTCGGAAAATCCTTCCTATAAGCTGCCGTGGCTCGTAGCAATGCTGGTGCTGCCGGTATTTGCAGGATTGGCATATCTGCTCGTCAAGACAGATGCCGGACACCGTAAGCTGAAACGCTGCTATGCCGAACGAATGAAGGAAACCGAAAAATATCTTCCCCAGAACGCCAATGTCGTACAGAGTTTGGGAGAGCTTTCTGCCAGTTATGCCAATTTGTCACGCTATGTACAGAAATACGGCGGCTACCCGGTCTACCGGAACTGTGTTTCCGAATACTATGCAGATGGGGAAGCGATGTTTGAGGCAATGAAGCGTGAGATCCGCAGAGCAAAGCACTATATTTTCCTTGAATTCTTCATCATCTCTTCGGGAAAAATGTGGAATGAGCTGTTGTCTCTTCTGAAGGAAAGAACAGCATCGGGCGTAAAGGTCAGGGTGCTGTATGATGGATTCGGCACGCAGTTCATCATGCCAAGAAGGTATTTCCGGGAGCTGGAGAAATATGGAATCGAATGCCGTGTATTCAACGGTTTCAAGCCCTTTCTTTCTTCCTCACAAAACAATCGTGACCATCGGAAGATCCTTGTGGTGGACGGCAGCACTGCCTTTACGGGCGGCATCAACATTGCGGACGAGTATATCAACCAGAAGCTGCGTTTCGGGCACTGGAAGGATGGCGGACTCCTGTGCAGAGGACATGCGGCATGGAGTTTTACGGTGATGTTTCTTCAGCTCTGGGATTTGGAGCAAAGTGAGGATGTGATGCAATATGCACCGGAATCAGTTCTTCCGGCAAGCTTTGACGGCTTTATCCAGCCCTACAGTGACTCTCCGACAGACGAAGAATATGTCGGCAGGAACGTGTATCTGGACATCATCAACAACGCCAGAGACTATGTCTATATTATGACCCCCTATCTTATTCTTGACCATGAGATGGTGACGGCACTCGGAATCGCAGCCAAGAAGGGTGTCGATGTGCGTCTCCTGACGCCGCATATCCCGGATAAATGGTATGCCTATACCACAGCATGGAGCTATTACAAGGAGCTGTTACAGGAGCATGTGCGCATTTTTGAGTATGAGCCGGGCTTTGTCCATGCCAAGAATTTCAGCTCGGATGATGCCATAGGTGTGGTCGGAACCATCAATATGGATTACAGGAGTCTGTATCTGCACTTTGAATGTGCAGCTATCCTGTACGGGGCATCAACAGTTAAGGAGATTCGGAAGGATTTTGAGGCTTCTCTTGACAGAAGTATTGAGATCACGATGGAGGATTACAGAAAACGTCCGCTCTACAAACGATGCATCGGGTGGGTTCTGCGTATCTTTGCACCATTATTATAAAGGAGAAAATGAATATGAGCAACACGAGTAACGAATGTACACATGATTGCAGTACCTGTGGCAGCAACTGTTCCGAACGGGCAGTGCCGCAGAGTATGTTGGAAAAGCCCAACGAAATGAGCAAGATCGGTAAAGTCATCGGAATTGTCAGCGGCAAGGGAGGTGTGGGTAAATCCCTTGTTTCCTCCATGCTGGCAGTCGGAATGCAGCGTGCCGGAAAGCATGCTGCGATCCTTGATGCCGATGTGACCGGACCTTCCATTCCAAAGGCATTCGGTATCAAAGAGAGGGTACTTGGGAATGAGCTGGGGCTTATCCCGGCACGTTCAAAGATGGGTATTGACATCATGTCTGTCAACCTGATGCTGGAGAACGACACTGATCCGGTTGTCTGGAGAGGACCTGTTATTGCAGGTGTTGTGAAGCAGTTCTGGACGGATGTGATATGGGATGATGTGGACTACATGTTTGTGGATATGCCGCCCGGAACGGGTGACGTGCCGCTAACGGTATTCCAAAGTATACCAGTAGACGGTATCATTATTGTGACATCGCCGCAGGAGCTGGTTTCCATGATCGTGCAGAAGGCTGTCAAGATGGCAGAAATGATGGACATTCCAGTGCTTGGCATCGTGGAGAACATGAGCTATGCCGTATGTCCGGACTGCGGAAAGAAAATCATGGTCTTTGGTGAGAGTCACACGGCTGATATTGCAAAAGAATATGGCATTCCGCTGCTTGCACAGATGCCGTTTGATCCGGCGCTGTCAAAGTGTGTTGATCTTGGCGTGATCGAGCTGCATGAATCTACAGAGATGGACTGTGCGGTAGCAAAGCTGCTTGGAGAATAGAAACTGAGAGACCGTCTGGAATATCCGGGCGGTTTCTTTGCGAAAAATAGTCTATTTCCATAATTTTGTGAAAAATCACGAAAAGCGATGTTGAAAAATTTTCATCCATATTTCGGCAAATTTTTACTGTGGAAAAATGATGAAAAAAAGTTTCTCAAAAACCCCTTGCAATCCTGTTGGTTTTGTAGTATGATATATAGTGTATGGGTATGTTCATGCCATTCCCTGAAGGGGGATGTTGTATACAGGAGGTCGTATGAAACTGATTTCGATTGTTGTACCATGCTATAATGAAGAAGAAGTCTTGTCAATGTTCTTTGATGAGATCCGGAAGGTAATGGGTCAGATGAAGGAGACATATCCGGAGCTAAACTTTGAGCTGCTCTTCATCGATGATGGCTCAAAGGACAAGACACTTGCACTTCTTCGCAGTATGTCACAGGAGGACGAGCGAGTCCGCTACATTTCCTTTTCCCGTAACTTCGGAAAGGAAGCTGGTATGTATGCAGGACTGGAGAATTCCAGAGGGGACTATGTTGTCGTGATGGATGCAGACTTGCAGCATCCGCCTGCATTTCTTCCGAAGATGTATGAATTTGTCAAGGACGGTGAGTATGACTGCGCCACGACAAGGCGAGTCAGCCGTGAGGGAGAATCAAAAGTTCGCTCTGCCTTTGCAAGACTGTTCTACAAAATTATGAATAAAATCTCGCAGACAGAGATTGTGGATGGCGCACAGGATTTCCGCTTCATGACAAGACAGATGGTCAATGCAATCCTTGAAATGCATGAGTACAATCGGTTCTCAAAGGGAATCTTTAGTTGGGTCGGTTTTAGGACACGTTACATTGAGTATGAGAATGTCGAGCGTCCTGCTGGTTCTTCTTCATGGTCATTCTGGGGGCTGTTCAGATATTCGCTTGAGGGGATCTTTGCCTTTTCGACAGCACCGCTTGCAGTTGCAGTCGTGTTGGGTGTGTTCATCTGCTTCATTGCTTTGGTACTGCTTGTGGTGCTTGTTGTCAAATCTGTGTTGGTGACGGATGCGGATCTGCGTTTTCTGGCAGCACTGTGTATCCTCTGTCTGCTGAGTGGTTTGCAGCTTTTCTGTACGGGCATTCTGGGACAGTATCTGTCAAAGACCTACCTTGAAAGCAAGCACCGTCCAATCTATCTCACCAGAGAGACAGAGGAGACTTATCGTTCCTGTCAGGAGGACAAGCAGTGAATAACCGGGCAAAGCTGTTGGTGTCAGTCCTGTTTATTGCGGTAATCATACTCTGTATCTGTCTGACAAGATTTTACTTTGATGTTACCAAAAACACTGGAAATACAGACTCCAGTGCAGATATCTCCAATATTGTCAGGACATATGGAGACAAACGGGTTTTTGAAAGCGAGAACGGCTGTTTCGGCGTTCTGAACAATGAGGATGCAGTTGTGATCGAGCCGCAGTGGATGGAGATTATTGATGTGACACAGGATCTTGCACTTGTGTCAGAACGTATCAATGATACTATACTGATCGGCGGCATAGATTTTGAAGAGAATGTTGTACTGCCGTTTGTGTTCCGCTCCATGATAGCAATAGATGATCGGTATTATATCGGCATTGTGGATGAAGACGACAGCCGGGTGATCTACAACGAAAGATTCCAGCCAGTGTTTTACCAGAGTTATGACAATGCTTTGTATGAGAACGGCACGCTGGATCTGGAGACAGAAAAATGCACTTTTTCCTACAATCTTGCTGATGAACAGCCGTTGCTGCGAAAGGCAGAGATGTTTTGTCAGATCGGGAAACTGCCGCTTGAATGGCGCATTGCGAATCAGGTACTCCTTGCTGACCTGACAGAAGAAGATCTGCTGCGCATCAACCAGTGTGTGGAATCCTATATGGATATGCTGATCCAAAGTGATTTTACAGGTCTTCCAGATATTTCCGGCGGAGATTATATCGGCGGGCTTGAGCGCCCCAATAGTTTTGCACCGGGGATACGTTTTGATGAGATCAGTGATTTTTCATTTGGTTTCCTTGATCAGGATGAGGGTATTTATGGATTTTCTTTTTCGGTCACCTATCATTCAGACCAACCTATGACCACAGAGACTGAAGCAACTGCCCCATCAGCTGAAGGAAACCAGATGGTTCATCTACAGTTTGGCTTCAGCAGGAATTCCAATAACAAAATGATTCTGACATCTGCTGACCTCAGTTTCTGAGCAGATGATAGGATACATAGACTTGTTTTACAGCATAATACCGTGCAGTTCGCTGTAAAAAAACAATGCACGGAGAAATGAGGCGTTGTTATGTCAAAAAAAGTAGCAGTGATCATGGGGAGCGACAGTGACTTTCCGGTTGTGAAGGTAGCGGTCGAGAAGCTCCGGGGTTTTGGTGTGCCGGTTGAGGTACATGTGATGTCCGCACACAGAACACCGGATGCCGCAGCAGAGTTTGCTAAAAATGCGGCAGCAGACGGCTTTGGTGTCATCATTGCAGCAGCCGGAAAGGCAGCACATTTAGGCGGCGTGCTTGCGGCGCACACGACATTACCTGTCATTGGCATTCCGATCAAATCCACGGCGTTAGATGGAATGGATGCTTTGCTTTCGACAGTACAGATGCCGCCGGGGATACCGGTTGCAACGGTCGGTATTGACAGTGCTGCCAATGCAGCGATCCTTGCCGTGCAGATGCTGGCACTCTCTGATCCGGCCTTGATGGAAGCATTGCAGAAGATGAAGGACGATATGGCAGCAGGTGTGGCAAAAAAAGATGCTGCCATGCAGGAACTGGTAAAAACTCTCTGAGCAGGGTTTTTGATACATACTGATGGAGGTAATGGAAATGGAAAATATTGTCAAGGGTGAACAACTCTATGAGGGAAAAGCCAAGAAGGTCTATGCGACCAATGATCCCGATCTTGTTATTGTGGACTACAAGGACGATGCCACCGCATTCAACGGTGAAAAGAAGGGGACGATCTCCGGCAAGGGTGTCATCAACAACCGCATGACAAACTACATGTTCAAGCTGCTGGAGAAAGAAGGCGTGCCGACTCATCTGGTAGAGGAAATTTCCGAACGTGAGACGATTGTCAGGAAGGTGGAGATCCTGCCGCTTGAGGTTATTGTCCGCAACGTGGCTGCTGGCAGCTTTTCCAAGAAGCTTGGCATTGAGGAGGGCAGAAAGCTCCTCTGTCCGACACTCGAATTCAGTTACAAGAACGATGATCTCGGCGATCCGTTCATCAACAGCTACTATGCCCTTGCACTCGGTCTTGCCACACAGGAGGAGATCGACAAGGTATCAGAGTATGCCTTCAAGGTCAATGCCTTCATGCTGGACTTTTTCAAGAAGTTGAATATCGACCTGATCGACTTCAAAATCGAATTCGGACGTTTTCATGGTGAAATTCTTCTGGCTGATGAGATTTCGCCGGACACCTGCCGTTTCTGGGACAGCACGACCCATGAGAAGCTCGACAAGGACAGATTCCGCAGAGATATGGGCGGTGTTGAGGAAGCCTATCAGGAAATCATGAAGCGTCTGATGGGTGAGTAATATGGGCGGATTTTTTGGAGCAGCATCTGAACATGACTGCGTGATGGATGTCTTTTTCGGGACGGATTATCATTCCCATCTCGGAACAAGACGTGGTGGTATGACAGCATTTTCAGCGGAGCTGGGCTTTCAGCGCAGCATCCACAGCATTGAAAACTCTCCTTTCCGTACAAAATTTGAGAACGACGTCGCAAATATGCAGGGAAAACTATGCATCGGCTGCATCAGCGATACTGACCCACAGCCCATTCTGATGCGTTCCAAACTCGGGCTCTATGCAGTTTGCAGTGTTGGTATCATCCAGAATGCAAAGCAGCTTGTGAATGAAATGCTTGACAGTGGTTGTGCAAGCTTTGAAGCGATGAGCAGTGGGAATATCAATTCTGGTGATCTCATTGGTGCGCTTATCTCACAGAAGAATTCCTTCACTGACGGTATCCGCTATGCACAGGAAAAGATCATCGGTACAGTGAACCTGATTATCCTGACGGAGGATGGCATTATCTGTGCCCGTGACAAGGACGGCAGACTGCCCATCATCATCGGCAAGCGTGATGACGGTTATTGTTTCTCACTGGAATCCTTTGCCTTCCAAAAGCTTGGCTACTACACCCATAAGGAACTCGGACCCGGAGAGATCGTCCGCCTCACCGCAAGAGGCTGCGAGACTTTGTCGCCGGCAAACGGCAGTCTCAGGATCTGTTCTTTCCTGTGGACATACTATGGCTATCCGAACGCTGTCTACGAGGGCGTAAATGTAGAGACGATGCGTACCCGGAACGGGGAGATCATGGCAGAAAATGACATTAAGGCAGGCAGGCTGCCAGATGTGGATTATGTCTGCGGCGTGCCGGATTCCGGAACGCCCCATGCCATCGGCTATGCCAACCGCAGTGGTATCCCTTTTGCAAGACCCTTCATCAAGTACACCCCTACATGGCCACGAAGCTTCATGCCCACGAACCAATCCATGCGTAATCAGGTTGCCAAAATGAAACTGATTCCGGTGCATGAGCTGATCGAAGGGAAACGTCTGCTCTTTGTAGACGACAGCATTGTCCGGGGGACGCAGATGCGTGAAACAGTGGAATTTCTGTACGAGAACGGTGCGAAGGAAGTACATATGCGTTCCGCCTGTCCGCCGATCATGTACGGTTGTAAATATCTGAACTTTTCCAGAAGCACCTCTGAGATGGAACTCATTGCCCGGCAGGTCATTGATGCCTTTGAGGGGGCTGAGGGTGTGAACCATTTGGAGGAATACAGCAATTCTGAATCTGAACGGGGCAGAAAACTGCGTGATGAGATCTGCCGTCGTCTGAAGCTGACAAGTCTTGAATTTCAGTCACTGTCCGGTACGGTCAGAGCCATCGGCAAGCCCGAATGTGGACTTTGTACCTACTGCTGGAACGGAAAGGAATGAACCTAAGTGCTTACAGGGATCCATGAGGAATGCGGTGTGTTCGGGGTATTTTCTCCGGAAAATACCGACACGGCAGCGATGTCCTATGCGGCATTGTTCGCATTGCAGCACAGAGGACAGGAGAGCTGCGGCATTGTTGTGAATGACAGAGGTATTTTTACTCATCATAAGGATATTGGTCTGGTACAGGAGGTATTCAGCGGTGACAAGCTGAACGGACTGGGAAAGGGCAATATTTCCATCGGACATGTCCGGTATTCCACGACCGGCAGCAATAATCGTGTCAATGCGCAACCGTTGGTAGTGCGGCATATCAAGGGTCCTCTTGCCATTGCGCACAATGGCAATCTGGTCAACGCCCATATGCTCCGGGAACGCTATGAACTGCGGGGGGCGATCTTCCAGTCTACCAATGATACAGAGGTCATCTCCTATTGTCTGACAGAACACAGGCTGAAAAAGGATTCCATTGAGCGTGCAGTGGAGCATGCCATGTATGACCTGAAAGGGGCATACTCTCTGGTCATCATGTCGGCACAGAAGCTCATTGCGGCAAGAGATCCGAACGGATTCCGTCCGCTTGTCATGGGCAGCTTACCGGATGGGGGCACAGTGTTTGCATCAGAGACATGCGCACTTGATGCCATCGGAGCAAAATTTGAACGTGACCTGTTGCCGGGGGAGATCATTGTTGTCGAAAAAAATGGTATCCAGTCCATCCGGACACACTGCGGCAGAAAATCAGCAATGTGTGTATTTGAGTATGTTTACTTTGCAAGACCGGATTCAGTGATTGAAGGGTGCAGTGTACATAAGGCACGTCTCCGGGCAGGGGAGCTGCTCTGGAAGGAGCATCCGGTTGAAGCAGACGTGATCATCGGTGTACCGGACAGCGGACTGGATGCAGCACTTGGATTTTCCCATGCATCGGGAATCCCCTATGGAGTCGGTTTTATCAAGAACCGCTATGTCGGAAGGACATTTATTCAACCCAGTCAGAAGCAGCGGATGAATTCTGTCAAGCTGAAACTGAATGTCATCCGGGAAACAGTGGAGGGAAAGCGTGTTGTTCTGATTGACGACAGCATCGTGCGTGGGACAACATCGGCACGTATCGTAAAACTGCTGCGTGATGCCGGAGCAAAGGAGATCCATTTCCGGGTATCCTGTCCGCCGTTTACCAACCCTTGCTATTTTGGGACGGATATTGATAGCTGTGACCATCTGATCGCCTGTCAGATGAGCATTCCGGAGATCTGCAAGACGATCGGTGCAGACACACTTGGCTATCTGAGTGTGGACGGTGTGAAGCATATTGCTGAAGGGGCAGGCTGCGGATTCTGTACAGGATGCTTTACGGGGGATTATCCGATTGGTGTGCCCAAGGAACAGCCGAAGGATAAGTTTGAACATAAACTGGAGGCTTGATGGCTTCCGATAGGAGGAAACTCATGAATAGTTTTTCAGAGAGCTACAAGAAAGCTGGTGTTGATGTAACCGCCGGATATGAGGCAGTCCGGTTGATGAGGGAGCATATTGCACGTACCAATGTTCCGGGCGTGCTGTCCGGTATCGGAGGGTTCGGTGGATTGTTTGAGCCTGATCTGACGGGAATTGAGAAGCCGGTATTTGTATCCGGTACGGACGGCGTTGGCACAAAGCTCAAGCTTGCTTTCCTGATGGACAAGCATGATACAGTCGGGATTGACTGTGTGGCAATGTGTGTGAACGACATCATCTGCTGTGGTGCAAAGCCGCAGTTCTTTCTGGATTATATCGCTGTCGGCAAAAATTATCCGGAGAAGATCGCAACCATCGTTTCCGGTATCGCAGAGGGCTGTGTGCAGTCCGGATGTGCTTTGGTCGGAGGTGAAACGGCAGAGATGCCGGGATTTTATCCGGTGGATGAATATGACCTTGCCGGATTTGCAGTGGGTGTTGTGGACAAGAAGAAGATCATCGACACTTCAATGCAAAAGGCAGGCGATGTGCTGATCGCACTGAGTTCGTCCGGTGTACATTCCAACGGTTTCTCACTGGTGCGCAAGATTTTTGCCATCAATGAAAAGAATCTTGCTGTCTACTTTGATGAGCTTGGCATGACATTGGGAGAGAGTTTGCTGACACCGACAAGAATCTATGTGAAATCTGTGCTGAAACTGATGGAGGACGTGCAGGTGAAGTCTGTTTCGCATATTACGGGCGGCGGATTTTACGAAAACATCCCTCGCTCCCTGCCGCAAGGCATTTCAGCGCATATCGCACGAAAGGACGTAAACATTCTTCCGATTTTCCGGCTTATTGCCAGAACCGGACACGTCCCGGAGCGTGACATGTTTAATACCTTTAATATGGGTGTTGGTATGGTCATAAGTGTAAATGCAGAGGATGCGGACAAGGCAGTGGAGATCCTGAATGCCGCAGGGGAGCAGGCATATATTCTTGGTGAACTGGTAACATCAGATGAAGGAGTGATCCTTGACTGAAGGAGGAATGGGACATGAATGTATTTCATTTCTCGGTCGGAGATATTGTGTGGATGGTTCTGGTGCTGCTGATCATACTCATAATGTTGATGACGGAATGCCGCCTGTATGTTCCCTTTGCGGCATCAGGCGGTATTCTGGTATGGAGTATCACACATATTTTGCTTATGCGTCGGCTTATCTGCACATCTGTACCAACAACGGGTACAGTGATCGACTTTCGTGTCAAAACAGTAAAAATCAGACATAAAACATGGATAGAAGAATACCCTGTTTATGCACCGATAATTCGTTACGAGACAGAAGCACAGGTCATTGAAGGTATCTGTCCGTTCTGGGAGAAATACAATTGGTATCCGGATGGGAAGGAAATACTGATCCGATACATTCCCTCCAGACCAGAACTATTTTTTCTTCCGGAAAGGGAAAGGATATTGACAGAACCGTATTGGAACACTTTGATCATTACTTTCATTACAATGGTAATGTTGTTTTTGGGGATGGCAGCAGGAGGTTGAACTATGAACTTCGGAAAGATACTACTGGAGCGCAATGCCATCGGGGACTGGCAGTTGAAAGAAAATCTGGCAGTTTCGGCGATGTCGATGCTTCGGGAGGATGTTGATTATCATGATCTTACTGGAACAAAATGTGATTTCGGGTATCTTTATCAGATCGAAGGATATGGATTAGAGGCATTATTCCGAGTAGAGACAGATATTTGTACTACTTACTTTGCAGCACAGGGGGATGTCCTCATGCAAGTAGAGATGCCTGATGAGCAGTTTCGTGAAGCAACGGAACTATTTCTGAAAATGCACCCATAAAACAGAGAAAGTTTGATTTATACATGAAAAAAATATGAATAGCTGCGGAAGATACAGCACAGGTATAGCAGATGAGCCGCCGCATGTGTTTTCCCATCATCCTATCGGTGAGGGTAGGATGATAGGAAAACAGGATCAGAACAAGAGAAGCTGAATGTTGTATGGAGGAATTGTAATGGAAGCGATCTATGTTCATGGACTTGGACAGACGGCGGACAGTTGGAATGCAACATTTTCGCATCTATCTGCAGAAGTTAATCTGGATACACCAAAACAACTGGCGGATGTGTTGTCTGCGTTCTGAAAGAAGTATTACTGCCGGAACTTATTGGAAATGCGGAGGAGATTTATTGTGATTCAGAAACTTGAAAAAAGAATGCAGTCCGCATTGCATGCCTATTATTCACAAGTTTGCTCACCAAATAGGTTTGCAAACTGTAAATGTCAACCGGAGTATATGGATCAGATACAGCAGGGGAGGTATGTATTTCCCCGGAAAGAATCTTTGAATGCAGATGCATTCCGGCAGCAGTTTGGTAATGAGATGCCGGAACAATTGCAGGCGTATTTTTCGGTATATCATCCGGAAGTGTCCGGATTCCATCCATGCAGTCCATATAGCAAAGATGGCATAATCCTGTATTCTTCATTTCCGCAAGGATTGCAGAATATTTTGCAAGATGCGGATATCTTGGGGAATACATACCATACAATTGACTTGGAGCAATATATTCCGATTGGATTTATCAGCTATTTCGGAAGTCGTGTTTTCATGGACCGGATGACCGGACATATTTATGTAGAGGACTATGAAGATGATGTACTCTGTCCCGAACCACTTGCGGATGAACTGATCGGATTCATACAGGATATCAGAACATATCCGGAATGGCGGATCGCACGGTTTCTCCGAAAAGACATACGGGAAAGATTGCTGTATGAAATTCATGGGAAAAAGCGGAGAAAAGGCATAGGACGATTCTGTCACGAAGCCGAATCTATATTGAAGGAATCTGCTGTTGTTGCGCATGGCAGATTGTCAGAAGAAGAAATTTTACAGACAGTGCAGCAATGTGATCAATTCTCCATGCAGCATCTGAATTGGTATATTATGGCATATGCGAAAGAGCTTGACAGAAAATTATGTTCTTTCCGGGAAGCACTGTCTATGGTGCTGGACAATGGCATGGCAGCAGTGATTTTATCAGAACATACAGCAATCATTGAAACAGAGCAGGTATGTGGCACACCCATGAGGTATGTCTTGCATGACGCAGAGAAGGAGGAGATCTGATGAGTGTTTGCATGGACGCAGTCCGGATGAAGGATAACATAGTGGCTTGAGAAATGTATCGCTAATTATACAAGGGAGACCAGCTATGAAAAGTCAATAGAAAAAGAGTAGAATTAACAAAAAATTAACAAAAGACAAAAAAGAGATA
>CANRJB010000017.1 GCA_947630845.1 uncultured Clostridia bacterium
ATTACCTCATACCTTTTGAGCCGAGTTTAACCTCGGCTCTATTTTTTTACCCACGGGATTGGTTGGCGCTTACGAAAGAGTGAAAAATTCTCCCGGAAACGGGAGAATTTTTTTTATTTTGATAACGTTTAAGATAACTTTAAGACTGCGCCTGTATAATACAGATAATCCGGGAGAGCGGAGCGGAGATTTGCCGCACGAGTCAACGCTCCCTTGACCAGATTTGAACGTATGATCGTAATAGTGATACTGATTCTCTGCGTCGCAGATGCACAGAGAATCAGTATAAAATCAAAATAGAAATGGGGAATAATTATGAAGAACCGTAAACGTTTTGCCGCATGGGCTTCCGCTGCTGTGATGTGTGCAAGTATCCCGGCGATCCTGCCCTCTGCTGCTCAGACTCTCATCGGAGATGTCAATCAGGACGGCAGCGTAGGCGTAGCAGATGCAGTCAGTCTGTACCAGTATCTCCACAACCTGACTAAGCTTGATGCCGCTGCACTCTCCAATGCCGATGTCAAGACAGATGGTATTGTGAATGTATTTGACTTTTCCCTGCTGAAAAAGATGATCATTTCTGATGTTGAACCCGTCGCCAATACGGTCTATATCCACCTGAAAGGCAACACAGCAACGGTTGAGGGAGACACCAATAAAGTAGTCTCTGTGGATGGCACGACAGTGAAAATTACTGGCTCTGGCATTTTCTATGTAGACGGAGAACTGACTGACGGACAGCTCTTTGTGGAAACAGGTGCGGAGGATGTTGCTGATGTGGAGCTTGTGCTGACCGATGTCACCATGACCAATAGTACCAAACCTGCCATTTATACTTCCGCCGCCAACGGTTCTGACAAGACCAAGATCACCCTCAAAGGCACAAGCACCATCACCGACACATCCGCCGCTGCCTATACAGAAGCAGATACTGCTAAAACGATGGGCGTGATCTTCTCCAATAACAAGCTCACCTTTACCAAGAACAGCACCGGTTCTCTCACCATAAATTCCTCCATGAACAATGCCATCAGTTGTGAGAAGAAGCTCAACCTCAACGGCGGTATGCTTACCATCAATACCTCCCAGCTGACCACAGATGCTGTTACTGAATGTGATGCTGATGCCATCAACTGCGACAAGGATATTGAGATCGAGGGTGCTACCCTTGACATTGATTCCTCCGCAGATGGTATCAAGACCGATGGTGCGCTCTATCTCTACTCCGGCAATGTCTCCGTCAAGGCAGGCAATGATGCCGTGCAGGCTGCGACCCTCATTGATGTGCAGGGCGGTAATGTGATCGCATCCGGCGACAGGGGCTTCCGTCTGGATGCCAACGGTACACTCAACATTGACGGCGGCACAGTCATGGCAACAGCAACCGACTATCAGGTCAATGGCAACGAAGTCATCACCATTACTGGCAAACAGGCATCCATGCTCCTTGACATGGCTGCGGAGTGGAAAAAAGATTCTGCCATTACGATCGGAACAAAGACTTTCACCCCCAACAAGAAATATGATTATGTGCTTGTCTCCGATCCTTCTGTTACAGCATCGGGTGAATATAAGGTCTACATCGGTGGCGCACAGGCAAAACATGCCGCAGGTAATACTTTTGCCAACACCTCTGCCGCATCCCATTACACTGCTGTAGAGTTGCTTGAAGGCGGCGAGACATTCACAGGCAGTGGTGAGGCTGCATCTGTTGTCTTTTCTGCGAGTGGCGTGAAGCTCTACGATGCACAGGGCAATGAAACCACTGCATCCGATGGGGTGAACGTGAACGGCAGCATTGTCACTGTCACCAAGTCCGGAACATATACGTTCAGCGGCGAAAGCACACAGGGACAGATCATCGTCAATACCGACGATACCGCCGAGCCGGAAGCACTCGTGACACTGGAGCTTGACGGACTGACGCTTTCCAACGAAACGGCTGCACCCATTTTCATTCAGAATGCCGGAGATGAAGCCGTCATTTCCGTCAAGAATGGTACGGTGAACACAATTTCTGACGGCAAATCCCATACCGACACCGACACCAGTTCCGAGGGAGAAACTTCTACTGTCAATGGCGCAATTTATGCCAAAGACGACCTGAAAATCAAGGGCAAGGGTACGCTCAATGTCAACGGCAATACCGAAGATGGCATTGTCTGCAAGGATGACCTCAAACTCTGGAATGGTACGATTAACGTCACCGCCATGGATGACGGTATCCGTGGCAATGATTCCGTCCGCATCGGCGATACGACCGACTCTTCCAACTACGGCACGCTCTCCGTCCATGTCACCACCACATCCGGTGACGGCATCAAGTCCACCTCCACAGAGACCGGTAAGGGGTATGTCACCATCAGCGGCGGCAGTGTCACCATTGATTCCTATGCTGACGGCATTCAGGCAGAACAGAACTTTACCATGACCGGCGGTACAGTCGATATCACCACCTATGAAGGCAGCAGCTACGGCGGCAGCTCCTCCGGCAGTAACACCCAATGGGGTGGCGGCATGAATCAGGATGGCAACTCCAACAAGACCGATATCAGCGCCAAGGGCATCAAGGCAGTCGGACTCTATGATACCACAGGTACAACATGGCAGAGCGGCGGCGAACTCACCATCAGCGGAGGCAGTTTAACTGTGGATTCCTCCGACGACAGCCTTCATGCAGGCGGTGATATTGCCATAACCGGCGGTGAAATGACGCTTTCTTCCGCAGATGATGCCATTCATTCCGATCATACCGTCAATATCGGTGAAGGCAGTGCCAACACCTATGACGACCTGACCATTATCATTCCGACCGCTTACGAGGGAGTTGAAGGCATGACCATCAACCAAAACAGCGGTACTGTCATTGTCAATACGACCGATGATGGCTACAATGCCGCAGGCGGTGCTGACAGCTCCGGCAACATGGGCGGAGGTCCCGGCGGCGGTTGGGGACAGGGCAGCTTCGGGCAGTCCTCCGGCAGCTATGCATTGAATCTCAAAGGCGGCTTTGTCCGTGTAAATGCAAGCGACGGCGACCATGACGGCTTTGATTCCAACGGCACACTCACTATCTCCGGCGGCATCACCATTTCCAACGGTTCGGACGCTTTTGATGCTGAAAGCAGCTTGTCCTATACCGGCGGCGTATTCGTTGAGGATACCGGCAGAGGCGGTATGGGCGGCGGCATGATGGGAGGAGGCATGATGGGAGGAGGATCGCTCTCGACCGATGTCTCCGCATCTGCCAATATCAGTGCAGACGAACGCATCACCCTGACGGACAGCAGCGGAAATGTGATCGTTTCCTTCATTGCTGACAAGAGTGTTTCCTCCATCAGCGCAGGGACCGGACTTTCCGGTGTGAGCATCTACACAGGCGGTACACTGAATGGCTCGACCTACTTCCAGCAGCTTGATGAAACACAACTTGCGGCATATGGCGGCACACTGTCAGGGGGCACAAAACTGAATTAAGCAATAGAAACACCGGCACTATTTGGGTATACAGATACAAATCCCTGACAATCTGATGACATCAGATTGTCAGGGAACATCTGCTGCGCAGAGGGCACAGATAATTACATGAGACAGCAATATCCCATCCTCCTATTTTTATAGAAGGATGGGATATTCGCATCAATTATACTTGTCCAACAACTGTGCGATCTTCTCATGCGGATCAATGACGGTACTGATGGAAACATCATGATTGATGGAGGCGATGAAGTATGCCACATATTTGGACACATCCACCTCATGGAACCATTCACGGGACAGCAGCTCCGGAGAACGGTAAGTGAGGTTCGTACCAAATACACCGCTGATAAATCCGTCCTTGTACGCCTTGTCGAACTTTTCCAGACCATTGGTGAAGATGGAGTATGTTGCATAGGCAAAAATACGCTTTGCATTGCGCTTTTTCAACTCATAAGCAATGTCGAGGACAGATTCACCCGAAGAAATGATGTCGTCTGCAATGAACACATCCCTGCCCTCTACAGAATTGCCCAGATACTCATGTGCAATAATGGGGTTCCTGCCATTGACGATCTTTGAGTAGTCCCTGCGCTTGTAGAACATGCCAAGATCTACACCCAGCTCGGAAGCATAGAACATGTTGCGGTTGAGTGCCCCCTCATCGGGGCTGACGACCATGAATTTCTCCTTTGTGGTGTGGAAATCCTTGATGCTCTTGAACATGCTCTTAAGTACCTGATAGGAAGGGATGACGTTATCAAAGCCCATGAGCGGAACGGCATTGCTGACACGGGGATCATGCGCATCGAAGGTCACAATATTGGACACACCCATTGCCTGCAACTCCTGTAATGCCACAGCACAGTCGAGGGATTCCCGGTAATTCCTGCGATGCTGTCTGCCGCCGTAGAGAATGGGCATAATGATATTGATGCGGTGTGCCTTTCCGGAGGCAGCCTGAATGATACGCTTCAGATCCTGAAAGTGGTCATCCGGACTCATGGCATTGGTGTGACCAAAGTAGTTATAAGTGACGTTGTAATTGCCAACATCGGTGATAATAAAGAGATCCTTGCCACGGATGGTGGACTTGATAAGACCCTTACCGTCGCCGGAGGAAAAACGGGGGCATTCGCTTTCAATGAGGAAGGAATTGGCGTCGAAACCGCCTTTCTTTGCCCATTTGACGAGATAGCTGTCGATGAGTTTTCCCTGTTCCTGCGCACCGTTCATAGCAATAAGTCCAAGGGGTGCAACATTGGACTTGTGGTCGAACAGGACTTCATTTCTTGTCTGCATGGCTTTATCCTCCGTTATTTACAGAATTTCTCTATGTACCGCTCAATATCCTCGCTGATGATCTGCTTTGCAGTCTCAAGATCCTCAACCTCATTGACGGCGGTCGTCTTATTTTCCAGCTCTTTGTACACACGGAAGAAGTGCGTCATTTCGGCAAAGACATGTGCCGGCAGTTCGTCAATGGCATGATAGCTGTTGTAATTCGGGTCATCAAAGGGAATGGCGATGATCTTATCATCATGCCGTCCGTTGTCGATCATGCGGATGACACCGACCGGATAGCAGCGCACAAGCGTCATGGGATTCAGTGCCTCTGAGCAAAGCACAAGCACATCGAGTGGATCTTCATCGTCAGCATAGGTACGGGGGATAAGACCGTAATTTGCCGGATAGTGGGTAGAGGTATGCAGGATGCGGTCAAGCTTCATACAGCCTGTCTCCTTGTCCAACTCATACTTGATCTTGCTGCCCTTCGGGATCTCGATGACTGCCACAAAATCTTCGGCACTGATGCGCTTCGGGCTGATATTGTGCCAGATATTCATACTTATATCACCTCATCATAAAAACAGGATCATCAGAAAAAGCTGCACATTTTCTGCCATGATTCCTTCTAATTTAAGTATAACGTCATTTCCGGGATTTGTCAATGCTTACCGAAAAAGAAATCGAATTTCAGCAACCGTGATAATTTTGTGTAAAATTCAGAACAATTTATAGGCAAAACAGAAGAATTGCCTTTCTCCACACTGCCGGACGGCATGCAGAATGGGAGTTGATTTTTGTGCAATATGCCGAATGTCCCGACTTTGCCACTTAGTTAATAAAAAAATTGCTAAAATCTCCCGAAAAATAGCGAAAAAACGGCTTCCGATTTTTTGATATTTATGCTCTACGTTTTTTTATCAAATTATCGTGGCTTTTCGCCTATATTCCTTTGTTTTCCTTATATGCCCACATTTTTTGAATTTCTCAACGTAGTGCTATAATGTAGTCATATAAAATTTTCCCTATAAATAGGCATTTTCAAAAGCTAAAATATTTAAAAATCTAAAACAAGTGGCAAACTTGGGGTATAACGTCATTTCCGGGATTTGTCAATGCTTACCGAAAAAGAAATCGAATTTCAGCAACCGTGATAATTTTGTGTAAAATTCAGAACAATTTATAGGCAAAACAGAAGAATTGCCTTTCTCCACACTGCCGGACGGCATGCAGAATGGGAGTTGATTTTTGTGCAATATGCCGAATGTTGGGAACAAGGGTTGCTTTTTCTGTAGAAAAGTGGTATGATGAAAAAGCAATGATTTTGTAATGCGTAAAAGCTTTAAACCGATAAAGTGATAAAAACCGGGAGGAATACTTATGGAACGCAAAG
Organism: uncultured Clostridia bacterium; assembly: GCA_947630845.1. Classification (GTDB taxonomy): domain Bacteria; phylum Bacillota; class Clostridia; order Oscillospirales; family Ruminococcaceae; genus UBA3855. The sequence continues at coordinate 6,158 of CANRJB010000017.1, forward strand.
GTAATCTGATGACCTACAGACCGGATATCAAGGTTCTGGATGCTACTGTCCGTGACGGCGGACTGGTAAACAATTTCCGCTTTACGGATGAATTCGTGAAGTCGCTGTATCTCACCAATATCCGTGCAGGTGTGGACTATATGGAAATGGGCTATCTCGCCGATACCGATATCTTCAAACCGGAAGACTTCGGCGACTGGAAATTCTGCAAGGAGGAATCCATCCGCCGCATCGTTGGCAACAATGATACGGATATGAAACTCTCCGTCATGGCAGATGTCGGCAGAGCCAATCTCCAGCGTGACCTGCATCCCAAAGAGGAGAGCGTCCTCGATATGGTGCGTGTAGCAACGTATATCAATACCATGCCGGCTGCCATTGAAATGATTGAATATGCACACAACCTCGGCTATGAGACAACATGTAACATCATGGCGATCTCCAAGGCAGATACCAACGACATTGAAGAAGCACTATCTCTTCTGGTAAATTCCAGTGTCAATGCTGTCTATATCGTGGACAGCTACGGCGCACTCTTCCCGGAACAGATCCAGAAACTTTCCCAGATGTATGTCGGAGCAATGGAACAAGCCGGAAAGCTCGTCGGCATCCATGCCCATAACAATCAGCAGATGGCATTTGCCAACACCGTTGAAGCATGCTCCATGGGGGCAAGCTATCTCGACGCCACCATCGGCAGTATGGGCAGAGGCGCAGGCAACTGTGCTATGGAACTGCTGCTCGGTTTTCTGAAGAATCCCAAATATAACCTTGCTCCCGTCCTGAAATTCTACGAGGAGCATATCCTGAAACTGAAGGAAGATGGTCTGAAGTGGGGCTATGATGTGCAGTATCTGCTGACCGGCAAGATGAATCTGCACCCCTCTTCTGCAATTGCCTTCACAGCAGAAAACAGGACTGATTATTCCGATTTCTATCATCAGTTGTTCGATCTGGAATAATTGTTCCCTGCTGCGCAGGTATCTTCCATCATCCTGTTCCAATCGGATGATGGAAAATCCGTATCACAATAAAACAGTCTCCGGAAAGCAGTCTGCTACAGGCTGCTTTTTCTTCTTATGTCACACCTCTCTCCTTGTAACAGCGTATACAGAAATCTGTTTTCCATATGTCAGTAATTTTCATGAAAAAATCATGTAAAATCATTGACAAATGATTACAGATGTGTTACAATAGTAATATCAGAAGTCTTCCGTGACCCCGGCTGTGTCAAAGAGAGAAATGCCATGCCGGACGTAACAGCTCACGGATAGAAAAGGAGAACAGCTATGGCGAAAGATTCTTATGAAAGCATCTGGTCGGATAAAAAGCGCACCCTCTTCGGGCTGCCGCTCTCGTTCACGACCTACTACTTGACAGAGACAAAATTCATCCGCCGGAAGGGATTATTCAACATCGTAGAAGATGAGATCGATCTCTACAAAATCACGGACAAGAAACTCCTTCTCCCCCTCGGTCAGCGGATGTTCGGCTGTGGTACGATCCACATTTGCAGCAAAGATACCGACACTCCGGAAACAGATATCCAGAGCATCAAGCAGCCCCGTGAGGTGTTGCAGCTTCTTGATAAGTACATCACGGAACAACGTGACCGCTACAGCATCAGAGGCAGGGATATGATGGGCTTTTCCGGACATCCGGATGATGGCTTCAATGATGACTATCACGACGATATCTGATCCACAGGAGGCTGACTCATGAGCATCACAGCATATCCCCCGAAAGGTGCAGGGCTGGAAAGCCTGATTACAGAAAGGCGTTCCTGCTGGGAACGGCTAAAAGCAGAAAGGCGTCCCATTTTTATCTACGGCATGGGCGATGGTGCTGCTAAGATCATGTCTGTCTTTTCGGAATTTGGCATTCCGGTCGCAGGCATCTTTGCAAGCGATGATTTTGTACGGGGGCATTCCTTTGCAGGTTATCGGGTACATAAACTGTCTGAAATTGAAGAAGAGGTGGATGATTTCGTCATTGTCCTCGCATTTGCGGCAGGGTATCCGCAGTTGGTCGAATACATCCGTATGCTTGCCAAAAAGCATACGCTCTATGCACCGGATGTTCCCGTCATTGGCGGCGGTTTATTTGACTACAACTACTGCATGGAGCATATCCGGGAGCTGAATACCGTGTACCGCAGTCTTGCGGATGACGAATCCCGGCGTGTGTATCTGAACATCATTCACTTCCGTATCAGCGGCAACATCCGTTATCTCGATGCCGTCACAGCAGAGACGGATGAGATCTACAAGCACATCCTGCGTCCTTCCCGGAATGAGAATTATGTGGATCTGGGTGCTTATAACGGCGACACCATCCGGGAATTACTGCACTACACCAACCAGAAATACAACACCATCCATGCTATCGAGCCGGACAAGCGTAACTTCAAAAAGTTAGTTACTTATATCGAAGAGAATGAGATGATGCAGGTCAGCCTGTTCCAGTGTGCTGCATGGTGCATGGATACAGAGCTGCCGTTCAGCGCAAAGTCGGGCAGACAGTCCTCTCTTTCTACAGGCGGCGAAACCATCCCGTCCCGGAGCGTGGATGTCCTCCTCAAAGGCGCACCTGTGACACTCCTTAAAATGGATGTGGAAGGGTATGAGCGTGAGGCACTCTGGGGTGCAGCAAAGACCATCCGGCACTACTCACCGAAACTTTCGGTCGCACTCTATCACAGAAATGAGGACATCTTTGAGCTGCCGCTTCTGGTGAAACTGCTCCACCCCGGCTATCAGCTCTATATCCGGCACAGACTCTACATTCCGGCGTGGGAGACAAATCTTTATGCGATTCCGGAGGACTGATACCCATTTCCTATCATCCTGCCCTGATCGGATGATAGAGAAGTAGATCGACAAAAAATAGGAGGCGATACCAATGGCACATTATTACAGTCTATCCGTGGCTGCTTTGGCAGCCGCTCTGACGCTCTGCGCAGGCAGCTTACAGGTATCTGCGGCTGATGCACAGAATCCGGAAACGGTTGAAGAAACACAGAGCGAAACCGAGGCAGTCACGGTATCAGACACAACCGAACCTTCCCAAACGACCGCAGCAGAGGAAACAGAGAATGCTAGCGGCTGGATGTCGGAAAATGGCAGATTTTATTACATTCTTCCCGATGGCACAAAGGCTGTCGGAGAAATGGAGATTGACGGTGTACCCTATCTGTTCGGATTCAGCGGTGCATTGAAGATCGACTGGCAGACCGTAAACAACAACCGTTATTTCTACGACCCGACAACCGGCAAGGCATTGTTCGGATGGGTCAGCTATTTTAATAACACTTATTATGTCACTCCGGAATGTGGAAAGCTCACAGGCTTTCAGGAGATCGACGGCGTGCAGTATGCCTTCTCCGAGGACGGTGCGCTGCGCAGCGGTGCATTCTATGCGGACGAGATCCTGTACTGTGCAGCAGACGACGGTGTGTTGGAAGAGGGACTGATCCAGACAGAGACAGATGCGTTCCTGACAGATGAAAACGGTGCTGTTGTTACAGGATGGTATGTTTCTGAGGACGGCAAGACGTATTACGGCGATCCGTCCACCTACCATGCAGCACTGGGACTGACGGTCATTGACGGCAGTTGGTACTACATCACCCCCGAAGAAGGGCTGCTCAAGGGGACACAGATAATTGACGGACAGTATTATCCGTTGGACGATGAAACGGGTGCGCTCCGGACAGGATGGTTCACTTTGGACGATGTGCAGCATTACTTCGACCCGGAAAGCATGACCATGCTGAAGGATACGCTCTGTGAGATCGATGGCAGGATGTATTATTTCGATGCTGTCGGTGATCTGGCGACAGGCTGGCAGTCCGTGAACGGTGAGAACTACTGGTTCAATGTAGACGGCTCGATGTATACCTCCGGTGTACTGGAACTGGAGGACGGGACATATCTCTTTGATGATGACGGAAAGCTCTGCTATGGCTGGCAGGAAATTGCCGGACAGCAGTTTTATTTCACTGAGAATGGCACAATGGCTGTCTCCGATACACTGGAGATCGGTGATTATGCTTATACATTTGATGAATTTGGTGTTGTGATCGACAGTGAGCGTATCAATTATGTACTGGATGTCGTCAGCTACAAGCAGACCGATGAGGAATGGGGAAGTGTCCGCCTTGGCACGACAGCATCTTCCTCCATCGCCAAATCTGGTTGCCTTGTCACTTCAATGGCAATGCTGGAATCCTACAGGAACGGTACAGAATGTAAGCCGACCGACATGAAGGATATGCTGAAATTCACAAGTGACGGCTCACTGACAAACTGGAATCTGATTTCTGATTTAGGTTACACGGTAGAGACTTATAACTGCTCTGTGACAGAGGACATTCTGATGCAGATTTACGTACGGATTCAGGCAGGATGTCCTGTGGTACTTGGCAGTAAGGGTTCTTCAGGACAGCACTATGTACTCGTGACCGGTTATATCGGTGATGGGACAAGCTTTACCGCATCAAACTTCACCATCAACGACCCGGGCTACTCTGATCGGTTCTATCTTTCCGACCATCTGGCAAGATTCAGCAGACTCTACAAACTTATCTATTAACAGCAATGCCCCTCTTCTGCAGAAGAGGGGCACATTTTATACCGTTCCTTTGCATTCTGATAGACTTTGCCTATCGGAATGCAGACTTTTTCCTGCCATCCTATCAGATTATCAGGGGACATATCAGTATGATATCTGCTTGTGATGCACTGTAATGAGCATTTTCCGCACTTTCCGGACAAGCTGCTGCATCATAGCAAGCTCCTGTTCTGTCGGGGGGATGCCGCCGTAACGTACCCGGTAATACAGCTCCGTCACCTGTGCTGTCAGCTCCGGGTCAGGAATGCCTGAGGACAGCTCCACAAGCTTTGCGGGGACAGCATTTGGCGGTACATCCGTATGCCAGTGCCGAAGTGCATGCATCCAGAAAGCATAGCCGCAGCGGAACTTCTGCACAGGATCTTTCGCCTGACGATATGCTTTGTAGTACTTCCGCCATGTCATACGTTTCTGATGATGGACGTGAACGGCAGCAGTATCGAGCAGCTCAACAGAATCTGTATAATCCGGATGACTCTCCTGCTCTTGCGGCAATGCTTTCGCATGGATGAGTTTCCGGAAAGAGCGCAGCAGCTCCGATGCGACCTGCCGCAGAAGATCCCATAACTCCGACCGGAAACGGATTATTAGAAATATCAGCAGCCCGACAGCTGCCATTGTAATGAGCATTTCGAGCCATGTCAGATCCTGTCGGTACTTCATCTCCGGCATCATGGCATCATCCGGGGAAAGGGTATCTTTCCGGTAGACCAGTGCTGACAGCATCCGGAAGAAATTTTTCAGAAACGTCCAGATCAGATGAAGTACATATCCGGCAGCTTCCGCCACAGGTTTATGCACTGCAAACAGTGCCGCACCTGGCAGCAGAAACAATGCCATCATCCCAAGATCATGCCGCCAGAAACCCTGCGGCATGTTTCTCCCTGCAAGCGTCTCTGTCACCATCAGACGATTACGCAGAATACCGAACAGACACATATTTACCCCGAATACTGCATAGCAGATGTCCCCGAATTCCACTTTCTGCAACATGCTCAACAGCAAGCCCATAAAAAATGCCACACAAATCAGGATAAAGGCATGAACGGAAAGCAGCTTGTCAGTCGGCAAACGGAAAATAGCCCAGTCCGTCAGATAGACCAGAAATACCATCACCCCTGCCACTATCGCTGCTGTCTGCGTCAAATACTGTACCACAAGAAAATAACTTCCTACCCCAAGCAACACTGCAAGCAACCTTGCCAGCACCCCGGCAAGCAACAGGCTTTTGCTCTCCAGCACAAAGCCGTAACGCCTGTGCAGAAAGCAGAGTGCTGTCAGCATCAGACTGCCCCCTGTAAAGACAAATGCATACCCTCTCTGCGGCACTGCCCATGTACAGTACCAGTACCAAAGCGGAAATGCCCCTGACATCAGACAAAGCCCTGCCAAAAGCTGCATACTGTTATTTCTCTGCATCCGCATCTGCCTCCTCATAGACCGGGATAAAATCCATCGTTTCCCCCTCCGGAACAGGTGAGGTCAGGATGATCACTGCCCCCGGGTGCAGCGTTTTCAAACGCCGGATATCTTCGGACAGGTAGGGTGCAAGCAGCACCAGTCTTGTATCTGACGGTATGTCCGCCACATCTTTTAACGATTGCTCCGGCGTCAGACTCAGTGCCGCCAGCTCACGCAGCAACAGGTGATATCCTCCTTCAGAACAATCTGTTCCCCTCCGTATTGGTTCACCGTGTGCAGTACAGTTGCTCTGTACAGAGAACCACTCTCCCCGTTCTGTCAGCTCCCGGAACAGTGCTGCTGCCACCCGGATGGTATGCTCGGCAGTATCCTCATTGACATAACGCCGTCCGTATTCACTCATCTGCGCTGTAAAGCAGACACAAAGTCTCCGCTCCTGCACAGGTTCTTCCGTCCGCACCATCAGCTCTCCCACACGGGCACTCGCCTTCCAGTCTATGCGGCGGAACGGCTCGTTGCCAGTATAACGTCTGCTGCCATTGACGGTAATGGGGTCAGTGAGCAGGCTGTGGCGGACAGGGACTTCTCCTGCGGCATAGCTGCGGGGAAAAGGCAGACTGTTGCTATGCGCATAGCAACGGGGCAGAACAGTCAGCATACCACCAAGATCCTCCGCAGGGATCGCTGTGCGCACTGAACCAAGCAGATCGGATGTCACCAACCGCACGCTCTCCACGGTATACTCTCCCCTGCGCAGTACCCGGATATGCCAGCGGCGTTCAATGCGGCTGCATGCCCGGAGATAGAAGATGCTTGAAATATAGCGTGTCTTGTCCGTCACAACAGAATGTGTACCGGAGAAGGCAATGAACTTCGATACCGCATACTCCGACCGCAGCCATGCCAGCGGAAACAGCCCTGTATTTTCAATTTCTTCGATCAGATCAAGGCTGTCTCCCTCTGTGACCTCCTCCTGCGAAAAGTAGCAGCGATAATGGATATGCCGTATCCCGTACCGGGTACAGAGCATTGCCTGTGCCGCATACAGCCCCATGCACAGCAGAAGAAGAAAGACGAACGCTAACAGTTTTCTGTCGGCACGGGAGTCTCCTCGACCATCCGCATTGCCGCCTCACGTTTGAAATCAATGCGCTGAAGCGATGCACTGCCCTTCATGATAAGGCGGTGCGCTATCACATCCGCAGCGATCTCCTGTACATCTTCGGGAATGACATAGTCCCTGCCCTGTATGCCTGCCCAAGCTCTTGCACAGCACTGCATCGCCTGCAAGCCACGTGTGGAAAGTCCGACCTGAACCGTCCTGTCCTGCCGGGTCTTTTCCGCAATGGCAAGCAGATATTCCAGTATCGCATCCGACACTCGTATGTTCTCACATGCCTGCTGTGCTTCAGCTAATGCATCCGGCGTGCAGACCGGATGCTCCACTTCAAGGCTCGCTCCGAGAAGAATGCGCTTTTCTGCCTCATGATCCGGATAACCCATGTGCAGACACATCAGGAAACGGTCAAGCTGTGCTTCCGGCAGAGGGTACGTCCCCTGTGCTTCAATGGGGTTCTGTGTGGCGATCACAAAGAACGGCGGTGCAAGCTGACGAGTCTCTCCGTCCACGCTGACCTGCTGTTCCTCCATACATTCCAGAAGTGCAGCCTGTGTACGTGGGGTGGTGCGGTTGATCTCATCCGCAAGCAGTACATTCGTAAAGACTGCCCCCTCCCGAAACACAAACTCACCTGTTTTCTGGTTGTAGTAATGGATGCCGGTGATGTCGGACGGGAGCAGATCAGGCGTAAACTGGATGCGCTTCATCCGGCAGTCAAGGCTCTTGGCAAGTGCCCGTGCCAATGTTGTTTTGCCTGTGCCGGGCAGGTCGTCAAGCAGTATATGACCACCACAGAGAAGTGCGGTTATGACCCGGTCAATGACATCGCCCTTTCCGACGATGGAAGTCTCGATCTGCTGCCGTATCTGTGCAGCAAAGGATCTGATGATATCCTGCATGGTAGTTCATCCTTTCTACTGTGCAAACTGGCTCTGGTAAAGGCTGGCATAGAAGCCGCCGTTTGCCATGAGCTGGTCATGATCTCCTTGTTCAATGATGCTGCCGTCCCGCATAACAAGAATGTGATCAGCAGAACGGATGGTGGACAGACGGTGGGCAATAATGAAACTTGTCTTGCCCTGCATGAGCTTCTCAAAGGCACGCTGGATCAGGTGTTCCGTGCGCAGATCAATGGAGCTGGTCGCTTCATCAAGAATAAGCATGGGTGGGTCGGTAAGCATGATACGTGCGATGCAGAGAAGCTGTTTCTGCCCCTGTGAAAGTCCGGAGCTGTCGGAGATGACAGTGTCGTAGCCGTCGGGCAGACGTTTGATAAAACCGTGTGCATGGGCTGCACGGGCAGTGGCTTCGATCTCTTCCCGGGTAGCATCGGGCTTGCCGTAAGCAATGTTGTCGGCAACTGTGCCGGTGAAGAGCCATGTTTCCTGCAAGACCATGCCAAACTGCCGCCGCAGTCCGTCACGGGTCATGGTTTTGGTGCTGATGCCGTCCAACAGAATTTCTCCGCCCTGTATTTCATAGAACCGCAGGAGCAGATTGATGATGGTGGACTTGCCGCAGCCGGTGGGTCCCACGATGGCAATCCGCTGACCCGGTTTTGCTTCCATAGAAAATTGTGAAATGAGGGGTTTTTCCGGTGAATAGGAGAAGCTCACATTCCGAAGGACAAGATTCCCCTCACAGCTCTGCGGCGTAAGGCATTGGCTGTCATCCGGTTCGGCAGGGGCATCAAGTACCTCAAAGACACGCTGCGCACAGGAGATGGCGTTCTGTAATTCCGCAACCACACCTGAGATCTCGTTGAAAGGTTTGGTGTACTGGTTGGAGAACAGGAGAAAAGAGGATAGCTTGCCTACACTCATTGTCCCGACCCACGGGAGAATACCCATTGCGGCAAATGCACCAACTGTTCCCACGGCAGCATAGATCAATCCATTGATGAAACGTGTTGTAGGGTTGCTGAGAGAGGCAAAGAATGTGGAAAACTGCCCGGCTTTGCCCAGCTCTGCATTGATGGCGGCGAAGCGTTCCTCTGCACGTTCCTCATAGGTGAACGCCTTGACGACTTTTTGACTGCCGACCAGTTCTTCGGTCAGTGCGCCGATGTCGCCCCGGAGCTTAGACTGCCGGACAAAGGCATTATGGGAAAGTGCGGTGATTTTGGCAGCGGCAATGAGGGAGAGCGGTGTCATGAGAACGACAATGACTGTGATCTTTACATTGATGGTCAGCATGAAGATCAGCGTTCCCAAAATGGTCACGATGCCCGAAAAAAGTTGTGCAAAGCCCTGCAACAAGCCGTCAGACAGGATCTCAATATCCGGAACGACCCTTGCAATGATATCGCCCCTTGCGTTGCCGTCGATGTAGGAGACAGGCATTTGTTCCAGTTTTGCCGTCAATGCCCGGCGCAGATCTTTTACCGTCCCGAATGCCAGACGATTTACACAAAGCCCTGAGATCCACTGAAATATCCCCGAAACAAGCACCATCCCTCCCAGAAGCAGTGCTGTCCGTCCCAGCCCGGCAAAGTCCACATCCCCCTCGCCGACAGCATGATCCACTGCCTCGCCTACCATGACTGGCACGATCAAAGAAAGCGATACCCCCACAAGCGTGCTGACGATGGTCAGGAAAAGATAGCCGGCATAGGGTCTGGTATAGGTCAGTATACGCTGAATGGTATTTTTCATGACTTCCTCCTACTGCATCTGTGATGCATAGATCTCCTGATAGACTTCACAGCTTTCCAGAAGCTGTTCATGTGTCCCCTGCCCGACACAACAGCCATCCTCTAATACCAGAATGAGGTCGGCATGCATCAGTGAAGTTGCACGCTGCGAGATAACGACTGTCGTTATGCCCTTGCACCGTTCTGCAAGAGCCTTGCGCAGTGCAGCATCCGTCGCATAGTCAAGCGCACTCATGCTATCATCCAGAATGAGCATGGCAGGCTTGCCAGTCAGTGCCCTTGCAATGGTAAGACGCTGCTTCTGACCGCCGGAAAGATTGCGTCCTCCCTGCACAAGGTGCGTTTCCAAACCGTGTTGCAGTTTCTCAACAAATTCCGCTGCCTGTGCAATGGCAAGAGCATCATGCATGGTTTCCGGAGTGGCATCTGCATCTGCCCAGCGCAGATTTTCAGCAATCGTTCCTGTAAACAGCACCGCCTTCTGCGGCACGACCCCGATGCAGCGACGCAGGGCTTTCAGCCGGTAAGTGCTGACATTCTGCCCGAATACACGCACCTCTCCCGACACGGCATCATAGTCCCGTGTGAGAAGGGATGCAAGGGTGGATTTGCCTGAACCGGTGCTGCCGATGATACCAAGAGTCTGTCCTTTTTGGAGCGTAAAGCTGATATGCGACAATGCCGCATCGCCTGCCCCCTCATAAGCAAAGCTCACATCCTCAAAACAGATCGCTTCCTGTGAAGAAAGATCCGGTTCGGCAGTGCCGTCCTGCATGGAAGGCTTCGTCTCCAGTACCTGTGCCACACGCAGAGAGGCTGCCTGTGCTTTAGTGAGGATCTGGAAGAGATTGGCAAACTGGATCATTGCCAACAGAATGGTTGTCAGGTAACTGGTAAATGCCGTCAGGTCCCCCTGCGACATACGACCGGTGTCAATGTGAATGCCGCCAAACCAGAGTACCACAGCAATGCCGATGTTCATGACGATGAAGGTCACAGGATTGAGGATGGCAGAGATACGTCCGGCAGCGATCATGCTCTGTTCGAGGTCGGTGCATTCGTCGGCAAAGGCATCTGTCTCCTGCTTCTGTCGGGCAAAGGCACGGATGACACGTGTACCGTCGAGTGTCTCTCCCGTATGTCGGGCAATGTCATCGAGCTTCTTCTGATTGCGTGTGTAGAGGGGGATGGTCTTGGTCATGACGGCATAGAGTACGTAGCCCACAATGGGTGCGATCACCAGAAATACAAGTGATAGCTGCCAGTCACGGATGCATGCCATCACAAATGCCCCTCCTATCAGAAACGGCGCTCTGGAGGCAAGGCGGATGAACATGTTCACACCTGCCTGCGAGGCGGTCACATCGTTGGTGATGCGGTTGATGAGGGTGGATGTACCGAGCCGGTCAAGTTCGGTGTGGGAGAGAGAGTTGATATGTCTGTATAATGCAAGCCGCAGGTCTGCGCCGTAATGGAAGGCACACTTTGCTGCCAGATACTGACAGGTCAGCGCAAAGCACAATCCGCATACACCAAGCAGCACGATCAGTACACACTTCCTGCCGATGTATGCTGTGTCGTTCCGGGCAATGCCATAGTTGATGATATCTGCCATGACTGCCGGTACGATCAGTTCAAAGATGGCTTCGAGCAGTTTGAAGAATGGTCCGATGATGATCTCCATTTTGTAGGGCTTTAAAAATCTGAAAAGCTTTTGCATTGTTCCAATCCTTTCCTCTGATATCACTACTCCTATTATACACTATTTTTTCATCGCTTGCAACTGTTTTACAAAAAATATATTCGTGACAGTTGTTTTTGTGAACGAATTTTGGATAAAAAAATTGTGCAGAAGGTCTATGACATTTTTTCTGGAATTATGGTATACTATAATTAGTACTGATTTTCTGCCATCCCATCACAAACAGATGAAATGACAGAGAGACAGTATCATACCGATCCTTTTCATTCCGATAGACAAAATCTATCGGAATTTAGTTGCTGAAAGCAGCGTTAAGGTTGGTAGAAGATGGCGATTGACGAAGTCAATTGCAGCCTGCACAGCAGGCGTTCCCTGACAATCTGATGTCGAGCAGATCGTCAAGGATTGGTATCAGTATTTATGCAAGGAGGGAGTCGAATGGAAATGCAGATCAATGATTATGTCATGTACCGAAGTACAGGTGTCTGCCGTTTTTTAGGCGAGAAATCACAAAGTCCGGACGGTGAGACGGAGATCCTGTACTATAAGCTGAAACCCATGAATGACCAGAATTCTACATACTATATCCCTGTCAGGAATGCTGACAGCAAGTTGCGTCCCCTGATGACACGTGATGAAGTGTTGGCACTGATCGACACCATCCCGAAAACAGAAGAGGACAATATCTGGACAGACAACCGGCGTGAGCGCAGAGAATTATATTCCAAGATTCTGCGCAGTGATGACCAGTTCGCCATGATGCGTATGATCTCCTCTCTCTATTTCCGGAAGCTGTCCTCTGAAGAGACTGGCAAGCGTTTTTCATCCATGGACGAAACTGCCATGAAAAATGCGGAAAACCTGATGTTGCAGGAGATAGGGATCGTGCTGGGACTGGAACCGGAGGATGTCCGGAAATTCATTGACGAACGTGTCCAGCAGAGGGGATGAGGTGCAACAATTCCCATCTTCCATTCTTCAATTGAAATCTGATGATGGGACAATATCTGCCGTGTTCCTCTGCGATCGGCTGTGCTGTCTCACATCATCCTGAATGCCGCTTACAGCAACTCATTCCGATAGACTTGTCTATTGGAATGAAAAAACGGTATCATGAAAGCAAATTCCCCCTGATGCATCCATCAGGGGGAAAGCTTTATTGGACAAGATAGCCGGCAGGGTCAACATAGGCATCTCCCTGCATGACCTCAAAATGCAGATGAGATTCCATAGCACTCTCCACATCTGCCGTGCCGCCAACTACACCAATGACATCAGTGATAATGACCTCATCACCCTCCATGACATTCAGTCCGGCATTCAGACCACAGTACCGGGACGTATAGCCGTTATCGTGGTCGATGGTGACACAGATACCCCAGAGCGCATCCTCCTCTATCTTCGACACAACACCTGCCTCCATGGGATAGACGTTTTCTCCGATGGCTGCGGCAATGTCCATACCGTTGTGGGTCTGCCAGACACCGGTGGTAGATGACTTCACCAGTTCACCGGCGGAAAAAGGCTGAAGAACATTGCCCTCAATCGGAAAATGCTTTGCCGTTCTGGCAAGGGCAATAGTCTCAACAACAGTCTCTGCCTCCGTCGGCGCAGGAGTGGACGGTGCATAGATAACTGCTGCCTGACGAGTCTCGGGATACGTTTCCTCGGCTGACATGTTCTGGGACGGCTTGGATTCCTTTGGTCTTACAGCTTGTGTCTCCTTGGGCAGGTCGGTCTCCGGCATGACTGCCGGGAGCTGTTCATCCAGTACGGAGCTGAGGTCAAGTGTAATGTCCTTGGCTGTCTGTGTATAGGCAAACCAACAGGATGCACCGATCATTGCCGCACACAGCAGCATGACTAACATCAGACTCAGCCGTCCGGTTTTTTTCTTGGTTCCACTGTAGAATTCTTTCACAGATAACACCTCCGGTGATAGGATTGTCCGTTATCTGCGGAATATTCATGCAGATACAACAAAATTATCAAAAAAGCTGCCCTCCGTTTCTTCCGGAGCGCAGCAGGCATTCCCTGACAATCTGATGTCTGTCAGATTGTCAGGGATTTGTATCAGAAGCCCGTTATTCCCTGTTGGACAGCCTCTTCAATGCGGTAATTGTCCATCATCTCCACACAGCCTGTCACGTCCGTATTGCCCCGGAACATGCTGTCAAAGGCAAGTACCACATCATCTCCGCTGTAACCGATGATCCTTGAAGATGCAGTGGACACACGCTGATTGGCTTTGATCGAGCTTTCGGCATCCGTCACCATCTGTGACTGGATGTTGGTTGTCTGTCCGACGAAACAGTTGACTGTGGCAATGCCATCAAATGCGATGTTGTAATGCTCCGGCTCTGCACAGAATGCCAGAAATTCCAGTGCCGCATCTTTATTGCTGCTCTTTTTGTTCACCATCATCATGTTGAGGTTGCCGCCCTCATAGGTGCCGCCGTCGACGGTATTCATGAAAACGGGCATCAGCGCAAAATCATCCACTGTATAGGTTCCGTTCTCTGGCAGATCGGTGTAGAACCATGTATCCCAGATAAATGTCATCACTGCATCGCCCGATGCCATCTTCGTTCCAATCTCATTCCACCCGACGTTCAGAAAATCCGAACCGAACCAGCCTTTCTCTGCCGCATCGGAAATCCATTGCACCATGTTGTGGATCTCCGGAATATCAGCATAGGTGATCTCATTTCTGTTGATTTTTTCCAATACGGACGGATCATCCGCAAAAATCGGATCCATGCCGAACTGCGGCATCCATGCACATCCGTTTGCCGGCCAGCAGATCGGTGTATAGCCCGTGTCTGCAAGCACCTGACAGATCGTGTCAAATTCTGCCTGTGTCGTTGCTGGTTTCATCCCCAACCCGTCCATGATCGTCTTGTTATAATAGCATCCGGACACTGAATTCTCCCAGAAGGGCAGTCCGAGCAAATTTCCGTCCGCATCCAGACAATATGCCTTCGCCCCCTCCGACAACTCGCTCACCCAGCTCTGGTCATTGAGATAGCAGAAATTTTCATCTACATTGAACCGGTTCAGATCGGCATTGTTGAAGTGCAGGAACACATCCGGCACATCACCTGCCTCAAATTTCGCACTCGCTATGCTCTCGTATTCTGTGTCCTCATAGGCAATGATCCGGAGCTTGTTGCCGGTCTCCTCCTCATATTGCTGAAAAATACTCGTCATATAGCTTTTGTTCAGGTCGCTCTGTTTGCCCATAATAGAAAGTGTGATGTCGTTTCTGTCACTGTTGCTGCATCCGGTCAGGCACAGGATCGCCGTCAGCGGCAGGAGTATTGCTCTTTTTCTCATGTGTGATCACCCTTTCCTTCCGTATACAGCAGCCTGCTCACCAGCTCACGTACTGCTGTCATATTGATCGGTTTTGCAAGATGTCCGTTCATACCGGCATCTATTGCATTCCGTACATCCTCTGCAAAGGTATTGGCAGTCATCGCAGCGATCGGTATGGTCTTTGCCTCCGGATGGGCAGAAGAACGTATTTGTCTGGTCGCTTCATAGCCGTTCATGACCGGCATCTGCACATCCATCAGGATCATGTCAAAATGTCCCGGCTGTGAATGCAGGAACAGCTCTGCGGCATCCTGTCCATTGACAGCGACCTCACACTTTGCGCCCTCCATATGCAGCATCTCCGTCAGGATCTCAGCATTCAGCTCATTGTCCTCTGCCACAAGGAACAGTTTCCCCTTCATGACTCCCTCCGGTACAAACGCAGTCTCCTGCTGCTGTGTCTGATCACTGAACAGCGGGCGTATCGTCTGCCAGAAGGTGGACACAAAGAAGGGCTTCGCAAGGAACGCATTGATGCCCGAAGCCTTTGCCTCTTCCTCAATTTCGCTCCAGTCGTAAGAAGTCAGCACAAGGATGGGGACATCTGCTTTGACCTGTTCCCGAATCCTTCGTGCGGTTTCCATGCCGTTCATCCCCGGCATTTTCCAGTCAAGCAGAATGACATGAAAGTCCTCATGCTGCTCATGCGCTCTGACAGCCTTTTCCACTGCCGCTGCACCGGATGTCACACAGGTGACCTCCACACCGGAATCACGCATCAGCTCCTGTATATCATGGCAGATCTCCTCCTCATCATCTGCCACAAGCAATCTGGACACCTTGTGGAGATACCATTTCTCCTTCTGCTCTGGTTCAGGCAGTGTAAAGGACAACTCAACAGTAAATGTACTCCCCACACCAGTCTCGCTCTCCACATGGATAATGCCGCCCATCAGTTCTACCAGATTCTTAGTGATTGCCATTCCAAGACCTGTGCCCTGTATCTTGTTGGTGATGGAGCTGTTCTCACGGCTGAACGGAGCAAAGATATGCTGCTGAAATTCCTCACTCATACCCATGCCGTTGTCCTGCACAACAAAACGCAGCTTTACAAACTGCTTTGCAGGGTTCGGCAGCTCGCTTATAGTGAATGTGATCTTGCCGCCGACCTGCGTATACTTGATGGCATTGGACAGCAGATTGATCAGAATCTGGTTCAGGCGCAGCTTGTCGCCAATGAGTTCCTCATGCAGCGTACCCTGCACATAGATGCGGAAGGTCTGCTCCTTTGCCTTTGCCTGCGGATCAAGGATGATGTGCAGCTCCTCAAACAGCTCCGGCAGGCTGAATTTGTCCACATTGAGAGAGGTCTTTCCGCTCTCGATCTTGCTCATATCAAGCACATCATTGATAAGACTGAGCAGATGATTGCTGGAAGCTGTGATTTTGCGTGTATACTCCCGGACTTTCTCCGGCTTATCGGCATCTTTCTCCAACAACACGGAAAAGCCGACAATCGCATTCATCGGTGTGCGGATATCATGGGACATATTGGAGAGGAAGCTGCTCTTTGCTTCATTGGCACTGCGTGCGATCGCAAGTGCCTCTTGCAGATCCTGATTCATCTTCTGGTCCCGTGTACGATCAGACAGGACGATGATATACTTTGCCACGTCCTGAATGTCCATGTGATAGGCAGTGATCCTATACCAACGGCGTTCGCCGGTATTCTGGTTCATGTATTCATGTTCCCGGAACACACTGCCCTGAACAGGAATCTTCTCCAGCTCCGCCTTCAAGATAATGACTTCGTCGCCCACGACACATTCTTCCATGATACGAATATTCTTCTTTGCTGACTCGGCTGATATTCCGAGCAGGCGTTCGATATTGGGGCTGACATAGTCCACATGAAAGCAATCATGGTCAAGCATGATAAAAATGTCATCGACTGTATTTGACAGCACATCAAACATGCGCTCCCGGTATTGCAGTTCGAGCCTGCTGCGGCGATTCTGACTGCGGCCACGGATGATGACAACAACGAACAGGGACACCCCGACCAGCAGAAAGAGCAAAAGCAATATATTGGCTGTCATTTTCTGCACTGAGAGAAAGCCTGCGCTCATCGTATCCTCCGGCACAACGCTCAACAGTACATAATTCTGATAGCCGACCGGCATGTAGAGAATGCATTGGCTGACATCACCGATGTTGCATTGCAGCAGTCCGGATGTTTCGTTTTCCCAGTCGTTCCGGACATCTTCAAGTTCCTCATCCGTCAGATCGGTTGCGGCATTCAGATATACCAGATAATTTTCAAACACATTGCCGCCCGTCTGCGTGGAGAGCAGCACGCTGCCGTCCTCATGCATGACAAAACATTTTGCCTTGCCGGAAAAAGCGTCCACATTGAGCGAATCCGCCAGATCGGCATTGGTGTAAGTAATGGCAATGGCATCGTAATCAAAGCCACGATATGTTCCATGTATTGCCGGTACTGCAAATACGATGAGTTCATTCCGGTCAATGGAGATACCGTCCATGACAGGCTGGCGTTTCTGCATCAGCTCATCCCACAAGGTAAGCTCCGCAGTAATCACAGAACCGTCCGGTGCCATGCATGTCCTGTCCGCACCGATAAAATAAAATTCCGAAAAGCCCCACTTTTCCTTCTTTTCCTCCATAAATTCCGGAACGCTGTCCTCGTTGTCAACAAGCACAAGGTAGTCGCTCCAGTTCTCAAGCAGTCCCCAGTTGCGCTCTATAAAGATGCCGAACGAGCGGTTCACCTGACCGTAGATCTCCTTCAGATGACTCGTGCTGTCCTCATATATCCTGTCTGCAATAAACCGAAAATAGAGACATCCCGTCACTACTGCGATCACGCCGACAATGCACATCCAGAAGGGCAGGAATATCTTGCCGAACCATTTTTTCATCTGTCTGCCAAACTCCTATCAAAAGCCTGCTGCATACATTTCCGGATCGTATGCAGGGGCATAAGAATATACTACTAATATCTTTATTATACCATAAGATCTTGCTTTTGTCTACCATATTCTATGAATTTTTCCAGAGATTTTTCTGCCGTTCATACGAATTCACTCTCGGTCTATTGACTTTTTCAGCAGAATATGGTATACTGTTCATACAATGAAAATTAGGATAAGGAGCTATAAAAATGACCGTTTTTGAGGAATTGCAGAGACGTGGGCTGATCGCACAACTTACCGATGAAGAGGAGATCAAGGAGCTTATCAACTCCGGCAAGGCAATTTTTTACATTGGCTTTGACCCGACGGCAGACAGCCTGCATGTCGGACATTTTATGGCACTGTGCCTGATGAAACGTCTCCAGATGGCAGGAAACAAGCCCATTGTCTTGTTGGGCGGCGGTACAGGCATGATCGGCGACCCGTCTGGCAAGAGCGATATGCGCAAGATGCTCACACCGGAAACCATCCAGCATAACGTTGACTGTTTCAAGAAACAGATGAGCCGGTTCATTGATTTTTCGGATGGCAAGGCTATTGCTGTCAACAATGCCGACTGGCTGCTTGATCTGAATTATGTTGACCTGCTGCGTGAGGTAGGAGTCCATTTTTCTGTCAACCGCATGTTGTCCCATGAGTGCTACAAGCAGAGATGGGAAAAGGGGCTGACATTTTTTGAGCTGAATTACATGATCATGCAGAGCTATGACTTCTATCGTTTGTTTCAGGATTATGGCTGCAACATGCAGTTCGGCGGCGATGACCAGTGGGCAAACATGCTCGGCGGAACGGAATTGATACGCCGCAAACTCGGCAAGGATGCCTATGCCATGACCATTACCCTCCTGCTCAATTCGGAGGGCAAAAAGATGGGCAAGACAGAAAGAGGTGCTGTATGGCTTGACCCCGAAAAGACCAGTCCCTATGACTTCTTCCAGTACTGGCGCAATGTTGCAGATGCGGATGTCATCAAATGTCTGAAGATGCTGACCTTTGTTCCCATTGAACAGATCGAAGAAATGGAACAGCACATGGAAGGTGCAGAATTCAACAAGGCAAAGGAGCTGCTTGCCTACGAGCTGACAGCACTGGTACACGGCGAAGAGGAAGCAAAGAAAGCACTCGATGCCGCAAAGGCAGTATTCGGCGGCAGCGGTTCTTCTGAAAATATGCCTTCCACGGAAATTTTAGCAGAAAAGTTGACGGACGGTGCGATCGATATTCTGTCTCTGCTGACAGAATGTGCCCTTGCCCCGACCAAATCCGAAGCAAGACGGCTTGTCCAGCAGGGCGGCATCAGCATTGACGGAAAAAAAGTCACTGACCCCAAGGCAATGATCGCCATAGACGGTGAATTGATTCTCAAAAAGGGCAAAAAAGTTTTCCACAAGGTCACAAAAGCCTAAAATCAGCGGCATCCGGAAATTCCGGATGCCGTTTTTTAGATCATGTACAGTTCTCTGCCATATATTTTTCAGCAACTTCTGACATCGCTTCGACCTTGATCCGTATGCCGTCCAGATCTGCGGCGGTAGCATCATATTCCGTGCTTGTCAGTGCATACATATACTCGGAAAAGTAGGAATTGAGTTTTGACAATTCGATCAGGATAGCAGTGATCTTATCCCGTTTCTCTATACAATAGGCTTCGGTGTTGAAATTGTCAAATCTGCAAAAGAATAATTCATTATGCAGCATTTTCAGCTTTGCACAGAATATGGCTTCTATATCCTGAAATAGTGTATCAGTTTGAAACGACAAATGCAGTTGTTTCTGTTTTGCGCAGTTGTCATAATAACGATTCAGTTCTCTGACTATTGCCTTTCGATATTCACATATCAGCTCCGTCAGCGGTTTTCCGTTTAAGTATTCGGCTGTGTTCTTCAGAATGCCCAGAATCATTGCAGCAGGCGGTTTGAAATTATTACCCGGGAAGGCTAAATGCTGTGCTATTGGAATTCTGTATTGTTTTAATGAAATACTCTCTCCGCTATCTGTTCTATAGGTTTCATAATACGATGGCTGCAATTTCTCCTTATAAGTCTGAACATTACGGCTGCTTGGAAAATGTTTCAATTCCCATTGTTTCAGCTGTTCCACTACTTTTTCGATTTCATTTTGTTTCTTTGGTTCCGAATGTCTGAAAAATGCAGAAAATAATCCCATAGCTGACCTCCTGATCTTAACATAACAGATCCAAGACCGATCTTCCCTGTTCTTCTGCCAGTCTTGCCAGATCGTCAAATTCCGGCTTTTCCCGATTGACTCCATAGCCCTCTGCCATTTTGAAACGGACATTGCCGCAGGTTGTCTGCCGTTCTGTCTCCCTGCGCTGCAATACATGACGCTGACAGACAGTTTCCCGAACGCCAAGTGTCGTGGTATGCCGGAACATCTCACGCACCAGTGCGTCATGCGTCTCATGGCTGCAAAGCACCGTCAGCAGCACGCCCGGACGATTCTTTTTCATGCCGACAGGCGTGGTGAATACGTCCAGAGCCCCTGCCGCAAAGAGCCTGTCACATGCATAACCGATCTGTTCACCGGTCATATCGTCAAGATTGCATTTCAGCTCAATAACTTCTTCCACCTGTTCTGCGGTTTCCCCAAGAAAGGCACGCACACAGTTGGCAGCAGCAAATTCTTTTTTTCCCATGCCATAACCGATGGCTGTCGTCTGCATGACGGGCATATTCCCGAAACTGTCCGCAAAATGCCGCAGCAGTGCCGCACCTGTCGGTGTACACAGCTCTCCCTCCACTTCGCCGCCATAAATCGGCACATCACGCAGCAGATACGCTGTCGCCGGTGCAGGCACAGGCAGAATCCCATGCGCACAATGCACCTGTCCCGAACCAACATGCACCGGAGACACTATGATACGTTCCGGCTTGATACGGGCAAGCAGCAGACAGACCCCCACAATATCCACCACAGCATCCATCGTACCGACCTCGTGGAAATGGATCTGCTCCACCGGACGTCCGTGAACATGTCCCTCAGCCTCTGCAAGAAGGCGGTAGACAGCAAGGGCATCCGATTTGACTGTCTCAGAAACGGGCAGAGAATTGATGATATCCGTCACATCTGCCATGCTGGTATGATGGTGTTCATGGTGTGCATGGTGATGTTCACAGTGATGCTCATGATGATGTACATCATGACTTTCTTCCTCTTCCCCGTGAACAGTGACCGTGATATGCGTGCCGTTGATGCCGCAGCGTGTGACAGTCTGCCTTGTGAGCTGCACGCCGGGAAGCGTGTTCAACAGTGACATAACTTCATCATCCGGCACAAGCTCCGAAAGTGCCCCCATGAGCATGTCACCTGCACAGCCCATTTTGCATTCCAGATAGAGTAGTTTCATAGCGTCTCCCTTTTCATATCGTTATACAGTTCATTACCATTCATAGGATAAACGAAACAGCAAGCATTTCCATCATCCATCTCAATAGGATGATGGAAATGCAGCATTGATCATACTTGCCTGATAAGCCGCACCAAAGCCGTTGTCGATGTTGACCACGCTTACACCGCTTGCACAGGAATTGAGCATGGACAACAGTGCCGACAGTCCTCCGAACGATGCCCCATAGCCGACACTCGTCGGTACGGCTATGACCGGACAGTCTGCAAGCCCTGCCACAACGCTCGCAAGCGCACCCTCCATCCCGGCAATGGCAATAATGACCCTTGCCGACATGATCTCGTCAAGATGGGACAGTAATCTGTGAAGCCCGGCAACGCCCACATCATACAGCGTTGTGACACGATTGCCGAGAGCCTTTGCTGTAAATGCAGCTTCTTCTGCCACCGGGATATCGCTTGTGCCGCCTGTGCAGATGACGATGTTGCCCTTCGGTGCAGGGAATGTCCCGACGAGGGCAATATGCCCCTCTGCATTATAAGTAATGGGAAAATGTGCCTGTAGTGCAGCCGCCTTTTCCTCCGACAGACGGGTGATGAGTACAGAACCATCCTTTTGCAGCACTTCTGTGATGGAGATGATTTGTGCAGCCGTCTTGCCCTCCCCGAAGATGACCTCCGGCACGCCCTGCCGGAGTCTGCGGTGGGTGTCGATCTGCGCACAGTCCAATTTCTCAAACGGAGCTTTTTTCAGCACAAGTGCCGCTTCCTCCACAGAGACTTGCTGTGCAGCGACCTGTTGGAGGAGGCGGTATAATTCACTTTGTTTCATGACCATGCAGCAGTCCGGCGATCAGGTGCTTCGGATCACGGATAAGCAGCCACACCGTCCAGATGACCATGCCCAACACCACGACCGAGCCTCCCAGAAAGGCATCATTCATCATATCCTGCAATGTCGGCGTGAAGTAGGCAGACCGCACTTCCATGTACTCTGCGGCAGCATCCACCAGCCACATCAGCGATGCCCCCCAATACATGAGGGAGAGTGTACTGATGCCGAGACTGCGTGCCGACTTGTTTGTGTACCAGATGAGCGTTGTCACCACAGCGGCGGTCAGAGCAATGAGCAGTGTCATGTCTGTGCCTCAGCATCCGGAAGAGATCGTGCCTTTTTTTCGAGATGATGTGACACCGCTGCCATCACGCCCCAGACACCCGTGACAAGCACAGCCATCCCTACGCCGGAAGTTGCCATTTCGCTGAACATTTCCGCCAGATCAACCGGATTTGCTGCATTTGTCAGGAATGGGAATACCGGAATCAGCTCCCCATGCCATACATGCTCAAATGCAAGCAGTGCTGATCCGCCCCAGAGCATGCGGTTCAGCCAACCGAGCTTGTGGGTCATGCTCTCTGAAATTTTTCCTTTTGTCAGTTTGGCAGCCGCAGTAGTGACCACTGCTTCTGCTGCCGGAACGATAAAACATGCCATATGAATTCTCCTTTTGTCATTTATTTTGCAGGATCTCATTCATGCTGCCGGTACGGTAGCCTTGCAGATCCATGCTGATGTAAGTAAAACCAAGTGCCTTGTATGCCGGGATGATCTGTTCCCGCAGTCCGATGAGTTTCAGAAACTGTTCCTGCGGCACTTCAATGCGTGCAGTTTTGTCCTGCATTCTGACACGCATCTGCCGGAAACCGAGATCAAAGAGCATCTGTTCTGCCCTTTCGATCATACCAAGCTTTTCCCCTGTGATCACTTCGCCGTAAGGCAGCCGGGATGCAAGACAGGCATAGGATGGCTTGTCCCATGTTGGCAGTCCGAATTCTCTCGAATACGCTCGTATATCCGCCTTTGTCATCCCTGCTTCACGCAGCGGACTGCGGATACCGAGTTCCCTGACCGCCATCAGCCCCGGACGATAATCCCCCATATCGTCAAGATTTGAACCCTCAGCAACTTCGGCAAATCCGTTTTCCGCTGCGATCCTGCGTACATCTGTAAAAAGCTGTGTTTTGCAGTAATAGCAGCGGTTGTGTGGATTTTTCCGGTATGCCTCAACATTCATCTCACCGGAGGTAAAGACAAACTGCCTTATGCCTCTCTGTTTGCAGAATTCAGCCGCTTCCCTGCGCTCCCGTTCCGGGAAAGAACAGGAAAGTGCCGTCACCGCAGCAGCCTTTTCGCCAAGCACCTCATGTGCCATGTATAGCAGAAAGGTGGAGTCCACCCCTCCTGAAAACGCCACAGCGACACTGCCATATCCTTTCAGGATATGGCGAAGTTTCTGTAATTGCACCATAGTCAATCTGTCTTCTCCCTGCATTCTCCCACGAGCTTTTTTGTGGCATGCTGTGTACAGAAGCACAGAACATTGTTCAGTGCTATCCAGAGAACGGCAACACGATGCTTTTGCAGGTCGTCATCATCAAGGCTGTCATGCATCATCATTGCTCCGGAGGCGAGTGCAAATGGCAAAGTCAGGATCCTTGCAGCATCGTCAATGATCGCTGCTGCCTTTTTCCCGGCTTTGAACAGCCCTGTTATGCAGGATGCCACAATCAGAACGTTCGGGATCATGGTCAGCACAAGCGCAAGGAGCAGTCGGTTTTTTTTGTTCATAATCATTCTCCTTTCGGGTTTCTCTCACAAATGCTTACATCTTTATTATAACACAACGATCCGGAATTTGCAAGAGGTTTTCGACATATTCAGGAAAACTGCCAACGCCGTGCATCAGCGCAGTGTGACGATGGTCACGCCGTCCTCACCTTCGCCGTAGACACCGCTGCGGTATTCCTTGACACATTTCATCGATTTCAGTCGCTGCTGTACTGCCTTTCGGAGCAAACCTGTTCCTTTGCCATGAATAATCGTGACCGTTCCGATATTTGCCATCAACGCATTGTCGATAAACTGCTCCATCTCATGCACACCGTCCACACAGTCATACCCCCGGATATCCAGCTCCATAGACCCCCTGCGCTCTGCCTTGACGGAGACTTGATGTTTTTTCTGTTTGCGTTTTGGCTGTTCTGTCTGCCGGGTCTTGTCCAGAAGACGCAGCCGGGAGAGCTGTATCTTCATTTTCATAATGCCCAGCTGTACCAGTACATTTTCCGATGCATCCGGAAGTGATGCGACCACTGCTTCCTGCTGCAAATCGGCAATGTAGACATGATCACCCTTTTGCAGCGGACGGGGCAGGATGTATGTACCGTTTTCATCGACTGAACCGATGACGGGATTTGCGGTTTTGTACATATCCCGGAGCTGCTGCACGGCATCTCCCTTGACAGCAGAGACACGGCTCGCAAAATCAGCTTTTTCCTTTTCACGCCGCAGATGTTCCAGCTCATCAAGCAGTGCATTGGACTGCGCCTTTGTGGATTCCACGATGCGGCTTGCCTGCGCAGCAGCACGTTCAAGCAGCGTCTTTTCCTCTCTGGCAGCAGCATCCCGTTTTGCCTGCCATTCAGCACGCAGGCTTTCTGCTTCACGGCGACTCTGTTCCGCTTCAGCACGCTCCTGTTCAAGCGCTTTGCGTGCTTCCTCATAACGGGTAATGACATGCTCAAAAAGCCTGTTTTCCTCTGAGATCAGTGATTGTGCATGGTCGAGAATGATCTTTGGCATGCCGAGCTGACCGGAGATGGCAAAGGCGTTGGACTTGCCGGGAGAGCCGTAGAGCAGCCGGTAGGTCGGAGTCAGATTTTCTGTGTTAAATTCGCAGGAAGCGTTGATAACATCGGGCGTGTCGGCGGCATATAGCTTCAGTTCCTGATAATGGGTCGTGACCATAAGCCTTGCGCCGAGCTGCTTGAGATAGTCGATGACGGCGATCGCAAGTGCTGCACCTTCCACGGGGTCTGTTCCCGACCCAAGCTCATCGAGCAGCACGAGTGTGGAATCATCTGCTGTCTGCAAAATCTCCACAACATGCAGTGTGTGGGAAGAGAAGGTGGAAAGATTCTGTTCAATGCTCTGACTGTCACCGATATCCACAAGAATATGCCGGAACACCGACACTCTGCTGCCGTCTGCAACGGGAATGAGCAGTCCGCACATCACCATTGCTGTGAGCAGACCGGCAGTCTTGAGGGCAACGGTCTTGCCGCCTGTGTTCGGTCCGGTCACGATGAGGGCATGATGTTCTTCGCCGAGTTTCAGGTCAATGGGCACTGCCTTATGCTGGTCAAGCAAAGGATGCCTTGCCTTCTTCAGCTCCAGCACACCGTCATCACTGATAAGAGGACGGATGGCTTTCAGGGATGCTCCATAATTTGCCTTAGCAAAATAATAGTTCAGCTCCGCACACGTCTGATGCAGCTGCCGCAGTGCAGATGCTCTTGCACCCACTGCTGCACAGAGCTGCTGCATGATGCGGTCAATCTCCTCTGTCTCCTGACTTTCAAGCAGGCGAATGTCGTTGTTTGCCTCCACGATCTGCATCGGTTCAATGAAAATCGTCTGTCCGGAAGAAGAGGTGTCATGGATGAGACCTGCAACCTGACTGCGGTATTCTGCCCTGACCGGCAGAACGAATCGTCCGTCACGGATGGTGACAGTATTTTCCTGTAAATACTTCTGCATGGTTTTGTTCTTGATCATCTGATCAAGGGTATCACGCAGATGTGATCTTGCACGCAGCAGCTTACGGCGAATCTCCGCAAGTGCAGGGCTTGCTGCATCGGAGATCTCATCCTCCGACACGATGGAACGTTCCAGTGTGGTGAGCAGCGCATCCTCCGGAACGATCAGAGAAAATAAGTAGTCCAGCGATGTTGCCGTATCGCTGCAATGCGCATACCATCCGGACAATGACTGCACCTGCCGCAGCAGATCTTCCACATCCATCAGATCACGCAGGGAAAGTCTTGCCCCGGCAGCAGCTCTTGCTGCCAGATTGCAGATATCCCTGAATTCCGAAAACGGAGGTGTGCCAAACTGGATGGCAAGCCGCAGGGCATCATCTGTTTTATCGATCTCCTTCTGCACCTCTGCCAGATCGGAGATGGGGCGTGTCTCCAGCAGCATCCTGCGGCTGGTCTCGTTAGAAGCAAATCCGGCAGCCTGACCGAGTACCTTATCAAGCTCCAGAACCTTTTCAAATGGCAGCATAATAACTCCTTTTATGATACGAAAAGCAAAGGGTGCAGCAAAGCAGCACCCGTATCAGCATTCTATTGGTATGTTCTGATCTGTGAGTGTCTTATAGTAGTCCAGTGCCGGAAATCGACGGTCAATGTGGTATTGTAAAAACATCTCCGCAAATTGATACAACAATACCTTCTCTTCCTCGCCAAGCCGGAAAAAAAAGATACGTTCCAAGTCCGACAGTACGATAAAACGGATGGCACTGAGCGTTCCTATCGGCATATCGATCCATGTCTGCATCTCCGGCGTACTTTCCGGACGGCATTCTTTGCAGTAGAAGCATCCATTCTCCACGCAGAAAGAAAGCTCTTCCGGCAAATACGTATAGCATCTTTTACACATCAATACATTCGGCATGAACCCGATCAGTGATGCCAGCCGCAGCTCAAAAATGGCTTTGAGATGTGCCTGCTCCATTTTCTCTTCTGAAAGAAAATAGAGACAGTTGAGCATCAGCCGCAGGATCTCCGGTACATCTGACCGTGGCATCACTGCATATTGCAGGCACTGTGAAAAATAAGAAGCAAGTGCCACTGCTGAAACCGAACGGCGCAGCCCGTAAAATACCGAAATCGGAGTTACGCTGTTCAGAATGCGTACCCCTTTTTTTCTGTCGCCAAGGCAGAATTCCGAATAGGCGAACAGCTGTGTGGCACTGCCTGTTTTGGAATTGAGTTTGTCAGCACCCTTGACAAGTACCTCAAGCATACCGCATTCTGCGGTGAGGATATCAATGAACCTGTCCTGTTCTCCGCACGGTCTCTGCATCAGTACGACGCCTTTCACTGTCAGCATGTTCCAACTCCTTTATTGCCGCAAATGCCAGATAATCTCCGACACTGCCGCTTTCATCAAATCGTTTCCAAAGTGTATCCTTCAACATCATCACATCCCTCCGCTGTTAGTGTTCACAGCAGAGGATGCAATATGACTGGTAATTATTCCGACAGCCCGAAGCTGCGGATGAGATTTTCCTTGTTTCGCCAGTCCTCCCTGACCTTGACAAAGCACTGGAGATTGACCTGTATCTGAAAAAAATGTTCAAGTTCCTGACGGGCAGAGGTAGAGATCTTTTTGAGCATGCTGCCGCCCTTGCCGATGATGATGCCCTTATGGGATTCCCGTTCGCAGTAGATGACGGCAGAGATGTCGAGCAGATCCTTGTCCTCCCGTTCTTCAAGCTTTTCAATGGTCACAGCGATCCCATGCGGTACTTCGTCATTGAGGAAACGCAGCAGTTTTTCCCGTATCATCTCTGCCGCAAGCACACGCTCCGGCTGGTCAGTGAATGCATCGTCCGGAAAGAAATGAACAGAAGGCTTTGCAAGCTCCTCTGCCGTTCCGAGCAGTTCCTGTATACCGTCCTGTTCCGATGCACTCACCGGAATGATGGCATACGGATGCCATAGCTCCTCGATTTTCAGCATCAGCGGCATCATGGCGGACTTATCCGGCAGCATGTCTATTTTATTGACCGCAACGATCAAAGTGATATGCCGCTGTGCAATGCCAGTAAGCATCTGCATATCCTGCTCATGCAGTTTTTTCGTACAGTCCACCACATACAGCACCACATCCGCATCGGCAGCGGAATCCTCTGCCGTTTTCATCATCCGCATATTGAGCCTTGTCTTTCCCTTATGCAGACCGGGGGTATCCGTAAATACAAACTGCGTTTCATCTTTTGTGAGAATACCGGTGATGCGTGTGCGTGTTGTCTGTGGCTTACTGCTGACAGAAGCAATCTTCTCGCCGACGAGGGCATTAAGCAGTGTGGATTTGCCGGCATTTGTCCTGCCGGAGATCGTAAGGAAAATTGACTTTGTCATATCATTCCTCCGGCTGATCCGTAAAGGTCAGCTCTCTCGAAATCCCAAGCTTGTCAAGTACGGATTCCTCCTTCTCACGCATGATCCGTTCATCGAGCGGACTTTTCTCGTGGTCATACCCAAGCAGGTGCAGCATAGAATGTACTGTCAGGAAACCGATCTCCCGGGTAAGGGAATGACCGTAGATCTCTGCCTGCCGGAGTGCAGTCTCGATGGAGATCACGATGTCACCGAGCTGGACATAACCGGTCTCCGTGTTGATCTCCCGTGTACCGTCCTCATCCGTCAGGGGAAAGGAGAGGACATCCGTTACGCTGTCCTTGCTGCGGTAGCTCTTGTTCAGGCTGCGGATCTCTTCATTGGAAACAAAGGATACGCTGACCTCTGCGTCCTGTGTAAAACCCTCTGAGATCAGCACCGCATGGCAGCAGCGCCGGATGAGGAGACGAATGCCAGAGGGGATCTTGATCTGACTCTGGTTATTCTTGATGCTGACTTTCAGCTTACCTGCCTGTTCCATATTATTTTCTCCCTTCTTTGTAATAATTCTCATATGCCCTGATGATATCCTGCACCAGCTTGTGGCGTACCACATCCTTTTCTGTAAAGCGGATGGCAGCGATATCGTCAATATGCTTCAATACTTTCAGAGCCTCCACCAGACCGGACTTGCGCTTTTCGGGAAGGTCGATCTGGGTAATATCACCTGTGATGACCATTTTGCTGCCCTCACCGAGACGGGTGAGAAACATTTTGATCTGTTCAGAGGTGGTGTTCTGTGCCTCATCAAGGATGATGAAGGCATTGTCAAGCGTCCTGCCTCTCATATAGGCAAGAGGGGCAACTTCTATGATGCCCTTCTCCATATGCCGTGCAAAAGTCTCTGCGCCGAACATATCGAACAGCGCATCATACAGCGGCCGCAGATAGGGGTCTACCTTGTTTTGCAGATCGCCCGGAAGAAAGCCGAGTTTTTCACCTGCTTCCACAGCAGGACGGGTCAGGATGATCTTCTGCACCTCATGTGCCCTGAATGCACGTACAGCAAGTGCAACGGCAAGATAAGTCTTTCCCGTACCGGCAGGACCGACACCGAGCGTGATGGTATGCTGTTTTATGGCGCAGACATAATTTTTTTGTCCAACGGTTTTCGGACGGACGACCTTGCCGCCCGTTGTGATGCAGATTCCGTCGCCGTCAAGCGAACGCACAGACTCCGCCTCACCATCCTCTACCATAGAAATAACATAGCGCACTGTCTGCCCGGTAAGCTGCTGTCCCTTATGTGCAAGTTCTTCAAGCAGCCGCAGGGCAGCAGCAGCCTTTTCACATTGCTCTGGTTCTCCGGCGATGCGCACATCTGTGCCCCGGCAGAACAGTACGACATTATATTCACGCTGTATCGTATTGAGATTTTCATCGCAGCTCCCGAAGATAACAGGCAAGTCGGATGGTTGTTCAAAGCTGATTATTTTTTCTGACATTGCAGTTCTGGATACTCCTTGGATCAATCATAAGATACCATTATTATACACCATTTCCCATGCCTTGTCAACCTTGGAATTGGCAGTTTTTCCGCATGTAATCAAACTGTAATCAAAGCATAAGATTCGGGGAAGGGAGCATTCCATAAAAAAATCCGTAAATTCCCAAAGTAATTTTCCCTGTGGAATTGACTTTGGAAATTTACGGATGACGGACAAGTATATCAGCCGCCACGTGCGATTTTCTGTCATCCTATCAAAACAGATGACAGAAAATCAGTATTAGTCAGCCATGTCAAAGTATTCCGCCAACAGCTCAGCTTCCGCTTCTGCCATACGCTTGACATTGTCATCATTGAGCAGCCATTCTGTTGCACGGCGGTTTGTGTGGTAGCTGTGTTCCAGCAGAATACCCGGTGTGCCTACCTTTGCTGCACCCCACAGTACGCTGTACCAGTCTCCGTCCTTACCCTGACGTTTCCAGATCTTACCACCCTGATTGGTTTCCATGACTTCTGCCACTTTATCTGCAAGCATCTGCCCCAGTTCATCTGTAACGCCGCTGACCTGACAGCAGGCAAGGGGGGCATCGATCGATTCTACACCGCAGGCATTGCTGTGCAGACTCAGAAACAGATCACAGCCTTCTGATGTATAACCACGTGCTGACAGTCCGAGGTCGGTGTCCTTGTCCTCTCTGGTCGTGATGACCTCAATGCCGTAGCTTTCAAGAGCTTCTTTCAGATAGAGATGGATCTTCCATGTGAAATCAGACTCCCAGTAAGCATCATTGACCGGGCTGTGGTTATACTTTGCATAGTGCCCTGCATCCAGACAGATCTTGACCGGATCATAGACACCGTCAGCGTTGAAGTGGTAGATCGTTCCGTCCATCGTGACCTTGCCGGTCAGCATGTAGCCGTCTTCATCGAAATAATATTGCTCACTGTTGATATCCTGCCAGCCGAAGAGCTGCTTGCCGTCCTCATTGAAATAGCAGGTACCGCTGCTCATCGGCACAAAGCCGACAGCCATCTTGCCGCTGATCTCATCAAGATAGATCTCGCCATTTCCGAAATCCTGCCAGCCAAAAAGCTGCTTGCCGTCCTCAGTGAAGTAGTAGATACCGCCATCGATCTCCGTCCTGCCGGTTGCCATCAGACCACTCTCATCGAAGTAGAGTCTCTCTCCCTCTACATTCTGCCATGAAGTCAGCAGCACGCCGTTTTCATCTGCATACCGTGTCCCGTCAGGGCAATTCAGGATGCCGCCTGTCTGGAGCGAACCATTTTCATTAAAATAATACACATCACCGTTAATCGTGGTCACACCGAACGCCTGCTTACCGGTCTGTTCATCAAAATGATATATCCCGTCGCCGACATCGAGCCAGCCTGTCACCATTGCACCGTCAGGAGCAAAGAAATAGGTATCATCCTCAAATTCAACATAGCCTGTCTGAAGCTCGCCCTCATCGTTAAAATAATATGTATCACCATCCAGATCTTCCCAGCCCTTGACGAGGGTATAATCATTGTCTGCATAGTAGGTCGCAGTTTCCGTTCTGATCCAGTCTGTCTGGAGGTTACCGCTGGCATCGGCATAATACTGACCACAGCCAAGAGGATATAAATCATCACCTGCACCGAGTCTGGAAATATAAACCAGCATCTCCGCAGCATCGGAGGTATTGATTGCGCCATTATTGTCAATGTCGCTGATCTGATCTGCCTCATAGCCGGTCGTGATGATCTCGGAATTTTGCTGAAGGATCACATCCTCCGGGGTACTTCCGGTTGCACCAGCCTGTGCAGTTGCTACAAGGATGAGGGCAGCATCTTCAGAGCTGACAGTACCGTCACCATTGAGATCACCTTTGATGTAATCCGTTTCGACAGAAAAGCGACCTGTCATTTTTTCGCCTTCGACCAGATAGGACATTGTGCCGTCTGCTGCCTTGACAAAACCGTTTGGTGTTTCAGAAGGCGTTGCAGAAAGTGAAAGTGTGATCTTGCGGACATCCAGTGATGCACCGACAAGGTCATTGGGTGCGGATTGTAAATTATCAGGAGTTGTCTCAGAGGGTTCTTCTGCATCTGTCTGTACAGTTTCTGTGGTCTGTGTAGTTTCCGTCATGGCAGTTGTTTCTTCCGCAGCCGTTGTTTCTGTTTCAGCGGCTGCTTCCGTCACGTCTGTAGTCTCGGTTTCGAGCGCAGTCGTTTCGGTCTGTACCGCCTCTGTGGCAGGCTGTACCTCTTCTGCCGATGTGCTGAGTACTGTTCCGCTGCAAAAAACAAGGCAGCTCAGGAGAATACCCATCAGTTTCGGTTGTTTCAAACTATTCACCTCATTTAAAAATTCATGTTGGAGCAATGACTGCCGGAAAATATGGATAATGCATTCATTTTCTCCAAGTTTTACAAATTGGTTACAAATCTATGATACCATAATTATTGATATCTGTCAAGAGTTTTCCGGAAATTTGTACATTTTGCACAATGTCATGAAGAACAACAAACATACACCCCATCGTTTTTCGTGTTCTCATTCTCATTTTCTGTCATCCTGCCCTGACAGGATGACGGGAAAATGCCTGCGGCGGCGGTCATCGGTCCGCTGACTTTGCCATCAGATTGAAAGAGATGCGGCAGATACTTGACATTTGCTGAAAAATATACTATAATAGTAAAGAACTGCCTTGCAGAAGAGTCCGGAACAGAGTTTCCGGCTCTTGATATTGTTTCCTGACACAGCGGCAGATAACGCTGTTCAGGAGCGGATGCCGTTGGTATCCGCTGTTTCGCAGTGCAAAATCCGTCTTATGCGTCCCTCTATGCTGCCGCTGATATCGGCTTTATCCGCAGGAAAACAGGAGAGGACAGCATAAAATCGTCTGATCTGGTAAAGGAGTCATCATTTATGGAAAAGAAGAAGATGTCCCGGGAAGGCTTTGAAAGTCTGAAAGCACAGCTAAGTAATCTTATCACCGTACAGCGTCCTGAGATCGCCGCAAAACTGAAAGAAGCACGTTCCTATGGCGACCTCTCCGAGAATGCAGAGTATGATGAAGCAAAACGTGAGCAGCGTGATCTGGAGACAATGATCGCTGAGCTGCAATATACCATTGACAATGCAGAAGTCGTGGAAGATGACAGCATTTCTCTGGATGAGATCGGCATCGGCGTAGTCATGAAGATCCGTAAGGTCGGCAGCGAGAAAATCGAACAGCTCAAGATCGTCGGCACGAATGAAGTCAATTTTCTGGAGCATAAGATCTCCGATGAGTCCCCTATCGGCAAAGCTGCCATGCACAAGAAAATCGGCGATATCTTTATCGTAGAAGCACCTGCCGGCGAGATTCGCTATGAGGTGCTGGGAATTGCAAGAGAAATGGAGTAAGTGAGAGTATGCAGGAAGAACAGAACACACAGGAAACAATAGATTCTACCAATTACCGGCAGATCCGCCTTGACAAGCTCAATGCCATGAAGGCGGAAGGCTGCGACCCCTTCACACGCACAAGCTATCCGGTCAATTTCAAGAATGCACAGCTTCGTGTCTTTTATGAGCAGGAGGAGTGTAAGGTGATGGAAGCTGCCGGTGAGGATGAGGAACAGAAGAAGGCAGGACTTGACAGGATCGCAGAAACCACTGTCCGCATTGCCGGACGTATTATGAGCTGGCGGAAAATGGGCAAGGCACATTTTATTGACGTGCGTGACGATTCGGACAGAATGCAGGTCTATGTGCGGATGAACGACATCGGCAAAGAGGAATTTGAGGCATTCAGGAAGTGGGACATCGGCGACATCATCGGCGTGGAGGGCTATGTGTTCCGGACGATGAAGGGAGAGATCTCGGTACATGCAAGAAGCGTGACCCTGCTCTCCAAGTCGCTTCTGCCCCTGCCGGAGAAGTGGCATGGACTCAAAGATCAGGATATGCGCTACCGGCAGCGTTACCTCGACCTCATCTGCAATCCGCAGGTCAAGGATACCTTTATCAAGCGCAGCCAGATCATGCGTGAAATACGCAGCTATCTGGACGGCGCAGGCTATGTGGAGGTAGACACACCCGTGCTGCTCCCGATTGAGATCGGTGCGGCAGCAAAGCCGTTTGTCACCCATCATAATACGCTCCATATGGATATGTATCTGCGTATTGAGACTGAGCTGAACCTGAAGCGTCTGATCGTGGGAGGTTTTGACAAGGTGTATGAAGTCGGCAGAATTTTCCGCAACGAGGGCATGGATCCCTCCCACAACCCGGAATTTACAACCGTTGAGATGTATCAGGCATATACTGATTACAAGGGCATGATGGATCTGATCGAAAATATGTACCGGACGATCACCCTGAATGTCTGCGGCACAGATACTGTGACCTATCAGGGGACAGAAATTGCCATTGGCAAGCCATGGAAGCGCATGACGATGGCAGAGGCTGTAAAGGAATATGCAGGTGTAGACTACAATAACTGGGTGACCGATGAGGATGCACGTGCATGTGCAAAGGAAAAGGGCGTTACAGTGGAGGAAGGCAAGAATGCCACAAAGGGACATGTACTGATTGCCTTCTTTGATGCATTTGTGGAGGAAAAGCTCATCCAGCCGACCATCATTTATGATTATCCGGTGGAAAATTCTCCGCTTGCTAAGAGAAAGCCTGATGATCCGGCATTTACGGAACGATTTGAATATTTCATGTACGCCCGTGAGATGGGTAATGCCTTTTCTGAGCTGAACGACCCGATCGACCAGAAGGAACGCTTTGAACGGCAGGTGGCTGCTAA
Organism: uncultured Clostridia bacterium; assembly: GCA_947630845.1. Lineage (GTDB taxonomy): Bacteria > Bacillota > Clostridia > Oscillospirales > Ruminococcaceae > UBA3855. The sequence continues at coordinate 40,636 of CANRJB010000017.1, forward strand.
GCGTGCGCAGGGCAACACGAATTGTGAAGTAGATGAGGACTATGTGACCGCACTGGAATACGGTCTGCCTCCGACGGGTGGTCTGGGATTTGGTGTGGACAGACTTGTGATGCTGCTGACGGACAGCCCGTCCATCCGGGATGTGCTGCTGTTCCCCACAATGAAGCCTGTCAGACAGGGACAACAGGAAACTGAAAATGAGACATAAGCTCGCACAGGAGGGCTGACATGTCAAAAGAAAAAAAGAATACGATCCATGCCGAAAACATGGCAGAAAAGCAGCGTAAGCAAAAAGAAGAACAGGCAGTTCTTGCCCGGAAACAGGAAGAAGAAGCCCGCAAAGCCTATGAAGAACAGCTTCGGCAGGAAAAGCTGGAGCTGATTCGCCTGAAACAGGGTGTCATTGAAGAGAGCACAACCATACACGAGGAAACGCCGGAATTGCAGAAGCATTCCATCTGGCAGAGGATCGGAAATTTTTTCTATCACAATAAATGGTGGCTATGGCTTGCCTGTTTCTTTGTATTTCTGGTGGGGTATCTGGTGTGGCAGATTGTCACAACAGTGCATCCGGATCTGATCGTGCTGTTGGTAGTAGACGATGATACGCTCAATTATGGATACAATGCGTCGATGTGTGAGTTGTTCAGGCAATACACGGAGGATGTCAACGGTGACGGCAAGGTCGTTGCAGAGGTCTACTACATGCCGGCATCGGAGCGGATTTCTGAAAATGACGGCTACACAGGCGATATGACAAAGCTGTTTGCTGAATTTCAGATTTCGGAGGCAGTGATCGTGATCTCAGATGCGGATGCGGACAAATATATTGTGCCGGACAGCACGCTGTATGATCTGGAGGCAGATTTCGGGCAGTATGCACAGACGGACAAAATGCGGTTCTATCTGTCTGATACAGACTTTGCAAATGACATCGGCTGGACGGAAGGAAAATTAGATGAGGATATTTACATCGGTATCCGTTCTGTACGCAAGACAATGGATTCTGAAGAGGAGATGCAGGAGGTCTTTGACAACTGCTATCCGGTGCTGAAACAATTCATTACCCATTATGGAACACAGAAATGAAAACATCCCTCACCGATTCCGGTGAGGGATGCCTTTATGTTTCAGAGAGGACAGTGTAACATTCCGGTCGTCTGTCCCGGAACAGTCCCCATTCAAGCCGTGCCTGTGCAATGGCATCGAGGTCATAGACTGCCGTCAGAACAGCATCCTGATCTCGCTCTGCCTGCGTCAGGACTGCACCTGTTTCATCCGTCAGAAAGGAGGAACCGTAGAATTGCAGCCCGGAGCTTTGGTTTCCATTTTCAGGACAGGGATATACCTCTTCGAGTCCATAGCGGTTTGCAGCAATGACCGGGACAATATTGGCTGCGGCATGTCCCTGCATCGTCCTGCGCCAATGCGGCATACTGTCCACATCCAGTATGGGTTCCGAACCGATGGCAGTCGGGTAAAACAGCAGCTCTGCACCATGCAGTACCATTGCCCTTGCCGTCTCCGGAAACCACTGATCCCAACAGATGCCAACTCCGATTCTGCCAAAAGCCGTATCCCACACCCTGAATCCGGTGTTTCCGGGGGTGAAATAGAATTTTTCCTGATAATAATGGTCATCCGGGATATGTGTTTTCCGGTATACACCGAGAATCTGCCCGTCAGCATCAATCACGGCAACGGAATTGAACAGCGTGCAGCCGTCCTTTTCATAGAAGCTCACCGGAATGACAACATGCAGCGCAGCCGCTGCCTTCTGAAAATGCCGCACGGCATCATTTTCCTCTGTCGATCTGGCATAGGCATAATACGCATACTGCCGCTCCTGACAGAAATACTGCCGCTCAAACAACTCCGGCAGCAGGATGATATTTGCTCCTTTTTCCGCAGCTTTCCGGACAAGGGCATCGGCACGGCTGATATTCTCCTGTACATCACGGCTGCACTGCATCTGGACAGCAGCGATCGTTACATTTCGCATAGATTCACTCCTTCCGGGATCTGTTGGGTAAGACAGTGGATGTTGCCGCCGCCAAGCAATAGCTCCCTTGCCGGTATCGGCACGATGCGGCGGTCTGTCCATTGCTGCATCAGAGAGACAGCTAAAGCATCGCTCTCTGCATTTGTTCCACCAAACTGGGGGAGTAACACGGAGCGATTCGTAAAATAAAAATTAACATAGGATGCCGCCAATCGTTCACCGATCTCCCTGACATCCTCCCCCTCCGCAAACTCAAATCCCTGTAGATCCGCTTCCGTGATGCAGACAGGGTGTTCAGGGATGGGCAGCTTGTGGACAATAACATGCCGACCTTTTGCATCAGTCTGTGAAACAAGTGCTTCGTAGGATGCATGGGACAGGGCATACTGAGGATCTTCTTCATCCTCCGTCCATGCAAGCACCACTTCCCCCGGACACAGAAAGACACACATATTATCCACATGTTCGTTTGTCTCGTCGTTGTAAATACCACGTGGCAGCCAGATCACCTTCTCACCGCCAAGATAATCGCAGAGCATCTGTGAAATGCATGTCCGGTTCAGGTGGGGATTACGCCCCTTGCTGAGCAGACAGCTTGCAGTTGTCAGGATCGTACCCTGTCCATCGGAATGGATCGAGCCGCCCTCCAGTACAAAATGCTGTGCATCATAACAGGGAATGCCGATTTCCTGACATAGTGCAGATGCCAATGCATTGTCCTGTGCATAGTCTGCATACAGTCCATCAACAGCACCACCCCATGCGTTGAATTTCCAGTCAATACCACGCACCTCACCGCTTGCATTCCGGACAAAAGTCGGGGCAGTATCCCTTGCCCATGCATCATCATTCGGAATGGTAAGAATGCGGACATTGGGAATGTTTTTCAGCAGAGAAACTGCCCTGTCGTGCATCCGCCTGCTGACGAGCAGATACAGTGTCTCCTCGGCAGCAATGGTTCTGTAGATCCTGAGGAATGCCGGCAGTGCCGGTCCTGCATTGTGATGCCATGAGCCGGGACGTTCAGGAAAGATCATAATTGTACCATGATGTGGTTCAAATTCTCCCGGCATACGAAACCCGTCATTTTTGGGCAGAGTACATAATTTTGTCATGAAAGTCTCCCCTTAAAATCCTCATAGCCGAATGTTTTCACGACCTCATAGTGTCCGTCCGTATGCAGGATGCCAATATCCGGCAGGGGCATGCCGTTAAACGTGTTATTCTTCACCATCGAATAGATTGCCATGTCCTCAAAGCAAAGCTTGTCTCCGATATGCAGGGGGGTGTCAAAGCTATAGTCACCGATGATATCACCGGCAAGGCAGGTACGTGCAGAAAGTCGGTAATCATACGCTTTTTTGCCGGGCAGATCACTGCCATAGAGGGGAGGACGATAGGGCATTTCGAGAACATCCGGCATGTGACAGGCAGCAGAAGTGTCCAGAATGGCAATGTATGTTCCGTTGTGTACAATATCCAGTACCTGCGTGACAAGATATCCTGCATGCAGCGCAACTGCCTCACCCGGTTCCAAATACACCTGTACACCGTACCTCTGCGAAAACTCCCTGATAAGACGTTCAAGTAAGGAAATATCATAATCCTGTCTTGTGATATGATGCCCGCCGCCGAAATTCACCCACTTGCATCGGTGCAGATAATCACCAAAATTCTTTTCAACAGCTGTAAGGGTCTGTTGCAGGGCATCGGCATTCTGTTCACAGAGGGTATGGAAATGCAGCCCGTCCACATCCGGAAATTCCGGCAGTTCCTCCCGGCGCACCCCCAATCGTGAACATGGGGCACAGGGGTCATAAATCGCTGTATCCTGTGTGGAACATTCCGGATTGATGCGCAGTCCGATGCTCTTGCCTGCGCATCGTTCCCGGAATGATGTCAGCTGCCGCAGGGAATTGAACACAATGTGGTCAGCATACTGCAAAATTTCACCAATTTCTGTATCCGTATATGCAGGTGAGTAAACATGTACTTCCCCCGGAAAATGCTGATGTCCGAGCCGGGCTTCATACAGTCCGCTTGCCGTTGTTCCGGCAAGATACTTTGAGATCAGCGGATAGACGGAGAACATGGAAAATGCTTTCTGTGCAAGCAGGATTTTTGCGCCCGTGCGCTCCTGCACACCTTTCAGAATGTCAAGGTTCTGCAAAAGTTTCGCTTCATCCAGTACATAGGCAGGCGTTCTGATCTGTTCCAATACCGGAAATTTTACCATTTCAATCCACCAATACCGGATGCTCGTCCACGATCCACGGCAGACCGTATGCATTCAGCATCTCCATGTAAGGGTCAGGATCAAACTCCTCCACATTGAACACTCCTGCACCGCTCCATTTTCCGCTTGCAACAAGTGCTGTTCCGATCATTGCCGGAACTCCGGTCGTGTAGGAGACAGCCTGTGTCCCTGTCTCTCTGTAGCATTCCTGATGGTCGCAGATATTATAAATGTAGATACTGCGTTCTTTTCCATCTTTGATACCGGTAAAGATGCAGCCGATGTTGGTCTTGCCGACGGTACGGGAACCGAGAGATGCAGGGTCGGGGAGCAGTGCTTTCAGAAATTTGATCGGAACGATCTCATGCCCCTCAAATTCAACAGGTGTTGTTCCCAGCATACCGACGTTTTGCAGACAGTTCATGTGCATCAGATAGCTCTGCCCGAAGGTCATGAAAAAGCGGATGCGCTTGACATGGGGAATGTTTTTGGCAAGTGATTCAATTTCTTCATGGTGCAGCAGATACATATCCTTCTTGCCGACACCGGCGAAATCATATTCACGTTTGATTGCCATGGGCTTTGTCTCCACCCAATGTCCATTTTCCCAATAGGAACCATTTGCGGAGACTTCACGCAGATTGATCTCGGGGTTGAAATTTGTGGCGAACGGATAACCGTGGTCGCCGCCGTTGCAGTCAAGAATGTCGATATTGTGGATCTCATCAAAATAATGTTTCAATGCATATGCCGTAAAGACCGAGGTCACACCGGGGTCAAAGCCCGTACCGAGCAAAGCAGTCAGTCCGGCTGCCTTGAATTTCTCCTGATATGCCCATTGCCATGAGTAGTCAAAGTAAGCTGTAAATCCCTTTTCTTTGCATCTTTTCTCATAGACTGCACGCCATGCCGGATCATCTGTGTCTTCTGCTTCATAGTTGGCAGTATCCACATAATTTGCGCCGCAGGCAAGGCAGGCATCCATGATGGTCAGATCCTGATAGGGCAGTGCCACATTCAGGACGGTATGCGGTTGGAATGCCTTCATGAGGGCGGTCAGGGATTCAAGGCTGTCCGCATCGACAGTTGCCGTTGTGAGTCTGGCAGATGTTGTCGGCGCAAGTTTCGCTGCAAGGGCATCGCATTTGGAAACTGTCCGGCTTGCGATACAGATCTCTGTAAAGATGGGATTCTGACAGCATTTGTGGATGGCAACGGTTGCAACGCCGCCGCATCCGATGATCAGTAATTTCATAACAGACTCCTTTCATACTGTTTTCCTGTCCATCCTGTTAGGATGAACAGGAAAACGCCTGCTGTGCAGGCTAAGATCGACTGTGTCAATCAGTCCATGCGATTTTCTTCACCGACTGCGGCAGCACAGAAAATCAGCATCAGCTCCTGCGTTCTTCCTCTTCGAGCAAGTCCTCAACATATTTGGGCAGCATAAATGCGCCCATATGCAGATTGGTGGTATAGTACCATGTCTGCAAACCTCTTGCCTTCCAGCGCATGGCATCGAGGTCGTGGAGAGGATGGTATTTTTTGGAGGCAAACCCGAAAAGCCAGTAACCGGACGGACAGGTAGGGATGTGCGCCTGATAGACCCGGCTGATGGGAAAGCTCCGGAACGCCTTGCGGTGCATGGCTCTGCACGCTTCTTCGTCCTCATCAAAGAATGGACTGCCATGCTGATAGACCATGATACCGTCGGAATGGAGGGCGTTATAGCAACTCCCATAAAACTCCTTTGTAAAAAGCCCGGCGGTATGTCCGAGAGGGTCGGTGCTGTCGTTGATGATGAGGTCATACTCATCTTGCCGTCTGCGCAGAAAACGCAGCCCATCCCGGTAATAGACACGCACCCGTGGGTCATCCAGTCCCCTTGCATTGTCGGGAAAAAATTCCTGACAAACCCGTACAAATAGCTCATCCGGTTCTACAACATCAATTTCTTCGATCTCATCATAATAGGAAAGCTCACGGGCAACACCGCCGTCGCCGCCGCCGATGACCAACACCTTCCGGACATGTGGATGCACAGCCATCGGGACATGGACGATCATTTCGTCATAGGTAAACTCGTCCTTTTCGGAAAAAATCACAGAACCATCCGATGTGACGAACCGACCAAATTCCTCGGACTCGAATACATCAATACGCTGAAAATCGCTCTCACCGGAGAATAGCTGTTTTTCCACCCGGATGGACATTTTCACACCATTGGTATGATATTCAGAAAACCAGAAATCCATATTGTATATTACCTTTCCAACAATATCTGCGACTTTTGTGCCGAAGGCACATTAGGAGCAGACTCGGCTTGCGCCGCCCGGCGCTCAGAAAACCTGAAATCCAAATTGCATATTACCTTTCCAACATCACCTGCGACTTTTGTGCCGAAGGCACATTAGGAGCAGACTCGGCTTGCGCCGCCCGGCGCTCAGAAAACCTGAAATCCGATTGTATATTACCTTTCCAACATCACCTGCGACTTATGCACCGCCCGACACTGGGACAAGGTTCGCATTCATCCTGACTACTTCAGCACATTCAGACGTTCCAGTGCCGTATCCTCAAACCCCTGCATGGAGCATCCCTTTTCCTTTGCATAGAGAATGTAGTCCACAATCTCATCCGTTACCATTTCACCCGGCGCAAGAATTGGAATTCCCGGCGGATAACACATCACAAATTCTGCGCAAATACGACCAGAAGTCTGGCGGATGGGGATCAGCTCCTTTTCCGCATAAAATGCTTTCTGGGGCGTTGCAGCAACAATGGGCGTGATGTATTCCGCATTGTGCAAACGGGATGTCTCACGGGAATACAGCCGCTTGATGTCCTCAAGCGCACCTACAAGCCGTTCAATGTCCTGTATCCGGTCACCGATGGAAATATAGGCAAGAATATTGCCGATATCTCCGAATTCGATCTGGATGTCATATTCATCCCGCAGAAGATCATAGACTTCGATGCCGGTCAGCCCCGTATCCCGTGTGTAGACCGACAGCTTTGTCACATCATAATCATAGATGCTCCGTCCGTTGATGATGTCCTTTCCATAGGCATAATATCCCCCGATGGAGTTGATCTCCTCACGGGCATACTCTGCCATTGCACTCACCTTCGCAAAACTCTCATGCCCTCGCAGTGCCAGATTACGCCGGGATATGTCAAGACTCGACAACAGCAGATAAGATGCACTTGTGGTCTGCGTGAGATTGATGATTTGTTCTACATAGCGTGTGTTGACAGTGGAATTGAGCAGCAGGAGAGAACTTTGTGTCAGACTGCCTCCGGATTTATGCATCGAAATTGCTGACATGTCTGCGCCTGCCTCCATCGCCGAGACAGGCAGCTCCTCATGAAACGACAGATGTGTTCCATGCGCCTCGTCCACAAGCACTATCATCCCATGCGCATGGGCAATCTCCACAATTCCCCGTAAATCAGAGCAGATGCCGTAATATGTCGGATTATTGACAAAAACTGCCGTTGCATCCGGATGTGCAAGGATCGCCTTCTCTACATCCGACAGCTCCATCCCAAGTGCAATACCGATATGCGCATCCACGTCCGGATTGACATAAACCGGCTCTGCACCGCAGAGTACAAGCGCATTGATCGCACTCCGGTGGACATTCCGGGGCATGATGAGTTTGTCTCCGGCTTTGCATGCCGTAAGCACCATCGTCTGGACGGATGAGGTTGTCCCCCCCACCATAAAAAATGCATGTGCTGCACCAAATGCATCCGCCGCAAGCTCTTCTGCCTCTGCAATGACCGAAACCGGATGACAGAGATTGTCCAATGGTTTCATAGAGTTGACATCAAGGCTGACACACTGTTCCCCAAGAAGCTTGACCAGCTCCGGATTGCCCCTGCCACGCTTATGTCCGGGCACATCAAAGGGAACGACCCTTTGCCGCCGGAAGTGTTGCAGAGCTTCATAAAGCGGTGCAGATTTCTGTTTTTCGAGATTCATGCCCATCATCCGTTCCTGAAAAATAAGCAGACAAGACCATCCATACGGTCCTGTCTGTCATACTGCTATTCCGTACACGAAACATGTATATTATAGCATAGTTTTGGCGATTTGTCAAGTACTTCAAAAAAGAAAAGCCCTGATTTTACCGCAAGCAAATTGAGCCTTTACAAAACGCTGAAAATGTGATATAATGAAACAGGAGATCGGCAACAACATACCCGCCAACAGCAGACCGCATCTGCTATGAATGAAAATTGAATGGATCATAGTACAATGCGACATACTAATACTGATTTTCTGCCATCTCAATAGGATAACAGGATCAAGTTTACGCTGCTCCCGAACAATTGTCTTAGTCAATACATCAACAGAGGAGCAATATAATATGGCAAAATGCTGTAACCCAGCTTTTTGATAAATCAGATACGGAGGTCATGACAATGGAAAACAAGTACACCGGCACCAAAACCGAACAAAACCTGCTTGCTGCATTTGCAGGCGAATCGCAGGCATCTGTCAAGTATGGCTACTTTGCCAGCAAGGCAAAGAAGGATGGTTATCAGCAGATCGCAGCCATCTTCGAGGAAACGGCAGGCAATGAGAAGGAACATGCCAAGCTCTGGTTCAAGGAGCTGCACAACGGTATGCCCGACACTCCTGCCAATCTGCAAGCTGCTGCCGACGGCGAAAATTACGAATGGACAGATATGTATGAGGGCTTTGCCAAGGATGCGGAAGCAGAAGGCTTCACAGAACTTGCTGCAAAATTCCGTATGGTCGCTGCCATTGAGAAATGCCATGAGGAACGTTACCGCAAACTGTTGAAGAACATTGAAGATGCAGTTGTATTCTCCAAGGAAGGCGATGCTGTCTGGATCTGCCGCAACTGCGGTCACGTGGTCGTAGGCAAACAGGCACCGGAGGTATGTCCGGTCTGCGCACATCCGCAAAGCTATTTTGAGATCAAAGCCGAAAACTATTGATGTGATACGATTGCTCCACCATCCTATTGAAACGGGATGACAGAGAAGCGCAACAGACGTTTCTCCGGCACCTGACTCATAAAAATCAGCATACCCTGCCTGACACAGCATGCGCTGTCTGGCAGGGTATGCTGTGTCATGAAACAAAAAGCCTCATAAAATGCACAATTTTTCCCATTTGTTTTATCAATCTTCCACAAATCTTAAACAAATGAAAATCAGGTGAAATCCACAAGAAAACGCTTGCAAATCCGGTTCTGCTATGCTATAATAGAAAAAATAATTGAGGGAGGAATTGCAGATGGATGAGCAAAGCTTTATCATTGACACCATTGAAAAGGTCGTACCGAATCATCATGAACAGGTGATGTCAGCCTTCTATGAATTTCTGGAGCTGGAACATCTCTATGAATCCGCTGCAGAAACCGTCAAAACGCAGCTCAATATCTATGACAACGAATTTTCCATAAAATTCCAGCGTAACCCCATCCATGGCATTGAAAGCCGTATCAAATCGCCGCAGAGCATTATTGAAAAACTCAATCGCAAAGGATGCCCTCTGAGTGCCGCATCTGCACGAGAAAACCTGACAGACATTGCCGGCATCCGGGTGGTGTGCTATTATGTGGACGATATCTATGCAATTGCAGAAATGCTGTCGCTTCGGGAAGATGTTCACATTGTCAAAGTCAAAGATTACATACGTAACCCCAAGCCATCCGGTTACCGCAGTATGCATCTGATCCTGATGGTGCCGGTCTATCTGTCCACAAGCCGGAAAGAAGTGCCGGTGGAACTCCAGATCCGTACCATTGGCATGGATTTCTGGGCATCACTGGAGCATCAGCTCCGCTATAAAACAAATGCCAAAGTACCGGAGGAGATGAGCAGAGAATTACAGGAGCTGTCCCATTCCATTTCGGATATGGACAACAGGATGCAGGAATTCTATGACAAGATCAATGGACTGTAATGATACCAATTTCCTGCCAACTTCCCGACAGGATGAGGGAGACTCCTTATGACATATCATAAACAGCCCCATCCGAAGATGAGACTGTTCAGAAAGCGGACTGATGATAAAAACGAATATCAAATTCTGCCCCGTGCGGCTGGGCACTGCGTACCTGAATGCTGCCGTTCTGTGCGGCAATTATTTTCTGTGCAAAGGAAAAACCGATGCCATACCCCTTTTGGAGAAGGTGCTGCTCTGATAAAACCGCTTGAAAATATGCGGCAATTCTTCCGGCGCAATGCCCTCCCCGGAATCCATGATGCATATCCATGTATAAAGCCCCGTCTCTCCGGCACGAACAGAGATCTCTCCGTCCGCCGGGGCGTATTCTATACAGTTTTTCATAATATTGCCAAGTGCTTCGGTGCAAAACTGCCTGTCTCCCATGAATCCGGGATTTCCTTCGGTTTCGATATGCAAAGTGATGCCTTTCAGCTCCATAGAGATCAGCAGCGGCGTGCGGAGCTGATGCGACATATCCTCCAGAGCTTCCTTCATAAATGCCTTGTCCCGATGCAATGCGGCGTTCTGTTCACGCAGGCGTACGGTCATTTTCTGGATCTCCGTGGAAAGGATGTTCATTGCCCCTTCTTCAAACTCTCCGAACTGCACCGTTTCCATGCCATGCAGAATGTTGTCGATCTTGTCACAGAGCCTTGTGAGCTGCCGCATCTGTTTCTGCCTGTGATATGCCTGTATGCCAAGCACCGCCGCCGTCACGGCTGCCATGATGGATGCTGTATATCGCAACACCTATGATTCCGACTGCCGCTATGCTGATCTGGCAAACCAGCGCATTGCGTTCCTGCGGACTGTAACCAATAGGATATGTGACATGTAGTACCTCCACGCTGTGAGCCTTTCATTTCATTGATTTTTATTGTATCACAGAACGTGGAAAATGTCAAGCCTGCCGCAATAGTTCCGCATGCGTTGCAATGCCGGAACAGCAGATACATCCGGAAAACATACATATCCACATCCATTTGACAAAATACGGATTCTCTGCTATAATAGAATACAAGAAACATTCTGAGGTGATGCTATGTTGCTCAAGGCAGTTGATGTGAATAAGGTCTACAATGGTACGCCGCTGCTGCGCCATATTGATTTGCAGATCGAGGACAACGACCGCATCGGTCTGGTCGGTGCAAACGGCTGCGGCAAATCCACACTCCTGAAAATTCTGCTCGGAGAGCTTCTCCCCGACCATGAGAACGAGGGGGACGGACAGATCATCCGTACTGCGAAAACCTCGATCGGCTATCTGGCACAGTCGGCAGCACTCGATTCTGAAAAAACCGTCTGGGAGGAAATGCGCAGTGTCTTTCAGAAACTTCTTGATGCACAGGAACGCATCCATACGCTTGAAACCATGCTGCATGACGATCCTGCTGCAACAGAGGAATATGTCCGGCTGACAGGCTGGTTTGAAATGAACGGCGGCTATGAGATCGATGTCAGCATCAGGTATGTGCTATCCGGTATGCGGTTCACAGAAGAAGACTACCACAGAGTCGTTTCCGATTTCAGCGGCGGCGAAAAAACACGCCTTGCCATCGCCAGACTCCTGCTTGAAAAACCAAATCTTCTGGTATTGGACGAGCCAACCAACCATCTTGATTTTGACACGATCCAGTGGCTGGAGAATTATCTGAAAAACAGCCGTTGTGCCATGCTGATCGTGTCGCATGACCGTTATTTTCTGGACAGGCTGTGCAGTTCCGTCTGTGAGATCGAAAACGGGAGGCTGACACGGTATAAGGGTAATTATTCTGCCTATACCGTTCTCAAAGCTGCTGCCGTGGAACGGCAGGAAAAGGAGTATGCCCTGCAACAAAAGGAAATTGCCAGACTGGAAGATTATGTTGCCCGGAACATGGCAAGGGCTTCCACCTCGAAAAGCGCAAAAAGCCGCCAGAAACAGCTTGATAAAATGGAACGCATCGAAAAGCCCGTCACTCGCCGCAGGATGGCATCGCTGCGTTTTGACTACGAGACTGAACCGCCGCTCGATATTCTGGAAGTACGGAATGCAGACATTTCCGTCGGGGAAGGGGCAATGCGGAAAACACTGTTCCATGACCTGAGTTTTGCACTGCGGCGTGGAGAACGTCTCGGCATCATCGGTGCAAACGGCATCGGAAAATCCACGCTTCTGAAAGAAATTCTTGGAATTTTGCCGCATCAGGGGCTGATACGGTTCAACAGGAATGTGCGGCTTGCCTACTTCGATCAGGAAAGTGCTGACCTGCACCCGGATCACAGAATTATTGACGAGCTGCACGAACGATTTCCGGCGATGCTTGACGGTGAGGTGCGCAGCATCCTCGGACAGGTGCGTATCACGGGGGAGGATGTGTTCAAGCCCGTTTCGGCACTGAGCGGCGGAGAACGTGCAAGGGTCTGTTTTGCCCTGCTGATGCTGGAGCATGCCAATGTAATGCTCCTTGACGAGCCGACTAACCACATTGATGCACCCATGAAAGAAATACTTGAAGAAGCATTGGAACAATACACGGGAACGCTGCTGTTCGTTTCGCATGACCGGTATTTCCTGAACCGCCTTGCCACACAGTTATTGGAGCTGACACCGGAGGGAGCTGTGCTGCATCCGTATGGATTTGAGAAATATCTGGAGGAACGGGAAAAAGCTGCCGCTTCCCTTCCGGCTGCATCCCCTGCCAAAAAAACTACCCCCTCCCACAAAAGCAAGGAACAACGCAGTGCTGATGCCGCAAGGCGCAACCGGATGCGTGAATTGGAAAAGGAAATTGAACAGCTTGACAACACCATCGCTATGATGGAGGAGCAGCTCACTTTGCCGGAAGTCTGTGCGGATTATCAGAAAATGCAGGAAGTCTGCGCACAATTGGAACAGGCAAGGAATCAGTCGGAAGCTGACTTTGCAGAGCTTTGCGAGCTTGAAGAAATGAACGGATAAAACATCCGCTGTATGATATACTAAAGAAAAATAGGAGGTCATAACTATGATTACCAATCTGACAGCAGACAGCTTTAATGGAGAGATCGGACAAGATACGCCCATACTCGTGGATTTCTGGGCAACATGGTGCGCACCTTGCATGATGCAGGGAAAAATTCTGCATGCACTCGATGCAGCACATCCGTCCCTGCGGATCGGAAAGGTCAATGTGGATGAGGAGCAGGCTCTCGCCATGCAGTTCGGTATCGAAGCCATCCCAACCATGCTGGTCTTCAAAAACGGACAGATCTGCGACAAAATCGTCGGTCTGCGGCAGGAGGATGACCTGCTGGACATCTTCACAAGGAATGGAGCTGTGGTCTGATGGTACGGCTCAATGAGGATGCCGAAATTGTTCAGCAGGTACGGGAGGGACTGAAACGCACCGGCGGCTACTGTCCCTGTCGGCTTGAACGCAATGAGGACACTAAGTGTATGTGTACAGAATTCCGGAAACAAATTGCAGACCCGGAGTTTGAAGGCTACTGTCACTGCCTGCTGTACTACAAGGATAAACAGTAAAATATGATAACATTTGAGATATATAGTCCGTTTACAAAATGTTGATATGTTGAAAAGTGATTGCTTTTTAAATAAAAATAGAGCTAAAAGTCAACAAATAAGTTAAAATACGTTTTTAGAATTTTTTCATTTATCTACATTTTGAGAAATGCTATTCACCAATAGTTTTAGAATTAAAAAGCAAATGCTTTTGCCCTGAAAGGAAACAACAACTATAAGCAAAATCGGAAATATCCATGTTTCTACGAAACATCAATAGACAGCACAGCAGGAAATTATGTGCGCTTATCAGGTTGACCGCATCTTCTCCGTGAAAAATTCAGGAACAAATAAAAAACGACCGCAATTAAAGGCATTCACCAACGATTTTGGTGAATGTGAGATCGCTTTTCCCCAAGACAAAACGGAGAATTCAGACCACAGGTGGTTGAGAAACGTCAAACAAGGACAGATGAAATTGAACAGAAATTTATGGCAATGTACAGTATGATACTGCTCCCGATTTTCTGATGGTTATCCCCATCAATATGAACAATTTCGTTTTCTTTTCAGCTCATAAATTCCGTAGAAATTACCCCTTGCAATTTTTTCCGGAATGTGCTATAATCATATAGTCAGAAAATTTTATATGGCATGAAAACGACACATGTAGTACGCTGCGTACGTAAATCTGATCACGGTACACGAAGGATTTACCTACTTTTCAGCGTACTGCATTTTTTATGCCAGAAGGAGGAAAACAATGCCAAGAAATCAATTTGAACGTATGATGTTTGCTCTGATGACAGTGCTCGTGACCGTTCACGCCTATGTATTCTATAGCCTGTACGTCGTGAACGGTGCGACATTTACCGGAGCGACAGGAGAAGCTCATGTTCTGGATTCCATCCGGGTGATGGGCGGTGTTGCCGTATTCGGAAAACCAATTCCGATCTGGGCGGTTATACTGATTGAATTTGTACTTGCCTATGGGCTGGAGATTCTGGTCGGCAGTCCCTGCTCTTTCAAACTGGCTTGTAAGATGTTTGACATAAAAAATACAAATCCGGTGATTTTTGAAACCGCCATTATCTGCGCAACAGTCAGCATCATGTGCCCAGCAATGAGTTTTTTGGCTGCCATTCTGTATTACCCCTATCAATACATGGATTTTAACATTTTCACGCTGCTCGCAAACTGGCTCAAGCTAATATGCTACAATCTCCCATTTGCTTTCTTTTCTCAGTTGTTCTTTATTCAACCTCTGATCCGTACTTGCTTCAAGGCTATTTTCAGAAGGAACGTACCGGTGGAAGCATAAGCATAATTATTCCACGAAAAGCACCCTTTCAGGGGTGCTTTTCGCATATATTTAGGAGGTTTCAGAAATTACACGACCAGAAGTCATCCGTATATCTCCGCTGACCTTATTGCGATAGAGTCTTTTTAACAGAAAAATACCGATCAGCATGGTAAGGCATTCTGCAATCGGGAACGCTGTCCAGACCAACCATGCAGCATCCGGCTGTTTAATTGCAATCTGTGTAAACAGAAGAACCGGAGGGAATACAAGAATCAACTGCCTGCAAAGCGAGATCGTCAACGATTCCATTCCGCCGTCCAGTGCCTGATAAATCCCCTGAAAAGCGATATTTGCCCCTGCAAAAATAAAGCTGATCGAAATTATTCGCATCGCACTGATAAAGAGCTGTAAGGTATTTCCTTCCACACCAAAAATTCCAGAGAACGGAACGGCAAACACCTCGATCAGAACCAGTCCGGCAAACATAATACATTCCGTGAATATAAGACCATATTTGATACCTTCCCGAATACGTTTCATGTTTCCAAGACCGTAACTGAAAGCCACAATCGGGGTAATCGCATCCCTCAAACCAAAAGCAGCGAACAGAATAAACTGCTGTATTTTATAATACAGACCGTATGCTGTCTGCATTGATGTGCTGATACGGACAAGGATAACATTCAGTCCATAGGTCATAAGTGACATAAGTGCCTGTGCAATGATCGCCGGAAGCCCGATGGCATATATCTCCTTGATGATAGAAATATCAGGCTTGCAGAAACGCAGTCCTTTTTCAATTTCTCTGTTCTTGCAAAAATGAAATAGCATCGCCAGCACACAGGAAGCAATCTGTCCGATGACCGTTGCGTATGCCGCACCCTGTACACCCATTTCCGGACAGCCGAGCAGTCCGTATATCATGATAGGATCCAAAATCATATTCGTCACTGCACCTGTAATCTGAGCAATGGTGGAATACAAGGAACGCCCTGTGGCTTGCAGCAGTTTTTCAGCGATGGAAAAGAATACGATGCCAAATGAAAATACACAACAGATCCTCAGATAATCTACTGCCATACCAACGGAAACAATACCGGTTTCCGTACTCGCCTGAGAGCTGACATAGGTTGTCACACCAAAACAGCCGAACAGCAGGAATACAAGGTAGATCACACCGGCAAGAAAGAAAGCATTTCCGGCTGTCTTGCTGGCTTTCTCCTTGTGATTTTGTCCCAGACAACGAGCGATCATAGCATTCATACCAACGCCCGTTCCGATACCAACTGCTACCATCAGCATCTGCATTGGAAAGACAAGTGTCAGTGCATTCATTGCTTCATCTGCATTGGTTTTCATGTTGGAGACAAATGCACTGTCCACGATGTTATACACTGCTTGCAGCATCATGGACAGTATCATCGGAGTCCCCATGCCAAGCATCAGCTTCGGAACAGGAAATGCGTAAGCGCCAATCATTCCATAACGTTGTCAGCGGCAGAAAAATGTGCTAAAATAGTTCCGAAGAAAATTTTTCCGA
>CANRJB010000018.1 GCA_947630845.1 uncultured Clostridia bacterium
TGGCAGGGAAATGAAGATTCAGTCAGGAATGTATTTTACAAAGAAATAGCACAGCTGATGCTCAAGGATGCGGATGGTAATTTTGCTGTCACACCCGAAGAATGTGCTGAAAATTTGCAGAAAAAATTAAATGCAGCTATATCGGAAGGACAAAAAAACAGTACACTTCATGATTAACTTTGTATAAAGCAACCGAAACCCATCGTTGATATAAGGAGGAATCCATATGGCAACAATTACTGTTCTTGGCTCCGGTGCATTCGGACTGGCATTGGCAATCATGTGCCATGAGGCAGGACATGAGGTGATAGTCTGGTCAAAATTTGCATCTGAACTGGAAGAGATCCGCACGACAGGCGAATCATCAAAGCTAAAAGGAGTAAAGATCCCTAAAACATTGACAATGACAGAGGATATCCGCTGTGTAGGGGGAAAAGATATAGTGATTGTCGGCATTCCATCATCCTTTGTACGGGATGTGGCAAAGGATGCTGCACCTTATCTGTCATCAGAAACAGTTCTTGTGGATACATCTAAGGGACTGGAAGCCGGAAGTTACAAACGTATGAGTGAAGTACTGCATGAAGAATGTCCGCACAATCCTATTGTGGTTGTCACAGGTCCGTCTCATGCAGAGGAATTGTCCATTGGTATTCCGACAACAGTCGTGGCGGCATGTGAGGACGTAAGATATGCAGAGTACATACAGGATATTCTCACGACGGAAAGTCTGCGTGTGTATGTCAATGCAGACGTCATAGGCTGTGAATTGGGCGGCGCAATGAAGAATATCATAGCCCTTGGCTGTGGTATCAGTGATGGTCTTGGTTTCGGTGATAATACCAAAGCAGCCCTCATGACGAGGGGAATCCATGAAATTACCTCTCTTGGTCTTGCAATGGGGGCAGAGTTTGATACTTTTTCTGGATTGACAGGAATCGGTGACCTGATTGTGACATGTACCAGTATGCACAGTCGCAACCGGAGGGCAGGTATTCTGATCGGACAGGGAGTCAGCCCGGAAGATGCCGTGAAACAGGTCGGGACAGTGGAAGGCTTCTACTGTTGTCGTGTTGCATATGGACTGGCAAAAAAGATGGGTGTAAGTATGCCCATAACAAATGAGCTGTATCATCTGTTATTTGAGCATGGTGATGTCAGGGCATCGTTGGGCAACTTGATGGGACGTCCGAAACGACATGAGTGTGAACACTATATAACAGCAGACACTCTGGCAAAAATAGAGCAGGAGAGCTGAAATGGCAAAGATCACATGGAAGGGAAGTGCGCTGCTTGCACCCGTACCGCCTGCACTTGTGACTTGTGGGACAATGGAAAAACCGAATATCCTCACTATCGCATGGACAGGTATTCTCTGTACCCACCCACCAATGACCTATATCTCCGTTCGTCCGACACGGCATTCCTATGGCATCATTGCAGAAACAGGGGAGTTTGTCATCAATCTTCCTACTTCTGCTATGGCTAAGGATGTGGATTTCTGTGGTATGAAAACGGGGGCAAAAGTAAACAAGGTATCTCGCTTTACCTTGCTGGAGGGGGAGACAGTCGCTGCACCTGTGCTTGCAGAGTGTCCTGTCGGACTGGAATGTCAGGTGACGGAACAAAAACTTCTTGGTTCGCATACCATGTTCCTTGCTAAGATCACAGCCGTGCGGATTGAGGAACGGTTTGTGGACAGTAAGGGAAAGCTCAATCTTCAACAGGCAGGACTGCTTGCCTATGCACACGGAGAATATTTTGCACTCGGTCGAAAATGCGGTGACTTTGGGTTTTCAATCAGAAAAAAGAGAAAGTGATACCCATTCTCTACGCCAGAAAATCATATGAGGTGATTTCCATATCTTTTGTATGGGGATCACCTCGTTCTCATATTAGTCGGATCAGTTTGCAGTTTTCAATACCTGCGCTCCAGAAATCCTTGATTGGAATATGCCGCACTTGACAGATAATGCTGCAATTCATAGCACCATGTCCAACGATCAGGATATCTTTTTTCTGCTCAAGCAGTGGTTGCACCACTTCTCTGAGAAATTCACCTGTCCTTGTAAAGAGATCAGCAAGGCTTTCCCCATTCTGTACACAGGTATAGCTTTCCGGATGCTGAAATAAGACACCGATAGGACTCTCTACTGTATGAAAGTAATTTTCAGTTCCTTCACAGACACCAAAGCTCATTTCCATCAGTCTGTCATCTATGACAAGCGGAACATCTCTTCCATGCAGGAGAATCTCAGCAGTCTCTTTTGCACGAAGCAGAGGGGAGCTGTAGCAGATATCCAGATGGACTTCTCTATATTCCTTTCCGGCTTGTTTTGCCATTGTTCTTCCTTCTGCGTTCAAAGGGATATCTGTTCTGCCTTGTAATTTATTTTTTTCATTCCATTCCGTTTTTCCATGTCTCATAATGTATAACATACAATTTCCTTTTCTCACTGTTCTCATGGAGTATAGATGAAGTCTCCCGGTTCACAGAGAATGCATCCCTGCTCGGTTTCAGCAGTGATGTTTACGGTATAGTTTTTCCCCTCTGTCAATGTATCAGTTGGGATATAGAGTGAATAGCCATTGTCCCGGATCTCTGTATCTTCAAGCTGATCGGACTCATAGCAATTATACGCAATATAAGATGCTGATGAGCCGCTTTCTTCTGTTATTGTCACATAGTAAGTGGCAGCTTTTGTCAGATTTTCAGGAAGAGAGACTGTTCCATAAATGTGGAGCAGGGAAGACCCGTTCTGATCGGTATACAGGGTAGCATCCCCATTTTTATCTGATGATGGAACGTTTTCTGCCGGAAGTGCGCTATGCATAGGTGCTTCCTTTTGCAGCCATGCGATGTTCCGCTCAACGATCTCCAAAATGACAGCATCATAATGCTGTTCTTCCAGAAGATATATGGGATTTGGTCTGCTTCGTGAGTATCTTGCTGTCTGGAATTGCTGTGAAAAGTAGGGGATGATCGCTGCTCCAAAAGAATCACGGAACATCAGCAGACTTCCTGTGCCATCGGGATTGCTTGTATTGATGGTAATGTCATCACTGTTTCTGTAATGCCCCTGATAGCTGTAGGTGAATCCGATGTCATAGACAGTCTGGTCGTCCAGTACATCCGACTCCGGAAACAACATACCTTGCAGATCACCTTTCCATTCCGGCTGAATGGTATATGTTGCATCAGAGTAGGAATGGTACGGCATACCGACGGCATCCATCATAGTCTGATAGCCAATCAGCGCACCAGTATTGTTCCAATGGGTGTCGGTCTTATGGTACAGCAGTGTGTCAGATGATTTTGCCGTGGAAATAAGTGTATCAGAAAGATCGCACCAGTTAATATCTGTTTCGCTGACCGCAGCCTTCAGATTATCCAGATTATTGGAAATACCGGAGTTTTTGTAGTAATAGGGCATAAAGTCCGGATAGACTGTGTTTTTATTGGGAACAACTGCAACTGTAAAGACACTGCCTGTCTGTGCAGCATATTCCTGCATCAGTTCCAGATTGTGTACGATATTTTGAATACCAAGCAAAGATACTGTCGGATTGCCGATATAATCGTTGACAGTAGCTGTATAATATAGCCATCCGTCCTGCCCGATGATCACATCCTCCTCAGCGGAGGTATGCAGCAGTGTCGCTTTCATTCTACTGTCGGCATTGACAAGAGTCTGCCGGAATCCGAAATGATCAGAAACATAAGACTGAAATTCGCTGCCCCACTTTTGATTCAGTGAGCCGTCTTTCGTATGGATCGATGGAAATTTCGCAAGCTGTCGTTTTTCAGAGTTACTGTTCTCCGGCTGACACAGTAACATCGTCCCCGGTACAGCACAAGCAGCAAAGAACAGAAGGCAGTATAGAAAATATCCGGCTTTTTTGAATTTTTTCATGATTGCCCCCTCAGAAATTCAGATAAATAAACGGGCTATATGTACCTGCCGATAGATACAGCAGACACAGTACCAACAAGCCGACAGATACAACATAGGAGATAATTTGTACAGTTTGGGCAGAATCAGAAGGCAGCTTTTGTTCCAATAAAGATTTGACCGGAAACGAAAAAAACACTGCTACAATGACAGTAACCAAGAACAGAGGGGTGAGCTGTTCCAGAAAAAGACTCAATGAAATCTGCCACTGCACCACATCTGCACTTCCAAATCCGAACATCGTCCTCCAGAAATGCAACGCCTGTCCCATACTATCAGCCCGGAATACCGTAAAGCAAAGTACAACAGCCACCATGGTATACAAGTGGCTCACAAAACGCAGAATCGGAGACTTTTGCATCTTTTTCACCGGAATGATCCCAAATTCTTCCAACATCAGCAGACCTCCATTCAACAGTCCCCAGACCACAAAGGTGAGCGCCGCTCCATGCCAAAGACCTGTACAGAAAAATACGATCCACTTGTTGAGAATCGTGTGTCCCTTTCCTTTGCGGTTACCGCCAAGAGGGAAGTAGAGGTATTCCTTAAACCATGTGGAAACAGAGATGTGCCACCTTCTCCAGAATTCAGTGATACTTGCAGCGCAGTAGGGGGCATTGAAATTTTCCTTGAAGGTGAAACCGAACATTCTGCCCAGACCGATTGCCATATCACTGTAGCCGCTGAAATCAAAATAGATCTGCAAAGTATAACAAATCGCACCCAACCATGCCATAGGGCAGATGAGTACATCATCCGATGTAGAAAATGCAGCATCGGCTACAACGCTGACTGTATCTGCAATCAGCAGTTTTTTTGACAATCCGATGATAAATCTGCGGATTCCCTGTGCTATCTTTTCAAGTGTCAGTGTACGCTGTGCAAGCTGAGCCTCGATATCCTTGTATTTTACAATAGGCCCTGCGATCAGTTGTGGAAAAAGCGTGATGTACAGCAGCAGCCGTGCAGGATTTTTCTGTACGGCAATATCACGCCGATAAGCGTCGATCACATAGGACATCGCCTGAAATGTGAAAAAGGAGATCCCAATCGGGAGTGGTATCTCCGGAACAGGCACATCAGGGAAGGGGAGTGCATTCCATGTCTCTGATAGAAAGCCGGCGTATTTGAATACACCAAGCAGCCCTAAGTTCCATATGACACTCAACCAGAGCCCTGTTTTCCGGATGACCTCCTTTCCACTCATCATCAGACCAAAAAGATAATTACAGAAAATGGACAGCACCATCAAAAAAACAACGACCGGTTCACCAAATGCATAGAACACAAGGCTTGCAACAATCAGCAGTCCGTTACGGATGTGCCGTTCTGGCAGGATACAGTATAAGCCAAAAACAATAGGTAGAAAGACAAACAGAAATACGCTGCTGCTGAAAACCATTATTCCATATCCTTATTGTAGCTAATGTAATTTACTTTCCCATCAGCGATTGTGAAGCGCAAAGAGCAATCGTCATAGGTATAGACATAGTCCGAGCCTTCCACAGCATACTCACTGCCATAAGCAGCAACTACATCGTCTGCCGAAGAACCGATTCCAATTCCCAATTGTGTGGTCACGTCTGGACCAGTAATATCAATACCGATTGTGGTATAGCTCCCGTTGTCGTTCCATACGAAAATGGTAAAGTTATCATAATAATAATTGATATCCTCACCATTTCCATAGCAGCTTTGAGAAGATTCCTTAGAATTCTCCGGAACAGCATTTACAAAATCAGATGCATTATCACCAACACGAAGCGCCTGACCATTGTAAGCAAAGGTCACTTCATCTCCAATTACATCACCAGATGGTTTGGTAGGGGAGGGGACAGTTGTGATGGGTTCGTCCTTCTGATTGGGCGTCTGTTGAACTGAACCATTATCAATATTGTTGTCATTGTCACTTTGATCGTTATGATTCTCAGCGACAGTTTCTGTTTCTGTTGTTAGAGTGGTAGTCATTGTTTCTGTTGTGTCAGGAATGGCAGTGGTTTCCGCAGCAGTCGTATCTGCAACAGTCGTTTCCTCGGTCATCGTTTCTTCTTCTGTTGCTTCAGTTGAGGCTGTGGTTTCTATAGGAACGGTTTCATTGATGTTGAGAGTCTCCTCCTGCTTTCCGCACCCACTGCAAAGAACGAGCAGGCAGGCAAGAAGTCCGACAGCTTTTGTTACATGTTTCATAAATTATCCTCCTTACTTGTATTCTGGTCTGACATAGCCGAGGAACTTATAATTTCCATATGCGATCATCTGATCCCATGTTTTATTGGCAAGTCCATTGGTACAGTCATAATTGACCCATGTGCCATTTATATTGACCTGATTCCAATAATGATCTCCGGAACCGTGGGTCGCATGAACGATTCGGCACTCATAACCAGCTTCTGTCAGCACAAAATCCATTTTTGCTGCCAGATAATAGCAGACACCATAGTAATTTGTCATTGCATGATCCACAAAATACAACCATCCTATGCTTTCAATCTGTTCAAGTGTTTTTGTGGATTCTGTTTTCTTATACCTTGTTGTCGAGCGGACGAAATTATAGATATTGCTGACAGAAGAACCATAGTTATTCAGTGCAGCCTGCGCACGCTCTTTATTTTTGATGTATTCCGCAGAGCGCACTTTCCCGTCACTGTCAACCCATTTTCCATCTATTTCCTGATCTTTCTGCATGATTCCAGTCTCATTGAAATAATAGGTTTCCCCATCAATTTCCTGCCATCCGGTCTGAACAATACCTTCTTCATTACAATAATATGTATCTTCACCGATTATCTGCCAACCGGTAAGAATTGCACCGTTCTCGTCAAAATAATAGGTGACTCCCTCGATCTCTGTCAGTCCGACGGACATTTCTCCATTTTCATCAAAATAGTGTTGAACCTCATCAATCGTCTGCCATCCGGATTTACAGATTCCGTTTTCATCCTGATAATATGTGTGATCTTCAACCTTCAACAATCCATAATTGAGGTATCCGTTTTCATCACTGTAATAGGACTTATCGTTGAACGTAAACCATCCGGACACATGGATGCCATCCTCATTGAAATAGCAAGGCTTTTCTCCGATCAAAATAATTTCTGACTTTGCCATACATCCGGATTCCGGCTTGAAATAGTATGTGGTGTCATCAACTGTGACCATTCCTGTTTGCATGATGCCATTTTCATCAAGGTAATACATTTCCCCATCAAGTTCAAGCAAGCCAGTCTGCATGATTCCTTCAGAATCAAAGTAAAACATTCCATCCGCAAGCTCGACCCAACTATCCTTTACCAGTCCATTCTCATCAAAATAATACCTGACCCCATCAATATCCCTTATGCCACTTACCTTATGTCCATCCTGATTCAAATAATAGGTATTCCCATTTTCGTGCAACCAACTGCTTTTGAGAATACTGCCATCATCCTGAGCATAGTAAGTATATCCTTTATTTTTGAACCAACAATTTGTCAAAAGCGTATAATCATCACCCAGATAATAGGTTGCATCTTCTAACTCGACCCATCCCTGATACAGACGATAGGAATCATCTGCATAACAGGTCTGACCGGATTCGGGATCAAGGATAAAGCCTTTTTGCAAACAACCATTCTCATCAGCTATATATTCCGTATAGCCGATCTGGTCAAAATCACCGGAACCGTTTTTTGCACAGTAGATCAAGATCCTTGCTGCATCTGAGGAATCTAAGCTCCCATTTTCATCAGTGTCTGAAAATAGTAAAGCTTCATTTTCATCCACATATGCACTTGTCAGTTGACAAAGACAATCTTCGACAGAATCCCCATCTGCACCAGAGCGTGCAATTGCGATCAACAAATTTGCTGCATCTGAAGTATCAATGACAGAATCCCGGTTGCTATCTCCCATCAAATAATCGGGGGACAACGAAAATCTACCGGTTCTGGGTGTGATGCCATCGTCATCCAGACAATAGGCGTTTCCATTTTCATCCAGAAGAATTCTGTCAGATGGACGTGAATAGGAATTCTCATCAGCCTGCACACAAATCGGCATGCTTGCAATCAGACTGATTGCAGCAATCAAGCCAGAAACACAAAACAGTCTGTTTCCTCTCATGGATTCAACCTCTTTTCTTATGATGAATAAGACAGGATCAGCATAACGATCCGACAACACTAATTATAACATAATCAGAGAAAAATTTCAATAAAAATAGGCTATTTTATATGAAGAATCAGAATTTAGTCATTTCGCACAAAAGCAGAGGCTTGCAATCGAAAAAAGCTAATTATTCTGTAACAGTATGCCCGTCAGGGGAGAGAGTAGTTATCATTATGTTTGGATAATAATTGCACAAAATACAAATTTTGTGCATAAATTAACTGAAAGGAGAGGGGGAGTGATTCATGAAAAAACAGTATACTGCTCATTGAACAGTACACTGTTTTTCCGTATTATATAGAATTGTATGAAACAGCTTCGGTACTGTCATCAGAAAGAGCCGAATGACGGAGCTGAGATTCCAGCATCTGCCGTATTGTCCGGCATTGGAGGCGGTGTGACCTCCGGGGGCTGTTCAGGTATATTTGCTTCCGCCTGTGTTGGTTCAGGTGTTACTGTTGCAGCAGAGTTTTCCTGAGGTGTGGGCGTTTCTGCTCCCTGATTTTCCTGTTCTGTATTTTCAGACTGATTCTCTTCAGGCTGATTCTCTGAGGAGCTGTTGCCGTCAGAAACGTTGCAGATGTAAGTGAATTTTGGGGATTTCAAGCCCATTACAGAACGGAATGCGTTTCCTCTGACTGTGATTTGACCATCAATCACAACCTTATTTACATAACCGCCGTTGCCTTCTATGATAGAGATCCAGTTTCCCGGATTTGAGGACAGGGTTATCCCATATGCACTCTGGATTCGGTTGCGGACTTCATTGATGCTATAATATGTCACATCACCCCAGTGTGGATCATATTTTGAATCATATTCGCTTGAAACACTTCTGAGATAAGGAATATCCGCAGTAAAAACATCGGAGCAATTCGCTGTGATGCCGCCGCTTGATGCATAGAACATCGTCAGACAGAATTTTCCATCATAATAAAGAGCTTCTCCAAGCACTTCTGCACAAAGATTGACCAGACTCTGAGGCGGATTCGGCTTTCCCTTCAAGTCATGGGCATCATTATTATGATACTTCATGTACGTGTAGACAGCCACTGCCTGTGCTTTGATACATTCTGGTTCAAATGAAGGACCGATTTCACAATTGACGATTTCTGCTACTTGCTGGAGTACATTTCCGGGCACACCCTGTACGGTGATTGTTTCCGTCTGAGCCGTGCCTGTGTTCATCAATGTTGTTCCGGGATAATAGTGAAATAGAATATCCTGATAATTCCATCCCGCATACTTGGCGTAGAAATTGGCACCATTCTGACTCAAACCTACACAGTGTCCCCATCCATAGCTTGTAAAGGCAAAAGTACCGGCATCTGTCGAATCCACAGCCGATGCAGTAGAGGAATTGGACGTAATGCTGTCATCCCGACCTTCGGCAATAAATTCGGCATCTTCTGCCGAAACATCAGAGGATGTTTCGTAGGAAACCAAGGACATATCATCATATTCATCCAGACCGGCTTTCCACCAGTCAGTCGGGGTATAGTTTTCCTCGGAAATTTCAGCCGTATGTACCACTGTCACAGAACTCAGCATGTCAGAATCACTTTCTGTGGTATCTTCTGTTGTGACCTCGGTGATATCAGAAACTGTTTCAACAGTAGGTTCCTCTTCAGTTTCCGCAACTACCGTCATCAACGGGCTGAATGCTGCTGTGATCAACAGAGCTGTGATCCCTGCCATGATCCTTTTTTCAGATAAAAACATAGCAAAACACTCCATTACATTATTCTGTTTTTGCAGTCTCCTCTAATGCTGATTTGATTTCATCCACATTTTCATCCGGACGCAAACGTCTTGCAATCACAAGAAAACGTGAATCTTTCTGATCTGAATAACATGTTGACAAGGTCAGCAACTTGTCTCCATACTGCACATCGATCGGTGTCTGTATCATATTTTTTTCTTGTACAGTTCTGACATATGCATTAAATTTCGGTCTGTTTGACAAATCTTCCATGTTCCAGTATTTCCATGTTGCCTCAGCACCTCCGTCAGTAATAACAAGTCCAAAAATCACATAATCATAACTTGTATAATTCGACTCAAGGTGAATGATCGGCGCAGATTGATAATACGAAAGATCCTGCCTGTATCGTCTTAAGGAACCAAACATTGTGTTGTTTGCCATATTATGTCCATAAACAACAAGATTGGCAGATTGTTCTTCTTCATCATAACCGAATACAGCTTTATGATCCAGAAAGACTGTACCTGCTCTGAAAGGTTCACCTTGAAAATCGTGATCCAGATAATAGGAATTATCACTGCATTGTACGATAGGGTTGTCCACATCTGTATTTTCAATTGTGATCCATCCGATCGTATCTGGATTTTGCGCAAGAAGCTCTTTTGCTCTGACGGTCAGCTCCGGAGGTGAAGTCTCGGTCATCGTTTCTGCTGATGACTCAGCTTCAGTACTTGATTCTATAGATGCCACAGGAATTGTTTCTGTCTGTAGTGTCTCCTCAGACAAAGGGCTTGTACAACTGTGAACAAGTACACCTAACCCGATCACAACACAGACAGCAGCTCCAATTGCACTGCATATTCTGATGCTTTTCTGCATATCGTATTCATCCTCTCATGCAGCTTAACCGTATGGTTCAAATTCCGCATCCGGATCATACGTTTTCTTATGCCACTTATAATAACTGTTCGGCCATTTGATATTAGGATTCGGTTCACTTGTACATCCTTCAAGTAATTCCTCATCATCCCGCAGCAAGCGTGCAAATACAACAAGTCTTCCTTCAGAGAAGGTGCTGTTACAGGTGGAAAGTGTCAGCAACTGATCTCCGTACTTCACATCTACATCAGTAAGACGAACAGTTCTTCGCTTGATTTCATTCACATAGTCATAAAATTCCTCTTCATTGTTAAAATTCAATGTATTCCAGTAATCAAAAGCAGTCTCAGTTTCATCATCTACGTCAACAATAATCATGCCAAAAATCTTATATTGATATTGGAAGAAATTGGAATTCAGATTGACAATCGGATGATTATCATAATAATCTGCCTCATTGATATAGCGTTTCAGACTGCCAAACATGGAATAGTCATGCATGTTGTGTCCGTAGATTATGAGATTATCAGAATTTTTTTCCATCTCACCATAAACACTTACCAACTTACCGTGATCATTGCGTGTTTTCTTTTCAACATGTACATAGTCAAAATAGTTACGATAATCAAGGAAGATAGAACCAGCCTTTTCCAGTTCTCCATCCAGATTCCGTTTCAGGTAGTATTCATTTCCCTCGGATTCAGGGGCGTTATGGTCTTCCGGCTTATACTGGAGTACGGGATAACGGATCTCCGGTTTTTCCTCGCCTTTCAGGTCTTTGATTTCAATAAAGCCAACGATATCAGGATTAAATTCAAGCAATGCACTGCTTCCGGACAGATAGAAATATGTCTTCCTGTTATCGACTGGTTCTTCTGTCTCATTTTCAGCATCTTCTATTTTACCGGAGTTCTGATATACATCAGCCCACTCCTGATTCCGGAGCTCGTTCTGGTAATTATCCCAGAAGTACTTCCCTATCAGTCCGATGCACACAACAAAGACGGTTGCAGACATGAGGAAAATCGTTTTCCTCAGAACTTCAAATGGATTATCACCCTGTTGGGGAAACAGAGAATTTTTTTTACGTTTTTTTTGCACTTTACCTGACGATTTCTTTTTACCCTGCGTTTTTTTAGAGACATTTTTCTTTGTGCTGTTGTGTTGGGAAACAGTGCTGTTCGTTTTCTTTTTTTTCTTTTTCCCACTTGCAGAGGAACCTTGTTCACTGCTCTGTTCACAGTCAGCAGAGCGGAGCATTTCGGTGGTATGGTGAGAATTAGCTTTCCTCTTCTTTTTCTTTTTACTCATAAGCTATCCTCCAGTTATATTCACTCATTATAATTTTACCTCATTTGTAACCGTTTTGTCAAGTATATCGATTGAACGCACTCGTATTTTGGCATTATATACAATACAAATTGTTGAAACGTGTGCATCACATACAACGCATTGATAAATCATGTCAAATATCAGAGGCTGATGTGAATACGCTTGCACTCTGTTTCTTCTACTGCCCTGCGGATCATTTCACCAAAATCTCCAGCTTCCTGTGCTTTCTCAATCAGTTCCAGACGAGGACGAATCTTCGGATGACGAGGAGTAAAGACTGTGCAGCAATCTTCATACGGCTGAATAGAGATTTCAAATGTATCAATTTTTCTTGCCAACTCAATAATTTCTGTCTTGTCCATTCCAATGCACGGACGGAATACCGGCATATGACAGACAGCATCCGTGCAAACCATTGCCTGAATGGTCTGGCTTGCGACCTGACCGACGCTCTCACCGGTAATCAACGCACACGCTTCTTCCTTGACAGCGACCTCCTGTGCAATGAGCATCATCAGTCTCCGCATCAGAATGGTAAAATATTCCTCCGGACAACAGCGTTTGAGCTGTTCCTGAATTTCCGTGAACGGCACACAGTAGAAATTGATATCACCGCAATATTCCGTCATTTTCTCGCAGAGCTGTTCCACCTTTAGCCTTGCCCGTTCGGAGGTGTACGGCGGACTGACAAAATGGATCGCTGAAATGCGGATACCTCGCTTTGCCATCATATAGCCTGCCACCGGGCTGTCAATTCCACCGGACAGCAGCAGCATTGCATTGCCGCTGCTTCCGACAGGCAGTCCACCTGCGCCCTTGATCTTTTCCGCATAGACATAGGCATTTGTGTCCCGGATATCCACCATAACTGTGATATCCGGATCGTGTACATCCACATACAGTTCAGGAAACGCATCATCCAGTACGCCTCCCAGTTCCCGGCAGATATCTGGCGATTTCATTGGGAAAGTCTTGTCCGCACGTTTGGCTTCCACCTTGAAACTCTCCACCGTCTCGAGTGTTTCCCGGAGATAATCAATTGCTTTTACCTTGATATCTGCAAAGTCCTTATCGCATACACATGCCCGGCAGATGCTTGCAATACCGAATACTTTTTTCAAACGTTCAATTACCTTGTCCAATGAAATATGCTCATTCTGTGGCACAATATAAATGGTTGACTGCGCACTGCTATATGTAAAATCGCCGAGAGATTGCAGGCGATACCGGATGCGCTTGCGCAGTATACTTTCAAATGTGCTTTTGTTTTGTCCTTTCAGAGCCATTTCTCCATATTTGACCAATACAACTTCTTTCATATCTGTTCCCTTCTATTTCTTATGAATCAGCTGTTTCTGTCCTTCTCGGATAGCATCAACAAGCAGATTGATCTCGTCAACTGTGTTTTCCCCGGAAAAGCTGACCCGGATGGCACTGTCTGCCCTGTCATCCGGTACACCGTATGCACCAAGCACCCTGCTTCTGCCACCTTTGGAACATGCCGAACCACTTGACACATAAATGCCCTTGCTTTCCAAAAAGTGCAGCATCGTTTCAGAACGGATACCCTCCACAGAAAAATTCAAGATGTAGGGAATCCCGGACATGAATCTGTTGACGGCAATACCATCCGTTTCACAAAGACGTTTCTCCAGTGCATCATAGCAGCGTTCTGCCTGCTTAAAAAACTCATATGTTTTCAGATGCCGCTGCCGGACTGCTTCCCCGAATCCGGCAATCAGCGGCACTGCCTCTGTACCGGGACGCAGTCCCCTCTCCTGCTTGCCGCCGGTCAGAACCGGATGCAACCGTATCCCCTTCCGGACATACAGTGCGCCGATTCCCTTCGGACCATGTATCTTATGTGCGCTGACCGATACCAGATCTGCAGCCAACAGTTCCACATTTTCCGCAGTTTTCATAAAGCCCTGCACATAGTCACAATGCCGGATGATATGCGGATAACGTTTCCTGAGTACCTTGAATACAGCACTAACAGGCAGCACATGTCCGGTTTCATTTTCAACAGCCATCATGCTGACAAGACAAGTATCCTCTGTAATGGTATCCAGAAATGCCTTTGCAGTAAATTGTCCGTTTGCATCGGGAAAGACTTTTGTAACACGAAAGCCCTCTTTTTCAAGGGCATCGAGCGTGTTATTCACAGATGCATGCTCTACAGCCGATGCCACGATATGCGGTTTTCGTTTTCCATAGGCAGCAGCTATGCCCCTCAATGCCAAGTTATTGCTTTCTGTTGCACCCGATGTGAACAGAATTTCCTCTGCCGAACACCCCAACGCTTCCGCAATCGTCTTTCGCTGTGCATTTACGAGTAATTCAGCCTGCAAACCGATCCCATGCAGAGAGGACGGATTCCCGTACACTTCTGACATACAGTCTGCTACAGCCTTCACGACAGCCGGATGGGGCTTTGTGGTAGCAGCATTATCCAGATAGATCGCCATCAACTCATTCCTTTCTACTTACCTATTTTATATTATAGCACATCTTTCAGTAAATTTCCAGTGTTTTTTCAAAAAAATGATTGTTAAAAAATAATTTGCAAAAAAAGCTTGACAAACGCAGCTGGATATGCTATAATAAATATTGTTGAATACATGATGCGGATATGGCGGAATTGGCAGACGCGCCAGCTTCAGGTGCTGGTCGGGGCAACTCGGTGAAGGTTCAAGTCCTTTTATCCGCACCATTTCCCTGTCTTGGTACATTTAATAGTGGATGTGGATGAATTGGCAGACGTGTCAGCTTTGGGCAGCGTTACGAAAGTGCAGGTTCTGCGGAGCATTGGCGGAAACAATTCAGGCAGCAAGATGAAATTTAATATTTCCATATGCAGGTGTGGCGGAATAGGCAGACGCGCTAGCTTCAGGTGCTAGTGATCGCAAGATCGTGTGGGTTCAAGTCCCTCCACCTGCACTACAAAAAAAGCCCGTGTTTACGGGCTTTTTGTATATAGCTATCATAGTACCACAACCATAATGTACTGCTTTTTTAATGGCTCTGGATGCACTCCAGAGCCATTTTTCATTGTATCCCAAAAATCCGCTCTGTATTCGCCTTCGCACACGCTTTCAGCTCCTTCTCCGGAATACCCATGCACGCAGCAAGCGTCTGCACCACATAGCACACATGTTCCGGCACATTGGTGCGAGGCAGACCGGGTATATTGCGTGGAGTGAGATAGGGAGCGTCAGTTTCTACAAGAACTCTGTCTTTTGGCAGAATTTTAACTGCCTCCTTTAATGCGGCATTCCTACGGTCATCACAGATCCATCCTGTGATGCCAATTGAAAAGCCCATTTCCAGATATTGCCCCAGCTCTTCCCTGTTTCCTGTGAAACAATGTACCACCGATCTCTTGCAAATGTCCGGATGTCTCCGGAATCGCTTTACAAATTCCTCTGATGCGTTCCGTTCATGCAAAAAAAGCGGCTTTCTGAGCGTTTCTGCTAAAACAATGTGCTTTTCAAGGCAGCGTATCTGATTTTCCCTTGTGGAAAACATCCGGTCAAAATCCAATCCGCACTCCCCTACTGCGACTATTTTTTCATTGTCCCGAAGCATCTGCTCCATTTCGTCGAAATCTTCTTTCCGGGCACTGTCTGCATTATGTGGGTGGATGCCGCTTGTCCCATAGACTTCATGTGTCCGGACGAATGCATCGATTTTTCGGTTCTCCGGCATATCTGTTCCCGTCAGAATACAGGATACACCTGCTTCTGCTGCATTGCGGATGATTCGCTCCGGTTCACGAAACTGCTTGCAGAACAGATTCAGACCGATATCATAGTACTGCATCATAATTAGTTCCTTTCTCACACTTATTTGCTATCGTCTCATTGAAATAGGATGATAGGAAAATGCTCTACAGTTATCGATCTATTGATTTTATCAATAGATCAGTAGAGATTTAGTATTATTTTATGATGTAATTCATGCCCAGCAGCACCAACAGCATTCCGAAATTGACTACCGAAAACCATAGCATGTACTTTCCTGCATGAGCATGTTCTTCATTCCGGTAAAACTGAAAGGCAATCAAACTTGCCATCGAGGCAATCAGCGTTCCAAATCCGCCGATATCCACACCAAGCAGCAATGCAGTGCCCTGTTCTGTAAAACCCGACAGCATTACCGCCGCCGGCACATTGCTGATGCATTGTGAAAGCAGTGCGGAAACCAACACTTCCCTGCCGTTCAGGATGACGGAGAAAAAAGTACGCACAGTTTCTATCCGGGAAATATTTCCCACAAATATAAAAAAGCATACAAACGTTGCCAAAAGTGCATAATCTACCTTTAGCAGCAACCTTGCATCCAGTACCAATGCGACCAGAATTGCCACGATCAGACAGACCCAGTCCGGCACGACCCGAAACACCGTCAACAGACAGAATAGGAACAAAATCGAATATCCCCCTGTCTGTACCTTGGGAATGGGCTTTACAATCTGCTCCTCTGTATTGCACGGCAATGGAGACAGCAACAGTGTCAGCAGCAACAGACATACAAATCCTATCGTTCCATATGGAAGCAGTGTTCGTACAAAGTCCACCATCCCCATATGATAGAAATCAAACAGATATAAATTTTGTGGATTCCCGATGGGTGTAAGCATACTGCCGAGATTGGCAGCGACACTTTCCAGAACAATGGTCAGGATCTTCTCCCTCTCCCCTGCCCCACTGATTTTCTGGAACACCAACAGTGTCAACGGTACAAAAGTCAGCAGTGCCACATCATTTGTCACCAACATCGATGAAACGAAGCACAGCATTATAAATATGACCCCAAGTTGCCGAACATTTCTGACCATCCGGAACAGCAGCTTTGTTGCATGTTCAAATAAACCCACACTTCGCAATCCTCCCACAGCCGTCATCAGCGCAAACAGCTCAATGAGGACCGACCGGTTGCAGTAGCCGAGGTATTCCCTGTCCGGCGGTATGATACATGCTGTTACAACTGCTGCGAAAAAGGAGATCACTAACACTGGCTGTGCCTTACAAAAGGAAATGATACGTCTCATTCTCTTGCACCTCGTTTTTCCATTATTCTGCCTTTCCGCATTTCCGTCATCACCTTCCTCCAATTTATTTGTCTTTTTTATTATAGCATATTTTCTGATCATTTTCAAGTGTTAGTATCATTTTTGAAATTATTCTCTGAATTTTGCTTGTTTATTTAAACTGTTCCATGGTTTTTTCTCTGAAAATTAGTTGACAAATTCTTGTAGGAGTGCTAAAATAATAACATAAGCAGTAGAGCAACGGTGCTACCTTTGGTAAAGAGGGAGCATCGTTTTTTGTTTTATGAAAGGAGTGATGCATCATGCAGCAGACCGTCCAGTTTTCTGACAGCATCGGAAATGCAGCAGAGATCAATGAACTGCTCCGACGATACGGAGTAAAATTCGGCATCTACAAAAATGGGGAATTTCATGAGCAATTCTTCCCCTTTGATCCGATTCCAAGAGTGATTTCTGCGGATGACTTCCATAAACTGGAAAAAGGACTTGCACAGCGTGTTGATGCGCTCAATGCCTTCCTGTATGACATCTATCATGACAAGAAGATTGTACAGGATGGTATCATACCAGAGGATTTCATTTACATTTCATCCGGTTATCTGGCACAGTGCGAGGGCATTACACCGCCGAACCGCATTTATTCCCATATTTCCGGTATCGATCTTGTGCAGGGAAAAGACGGAGAATGGTATATACTTGAAGACAATCTCCGCATTCCTTCCGGTGCATCTTACCCGCTCATTGCAAGAGAGCTGACCAGAATTGCCTGTCCGGATGCCTTCCTGATACATGACATTACTGATAACCGGAACTATGCACAGCTCTTGCAGGAAACGATGGACTATGCCAACTGTGGAGGTATCCGTGCCATCCTGACACCGGGACGGTACAATGCAGCCTATTTTGAGCATTCTTATCTTGCCGAGCTGACAGATTCTGTTCTGGTTCAGAATGATGAGCTTTTTGTGGAGGACAACATTCTATACCACAGAACCTATTCAGGCGGCAAGACAAGAATCGGCGTGCTGTACAGACGTATTTCAGATGAATATCTTGACCCGTTAAGTTTCTGTCCGGAATCTCTCATCGGCATTCCGAATCTCATGGAGGCATATCGTTCTGGTAATGTTGGACTCATCAACGTCCCCGGAAACGGTGTCGCAGATGATAAAGGTATCTACTATTTCGTTCCGAAAATGATACGTTACTATCTTGCTGAAGAACCGATTCTAAAGAATGCCCCGACCTATCTTCCTTTCTATGAAGAAGACAGAAAATATGTATTGGGGCATCTGGATACTCTCGTCATCAAGGACGTTGCTGAAGCCGGAGGCTATGGAGTCGTATTCGGGCGTGATTTGTCCAAAGAGAAGCTTGCGGATTTCCGGGATACCATCATTGCCGAACCAAGACGATTTATTGCACAGGAAGTGATCGACTTTCTTGATCTGCCGATTTTAGATGAGGGACAAACGGTGATGCGTAAGGCTGATCTGCGTGCTTTTGTCCTGTCCGGCAAAGAAACAAAGGTCTGGGCATCCGGGCTGACAAGGTTCTCCCGTAACCCTGATTCATTCGTTGTCAACTCATCACAAGGAGGAGGTTTTAAAGATACATGGGTACTATCTCATTAGAACGAAGCGACCGCCTGTACTGGCTGGGACGCTATACGGAACGTGTCTACACGACACTAAAAGCATTACAAAGTCTATATGACCGCATGATCGACCGCAATGTAGGCTATGATGACTATCTACGGTCATTCGGTCTGGCAGACATCTATTGCTCCAAGCGTGAATTTATGCGCAGCTTTCTGTATGACAGGAACAATCCCGGTTCTGTCGCATCCAGTCTGGAACGGGCATATGACAACGGCATTGTTCTGCGTGAGGAAATTTCAACAGAGGCATTCTCCTTTTTGCAGGTAGCAAAGGATACCCTGACGAAATCCGAACAGTCCAGTAATATACGGCTTTCTTTGCTTCCATTGGAGGATGTGCTGTTCGGTTTCTGGGGATGTATTGAGGATAAGATGTACAATGATGAGAGCCGGAACATCATTTTTGTCGGCAAATCTATGGAGCGGCTTGATCTGTACCTACGGCTGAAATATCCGTTTGAGGAGGTAGATAAGGAATTTTCCCGTCTCTGTAAGGCATTGCGCCGGATGCCGAAGGATACGCCCTATCGGTATAATACAAGATATCTGTCTGATCTGGTGGAGATCCTCGGCGTGCAGGAGGAATACCAACTCCATTCCGATAAAGCGGTCACCAGTCTGGGACATCTGTTTGAGGTGAGCGCATGAAACGAGTACAGTTTTCTTTTACAACCAAATTAACATTTGATGACGATGTACATAGCCATACCTTTGCCCTGCGTGTCATACCGCCGGAAACGACTGTGCAGCATATCATCTCATGCAGCCTGAATATTTCCCCGTTCACGGACACACTACAGACCATGGATGCATTCGGAAATAATGTCACAAGCGGCTATCTTTCTGCTGCACACCGGTTTTTAGATTTTTCGGTGCATGGTTCGGCAGATATTGACCTGTCAAAGGTCAGAACGGACTACATGCCCTGCTATCTTTATCAATCTGCCTATACCAAGCCAGATGCAGACTTGCGTGCATTTTATGAGGCACACAGGACAGAGGGATCCCCTGCTGTAAGAGCAGCACACTTCTCTGATGTACTGTCCGAAACAGTGACCTATTCTAAAGATGTCACGACCACAAAAACCACCGCCGCTGAAGCTTTTGCATTAAAGAAGGGAGTATGTCAGGATTTTGCTCATATTCTGCTGTCACTGCTGCGGATGGACAAAATCGCCTGCCGATATATCGCAGGACTTGCCTTCTGCGACGGCGAAACACATGCATGGGTGGAATACTGGGATGGCAAATGCTGGAATGGAATCGACCCTGCAAACAATTGTTCCATTACAGAGGAATATCTGGTGCTGTCACAGGGACGTGATTTCAGCGATTGTGCCATTGACAGAGGTGTAATGCTCGGCAGCTATACCAGACAATTACAGTTGGTTCGCTCTGTTTTGCAGGAGGTATGTGTATGATCGAAACCGTTGCAAGTGCAGCACTTGCTGTCAATGAAAACCTGATTATCCGGAAGCGTCGTATTCGTCATGGGGACAGTCCTATGCGTCTGAGCTTTGTCACGGGTACGCATGGTGATGAGCTGGAAGGACAGTTCCTTGCCTATCTTTTGGGGAGTTTTCTGGATGCACACATCGAACAGCTTGACGGTACAGTAGACATTTATCCGGCACTCAATCCCATGGGCATTGACTCCATCACAAGGGGCATTCCTATGTTTGATCTGGATATGAACCGTATCTTTCCCGGTACGAAAAAGGGAACTATGATGGAGGTCGTCTGTTCTTCCATCATAGATGATTTATTGGGATCGGATGTGTGCATAGATGTACACTCGAGTAATATTTTTCTACAGGAGATACCGCAGATCCGCATCAGTGTCCCGACAGCAGAAATGCTTGTTCCCTATGCAAAGATGATGAATGTAGATCTGATCTGGGTACACGAATCAGCAACAGTGTTGGAGTCCACCCTTGCCCATACACTCAACATGCACGGGACTAAGACACTTGTCGTGGAAATGGGTGTTGGCATGCGTATCACGAAGGAGTACTGCTATCAGTTGTTCGAGGGTATTCTGAACCTCATGAAACAGCTTGAGATGTGGCATGGAGAGGTCAGTCTGGTAAGAGAGCCGATCGTATCCATCAACCGGCAGGTCGGTTTTGTCAACTCAGATGCAGCAGGGATTTTTGTACCATGTGTACCATTCGGCAGTACAGTCAAAAAAAGTGACCATATCGGAGATGTCCTCGATCCTTTGTCCTCAAAGGTGGTTGAGACGGTGCAGGCGGTATGTGACGGGTTACTGTTCACACTCAGGGAATATCCTGTTGTTTATGGTGGTTCGCTGCTTGCAAGAATCCTGATGCCGGAGGAGGAAAGCGCATGAAAAAGACAACACTTTTTTCTTTGAAATCCCCCTACCGGGAGCAGCTTGACATCATCGGTTATCATTTCGGCTATGGAAAAAAGGCACTTGCCATTGTTGGCGCACTGCGGGGCAATGAGGTGCAGCAGATGTATGTGTGCAGTCGGATGGTACAGACTCTGAAACAGCTTGAGGCATCTGGAAACATTTCGGAAGATCATGAAATACTGGTCGTTCCCTGTGCGAATTATTATTCCATGAATATCGGAAAGCGTTTCTGGGCAATGGACAATACTGACATTAACCGCATGTTCCCGGGGTATGAACTCGGAGAAACGACGCAGCGCATAGCAGATGGTCTGTTCAAAAAATTGCAGAACTATGAATACGGTATTCAGCTTGCAAGCTTTTATCAGCCCGGTAGTTTTCTGCCGCATGTCAGGATGATGGACACTGGTTTTACCGATACAGAGTTGATGAAACAGTTTGGATTTCAGTTTGCCATCGTCCGCAAGCCCCGTCCCTATGACACTACAACACTCAACTATAACTGGCAGATCTGGGAGACTAAGGCGTTTTCTGTCTATACCAATGCCACCGATACCATTGACGAGGATTCAGCAGAAGAAGCTGTACATGCTATTTTGCGTTTTATGCTTTCAGAGGGTATGATAGATCTCCGGGTACGACCGGGGTACATGACGGAGCTGCTGCGTGAATCTCAGGTCAAGCAGATCCACTCAGAATATGGCGGTGTCTTGGTCAGTTGTGTCAAAGTCGGAGAGCATGTAGAGGCAGGGACAGTATTGGGCAGGATACTGCACCCCTTTGACGGCGAACTCTTAGGAGAAATAAGAACGCAGGTCAGCGGAACAGTCTATTTCGTCTATCACAGTCCCCTCATCAATGAAAAAACTGTTTGTTATAAAATTATCAAATAACTGTTGACAGAAGGTGTTGCCTATGCACCTTCTGTTTTTATGCTCTGACTGTTGAAACTATTTTCCGCCATCCTAAAATAGCATGGAACTTACAGTTTTTATGGATAAAATCCACAAAAATCACATCATCACAGAAGATATGGCACCCACCGATTTTAGAAGAAGTATGCCATCATGTAACATTTCTATACATATCCTGCAAAATTCCTTGACATGTTCTGAAAAATATGGTATAATAATGAAGAACAAATCCGGGGAGATATCCCTGTTTTGGTAGTATCTGATGTATTGGGAGGATCTATATGAAAAGACTTGTAACAAGAAGTGATTTTGATGGTCTTGTATGTGCAATGCTGCTCAAGGAGCTGAATATCATTGACGAGATCAAGTTTGTACATCCGAAAGATGTTCAGGATGGAAAAGTGGAGCTGTCAGAAAATGATATCACAACCAATCTGCCCTTTGATTCGAGAGTTGGTCTTGCTTTCGATCACCATGAGAGTGAACTACTCAGAAACAATGCAGCAGAGTTCAAGGACAAGTATTTTATTGACGGCAGCGCAAAATCCGCAGCAAGAGTTGTGTATAATTATTATGGAGGAGAAAAGACCTTCAAGCGTGTTTCCACGGAAATTATGCAGGCTGTGGACAAGGGCGACAGCGCTGATTTTACAGAGAATGAGATCTTGCATCCGACTGGATGGGTGCTGATGAACTTCTTGATGGATGCACGCACCGGACTTGGCAGATTCCGCAATTTCCGTATTTCCAACTATGAGCTGATGATGCAGCTCATTACATTCTGTGTGGATCACACCATTGATGAGGTGCTGGAACTGCCTGATGTCAAGGAAAGAGTGGATCTGTATTTTGAGCAGCAGGATCTGTTCAAAGCACAGCTTGAACGCATCACCAGAATTGACGGCAAGGTCGCTGTCATTGATCTGAGGAATGAAGAGACGATTTATGCCGGAAACCGTTTCATGGTCTATGCCATGCATCCGGAGACAGAATTGTCGGTTCATGTTGCATGGGGTTTTCGCAAACAGAATACAGCTGTTATGATTGGAAAGTCCATTATCAACAGAAATTCCAACTTTAATATTGGTGAACTCTGTCTACAATACGGCGGAGGTGGTCATGCCAATGCCGGTACCTGTCAGATCGACAACGACAAAATTGATGCAGCATTGCCTGATATCTTGGACAAACTGAACGGTAAATAAGTTTTTTCATGCAAATCCCCAAAAATTTTCGTCAATATGCCATATTGACAAGCATGTAAAAATATGGTATACTATTATTGGGTTCAGAAATATTTCTGAATACTATTATTTTTAATGCTCTACACAAGGTTGACCTTTCCAGTTTACATGGAAAGGTCAGCTTGTTTTTTCATCCGGCAAGCCCGGAGTGTTCGATTCCCTCTGTAAAATAACGCTGTAGAAATGCATACATGACGAGCAACGGCAGAATTGCAAGCAGACAGCCAGCCTCTAACCAGATGATCTGCTCACGTGGCGAAATTTCAGCGGCAGCATTCCCCCAGAGCAGCGTTTTCAGATTTCTCAGCATCAATGCCATAGTTTCGTTTCTTGTAAAAAAGGCAGAGCTCACATAATAATCGTTCCAATAGAATACGACCGAGAACAGAAACACTGTCAGGAATGCTGATGCTGCATTCGGTGCCATTACCTGCCAGAATGTCCGGAACGCTCCACATCCGTCAAGATAGGCAGCTTCCTCCAGTTCTTTTGGCAACCCCCTGAAAAACTGCCTGAAGATAAAGATCATCAGTCCTGCTCTGATGCCATTCCCTGTCATTGCAGGAAGGTACATGGTCAACGGTGTGTTGATCAGGTTGAGCATATCCCCAAATGTCGGGCTAAGCTTTTCTGCAAGAGGCTGTAACCCAAGACAGTAACGAAATTCCATGTACTGTGGAATGGAAATGATCTGACTTGGTACAAGGATCTGCATGAGTACCACTCCGAACAGCAGTCTCCTCCCCCGGAAACGAAACCGGGCAAAACCATACCCTGTCACAGCACAGACCATGACCTGCACCAGTGAACAGCCAATGTTCAATAACATCGTTTTAAGAAAGGTCGTTCCATATTCCATTGCCTCTGCTGTTTTCTGGATGGTTTTCAGTGTAACATGATGTGGGATCCACATTACTGTTGGATCACGCATATCCTCCTGTGTCCGGAAAGCACAGCTTACCATATAGAGCAACGGATAGAGGATCACAAAACACAGTCCCAACAACAGCAATGTCCTTACAATCCGCCAGAACATGTCTATGAAAGCTTTCCGATGGAAATATGCCCTTTTCTGCGTTCGCAGATGCATTACAGATCTTGACAAGCTCTCTCCCCTCCTAATCCATTTCATAATAGATGAAATGCCGCATCACAGCAGAGATGATGCCAACCGCTGCCATTACGATGCCGAAATACAGCCATACCATAGCTGCGGCTCTTCCAAACTGCCAGTCAAGCTGCTGCAATTCCAACACACGTTCCATCACCGCATTATCCGGTGCAGTAAAGCTATCAATGACCGTGAAAATCAAGCATGTCAGAAGCATGGGACTGACAAGAGGCAGTACAATTTTCCAGAAATATTCCCAGCCGGTCGCCCCTTCGATCTCAGCAGCCTCCCTTGCATGAGAGGGAATTGTCTGCAATGCTGCAAGAAAAAGCAGGATCTGGATGCCAGCATTCCAGACAATACCAGACAGATTGTCAGAAATGGTTTCAATTCCTCTCTGTACAGCATCGCTCATACCATAAATTCCCAGAAACTCAAACAGCTCTCCAATCAGGTCAACAGAAAACAATGTGGAAAATTGCCTTGCGCTGCTGACACCGCTTGTGTCAATGTTGCCTTTGATAATGTTGTAAACAGGACCTGTTGCAATAATAACAGGCAGAAAAAAGATGGAACGCACAATCCATCTCCCCTTGAATTTTTGGTTCAGGATCACAGCTATAAATAGAGAAAAAATCAGGATCAATGGCGTTTTCCAAAGCATCTCCCACAGCACATCGGCAAGTGCATTCCGATAGACACCATCTCCCATCAACGCATAGGCATAGTTGTCCATGCCCACCCAGATGCCCTGCATCCCACTTGTTTCCGGTTTGACATCCATGAAGGAGTAACGCAGCGATTCGATCAGTGGGATGATGAACCAGAGCAGCGTCCCCACAAGCCAGATTGCAATAAATCCATAGCCATATCGTTCTTTTTTCTGAACAAAAGACAGAGTTTTCTTTTTTCTCATTCTTCTGCCTCCTCGAAATCAGACAGACAATAGGTATTCTTTCCGACTGTGACAGTCTCTTCCGCATAGTTCACAATCACTTTCGTCCCGTCTGCATAGGTCGTGACGGACACGTCTCCATCCCGGGAGTAATCCGTCATCAGACTATCATTTACCGCAGACAGAATCGCATACGTCATCTGATACTGTGCAACTGCTTTGGTTGTCTGATCAGTATAACAGGCATTGAACAGTCGATCAAGTGTGGTGTCTTTCAGGTCACTTGCCTTTGCATACATCATGTTATAGGATGGACTGCATCCATAGGCGATACCAGTGAGAAATTCCTCCGTGCTGTTGCCATTAAGCGGTGTGCCTGCATAAGGGAACACACCATGCAGCACAAGCTGATAAAACGGTATCTCTTCATCAAAGATATCAAATCCACTTGATTGCACCGGAACATTTGTGATACGATCAGTATAGGGCAGCGCATATGCTGCACATCCGTCAGCCAACAGCGATAGCCCTGCATCCTGCAACGCTTGATAGCTTTCCTGCAAGACAGCAATTGTATCATCACGTCCCATGCCCACCTTACCATAATCTCCCCAGACTGTGGAAGTCATCTCCCCCAGAGAGATGCCATTCAGTTCCTGTTCAGCATACTGTGTGCCAAGCTTCTTATACAGCTCCGGAAATACAGACGGCGACAGCAAAGCTTGTGTTTTCCGGGTTGTGTCCTGTACACCATAGGACAGCGAATAAGGAATCTGACGGGAGAAGGTATGCGAAATACGTACTGCTGAATCCGAAAGACTGTGGTAGCCATTCCCGGAACGGAAGGTCTTATTGTTTACTGCCGGATAAAGAGAAATTCCCTGCTCTGTCAGTTTCTCTTTTAATGCAGAAAAATCCGCTTCGTTGCCAAGTATATTGGATGGTTTCGCCTTATCATCGACTTTACCAGCAATGCCGGCATCAGTCCAGTTGTGATAAATGACTGTCATGTTGTCCACACCGCTGTCTGTTAGTCCTGAAATGATCTCCTGTGCCTGTGCATAGGTCGTCAGTGCAGCTTTTCTGGTGATGGGGATGCCGAACACAGACTCCGTCCGCATACATCCTCCATATAGATGTAGATATAATGACGTATCTGCGGATTTTTTCTGCACACCGCCATCATTCAGCAAATAATTCCGATAAACTGCGGCAATGTCCGCATAGCTTACTTCTCCTGCTATAGGATAATAACACACCCGGATGCTGTCAGTTTTGATTTTCCCATCCTCAAATACCGTCAGACTTCCCTCACTCCCTGCCATCGTATAGGAGTCCGAACCACGCAGTCCAAACTGA
This sequence comes from uncultured Clostridia bacterium, assembly GCA_947630845.1. Classification (GTDB taxonomy): domain Bacteria; phylum Bacillota; class Clostridia; order Oscillospirales; family Ruminococcaceae; genus UBA3855. Next base: position 26,632 of record CANRJB010000018.1, read on the forward strand.
AAACTACAAGTGCATTGACCGTCCTGCATACCTGCATTGAGAGTTACATTGCCACTTCCCTGCTCTGCAATTACAGTCATTGCATTGTCCCCCCTGACTATGCCATACACAGGAAGAGACACTTTCTCTGTTACGGCAGGCTTGACTGAGGGAGCAGCAGTAATGTCCCGATCATAGACCTTTGCTGAATACTTCTGGTCAGATGCCCGGATGCTGTCAAACCGTATCAGTGCGCCGCAACCGTCTGGAATGACGAAATATCCCTCTTCCCCCTGCTCTGCTGCACCCAAACCGCCTAACAGTATCAATTCCAGTGCTGTCATATGATCCTGCTTTTCTTTGATCTGTGAGGTATCTACAGACACAGACAGATGATCTTCTTCAAGCGTATAGGATGCCGGGATTTCTATGCCGCTTCTGCCAAAGCGATAGGTCACATAGATCCCATTTTCTGTTTGTGTCAAATTCACCTCTGCTGCCGGATTTGAACGCATTGTTGACACACTCTTTGAATTTCTGTCGCCATAGGTCAGAACAGCGGATGAGCATGGGTCATCCTCCCCATGCTCCAGTGTCTGCATGGATGAGGATCTCCAGATATAGCCATTCTCCTTGTTTTCCAACGCAATGTCAGCGCTTTCAGAATAGTACAATGCCAACCTTTCATTCTCGGCTGCAAGTTGCATGCCTTCCGGTGTCTGTGCCGATGCGGACAAAATACAGGACGGAAACATGAGCAGCAGAGCAGATGCAAACAATAAAGTCCGATATTTCACGTTATCACCGCCTTACACCTGTATCCGGTAAGCGATCTCTGTATATATCGCATACAGGAACATTGCCATCTGCTGAAATATAGCAAGAACCAACACCATCAGGAACAGCATGACTGCCATTGCGGCAACAGTCAGCAGCATGGCAAGTACTGTTCTGCCAATTGAATACTGATGTACTGCCTTCATTGCTGAAACCAACAGCAATGCGCTCCAGCATATCCCAATAAGCCGCACCCCTTCCAGAAACACGACTTCATCCCGGATAAGAATATGTGACAGGAACGTCTCCAGATACCGGCTTGCAATATATGGCACAAGCGCATAGGCACTGTAGATGTAAATCCGGCGCAGCGTACCTTCGCCGTCAAGCAGTGTACATACTGACCAGTTACCGATGACCCATGTCAGAAAGACAACAACTGTTTGCACAAAGTAGTGTACAATGTTGAAAACCCTGTCTGGAACAGCCTTGAACTGAAATCCATATGCCCTCTCATACAGCACAGCAGCAATGAACCAGAGCAGAAGAATGACGCTTGCAAGCCGGAAAGAGCCGGATTTTTTCCAACGCATGTCCTCAAAACCCACAAACGGATGTGTCACGGTATGCTTTACCCATTGCAGGGTAGTCAGCTCCATCATGTGGTTCTCTCCTTTCTGTGTGTACGATAAAGATGCAGCAGAAATCCAGCCACTATGAGTACCAGAACCGCCGCCAACATTTCTCCCCCATGTATTTTCATCCACTCACGTCTGTAGCAGGAAAATGCCCGGTCATAGTAATAAGAAGAATCTGCAAGCTTTGCATAACGCATCGCTTCCCGGTAATCTCCCTGTATCAGCAGTCCTGCCGAAATGCCAAGAAAAGCCGGACGATAATTTCCGTCATATTGCAGTGCAGCATACCAAAGTTCCAGTGCATCATCATCATTTCCGGCTGTATTACAGGCTGTTGCTTCATGTACCAGTGCGCCGAAATCTGTTTCTTCAAAAATCGTAACGGAATGCTTTCTGTCATCTGCTACATAGACCTGTGTTCCAAAGGATTCCAGTGCCGTCACTTCACGGAAACCGCCAAGCTGTTCGGACAGACTGCCGAATATAAAGAGCAGCTCCCCCTCTTTATTATACTGAAACACCCGACCTGTTGTCCTGTCCAGACAATTGATGCTGCCGTCCTCTGCGATGTCAATATCGGAGATCATCGGCTGATACTGCCGTCTGGTGGTAATGTCATAAACAGGCTGCTGATCACCCCAGACGGTATGCAGGGAAGTAAACAGATTATCTCCTGCCGGATTAACTTTTTTGACAGTGTCCTGTGTCTGTGATACCGAAGCGGAACAGGTATAGAGGAATCCCTCTGCATCAGCATCCAGATTGGTGATACCGGAAGGGACTGTTCTTGACTGACTGGAGCGCATTTCCTCAGTAGAAAGGAGACTGCGGAAGCGTTTCATGGCGATCTTCGGTGTGGACTGGACAGCATTTGCACCGTAATAGCCCATGAATTCCCCTTCCGGACTGAACATGGCAGCACCCGTTGTGATATTGGACAGAACAACATAGACATTGCCTGCCTTGTCCGCAAGCACCTTCTGCGGCTGAAAGTTCAGATCCTGCGAAAAAAGAACAGAATCCGGCTTTGTCAATATGATCTGCACCTGTGCATCATCACAGATGAGGACACGGGAATTTCCGGAATCGGCTATATAGATCAGACCTGTCTCCTTTGAAACATAGATGCCCTCCGGGGCAGAGAGGTGCGTTTCGCTGCCGTCCGGCATGCAGAAACTGTTCAGTACATCTGCTGTCTGTAATCCGGCATCTGTTCTGACGATGCGGTCGTTTCCGGTATCTGCGATCCATAACCGCCCACCTTCATCCATAAACAGATCACTTGGTTCGGAAAATGCTCCAATTCCCAGATCTTCTCCGGTCACTGCACGGACTGCTGTGTAGCCTGCCTGTGATGGCACAGGCTCTGACCAGCGATCATAGCTGTAAACATCATAGTGTTCCTTTGCCTGTACCGGCATCGGAGAGATAAGAAGCAATGCCGGTATGGCATACATCCATTTCTGCATCCTGCTCCCTCCTTAGTCTTTGATACCGGAATATGCCATTGTTTCCATGACCTGCCGCTGTGTGAGCATGAAGAAAATGATCGGTGGTATCAGCATGAACACAGCCGCTGCCATGGCAACACCAGCCCTTGCAAGTCCTGCACTTGCAGCCTGCTGCACAACTGTCGGCAATGTCTTGAGTGACTCTTTATAGACAAGCGAACCGCCTTGCAGATTCCATGCCGATTGAAAGGCAAAAATCACCATCGTCATAAGAGCCGGCTTTTGGTTGGGGATGACGATTTTCCAGCAGATGGTGAACATCCCTGCCCCATCTGCCTTTGCCGCATCAATAATAGCATCCGGAACTGTTGCCATCGACTGCCGCATCAGGAACAGACACATCGGCGATGCGACCGCCGGAAGGATCAGTGCAGAATAGGTGTTTATCATGTGCAGCTTTGCCATAATAATATACTGCATGATGTAGATCACATTGCTCTGGTACAGCAGCGAAACTACCACAAGCTTGTTCAGGAAGTTGCCGCCCGGGATCTTTCCTTTTGCCAACACAAACGCTGCCATCGACGCAAAAACACACTGCATCACTGTCACACATACTGTGACAAATCCGCTGTTGAATACATACCTGGAAAACGGCACCCACATATCCGAAAGCACTGTGAACATATCACGGTAGTTGTCAAATGTCGGGTCAAGCACATAGAGCTTCGGCGGAAAGACAAACAACTCATGCACCGGCTTGAAGGACATAATGACTGCCAGATAGATGGGGACAGCCATGAACAGCCCCAGAATCAGCAAAAACAGAAAAATCACGATCGTACCGCCGATTTTTCTCCCGGCAGGACGGCTTGTACCTTTGATCTTCTCAATATCCAACAAACCAACCCCTTAGTCCATATATCTGCCCAGTGCCTTGCTGATGAAACGGTTGCAGAGCAGCATTGCAAGGAACAGGATCATACAGATCGCTGATGCATAGCCCATTTCGTACCGCACCCAACCATAGTCATAGGCATGGGTCATGATGGTATGTGCCTGATAGTCCGTACTCGGAAAGCCAACCAGATTCTGTGCCACTGTGCCTGCCGTGAAAGAACCGACGATCTGCATCACTGCGGCAAACATAAGCTGTGGTCCCATGGAGGGGATGGTTATATAGATCAGCTCCTGCCAACGGTTGCTGATGCCTTCAATTGCACCGGCTTCATACTGCGATCTGTCAATGTTCTGAAATCCGGCACGCAAAGCAAGAAAACCAGTTCCAAGAGAAACCCAGAGCTGTACGACAATGACCACCCACAGTACATATCTGCCATCTGTCAGCCACTGCACCGGAGACGTAATGATACCCCAGTCCAACAAAAATGCATTCAGATATCCATAGGTATCACCGGAAAATATGAGCTGCCATACCGTAAAAATATTTGCCAGAGACGGCGCATAGAAAATGATGGTGAACAGGTCAGCAATTCTTTTCGGGAGTTCATTGATCAGCCAAGCGAGCAGAAAGCAGAGTACATAACTCACCGGACCGGTCACGAAGGCAAACACCAGTGTCACCCGTATGGATTTGATGAATATGGTGTCATTCAGGAAAAGTGTCGCATAATTAGACAACCCCACATATCTCGGCGGCTGCACTATGTCAAAGTCCGTAAAGCCCATCGGCAGAGAGATCACTACCGGAACGATCGTGAACATCAGAAAAATCAGCATGAACGGGGCAAGCATGAGATAGCTTTCCCGATTTTTCCATATCCTGTTCCCTACCCTGCGGCACTCCTGCTTCATGCTTTCCCCTCCTTTCTGCTATCCGTCTCCGGAAAGCCCCAGATTCTGACGTTTCCGCATGATTTCATCGTTGATGTCCCGGTTATACCAAAGCAGCGTATCATGAGAATCCTCATGGTGATCGACCGTTTCCCGGAAAGCGTTCATAATGTTCCGTGTCACCGCATAGGATGCCGGAATTATCGGGATCTCCACAAGTTCCTCCTGTGCGGCAAGCAAAATATACAGCTCCTCCTTTGACCATGAAAGCTGCTGTAAAGCCTCTGTATTTGCTGTTTGCAGCCGTCCGAGCTGACCAAGCAGTCCCTCGGTCTGCATACCATATTCTGCCTGTACGTCGGCAGAGGTGAACCATTTGAGAAACTCCCATGCGCTTTTTTTATCCTGACAACTCTCGAAAATAACAGCACCAGAACCATTGGAATTGACCGCATGGGAGATCGTACCATCCGCCTGCACAGTACCGGGAATAGAAGTAAATCCCCACAGTCCCTTGATTTCCGGAGAAGCAACACTTAACTGATTGAAAAAGCTGTAATCAGATATGACAATCGGATATTCCCCCGTCCGGAATCTTGAAAAGGCATCATAGCTCTGTTGAAAGCCATATTCTGTATAGTAATCCGTCCATCGCTCAAAGGCATCCACCGCACGGATATCATCAAATGTCGTAGCTGTCCGGGCATCATTATAATAGTTCAGTCCGCTCTGGAGCATCATGGCAGCAAAGGTGTGTCCAGATTCTGTCGCAGGGGAAATGCTTGCATTTGTACCCGACACAACCGGCAGCACCAGACCAACAGACATGTAGTTGCGCTGCAAAGCCGGGAGCATGTCTGTCAGATCATCCCATGTTTCCGGCGGTGTACTGATGCCGAGTTCTGAGAGGATATCCTTCCGGTAAAACATCATCGCCCAACTCTGCGTCAGCGGCAGGGCATAAGTACCACCATTATACTGGTATGGAACAGTGGCATTTTTCTGAAACCGTTGTGTGATATCGGCATAACCATCAAACTGCTCCAGATCGGTCAGCAATCCTCTTGCTGCCAGATCTACCGGAAACTCACCGCCCAGAAACAACGCTACATCCGGATTTTTTCCGGCAAGTGCCGCCTCAAGTATACCTCCGGTCACAAGATTCACCGCAACATTGACATCATGCTCCGCTGCAAATTCCGATTCTGTCAGTGCCTTGATGAGCATTGCCTGTTCCCTGCCAGATGCCACCCAGACTTCAATAGTATTTTCCTCTGCCACATCTGTCAGTTGGGTGTAATCCTCTGTAAAGGAGCTGCAAAAGCGTTTCCATCCGAACGAAAGATTCTGAAACCAGTTTCCCTTCACCGGACTCAACTTCCTGTCCGCAGATGCCAACTCAATATAATCCAACTCAAGTGGCTGCCTCCGGTAATCTACCATCCATGCTGACAATGCCGTGAGGTTATCCTTGATCTGTCTGAGGTAATCCGGGATTCGCAGGGGATGCGCTGTACATTTGTCCAGTATGACTGCCATTCTTTCCAGCGCAGCCGCTTCCGACCCACTTTCACCAGTCAGAGATTCCATGTCGCTCTGGATACGTTTCAGTTCTTCCGAAAACCAAGCAAATTCATTCAACAGCTCCGGGATGCGTTCATGTACATAGTAATCTGTGTACTTGTCAGGCGTTGGTCCTGTTATCATCAGGATCTTACGATAATATGTGCTGATATCCTTCACAATAGGTTCCAGTTCCCGGATGGATGTGCCGATTTCTCCGGGAACAACTTCCATCGTGATGGTGTGGTCTGTGCTGCCGGTCAGGTACACATACAACGGTTCACCCTCTGCATTCTCCGGCGTGATAAGCTGCCAGTCGTTGTCATAGGGAAACTGTACCTCATTCAGCTCCTCACAGGGTACTTTACCATCAATGTAAATTCTGCGGTTGGAACATAGACCACGTATTTCATTTTGCCTTGCCTTGATGCCGAGCTTATACCAACCATCTCCGTGCAATTCGTCTGCTGGAATGTTCCATGTGATCGTCTGCAATGCCTGATTCCATGTCCCTGCGCCGATGGTGTTGAAAACCGTTTTTGCCGGATCGGAAGGTGATGCCAGACTGCTTGTATTGTCAGACGTCGGGCAAAGCGTGGGTGAACTTTTGAAGGACGCATCTTCTCCCTCGATACGGATGCATGTTGAAGGTGTGCTTTCCGGGGTGACAGTAGTATCTGTGTTAAGAACATACTCTTCATAGGAAGGCAGAACTTCCGGATTATACAGAGAGAACCAGTCCAGCACAAAATAACCTCTCTCTATCTCAAAGCTGATCTCATGTTCCCCCTTCTCCAGATAAAATGCAATCGGTTCATTAAATAGCCCATCCACATCCATCAGCGGTGTTTCCATCCAGATACTGTCCTGCTTCTGTGTCGGGCGGAGCTGATTACCCTTAGAATCTGTGCGAATATCTCCGTCATTGACAAAGACCTTATTCAGAGTGGCACGGGAGGCTGTGTCGAAGGGAATCTCCCCATCAACAGCAACAGAAAACACAATGGAAGTTGTATGTGAAGGGATGGGCAGATAGGAAAATGCCATGCAGTAGAACCCTGTCTCCGGTACATCTACCGCATAAGAAACAGTACCATCCTCTGCATCCCAAATAAGTACATTGTCCCTGCTTTCCTGTCCGCTGCCAATGCTGCCGACTGCCACGCCATCCTGATGTTCACAGGTAAGGTAGTCATCCCCCTGCACGATCACGGATACATCCGGACGTTCTGCATCCGCATGTGCGGCATAATATTGGCTGTAGCTGTCATGCTTCATATAAGTCAGTTCTGCCTCCTCCAAAGCTTCACACTCCGTCCGGACATATGGTACGGGTAAAAGCAATGCCGCCAGAAACAGTCCTGCTATTCTGCATCTGCGTTTGATATTCCCACCTCCCTGACACAAATACACATTATTATTATAACAGTTTTTCCCTGCTGCTGTCAAGTACCATGATAGACAGATTTTAACTTTTGAAATTTTTTTTGAAAAAGACTTGATTTTTTCTGAAAATATGATAGAATAGAAGTAGCAGGATGTCATTTTGGCATCCGCAATACATAACGGAGGTGTTTGAATATGGCATATCAGATCACAGATGCTTGCATTAGCTGCGGCGCATGTGCAGACGAATGTCCTGTAAGCGCAATTTCTGCTGGTGATGACAAGTATGTTATCAACGCAGATGCATGTCTGGATTGTGGTGCTTGTGCCGGTGTATGTCCGGTAGAAGCTCCTCAGGCTCAGTAAGCAGGAAACACCCCACTCCTCAGGGAGTGGGGCGTTTTTTTATGTCACTGGAAGTTCTGTCTTCTTGCCGATGTTCATGTTTCCATCAGTCTGCACGAAACCATGAAGATATTTCTGCATCATGATCGCATCTACAATATCTATCGTACCCGATCCGTTACAGTCCCCGACAACACCCGTCACAGCATCATCGTAGCCATACAGGATCGCTTTTTTCAAGTAGGCAAGATCAAAGACATTGATCTTGTCATTCCGGTCAAGGTCGCCGATCATGCCCTTCGGTGCAGATGGTGCTTCAGTTTTTGTATAGGTATATGCCGGTTCGTCTACATCTTTGAAGAATACCCGGAAATAATCCATCGAACCGTCCATTCCCTCACCAATACGGTACATTGCATCCCCGGAAAGAATATCCACCGGGTCAGATGTCATAGATGCTGTCTCTGTGACAGTCTCGCCGTTATTGACAGTCAGCTTTACTTCATCGCCATTCAGGCTGATGCTGATAATTATCCACTGACCGGCAATATAGGCATTCTCTGCCGTGACTTCCTCATCGCCAAGTGCAAAGGTCACATTACCCTTCTCTGCCGTCAATTCCATAGAGTTTCCGTCTGTACCAAAGCGGAAAATAGTCTGTTTTCCTTCATTCCGGAGCAGGACAGATGTCTGGTACTCCGCATCGTGGAGTGCCGCATAGGAGCTGTCTGCGATGAGATATTCATCCCCTGTGAATGTCAGTACACCCTCAGCAGAGGTTCTTTCTGCCTCCCATAATGGCTGATTCTGTGCAACAGCATAGGTAGAACTGTAGGTATCGGCAGCAATCGCTGAGCTGTCTGTACTGAATTCCAGTCCGGCAGTCTGTCCGTCTGTATAGGGACGGTGATCGACATAGGTGTCCGGGCTTGCCCAACCGTAAACGCTGCCTGAGGTGATTGACCTGCCGGAATCGTCGTAATAGTCACCATCTGCCATTGCCTGACCATATGCTGCACCTTTGGAGAGACAGTAGGCAACTCCCTTTACAGATGCATTGCCACTGACTGTATAGGTATTGAACACCAGTCCACTTTCCAGTACCCTTGCATTTTCCGAAATTACAGCATTCCCCATTACACCGCCAAAATCGCCGATTATGGCATTGTCCTTTACGGTTGCATTCTCTGCCACAACTGCATGACCCGTTACAATGGCATTTCCAGAAACGGACGCAGAGCCTGAAACGATCGCATAGCCATCAATGCGGGCGTTGTCTGTCACATTGGCATAACCAAGCACCTTTGCGTTTTTTCCGACATAGACAGAATCATCCACATGTGCTGTTGCTGCCACAAAGCCGCCACCATTGGCATGGTAGGAACCTTGCATTATCGCACCAGTACTGCGCTGCTGCTGCACCTCTGCTCCAGTGATGGTCACAGCATAAGGGTAGCGGTTCTTGCTGAGGAAGGGCATATTGTTCTCATCAAACTCACCCTCTGAATATGCCCAAGGCACACCTGCCTGTATCAAAGTGTCAGTATCGGGAGTCGCCGTCACAACAAGATAAGCTTCTCTGTCGGAGCTGCTCACAGCCATCTCAGCCGTCTCATTTGCCTTGAACAGGTCGGAATATCGTGTCGTTCCGTCTGCCTGTTTCACAGAGATGCATGCTCTCCAGTCTGCCCCCTCCACATCGGTCAGTCCTTCCAGTGTGACAGAGATCGTGTCCCCTGTCATGCGCAATGGAATGATGTTGATGCCAAACTGCTGCGGCGCACGCTCAGTCGGGACGATATAGTTTCCCTTTTCACCAGTCTGGTCGAGAACTGTGTAGATCTCGCCCCAGTTCCATTCACCGTTTTCGAGTAAGGCATTCTGTCGGGCAAGGTAACGTTCCTGCATCCTGAAATCCAACGTCGCAAGGCGTTTGGCATAATGCCCCAATGTATCTTTGAGATCTGCACCGGCAAGGCGGTCAATTTCCAGATAGGGGTATTCATCCTTTTGCCCCTGCTGCATCATTGTCTTGATGAAATCGCTTCCATAGCCATCTAGATTGTCAGGATTCTCCGTCAGATATTGCAGAAATGCCCACGAAGCATAATTATCCCGTCCTAATATCGGCGTAAAGCAAAGATTCTTCATGTATGTCTCAAAATAATCCGTACCACCTGCCGGATCTGTTACCCACTGGCTGTAATAGTCAGAATACAGAAATTGCTCCCGGTACCAGTTGCCAATGGACTCCCACCATGACTGAACATATTTGTTCTCATTCCATCCCCTCTGATGCGCAGTTAGGACGTGTCCGAACTCATGCGGCAACACCCATGATGGATTGGGGCTATTCTGCATCGCACCGACACAGCAGAACATATAGGCAAAGCCACCACTGTCATATGCCATGTACGCCCAGTCATCATTCGGAAAGGCAGCAAGCCCTGTTCCGGACAGATAGATGTTGACCTTGTACTCATTTCCGTCTCGCAGATCAAGGTTGACAGATTGTGTCGGCGGTTCCATACCAAGCTCGTCCATGTAAACAGCATAGCAGGCTTCAAGATGTGTGGCATTTTCCTGAAGGAAGCTTTCTGTGATCTGTGCAGAATCTGCACCATTCTTTCCCCAGATAAACTGGAAATGTTCACTCTCCCAACGGTTCACATCCTCATTGCCACAGAGTACATCTCTCGTCTGTAATGCGTCCTCTTGCGCCAATGATTTCAGCCCTTCTGCCATGACTGGCATTAAGGCTGAACCGGAACATAGCATTGCAGAACACATCGCTGCGGCTATCCTCCGGATCTGTCTTTTCTTCATAATAGCGATTCCCTCTTTCTATATCTATTTTTTTACACTGACGACATCATCATCAGTGAGGGTCACTGTAATCATAGAACCAAGATCCTCTGTTTTGGGGGTAAAGTGAAGCTCGATCAGATTGTATTTCTCATCCACCTCACATGCTACATAACCCATGCAGGTCTCCCCTGCCGCAAGCTCTGCACTCAGTGCATTCTCACCATAGAAGTCGTAAAGCTTTCGCATGACCGGCATGGTGCAGCATTCATAGGCTTCATAGTATGTGCCGTTAAGTGTGAGCGTAAAATTATTCAGGTAGCTGACCTTAAGGGGAGCCTGTGTGTCGTTCTGGATCTGCACTTTGAAAAACATTGCTTTTTTGTCGTCAGACATTTCGATTCCGGGATCTTCTGCGGACAGCACGGTCAGAGTGACATCATCAAAAGTGGTGACATCGCCAACGTTAGCAGTAACCTCCTCATAGGAAGTATCTGTTTCCATGACCGACTCATCGGCATTTTCTTTATGACATCCGGTCAGCAGAAACAGTCCAAGCAGAATACAGAATGCTTTTTGGTACCTCATAACATTGATCCTTTCATGTAAATACTTTTATTATTATATCACATTTCATGTGTCTTGTCAAGTGGATTGAGTCGTTAGGAGCGGACAATAGCGTTGTTAAAGAAAATCAACGATAGAGAAAGGAAGTTCACGGTTTTTCTTACGTTGACGGTA
>CANRJB010000019.1 GCA_947630845.1 uncultured Clostridia bacterium
CGACATAATATTTTCCCCCTAAAATGAATTTCACACTTTTTGTTATTTTGTGTGTCTTCTCTAAGGGGATTATATCAATTTTTGTAAAATAAAATGCACCCTAATTTTGTATCAAAATTAGGGTGATAATATGGTGGAGGCGAGGGGAATCGAACCCCTGTCCGAAAACACATTCCCACAATTTTCTACGAGCGTAGTTTATCTACTGAAATTCCCCACACAAACCGCCGACAAACAGGCTGAAAATGCAGGTAGGTCAAATACATTCCTGCGGTGTGACCATCCCGCCGGAACGTTCACCACTCATCGATGCCCATGTGAAAGCCGTGGTACTCGATCACAGGACAGATGCTGACTTAGGCAGCAACCTGCAGGCTCTTGTTAAAGCTTACAGAAATGTTCTTTTTAGCGTTTATATTTAAACGTGCTGCTTTTATAGAGGTGCAGCAGCCTCTGCTCGCTTATCGCAGTTCAGAATCCCCGTCGAAACCTTTACGCCCCCATATCTATAAATTTGTACAGCCTGTGATATAGCTGTTCAATAAGATTTTCAGCGCTTTTGCTGTCGATTTTTTCGGGTCTGTAAAATGTTATCGCTGTTCTGAAACAAATATCCTGTGTGTCTATGCTTGACTCGTCCGGTGCATACCACCATATCTTTACATCAAGCACCTCGTCCTTTCGTTCCGGATAAAGCATCCCGTTTTCCAGAATGAATGCTTTTACAAGTTTTCTCACATCTGATTGAAAGTCATACAGATCGCCTGACCTGTAACCACGCAAAACTTTACCATCATGCATAATCAAACAGTGTACCTGCATAAGCACACGATCTTCTATCAATTCTGAAACACACAGTTCATATCCCTTATACTGTCTGTGTTCCCAATCTCTGCAATAGTAAAGATCATCTCTCATACAATCACCCCCTGTCAGACTTGACAGCACGTTCTATATCTCGCTGAGCAGCCTTTTTTGCAGCATCCGCCCGTTTATCATAGAGTTTTTTACCCTTGCAAAGCCCAAGCTGCACCTTAACCTTTGAATCCTTGAAATAGAGGGACAACGGCACTAATGTCAGCCCATCTTGTTTGATTTTGCCAAACAGGCGGTTGATCTCTGCCCGATGCATCAGCAACCGCCGCACCCGAAGAGGGTCACGGTTATAGATATTGCCTTTCTCATAAGGGGAGATATGCATCTGTTTCAGGAACAATTCCCCATTTTCGATGTTACACCAACTGTCTTTCAGGTTAACACTTCCCTGACGGATAGACTTAACCTCCGTGCCAGTCAGTTCAATACCTGCCTCAAAGCTTTCTAAAATAAAATACTCATGTCTTGCCTGTCGATTTTCTGTAATGAGTTTTGTCCCCTTTGTCTGCATTTTTTCACCGCCCTTCTGTTAGCATAGGCATCCGGCTGTCAATTATACATCAAATTCATCACTATCAAATGAATCAAGGTCAAGACTGTTGAGCAGATCACGCAGTGATACAACCTCATCCACCGTCAATGTCAGCCCCTTTCCCATCCGGGAATGATCGGGCGACCAGTCACGAAGATCATATTTGGGTTCTCTGTCATTCCAACTGACCATGTTAAGTTCTCTAACCCAACCTCTTGCATTCTCTCCGATCGTACCAAGTTTTTCTGTGATCTCATATTTCAATTCTGCCATTTTTATGTCTCCTCTCCATACAGATACCGTCGCAGCGCAGGCATTTGCTGCATTGTAATCGCATAACCCTGTGCATAGAGCGACATCAACTTATCCAAATTCTTTTCTGTCCGGCTGACACCCATTGTAGATTCCGGTGCAATGACATAAACCTCCCCGACTTGCTCGCTGTCTGACAGTCTGTCAATGCAGGCATTATACTCCAGATGCCTGTTTCGCAGCTGTTGCGCATACTCCGGATGTCTGCCGTTCAAAGCAGCCGCAAACCGCATCATGCCCTCCTCATGCTTCCGATAGGAACGTTCCCTTGTCAGCACGACAACAATTTGATCGCAGCCATCCTCCCGTGCCTTCTCAAAAGGGATTGAATCCGCCACACCTCCATCTGCATAAGAAACACCGTTGATAACAATGGGTTTAAACAACAGAGGCAATGCACAGGTCGCACGCAGCACCTGCCATGTGGTATCATCCCGTGGGACTTCCAGATACTCTGCCTGACCGTTCCGGATATTGGTGACCGCAGCAATGGCGTGACCCTGAAACGACTGGAATGTCTTATAATCGAATGGCAACAGTACATTGGGTATCGTGTCAAAAACATACTTCAAATTATAATAGGAACGATTGCTTGGATTGAGGAGATGGTGAAAGCCCATGTAGGAAGACTTCCGGACATAACGGCGGAGCATTTCCCGGTTTCGTCCTTTCTGCCGTGACAGATAGGAGATGCCATAGGTAATACCGGCGGAAGCACCGATGACATAATCCGCATAGATCTCTGCATCGAGCAATGCATCCAGAACGCCACAGGAGAAGATGGTGCGATGCGCACCCCCTTCCAATACAAGCCCGAGCATACTCTCACCTCTTCTCTACGCATGCCTATCAGGGCAAACAAGATGCTACATTATTTATTATACACGATTTCACTTTATTTTGCAAGTGTTTTTTTAATATTTTCATTATTTTTTCATTTCATTGCAATCACGTCGACAAAATCAGGGCATATTCCACAGAATATGCCCACAGCCTGTCAAAAAGCCTCTCAAACAAGCACAGTTGAAACGAAATCAGGACTTAAAAAATGGGATAATTATCAGCAAAACAAGTAAAAATTCTCCATCAGCAGCATGGAGGGCGAACTTTTTGAGATTCATGGCAGCAAATTTAAGCCAGCCCCATTTGGAAACCTGAGCCAAGCCACGGAAGAGTGTGTAACGCATACCATGCTTTTTTCGCATCTTTGGCACTTGCCTTTATGTGCGTACCATCAATGAATATCGCCTCCGGTGATAAATAACCATGTGCTGCAATTTCACGAAGAATTCAACGAAATACTTTCTCTATCGTTTCTTCCGTGAACCGATGCTTGAAATTGTAACTGATCGTCGCAAAATGGGGAATCTTACGTCTTTTTTCGGGTTTCTACCAAAAATCTTCATTTTGATACTTTTTCGGAAACAGCGATGTTACGCTGCTTTCTCTTTTTCTGCCCTCTGAAATGCCGATTTTTCGGTGATTCGGTAACACTTAACGATAATTTACGATAATTGGCGATAAAGTGGTGATATTATACCATATTTATGTTAGAAATGCAATAGATTTTCGGATAAAAGATGCGATAAACATAATTTGCTGATTTCCAAACGCCCTTGACGTGAGGTGGGTTTTGTGATATACTTATAATATTGATACAAGGGGGGAGGAACTCATGAAGAATATGCCCGACTATACCGGATGCCGCAGTCTGATCATCAAATACAGACAAACCCATATCAGACGGCTGCTTGTCATGATAGTGCTGCTGATCCTCAACATCTATGGCAATGTTGTGTACTGGACAACAAAATATGCAGGACCTTCCATCGCACAGGCAAAAGCCTTCGATACCGGTGTCAGTATGCTGCCATATGCGATGGGCATTGCTGCCGTGATCCTGAGCATTACTTGTCTGGTTATCGGTATTTTTGCCGATCAGAGACGTACCAAGCTGCTTATTCTGCTGATTTTACTGTTTGTTGCCGGGTGGATGGCAGATTTTCTGCGGTGGTTCATTGCCATTCCGCTTGTTGTGATGTATCTCTTTCAATTTCCGGAATGCCGGAAGATGAAATGGCTGACAGAGCAGCCCGGTTATCCCTATTTTAACGAACGCTTTGAAGAGCAGCAAAATCTTTTTGGAAAGGATTACCAGTCTCTTCACAAGATCGATAACAGAGTGGATGCGGAAATGGCGGATGCGGAAGGAGCGCAGGATGCAAAATTCTACACAAAGAAAGCACCTGCTTCTGAGCTGCCCACGCTTCCTCCGACAGAAACCACTGCCATGACTGCTGCAAAGCCTGCATCCAGACCTGATCCTGTTCTGACGGAAGAAATAACGCTGTCCGATACCGTCTGGCATGAACCGGAGAAAAAAACAGAGCCCATGCAGGCGGACAGCAATGGGCATTCCGATGAGCTTTCAGATGTTGTACCGGACTATGTGCCTCCGGAGCAGGAAACTTTCCCTGAACCCGAAGCACCGCAGGTATCTGCCTACCAGCCAAAGCAACGGAAGAAGATCGACACTTCCGGTTTCGACAAGTGTCTTAACATTCAGAAACATCTCAGTCGGGCACAGACATTTCGATGGGGTTTCACTGCCATTATGGTAGCGGTCAATGCAGTCTCATGGTTCGCCAGTATTGGTTCCATTCCTACCAGCAGTCATCCGGACATTGACGGGATGCTTTCGGATGAATTCTCTACAATGATATTCATGCTTGCTTCGGTGGTCATGGGAGTTTTTCTGCTCATCATGGCTGGCGCATCTGTACACAGCAAGAAGGCGTATTGGTTCACGCTGGGAACGATTGCCATAGGTGGGTTGATGGGGGTATTTTTCTGGATGATGGCTGTAATCATGGGCGGTCTGTATCTGACACAGCTCATTGACTACAAACAAATGCAGTGGCTTTCCGAACAGCCGGGTTATCCTTATTTCAACGAACAGCTTGAAGAGAACAGAAGCTACGGCTCCTATCATTCCTCCCACAAACTCTATACCGGAACATCCTCTGACATGGCGGATATGATGGATACTGTACCGGAACAGAAACAGAGTGAGGGCTTTGATGCGGAGCTTGCCATCCGGAGAATGCGCCAGAATAAGGAGAGTGAAGCACAGCGGCTTATGGAGATCTCCAGAATGCAGGAACGCTTTACTATCCATGATGAAGAACAGTCCGGTGAAATGCCGGGCATATCCCTGACAGATGATGAGCTGCCGGAGGAACGGCTCTCTTCCGGAACGTCAGTACTGCCCACTGCTCCGATTCCGGATACAGCAGATGCGCTGATACCGGAAGACGACTTCATGCAGAACGCTCCGGATACGAGCATTATTCTGTCAAATTTCCCGGAGATCAATACCGATATCCCCGATCTTCCGGAAATTCCGGATATTCCCAAAATATGAGAAGAAAGAAAGGGATCACTTATGTTTTCAATTGCCAACAGTATGGGGCTGTTTGGTATGAATGCCTTTCCTGTGACCGTTGAGGCAGAAGTTTCACGTGGACACACCCAGTTTGATATCAGCGGTCTGCCTGATGCCGGCATCAAGGAAAGCCGGGACAGGGTGCGCAGTGCCGTCTCCTCCGTACACATGCCTTTTCCGAGGGGAAGAGTGCTTGTCAACCTTGCTCCGGCAGATGTCAAGAAATCGGGAACCTCTTTTGACCTTGCCATTTTTGTAGCATTGATGCAGGCAATGGATGTGTTGCCGCTGCGGTTGCCGGACAGTGTATTTATGGGTGAGCTTGGACTCAACGGCATCCTGCATGGGATCAGGGGCGTTCTGACGATGACGATGCTTGCCAAAAAAAGCGGCTATCATGAAGTCTATGTGCCGATGGAGAATGTCAAGGAGGCATCAGTCATTGACGGCATCAAGGTCTATGGCATCCGGAATGTGAATGAGTTGCTGATGCATCTGCTCGAACAGAAATGCATTGAACCGGCTGCCTGTTATCAGCCGGAGATCACCTCCTCGGTTACGAGTATGCTTGATCTGTGTGATGTACATGGTCAGCTCAAAGCCCGTATGGGACTGGAGCTGGCGGCTGCCGGCGGACATAACATCCTGCTTGTCGGCAGTCCCGGCAGCGGCAAAAGCATGCTTGCCAACCGTCTGCCGTCCATCCTGCCGGAAATGAGCAGGGAGGAAATATTAGAAACGACCAATGTCTACTCCGTTGCCGGACAGCTTGCCAAGGAGCATCCGCTTGTCACAAACCGTCCCTTCCGTTCACCGCATCACACTGTTTCATCTGCCGGACTGATCGGCGGCGGCAGTATTCCGGCACCGGGTGAGGTTTCTCTTGCGCACAATGGCGTACTGTTTTTGGATGAATTGGCTGAATTTGACAGGAGTACACTTGAAATCCTGCGTCAGCCGCTCGAAAGCAGAGAGATCACCATCTCACGGGCTGCCGGTACAGCAGTCTATCCATGCAACATCATGCTTGTGGCTGCCATGAATCCATGTCCCTGCGGTTACTATGGTTCGACACAAAAGAAATGTACCTGTTCCGAAAAGATGGTGAAGCAGTATCTGGGAAAAATTTCTGGTCCGCTGCTTGATCGGTTCGATATGCATGTGGATGTTGATCCGGTTGCTTATGACGAGCTTGCATCCAAAGAAAAGGCAGAGAGCTCAGCTGTTGTCCGGGAAAGGGTCGAGACTGCCCGTGACAGGCAGAAAGCCCGTTTCCGTGGAACAAAAATTTACTGCAATGCCATGATTCCGGATCACCTGCTCAGGGAATACTGTCACATGGAGGACTCTGCGGAGAAACTTCTCCGGACAGTGCTTGAGAAGTATTCACTCAGTGCAAGAGCCTACAGCCGGATACAGAAGGTCGCTCTTTCCTCAGCAGACCTCAAAGGACACCAGCAGATCACAAGGGAAGATATTGCGATGGCAGCACAGTTCAGAGGATTTGAAAGCAAATATCTGCGGTAGGCAGCATTATTTATAAGGAGAACAGATGAAATATTTTATGGAATCCGTCCGGAAATATGTCCGGACTTCGGATATAAGCCTGATCTTAGCCGTGCTTGCCTGCTCGGTCATCAGTTGCATCATGCTGTATAGCATTGCATCCAATGAGATTATGGAGCTTTGTGATATGAGTACATTCCGGACGCAGATCGTGGCAAGTGTGATGGGCATCATCGCTGTGATCGTTCTTAGCATGATCGACTACAACAAGCTCATTCGGCTTTGGTGGCTTTATATGCCGATTGCGATCGGATTGACACTGCTCACGTTCACACCGCTCGGCTATCAGCGACCGGGTGCAGATGACAGGAGCTGGATCTCGATCGGTACTTTTTATATGCAGCCCTCAGAGGTACTCAAACTTGCCTTTATTCTTTCCTTTTCCTATCATCTTGCAAGGGATGAGGAAAATATGAACAAATTCTGGCATATGGCACTGCTCTGTCTTCATGCGCTTGTTCCCATCAGTATCGTGGCGATACAGGGTGACTATGGCACAGCAATCATTTTTTCTGTCATCTTTATGGCGGAGCTGCTCACTGCCAAAATTGCCATGCGATATATTTTAGCTGCTGCTGTGGCGATTCCGGCAGCCTGCTTTGTGGCATGGAACTGGATCTTAAAGGATACGCATAAGAACCGCATCCTTGTCCTCATTCACCCCGGTACTGATCCGGAAAATCTCGAATACCAGCAGGACAGATCTCTTTCTGCCCTCGCTAACGGCGGCACGTTCGGAAAGGGACTTTTCGGGAGCGATTACGTCTCCTTACCGGAGATCCACAACGACTTCATCTATTCCTACATCGGGCAGGCATGGGGGATCGTTGGGGCACTGCTCGTACTGGCACTGTTGGCATTTATCTGCCTGAAGGTACTGACCGACAGCATGAATTCCAAAAATTTACAGGGGCAGTTCATCTGTGCAGGGACATTCGGGATGCTGTTTGCACACTGCTTCATCAACATTGGCATGGTATTGAAAGTGATGCCGGTCATCGGCATCCCCCTGCCTTTTATGAGTGCAGGCGGTACAGCAGTACTCTGTATGTATACAGCGATCGGTCTGGTGAACAGTACGATGTGCCATAATGTCCGGAAATACCGCATTTTCTACAATGCAGAATCCTGAGGAGATGCTATGAAAAAATATATCTTTCCTGTTCTGATCGCTGTTTTAATGGTTATTGTTTTCTGTTTTTCTGCACAGCCGGCAGACGACAGCGAAATGACAAGCTCCCACTTTTGTCTGATGGCTGCAAAGCTGCTGTTCGGAGATTATGAGACATGGGACAGTGTCATGCAGGAAAAAGTGGTCGAAGGATTGACCTTCGTCGTCCGCAAAGCAGCTCATTTCTCTGAATACGCACTGATGGGGGCATTATGGTATCTCTGGCTGCAAGGAAAACGCTATAATATCCCGATCGCCTTTGCGGCAACAGCAGGTTATGCGGTCACAGATGAATTCCATCAACGTTTTGTGCCGGGACGTTCCTGTGAGTTCCGGGATGTGCTGATAGACAGTGCAGGTGCATTCACTGGCATCATAGCTGCTTTTGTGATCTTATGTGTGCTGTACTGTATCAGGCATCATGAAGTCGTCCGATGGGGTGTCTGGAAAAAAGATACATAATACTGTTTGTCTGTCATTCTACGGATAAAGTATGACGATGACAGAAACTGGTATGATACAGGAAATAAAAGTAAGCGGAAGGCATGTGCCCTCCGCTTTCTTTATCCTTAATCCGTGTGATTCACAGCATTGTTCCTTTTTGCTGCCTTTACATTTGCCCGACCTTACGGAGTAAAGTTTATACCAGATACTGTTCTGCTGCCTTTTGTCTGCGGACATCCACCATAATGTCCACAATTGTTCCTTCGGCAGTATACTCTTCCGAAAAGAGTTTTCCTTCTTCACGCAGCATTTGCAAAAAACTTCCTTCGCTGTATGGAATGCAGAGTTTCATGCGCTTTGCAGTCTGCGGCAGTCTGTGTGTGATCGCCATGATAAGCCTGTCAATACCGTTTCCATGCTTCGCACTGACCCATACAGTCTCATCATCACTCTGCTTCGGCATATCCACAAGGTCTGCCTTGTTAAGAATGTGGATCTGCGGAATGCCCTCGCACCCTAAATCATTCAGCAGTTCTTGCGTGATGCGCATCCGTTCCTCCACATCCGGCTCGGAGGCATCCAGTACATGCAAAATCAAGTCAGCCTGTGCCGTTTCTTCCAACGTGGAGCGAAATGCTTCTACCAGATGATGCGGCAGACGGCGTATCAGCCCGACGGTATCGCTTAGCAATACACTTCTTCCGTCCGGCAGTTCCAATGCCCTTGCGGTAACATCGAGTGTTGCAAACAGCTTGTCCTCCGCAAGCACTCCTGCCTGTGTGAGCATGTTGAACAGAGTGGACTTTCCGGCATTTGTATATCCAACGATCGCTGCGGTTAGCACACCATCCTTTTTCCGGCGGCTTCCGAGGAATTTCCGATGTTTTTCCATGCCTTTCAGTTCCTGTTTGAGCTGGTCGATGCGGCTGCGGATATGCCTTCTGTCAGTTTCCAGTTTTGTTTCGCCCGGACCTCTTGTGCCGATACCGCCGCCGAGTCGTGACAGCGCACTGCCCATTCCCGTCAGTCGGGTCAGGCGGTACTGGTACTGTGCCAATGCCACCTGCACCTTGCCTTCGGCAGTCCGGGCACGTCCTGCAAATATATCCAGAATCAGCATGGTACGGTCGATCACCTTGCAGTCGGTCGCATCGGAAATATTTCGCATCTGCATCCCCGTCAGCTCTGTGTCAAAAATCAGCATCTCTGCATCCATGATCATGATCTGTTCTTTGATCTCCTCTAATTTTCCCGCACCGATGCAGGTCGCTGCTTCGGGTGCAGGGCGAGTCTGGATGACAGTCGCTGTCACCTCACATCCGGCAGTATCTGCCAGTTCCGCAAGCTCCTCCATCGAAATATCCGCATCATATTCCCCTGTATCCAGTCCCACCAGAATCACACGGGGGCGTGATATTTCCTGTGATATTTCATGCATCTTCTTCTCCTGCACTTTGTTCCTCCTGTTACTCCTGATACAAACTGCTCTTATGCTTTGGATGACGGCGGTAGGTACGAGGGCTGTCCTCTACCCTGAGAACAGGTTTCACATTGCCCCAATCGCTGCGTTTCATCCGGTCTATTTTCTGTCGGGCTTTCTTGCTCATTTTCTTGTATGGTACAAATTTATCCATGATGAACCTCATTTCAATTCGATGTGTTCACCATCTTTTGAGATGGTCACATCGGGGAAGATCTCTTTCAAATCATCTCCGTACTGTTCCGGATGCATCTCTGCCGGGCTGTAATGTGTCAGCCAGAGCCGTTTTGCCTGTGCCTGTACCGCAAGATGACAGGCATCCTGCATGAGCATGTGCCGTTTTTCGTTCATACTCTGTTTCTTGTCCTGCTCACCGTACATGCCCTCACAGATGAAGAGATCAGCCCCCTTCGCAAATCCAGCGATTATCGGAATGGGCAAGGTATCTGTCGTATAGACAATGCGCACAGAAGCACGGGGTGCGCCTGTGACCTGTGCAGAGTGGATTTCCCTGCCATCCGGGAGCGTGATGGTTTCTCCGGCATGCAGACGTTTCCAGAACTGTACAGGGATATCCAGTGCCTTTGCACGTTCCGGCTGAAATTCAGGCTTTTTGTGCAGCTCAGCACAATATCCGAGACAGGGCATCGTATGGCGAAGCGGCAGTGTTGTGATCTTTAGCATGGGGTCAACATCATTGGCGGTGAAGGTCACACTCTCCCGTTCGGGCAGAGTGTGGAATGCGATGGGATACGGAAGTTTGCCGCAGACCTGAATCAGGCTGCGCAGCACGCCCTCTGCTGATGCCGGAAGATACAGATGCAGCGGCTCATGGCGTTCCGTATTTCCAAGTGACAGCAGCAATCCCGGCAGTCCTGTCACATGGTCGGCATGGGCATGGGTGATGCAGATCATCTCCACCCGGCTGAGTTTCAGTCCGTGTTTTGCAAAGGCGACCTGTGTGCCCTCGCCGCAGTCGATCAGTATGGCTTTGCCATTGTGTTCGATATAACAGCTTGTCAGGAATCGGTTTTTCAGCGGCAGCATACCGCCTGTGCCGAGCAGTGTTACATTCGGCATGGTATCCCTCCTATCGTTTTTTCTTGCTCCACGGAGCATCCTCGCTGCCTGCTTTGAAGTTATAGATCGGTTTGATGATGTCTTGGATTTCGGCAGTCGGTGTGATATTGTCCACGATGGCATCCATGCTCTTGTATGCCATTGGACATTCGTCAAGTGTGTCCATCCCGACGGACGTCGTATAAATGCCATTCATCTGTTGTCGATATTCGGCAATGCTGCACATCTGCTTTGCCTGCGAACGGGACATGAGCCTTCCTGCACCATGAGGTGCAGAGTAATTCCAGTCAGGGTTGCCTTTTCCGGTACAGATCAGGCTGCCGTCACGCATGTTCATGGGAATGAGCAGAGTCTCGCCCTTTTGTGCAGACACAGCTCCCTTTCGGAGAATCCGGTTTTCAAGGTCGATATAATTATGGATCGTGGTGAACTGTCCCTTGACATGCCAGTGCATCCCATGCACGATCACATCGGTCATTGCCTGTCGGTTCTGGACGGCAAATTCCTGTACAATAGCCATATCGTGCAGATAGTGTGCAAACAGCTCCCCCTCGCAGTAGGCAAGGTGATGCGGTACAGAAGTCCGCTTGACAGCTTTCAGCTTTTTGACCTCCATCTCGATCTGTTTCTGTCTGCCCTGTGCTTTCATTTCTGCGATCAGCTCTCTGATGGACTTCTCATCTGAACCGTTCAGCCGCCGGTAAGCCTCCTCCTGATACCATGTAGCGACCTCCTTGCCAAGGTGCCGGGAACCGGAATGGATAACAAGATACAGCGTTCCATCGCTTCCCACATCCACTTCAATGAAATGGTTACCGCCGCCGAGCGTGCCCACACTGTTGATGGCATGCAGCTCGTGGATGTGTTCATAGCAATACAATTTTGTCAGGTCGATGTTGTCTGCATAGCGGTGTGGTTTACTGCGCACGGCAAAGCCGGACGGCACTTCACATCGGATGAGCTTGTCAAGTTTCTGGGGCTCGATATGGGTTTCCTTCAGAATGGTCGTCTCCATGCCGCAGCCGATATCCACACCGACTAAGTTGGGTACGAGTTTATCGGTGATGGTCATGGTCGTGCCGATGGTGCAGCCTGCCCCGGCGTGAACATCCGGCATGATGCGGATCTGCGTCCCCTTTGCAAGAGGCTGGCTGCAAAGCTCTGTGATCTGGGCAATGGACTTCTCATCGGCAATGTCAGTAAATACTTTTGCGCTTGCGTATGCGCCTTGAATCTCAAACATAAATACTCTCTTTCTGCCGGCAGAAGCAAGCGGTATGTGTATCTTAACTTCTGCATGTCTGCCTTTGAACGCAAAAAGGCGCTCCTGTCTGCACAGAAGCGCCATAAAAGCATAAAGGTACGCCAAAAAAAGCTATACCGGAAGCTCCTCGTCCGAAAGGCATACGGCTGGTTCTGTTGTGGAAATATGATACGATTTTATGTGATAATATTGGTGATCTCTTTGAAACATGCCGTTCAACTCCTTTCCTGAAATTTCCTTGCTGCGCAGCAGGAATGATGCTATTACCCAAGTTTGCCACTTGTTTTAGATTTTTAAATATTTTAGCTTTTGAAAATGCCTATTTATAGGGAAAATTTTATATGACTACATTATAGCACTACGTTGAGAAATTCAAAAAATGTGGGCATATAAGGAAAACAAAGGAATATAGGCGAAAAGCCACGATAATTTGATAAAAAAACGTAGAGCATAAATATCAAAAAATCGGAAGCCGTTTTTTCGCTATTTTTCGGGAGATTTTAGCAATTTTTTTATTAACTAAGTGGCAAAGTCGGGATAAAAGCATAAAGGTACGCCAAAAAAAGCTATACCGGAAGCTCCTCGTCCGAAAGGCATACGGCTGGTTCTGTTGTGGAAATATGATACGATTTTATGTGATAATATTGGTGATCTCTTTGAAACATGCCGTTCAACTCCTTTCCTGAAATTTCCTTGCTGCGCAGCAGGAATGATGCTATTATATCACAGCTTTATCAGTTTGTCAAGGGGTTTTGTGAAAAAAGTTTTTCGGAGCATTGACAAATTTTTTCAGAAATGATATAATGAGAACAATACACATGAAATGGAGATGTTATTAAGATGTTTACCGAAATATTCTCTCCGGTGACTTTCTTTTTGGGGACATTGGCAGCATTGCCTGCGGATGGGCTGGTGAAGATGGTGCTGTTTTTGGTGCTTGCGCCGCTGTTTGGCAGGAAGCTCAGTATTGTCAATCTATGCGGGCTGACCTTCATCCGGCAAAACGACGACAGCTGGACACATACATTCGTGAAGCCATCTCTAATGGTGCAGACCGTCTGCTGTGCTGACAAGAAAAAATACAATGCTCCTGATTATGAGCGCATGGAAATGAAATTGCTGATTGTCCACAACGCCTTGCATCTGCTTGTCAATGCAGGGATATTCTGGCTGTTGTGGGATGCGGTCTGCCGTTCATGGACAATCGGTGCAAGCGTGGGTGATCATATTTTAGCAGGGTTTGCATTGGGAATGCTGATTGATGCACTGTGCAGCATAGGAGTGACCATCTATGTGTACGGCATCAGCATGAAGCGGCTTGGCGGCTACACACAATCACTGATCAAACGTCTGCGTGCCGGAGAACGGATCGCAGATATGGGCATGAAGCCGGTCAGTGAACTGAGCTTTTCACATCCGGGAGAAGTGGAGAAAATGATGTACTATGGCATTTACATGCTCTACCTCTACGATACTGACCAGATCGATGCCATGCGGCAGCCTGTCCGGGAGATGACAGCGTACCTGCGTGACAGGGCATTTGAACCGAATCTGATTTTACAGTACTACTGGTTGATTTTTTACTATTCTCGTTATGAGCTGAATCCACAACTGGCGGATTGTTTTCTTGATAAAGTAAGCAGTGTCATATTTGCTGACAAGGATGCCAACGCCAAGCGGGTATTAGGATATTACTATTTTGGCATCGTGCGTGACATAGAAGCGGCAAGCCGCTATGTCAAAGAGGGGCTTGCCGTGATCGACAATTTTTCCACGGGGGACGAACGGGACATTGAAAAGATCCTGCTTCTGACGCTGCAAGACTATATCAACAAGTACATTTCCGCAAATCCCTCTATTCCGCAAGCATCACCGATTCCATGACCGTCCTGAAAGCATTCTGGTACTCCGCATAAGTGGAGGTGTTGGATTTGCATGTGATGATATACATGGAATCGCCGTCTGTGACAAAACCAACCATTGTGCTCATCTGCGTATCATTGTTTTCACCGAGAGTATAATTAAACTCTATCATCTGTATGCCGCAATTCTTTGCGGTGATCGCATCCTGTGACAGAACCTCAAGGGTATTGGCAACACTCCGGTACTGCTCCAGTGCGGAAAGGGAATAGTCATAGGCAGACGGAAAAGGACCGTTTTTATCTTCTGTCACAATGATACTGGCATCCTCACAGATGTAGTATTTTTCATAGAACTGTGAAGAGGTCTCTTCAAAACTCTCCGGGATGTCCACAAAGATATCTGGCAGGGGAAGAGCCTGATAGACGACCACCGTTTCCAATGTTTCGTCTGTATTCTTTCCTGACTTGCTGCTACAGCCGGCAAGCAGGAGCATCACCATGCATAATACGGCGGAAATTCTGTATTTCATATTCATTTTCATCCATTTCTCTGTAAAACTAATGCCAATTTCCTATCGTTCTTTTGACTTTGTGTATCGGAAGGGAGCTGCTGAAAGCAGCATTAAGGATGGCAGGAGATGTTCCCTGACAATCTGATGTGGATCGGATTGTCAGCGATTCGTATCAATAGAACGATAGAGAATCAGTATAAGAAAGCCCGGAAACAGGAGACAAAGAAGCAGTGATACTATCTCTTTCTTCCTGTTTCCGGCTGTGACCAGACAATAAGCCGGGTTCTGTCGTGTGCGGTCATTTATCTATGCAGCACGTCGCCATGCTGCTTTAGCCGCTCTTGCCGGAACCGTCCGCCGAGCAAGCGTTAAGACGGTCGGCACCATGAAGCGTTGCATCGGATAGGGTTTACACGGCAGTGCAGTCTCCTGCACTCCGGTGAGCTCTTACCTCACCATTCCACCATCGCCGCAGCATAGCCTGCGGCAGTTTCTTTTCTGTTGCACTTGCCCTAAGGTCGCCCTCGGCTGCCGTTAGCAGCTATCCTGCTCTGTGATGCCCGGACTTTCCTCATAAACATAAAGCGTTCATGCGACCGCATCGTCTGCTCACATCTTTATTATATCTTTTTTTTATAGATTTGTCAAGAGGGAGCTACCGGAAATCATAATAGCAAGAGTTGAGGCATATGTTCTGAAGGGCAGCACACCGAAAGCTGACAAAATTCACAAAAGCCCTTGCATTCTGTCGAAGATTATGGTATAATGAATATGTTCCATTACCATGAACGGAGGATACCTTATTATGAATATCGCTCTTCATAGCATTAACGAAGAAATACGCAATGATCCCCTGACCTACATACAGGCTGTCAATGCTGCCTACCATGACCAGCTCCGCCAGATTGCAGGGGATATCGCAGATAACCGGGATAAAGTACCGATCATCCTGCTCTCCGGACCTTCCGGCTCCGGTAAGACGACTTCTGCCCTCATGATTGAAAAAATGCTTGATGATCAGGGAATCGAGACGCACACTCTCTCACTGGACAACTATTTCAGTCCTCTGTCAGAACAGGAGAAGGAATTGTTTGCCAAAGGACAGCTTGACCTCGAATCGCCCGGACGAATTGACAGCAGATTCCTGACAGAACAGCTCACAGCAATCTATAATTGTGAACCGGTGCAGCTCCCGGTCTATGACTTCAAGGAATCCACTCGCATCATGAGCGGCAGAACGCTTTGCCGCAAGCCCGGTGAGCTTGTCATACTTGAAGGCATTCACAGCCTGAATCCGGATGTCATTCATTTTCCGGATGAAAAGACTGCCAAAATCTATGTCAGTGTGCGCACACGTATCGAGCTTGACGGGTCTGTGCTGCATCCGTCCAAGATCAGACTGATGCGCCGTCTCGTGCGTGACCTGCTGTTCCGGAAACGTTCTTTCCATGATACTCTCATGATGTTCCACAGTGTTGAGGAAGGCGAAAACAAGTACATCATGCCCTATAAATACCGCTCCACCTATGATGTGGACACTTTCATGGCATATGAGATCAATGCCTACCGTCCCTTTTTGCTTGATGCCCTCCGGAATAGAGGTTATGACCCCATCACTGAGGACATGCTGACCTACCTCGAACATACAGAGCCACTTGACAAGAACATTGTTCCGCCGGATTCGCTCATCTGTGAGTTCATCGGAAATGGACAGTTTAATTCCTGATTTTGACAATACTGGACAGAAATCGTTTGATTTGTGCAGAATACACAAGAATTTGATATAGCGTTGGTTAAGATTGCGGATAGATTTTTGAGCGGTAATATGTTATAATAATAACGAGCATGTAAACCTGTGCAACAAACGGAGACGCATTCCAACGGCGGCAGAGTTGCCGAAGGTCGGGGTGTCCTGTCTCATTTCCGGCGTGCAGCTTCAGGAGGTGAGGACAGGGATGTATCCTGTTTTAGCAGACAGGTTTGGACTGATCTGACGGTTTCATGCAGGGCAGTCCTATGCAATATACACTGGGAGGTTACACAATGGCTACTAAGAAAACGGTTCCTTTCAACGGCACCGCTGAGCAGCAGGAAAAGCTCATGGCTGTCATCGCTGCCCACAAGGATGATCCGGGCGCACTGATGCCGGTTCTCCAGCAGGCACAGGAGATCTATGGCTACCTGCCGATCGAGGTGCAGAAAATCATTTCCAATGAAATGGACATCCCGATGGAGAAAATCTATGGTGTTGTCACTTTCTATGCACAGTTTTCACTCTACCCAAAGGGCAAGTACAATATTTCTGTCTGTCTCGGTACGGCTTGCTATGTAAAGGGTTCGGGCGATATCTACGACAAACTTCAGGAAGTACTTGGCATTGCAGGCGGCGAATGTACCGCTGACGGGAAATTCTCCCTCGAAGCATGCCGCTGTATCGGTGCATGCGGTCTTGCTCCTGTACTCACGGTCAATGAGGATGTACACGGCAGACTGACTGTGGATGATGTCGAAAAGATACTGGCACAATACGAGTAATGAACTCTTTGTCTGCACGGCAGACGATTACATAACAAGGAGGAAACTATACATGAAATCGTTGCAGGAAATTCAGGAGATCTGCGAAGTCATGCATCCTGAGCTTGCGCTGCGGCTGGAAGGCTCTGAACATGCCAGCAGCAAGTATGAGAAACATGTGCTGATCTGCGGCGGTACCGGATGTACTTCTTCCGGTTCTCCGGCAATCGAAAAGGCACTGCATGAAGAGATCGACAAGTGTGGTCTGCATGACAAGGTACAGGTTGTCAAGACAGGCTGTTTCGGTCTTTGCGCACTTGGTCCGATTATGATCGTGTATCCGGAGGGTACGTTCTATTCCCGCATTACTGCTGAGAATATCCCTCAGGTCGTTCAGGAACATCTCATCGGCGGCAATCCCGTCAAGGAATTGCTCTATGATGAGACTGTGACTGATGAGGGGATCAAGTCTCTGAAAGAAACCAGTTTCTATAAAAAGCAGCATCGTGTTGCACTGCGTAACTGCGGCAACATCAATCCCGAATGCATTGATGAGTACATCGGCAGAGACGGATACAAGGCTCTTGCTAAAGTCGTTAAGGAAATGACACCTGAGGATGTCATCCAGACTGTTCTGGATTCCGGACTGCGTGGACGTGGCGGCGGCGGATTCCCGACCGGTAAGAAGTGGCAGCTTGCACGCACCATCGTGCCGGATGCCGATCAGAAATATGTGTGTTGCAATGCCGACGAGGGTGATCCGGGTGCATTCATGGATCGTTCCGTACTGGAAGGCGACCCGCATGTTGTACTGGAAGCTATGGCAATTGCTGGCTATGCCATCGGCGCAACACAGGGCTATATTTACGTTCGTGCTGAATATCCGATCGCTGTTCAGCGTCTGCAAATTGCCATCGGTCAGGCAAGAGAGTACGGTGTACTCGGCAAGAATATCTTTGGCTCCGGGTTCGACTTTGACATTGATCTGAGACTGGGTGCAGGTGCGTTCGTCTGCGGTGAGGAAACCGCACTGATGACCTCTATCGAGGGCAATCGTGGTGAACCTCGTCCAAGACCTCCGTTCCCGGCAGAAAAAGGTCTGTACCAGAAGCCCACCATCCTGAACAATGTAGAAACCTATGCAAACATTCCGCAGATCATCCTGAATGGTGCAGAGTGGTTCGCATCTATGGGGACAGAGAAGTCCAAGGGTACCAAGGTGTTCGCACTCGGCGGAAAGATCAAGAATACTGGTCTTGTGGAAGTGCCGATGGGTACAACTCTGCGTGAAGTCATCGAGGAAATCGGCGGCGGCATCCCGAACGGCAAGAAATTCAAGGCTGCACAGACCGGCGGTCCTTCCGGTGGCTGTATCTCTGCTGAGAATTTTGATATTCCGATCGACTATGACAACCTGATCTCCATCGGTTCGATGATGGGCTCCGGCGGTCTGATCGTTATGGACGAGGACAACTGCATGGTAGATATTGCAAAGTTCTTCCTCGAATTTACAGTTGATGAGTCTTGCGGTAAATGTACACCGTGCCGTATCGGTACCAAGAGAATGTACGAGATGCTCGATAAGATCACAAAGGGCAATGCTACCCTTGAGGATCTGGATAAGCTCGAAGAACTGTGCTACTACATCAAGGCAAACTCTCTCTGCGGTCTGGGTCAGACAGCTCCGAACCCGGTTCTGTCCACCCTCAAGAATTTCCGTGCAGAGTATGAGACACATGTTGTCGACAAGAAGTGCCCGGCTGGTGTCTGCAAGGATCTGCTGATGTTCTCCATTGATCCGGAGAAGTGCGTCGGCTGCGGTCTGTGCGCAAAGAACTGCCCGGTAAGCGCTATTTCTCAGGGCGATTACACAGCTCCCGGCAAGAAGCGTGCTGCTTACATCATCGACACCACCAAGTGCGTGAAGTGCGGTGCATGTATGGATAACTGCCGCCCGCATGCAATTTCCAAGGGTTAAGGAGGAACTTGAGATGGCAGATATAAATGTAAAAGTCAATGGTATCGCAGTTTCTGTCCCCAAGGGTACGACGGTTCTGGAAGCTGCACACAAGGCAGGTGTGGATATTCCTACATTCTGCTATATGAAGGAAATCAACGAGATCGGTGCATGCCGCATCTGTATGGTTGAGGTCAACGAGGGGAGAGGTTTCCGTCTGGTGGCATCGTGCGTATATCCTCTGGCATTTGACAACACCGAGATTCGCACCAATTCCCCGAAGGTACTCGATTCCAGAAGAAAGACTCTCGAACTGATCCTGTCCACCCATGACAGAAAGTGCCTGTCCTGCGTGAGAAGCGGTCGCTGCGAATTGCAGGCACTTTGCAATGAGATGGGTATTGAGGACGAGACAAACTATGAAGGCGAAAAGCAGGTTTATGAGATCGATAATTCAGCAGCACATATGTACCGTGACAACAACAAGTGCATTCTGTGCCGCCGCTGCGTGGCAGCATGTTCCAAGTGGCAGGGTGTAGGTGTCATCGGTGCAAATGAGCGTGGTTTCAAGACCAATATCGGCTCTGCCTTTGAAATGGGTCTGGGCGAGACAAGCTGCGTTGCCTGCGGTCAGTGTATCGCTGTATGCCCGGTAGGTGCGCTGTCTGAAAAGGATTATGTAGAGGATGTATTTGCAGCCATTGCAGATCAATCCAAGCATGTGATCGTACAGACTGCTCCGGCTGTCCGTGCAGCACTGGGCGAGGAATTCGGCTATCCGATCGGCACGAATGTTGAGGGCAAGATGGCAGCAGCACTGCGCCGTCTGGGCTTTGATGAGGTATTTGATACTGACTGGGGTGCAGATCTGACAATTATGGAAGAGGCAACAGAATTTGTTGACCGTTTCCAGAATGGCGGCAAACTTCCGCTGATCACTTCCTGCTCTCCGGGATGGGTCAAGTATTGTGAACACTATTTCCCTGAAATGACGGACAATCTGTCCACCTGCAAGTCTCCGCATCAGATGCTCGGTGCTGTGGCTAAGACCTACTATGCTGAAAAACTCGGCATCAAGCCGGAAGATATGGTCGTTGTCAGCATTATGCCGTGTACTGCTAAAAAGTTTGAGATCGGCAGAGATGATGAGAATGCAGCAGGTGTTCCGGACGTAGATTACGTTCTGACGACCAGAGAGCTGGCAAGAATGATCCGCCGTGCAGGTCTGAAGTTTACTGCTCTGCCGGATGAGGACTTTGACAATCCGCTTGGTCTTTCTGCCGGTGCAGGTGACATCTTCGGTGCAACAGGCGGTGTTATGGAGGCAGCATTGCGTACTGCATATTGCTGGCTGACAGGTAAGAATGAAGAAGTCGTTGAGTTCCATGAAGTTCGTGGTGTGGACGGCATCAAGCGTGCATCGATCGACGTGAATGGGACAGAGATCAAGGTTGCCGTTGCATCCGGTCTTGCAAATGCCAAGGAACTGCTCAAGAAGGTAGAAAGCGGCGAAGAGAAGGTGGACTTCATCGAGATCATGGGCTGTCCCGGTGGTTGTGTCAATGGCGGCGGTCAGCCGCAGCAGCCGGCAAGTGTCCGCAATTTTGAGGACATCCGTGTTCTGCGTGCAAAGGCTCTGTATGATGAGGATGCTGCAAAGTCTCTGCGTCTGTCTCACCTGAATTCCGATGTACAGAAACTCTACGAGGAATATCTGGAGAAACCCGGCAGCCATAGAGCGCATGAGATTCTGCATACTTCCTATGTAAAACGTTCTGTAAACTAACACTTAAAAAGTCTCTAAAGCCCCTGCTTGCAGGGGCTTTTGCTTTTGTAGATAACCTACTTACTCCTGTTGCCCACCTTGCTTCTGTCATGTTTTTGATTATAATTTTCTTTTTAATTACATATCAAAAAGGCGGATGTTTCATGTGTTCTGTCATTTTATGAAAAAAGCCTATTGACAACTCTCCCCAATGGGTGTATAATAAGTAAGTAAGCAGCTTCGGGGAGATGTGTAAGTCATGACCGACGGTAAGCGCAGGATGCGCAAAGTCCGTGAGCCTTGAAAAGGTTGAGCAGGTGGGATTCCTGCACCGACGGTAAAGTCCGGATGAGAGAAGTGCTGGTTTTCTTTGCAGGCAGTACCCCGATGCTTTCGGGGTATTTTTTTCATTTGGAGGCGATACTATGTCTGATGAAGCATTCATGCGGCAGGCAATCACGCTTGCAAAGCAGGGGACAGGCTTTGTCAACCCGAATCCCCTTGTGGGGGCAGTTATTGTGAAGGATGGGAACATTATTGGCGAAGGATGGCATGAGCGGTACGGAGAAGCCCATGCGGAGCGTAATGCCCTTGCTGCCTGTTCGGAAAGTCCGGATGGGGCAACGATGTATGTAACTCTTGAACCATGCTGTCATGAGGGTAAGCAGCCTCCCTGTACGAAGGCGATTATCTCCGCAGGAATCAGGAGAGTGGTCATTGGTTCGGACGACCCGAATCCTTTGGTAGCTGGAAAGGGCATTGCCGCACTGCAAGCTGCCGGCATTACAGTGGAAAAGGGCATCTGCAAGGACGAATGTGACAGCATGAATGCAATTTTCTTTCACTATATCACGACCAAAATGCCCTATGTCATTATGAAAATTGCCATGACTGCCGATGGGAAAACAGCGACCCGTGCCGGTTTTTCCCGTTGGATCACAGGAGAGGAAGCACGCAGAAATGTGCATGAGACACGTAAACGCTGTGCAGGTATCATGGTCGGTATCGGAACAGTACTTGCAGACGATCCTACGCTGACATGCCGGGTGGAGAATCCGAGCAATCCGGTGCGTATCATCTGTGATTCCAATTTACAGATCCCGACCGACTGCAAGCTTGTCATGACGGCAAATGATGTTCCGACCTATGTTGCATGTTGCCGGATGGACAGGCGCAAGGTAGATTTTCTGGAAAAGCGTGGAGTACATGTGCTGGAAGTCATTTCCACGGATGGACGTGTCAATCTGAAATCTCTGATGCGCAGGTTGGGTTCGTTGGGTATCGATTCCGTTTTGCTCGAGGGCGGTGCAGCACTGCACGAAGCGGCATTGCGGGCAGGTATTGTGCAGAAGGTGCAGGTATACATTGCCCCGAAGATATTTGGCGGCGTATCGGCAAAATCCGCTGTCGGAGGACTGGGTGTCTATGAGGTGAACGAAGCTTACCGGTTGACCAGTCCGAGTTTTGAACGGTTCGGGGATGATGTGCTGCTGCAATTTGACGTGATACAGGAGTGATCCGATGTTTACCGGAATTATTGAAGAGATCGGGAAAATCAGCAATATCCGGCAGGGGACGGCATCCTGTGTGTTGACCGTTGCAGCCAGAAAGGTACTGGAGGATGTTCATATCGGGGATAGCATTGCTGTCAACGGGACATGCCTGACAGTATGCAGTACGGACGGGAACGGTTTTTCCGCCGATGTCATGCCGGAGACGATGCGGCGTTCCAATTTAGGCAGGCTGTCACCGGGCAGTGCGGTGAATTTAGAGCGTGCGATGGCGGCGGACGGACGGTTTGGCGGTCACATTGTTTCAGGGCATATTGACGGGATGGGCGTGATCGCATCGCTGCGGCGTGAGGACAATGCCGTCTGGGTGACGATTGCAGCACCGCCTGAAATTCTGAAATATATTGTGGAGAAAGGTTCGGTTGCCATTGATGGCATCAGTCTGACGGTAGTGAAGGTGACGGCAAGGGATTTTGCCGTGAGCGTGATTCCGCATACAGCAGCACAGACAACGCTGCTTTCCCGGAAGCCGGGCGATGTGGTAAATCTGGAATGCGACATCATCGCAAAATATGTGGAAAAACTCCTTGCACCGCAGCATGGCGGAAAAATCACACCGGGCTTTTTAGCGGAGCATGGATTTCTGTAAGATAACGTAGTTATTATGGAGAATAAATTCCATATCTGAAAATAAAATGCATTTTCCACGAATTAGGATGGGCAAAACAATTCCTGATTTTGAAGGCTCTATTACATGGACAGTATCTACTCTCATTTCTGAATCTGAGTTACATGAATATTCTGTTGAATATCAGGAATCAAATGTATATTTCATAACGCCCTTACTTCATTCTGTAAAATGGATGAAAGGAGACGGTTGATGGGCGAGGCGTTTTAGGATATTATAAAAAACATAAATGAAACATTTTGGAAGCCTGACTCTTTTCAGCCAATGGGCGTTTTATCAGAAAAGCTGAACAAAGGAGGAAAAACATGAAGCTGAACACCATCCCCGAGGCACTCGAAGCATTGAAGCAGGGGAAACTGGTACTTGTCATAGACGATCCGGACAGAGAAAATGAGGGAGATCTTATCTGTGCAGCGCAGTTTGCAACAACGGAAAATGTGAATTTTATGGCAACATATGCCAAAGGGCTGATTTGCATGCCTATGAGCAGTGACTTTATCCGTAAGCTCGGTCTGCATCAGATGGTTGCCAATAACACGGACAACCACTGCACTGCTTTCACGGAGTCCATTGACCATATTGATACCACCACCGGCATTTCCGCAGAAGAACGGGGTTATACCGCACGCAAATGTGTGGAGAGTGAAAATCCGTCTGAATTTCGTCGCCCGGGGCATATGTTTCCCCTTGAAGCAAAACCCGGCGGTGTGTTAGAGCGGAACGGACACACGGAGGCAACAGTCGATTTGATGCGTCTTGCCGGACTTGCACCATGTGGACTATGCTGTGAGATCATGGCAGACAACGGAAAGATGATGCGCACACCGGAGTTGCTGAAATTCGCTGAACAGCATCGTCTTGTAGTTACGACCATTAAGGACTTGCAGAGCTACCGCAGACGGCAGGATATTTTCATGGAGCGCATCTCTTCTGCGCACCTGCCGACAAAGTATGGAAATTATATTATTTACGGCTTTCGCAACAGTATCACTGGCATGGAGCATGTGGCACTGGTGATGGGGGATGTGGCAGACGGTGAACCTGTGCTTTGCCGGGTGCATTCGGAGTGCCTGACAGGGGATGTATTCGGTTCATACCGCTGTGACTGTGGACAGCAACTTGATGAAGCACTGAAACGCATTGCTGCGGAGGGAAAGGGCATACTGCTTTATCTTCGGCAGGAAGGACGGGGCATCGGCTTGCTGAACAAAATCAAAGCCTATGACCTTCAGGAACATGGCAGGGACACGGTTGAAGCCAATGTGGAGCTGGGCTTTGCACCTGATCTGCGTGATTACAGTGAGGGTGCGCAGATCCTCAAGAATCTGGGCGCAATCAAGCTGCGCATCATGACCAATAATCCTGAAAAAATCAGTGATCTCTCCGATTACGGTATAGAGATCGTCAGCCGGGAGGCAATTGAAATTCCTCCCAAAGAGGAAAATTTGTTCTATCTTAAAACCAAGCATGACAAGATGGGACATTTATTAAATAAACTATAAGGAGTGCAGGGCATGAAAGTATTAGAAGGTATGTATGAAGGGAAGGGTCTGCACATTGCGGTCGTTGCAAGCAGATTCAATGAATTTATCGTCACCAAGCTTATTGGTGGTGCGCAGGATTGTCTGGTGCGGCATGGTGTAGAAGAGGATGACATCACGCTGGCATGGGTGCCGGGTGCATTTGAGATCCCGATGGTAGCAAAGAAACTGGCAAAGTCGGGAAAGTTTGATGCAGTCATCTGCGTGGGTGCGGTCATCCGGGGTGCAACAAGTCACTATGACTATGTATGTGCCGAGGTGTCGAAAGGCATTGCAAGCGTATCATTGGAAACGGGTGTGCCGGTGATGTTCGGCATCCTCACCACAGATACCATCGAACAGGCGATCGAACGTGCTGGTACAAAGGCAGGCAACAAGGGTTATGACTGCGCACTTGGCGCACTGGAGCTGGTTTCGCTCCTGAAAAACGCATGAAGATCATGTTCTTTGACATTGACGGCACGCTGATGGAGGATTCCTCCTCTCATTACATGCCGGAGAGCACGCCTCTTGCCCTACAGAAAGCAAGGCGAGCCGGGCACTTGCTCTATGTCAACACAGGCAGACCGTTATGCAATGTGGATGAAGATGTGCGGTGTCTGGGGTTTGACGGATATATCTGCGGCTGTGGGACATATATCGAATGCGACGGCAAAGAGCTGTTCTACTATCCGAATCCGAAGACATTATGCATGGAGATGGTACAGCTCATCCGGGAGACAGGCTGTTCGCCATTGTTTGAACATAGGGATGCTTTTTTCTTTGATCCGCAGGCAAGGGAACTGCCTTTTATCACTATGTTGCGGCAGACTTTCCGGATGCAGGAAAAGAACATCTGGCGCAGCACGGATGACCCGGATTTCCGGTTTGACAAATTCGTCATTGCCTATGACGGGCAGTCGGATATGGACACGTTCCGGAAGGGAATCGCACCGCACTTTACATTCATTGACAGGGGAGAGGGCTTTGCGGAGCTTGTCCCGGCGGCATGTTCCAAAAAGACGGGCATGGATTTTGTCCTGCAATATCACCATCTGGACAAGGCGGATGCCTATGCTATCGGGGACAGCCTGAACGACCTGCCAATGTTTGAGGGTGCGGGGACATCCATTGCCATGGGGAATGGGGAAAAGCTCATTCCCTATGCGGACTATGTGACTGCCGACCTCTGGCATGACGGAGTGTATCAGGCGATGGAATATTTTGGATTTTTCTGAAAGGATATACTATGGCAAAAAAGAAAGATTACGGCAATGACAGCATCACGATGCTGAAAGGTCCCGACAGGGTGCGCAAGCGTCCGGGGGTTATTTTCGGTTCGGACGGACCGGATGGGTGTGCCCATTCGATTTTTGAGATTATTTCCAATTCCATTGATGAAGCTCGTTCCGGCTATGGGGACAAGATCATCATCACACGGTGGAATGACGGCACAATTGAGGTGGAGGACTTCGGACGGGGCTGCCCTGTGGATTTCAACAAGGCAGAAAATCGCTATAACTGGGAGCTTGTCTATTGTGAGCTATATGCCGGAGGAAAATTTGATGAGGCATCTGACTATGACTATTCACTCGGTCTGAACGGGTTGGGACTGTGTGCAACGCAGTGTGCTTCGGAATTTATGGATGTAACAGTACGGCGTGACGGCTATGAATATAGTCTGCATTTTGAGAAAGGTTTCAACATCGGTGGTCTGCAAAAAAAGACCTACAAGAAAAAACAGACCGGGACGATAACACGCTGGAAACCCGATTTAGAGGTGTTTACAGATATCCATATCCCGGAGGAATTTTTTCATGACACACTCCGTCGGCAGGCAGTTGTCAATCCGAATCTGCTGTTTATCTACCGTTCCCAACAGGCGGATGGGAGTTTTCTGGATAAGGAATATTACTATGAAAACGGCATTTCCGACTATGTACAGGAGCTTACCGGCGACAAAATGCTGACATCCATCCAGACATGGAAAGCAGAGAGAACCGGGCGTGACCGTGCAGATAAGCCGGATTACAAGGTACGTCTGAATGTGGCACTGACTTTCTCCAATCAGATCAATCTGTTGGAGTATTATCATAACTCTTCTTTCTTGGAGCATGGCGGCGCACCGGACAAAGCAGTGAAGAATGCGTTTCTTTCCCAGATCAACAGCTTCCTGAAAAATAACAACAAGCTTCAGAAGAATGAATCTGCTGCCAATTTCGATGATATCCGGGATTGCCTTGTTCTGGTGTCTTCCTCTTTCTCCACGCAGACTTCCTATGAGAACCAGACCAAAAAAGCCATCAACAACAAATTCATACAGGAAGCCATGACAGACTTCCTGAAACATCAGCTTGAGGTGTATTTCATTGAAAATCCTGACGAAGCCAATAAAATCGCCGAACAGGTACTCATTAACAAGCGCAGCCGTGAAAATGCGGAAAAAATCCGTCTGAACACCAAAAAGAAGCTGACTGGCAACATTGATCTTGCCAACATGGTGGAAAAATTTGTGGACTGCCGGACGAAGGACATTTCACGCCGTGAGGTCTACATCGTGGAGGGTGACTCTGCATTGGGAGCTGTCAAGCTTGCGAGGGATGCGGAGTTTCAGGCGGTCATTCCAGTACGGGGCAAGATACTCAATTGCCTGAAAGCCGACTATCCACGTATCTTCAAGAGCGATATCATCACCGATCTGCTGAAAGTCCTCGGCTGTGGTGTAGAGGTCAATCTTAAAAACACCGGTAACATCCCGAAATTCAGCATTGACAATCTGCGTTGGAATAAGATCATTATCTGCACCGATGCCGATGTGGACGGTTTCCAGATCCGCACGCTTATCCTGACCATGCTTTACCGCCTGACACCAACGCTCATCCGGAATGGCTATGTCTATATTGCCGAATCACCGCTCTATGAGATCAACACAAAGGCAAAGACTTATTTTGCTTATTCGGAAAAGGAACGTGCTGACATCCTCAAAAAAATCGGCAGCACAAAATTCACCATCCAGCGTTCCAAGGGTCTTGGTGAAAACGAGCCGGAAATGATGTCCCTCACGACCATGAACCCCGATACAAGGCGGCTTATCAAGGTCATGCCGTCCGATGCAGAGCAGATGGGATATATGTTCAATTTGCTGCTCGGCGATGATTTACAGGGACGGAAGGACTATATTGCACAGTATGGCGGAGATTATATTGAACTGGTGGATGTATCCTGAGCGGCTTTTATGAATTTGACAAATTGTTCAAACATCGTCCAAATATTTGTGTTTACTTTTTCATATTATTTCTGTAAACTAAGAGTATAGGATTTTGTCCGATCACAGGAAAGGAATGGTGCAAGTATGAGAATGAAAAAGATCATTGCTTCCCTGCTTGCTGTATCACTTGCCTTCTCAGAGGCTGCAACAGGTGCTGCATTACAGGCAACAACTATGCAGACGTTTGCGGCAGATACTGCTGCTTCGGAGGATGGATATTTTTATGCACAGCTCAAGCCGGAAGCAAAGGTGTTTTACGATGCCATGGTGCAGATGGATGTGGAAGGACTGTTCAAAACCGGCAACGGTGAGCTTGACCTGACAGCGGCAGGATATCTGACACAGGAGGAAGCTGCCGGATATGCAGAGAGCGGTACGTATGTGCTGAATCTGTTCGGTGCGGCAAGGGATGCGTTTTCGTATGATCATAATGATTTGTTCTATGTAGACTTTTCGAGTCTGTCAGTGCGTGCGACTTCCGGACAGGATGGGTATCATATCTACCTCGGAACAGGCAGGCGTGATAATTATTACATGGAGGGATTCACGAGTGCTGAGCAGGTGGACAGCTATGTGTCTGCCTATGAGAGTGCAGTGAAAGAAATTGCTGCCGGTGCGCTTGCAGCTGAGCCGGAAGAGGGCGAAAGTGCCGCTGTGGCACAGGTTCGCTATGCACATAACTACATTATCAATCACACTTCTTACCGTCTGGAGGATCGGTGCAAGGAGGAAAATCTTGGATTTATCCGTACAGCATATGGTTCTCTGGTGGCAGGTGAAGCGGTCTGCGAAGGCTATTCGAGGGCATTTAAGGCAGTTATGGATGAGCTGGGGATTCCGTGTGTACTGGTGAACGGTATCTATCAGCACGAGGATGTCCCGGAACTGCACATGTGGACGATGGTAGAGATCGACGGCGAATGGTATGGCGTAGATGCGACCATGGATGATCCCATTACCCAGAATGAGTCCGTTGATGGCGTGGATGGTGCTGAAAATGAAGATCTGCTTTTGGTCGGCGATGACATCCTGAGTCGGCATCACCAGCCGAGCGGTGTGCTTTCGGAAGCAAACTATGAGTTTTGTTATCCGGTCGCAGAATTTGACAGTTATGGTGTCGAGACGCAGATGAATGAAGACGGTCTTGTAGTACAGTACAAGGCAGACTCCGAGATGGAGGGCATTCCGGCAGGAGACTTCATTGTCAGCTATCATGGTATGGGTTATGCAAAAGCTGCGGAGCAGGGCAAATATATTATAGTTCGTTTTGTCAATGAGTACGAGAATGGTGAGATCGTGGACAGTGGCTGGTGTTATATTGAGCCGCAGTATTACCCGGGCATAGTGGACACCGATACAGCCCTCACCCTGACATTGGCGTCTGTGCAGAATGTACAGTTTGCGGTGACAGATATTCCACCGAAAATGAATGAAAATGGCTACCCCGATCTGCTGTTTGACGAAGAGCCTGTCATGCTTGCGCAGAGCAATGTGATCCACAACGAGAACGGCTACTACATGCCAGCTCCCTATGCACGCTATTTGTCTCCGAGAAATTCAGGTTCTATGATGATCGAGCAGGGGAAACGTCATGTGACAGCGACCTATGATGAAGTGCTTGTTCCGGTAGAGGGCGAGGATTTCACTGTGGAGATGACGTGTTCTACTCAGTCAGGTAAAACACACAGCGTATTTGAGAACATAGAGTGGGACGGCGAGTCAACAATTTCTTTTGACTTTGCGCCCAGTGACCAGTGGGCAGATGACAGAGCAAGCTATACCTTCACTGTCAAGGGTCTTGTCAGCGCACGCAGCGGCAAAGCACCTGACCCTGTCACTTATACTGCAAGATTCAACAGCTATACTTGTGCCTATCGTTCACAGGGTTACTACTGGAATCTTTTTGCACAGCCGACATTGATCGACAACAGCGATATTTCCATCAGTGACTGGCAGACATCTGACGGTTCCACTGTCTCCGATAAGCTGACTGACAGAATGGTGCTTGTTGCGACCTCTCCAAGTCATGCACAGACAGATACCATGAATGAGCTGATTGAAAAAGAATCTGCTGAGCCTGTACTCAGCAGCCAGACTTTCAACATTGACATCACCATCTGCAATAAGAAATTCATCAGCACAGGTGATGGCGTGCGGCTTTCGCTTGGTTTCCCAGAGGGCTATGGTCCGGAGGATGAAGGCGTGACTTTCAAGGTTTATCACTTCATTCAGGATGCTGATGGCAATATTACCGGCACAGAGGAGATTCCTTGCACCATCACAAAGTATGGTCTGGTCGTACTCTGCAAGTCGTTCAGCCCATATGCAGTGGTTGCAGTTGAGGATGATGGCACAGCATCGGCACAGAAGTCCGTGATCGCAACCGGAACAGCCGGCGGTACAGTGACCGGCACAGAGAGTATAGCTACTCTTGCGGAAGGGGATAGCACCACACTGTCTGTCAAGGCAGATGAGGGATATGTGATCGAGTCCATATCTGTAGGCGGTTCGTATGTGGACATTACTGACCAGAATGCAATGGAGCTTACGATCGGTTATGATGAGATCACAGGTGATTCCTGTATTGTAGATGTGAAGTTTGCGGCAGAAGCTGTGATTGAAAAAGAAGCAGAACGTGGAGAAACAGCTGTACAGATAGATTCTGAGGCTGAGAAAGAGAAGATTCCGGATATTACACCTGAGGAAACTACCACAACATCGGAAGCAACTACGACTACACCTGAGGAAACTACCACAACATCAGAAGCAACTACGACTACATCTGAGGTAACAACCACGACTGCACCTGAGGAAACCACAACTACACCTGTAGAAACGACAGAGACTACCACGGCTACCGAGTCAACTACCAGTGTGACTGTCATTCCGGGTGATGAAAATCAGGCGGCACAGGTACAGGTCGTTCAGCCTGATGGACAGACTGATGTGTACCTGCTTTATGCAATTGATTCTCTGAATTATGCAAAGGTAGGTTATACCATCCACTGTGGCGAGCAGTCGGCTGTCTGGGATTCGGATACGGTTTATGAGGCTGTTGTTATCGAAGGGAAAACCTATACGGCAGAAGAATTTGGCGGCAAGTATCTGGTTGCATTGGAAGTTTCCGATATGCCGGAAGATGCAGCAAGAAAAGCTGTTGCTGTTCCCAAGCTTCGCAGGACAGAAAAGCTGACTGCTGAACTGCCGAAAAAAACGGTTCTGACACCCGATGGATCAAAGGAGGAGATCGTATGAAAAAGGAAATCTATACTGCCCCCACAATGGAGGTCTGCCTCTTTGAATCAGAGGATGTGATCACGACAAGTGGTGTTGAACCGACATCTCTCAAAAACGGTGGAACTGGTATCCCGGAAGAACTGAGCTATTCTGAGCTTTTTAAGTGAATTACAGGGCAGCGGGGCGATTGCTCCGCTGTTCTGTGTTGAGGTGTTGTATGACTGAAACATATAGAATTGCAGACAGAAATATCCGGATCACATCACTGTATGAAGAAGTGCATGTGATGTGTGGGGAGTATCAGACAGATGATTCCCCGGAGATCCGGGTTCGCATCTGTCAGGAAGACATCGACTATGAACGGAATAAGTCCCGTGCGGAAGATCTGAAAGAGGGTATTCCAGTCCGGGAATTTCCGGACAGCTATCTGGAAACGCTTGCAGTTTACCGGAAGATAGCAGACAGTATGGCGGATGAGGATACTTTGCTTTTTCATGGCTCTGTCATTGCAGTGGATGGGGAAGGATATCTTTTCACTGCAAAGAGCGGCACAGGAAAGTCCACGCATACCCGGTTGTGGCGTGAACGATTCGGGGAACGTGCAGTAATGGTGAATGATGACAAACCCCTGTTGAAAATCACTGACAAAGGGGTGATTGCATATGGTACGCCGTGGGATGGAAAGCACAGATTAAGCAGCAACATAGCAGTCCCATTGAAGGGAATTTGCATTCTGACAAGAGCAGAGAAGAACAGTATCACATCCATCACAAAGACGGAGGCTTATCCGATGCTGCTCCAACAGACGCACCGTCCGCAGGAGACGGCACAACTGGCAAAGGTGTTGATAATACTTGACAGACTGGCGGCAAATGTACCGCTGTACCGACTTGGATGCAATATGGATCCCGAAGCGGCAGACATCGCTTATCAGGGAATGAAAGGAGTTTCACATGAAACTAAAATCTGATTTTATCACACACGAAACCGACGGGGAGCAGATCATGGTATCTGCCGGCGGCACATTCAGCGGACTTGTCCGCAGTAACCAGACTGCTGCATTTATTGTGGACTGTCTGAAAGCAGAGACGACAACGGAAGAGATCGTTGACAAAATGGCAGCAAAATATGATGCGCCGAAAGAGATCATCACTACGGATGTGAATCGGATCATCGGTAAATTGCGTATGATCGGTGCGTTGGATGAATAGGTCTACCTTTGAGGAGGAGATCGCACGGACGGGAAAGCTTATCTATCCCAATGTTGGCGACAGTATGATGCCCCTCATCCGGGAAAAGCGTGACCTTCTGATGATTGAAAAGGTCAGCGGGAGACTACGAAAATATGATGTACCGCTGTACAAAAGGGATTCAGGGCAGTATGTACTGCACCGCATCCTGAAAGTACGTAAAAATGACTATGTCATCTGCGGAGATAATCGGTGGCAGAAAGAGTATGGCATTACGGACAGACACATCATCGGTGTACTGACAGGTATTATCCGGGACGGAAAGACCATTTCCGTGACGGACTGGAAATACAAATGCTATGTACATTTATGGTGTGATTTCTTTTATATCAGGGCGGCAGTTCTGCGGCTTGGTTTCTTTCTGAAAAGGCG
The DNA here is from genome assembly GCA_947630845.1 of uncultured Clostridia bacterium. Classification (GTDB taxonomy): domain Bacteria; phylum Bacillota; class Clostridia; order Oscillospirales; family Ruminococcaceae; genus UBA3855. The sequence continues at coordinate 32,627 of CANRJB010000019.1, forward strand.
GAAACGGTCATGAAGCATACAGTATTGAAATGGATATGGCACGTAACCGGCAGACATAAGTTGAGCATTGCCGTGTTGTTGCTGTTGCAGATGATTCTGGGCGTCAGCAGCGTAGCGTTTGCCTTAGTGATGAAAGAGGTAATTGATGCGGCAGTGGAAGGGATGCGGCAGGAATTTCTTATATTTTTTCTGGTCGTAGTAGGAATTGCTGCCGGAGATATCATGCTGCGTGCTATGGGACGGCATCTGGAGGAGTATACAAGGGCGAGCATAGAGAATGCATGTAAAATCAGGCTTTTTTCAGCATTGTTGGAAAAGGAATATGCTCGTGTCACCGGAATGCACTCCGGTGAGTGGCTCAATCGTCTGACTTCTGATACAGTCGTTTGTGCGAGCGGAGCGGTGGAGATCGTTCCGGGAATTGCCGGAATGTTGGTCAAGATGGTGGGGGCACTGGTAATGATACTGGTGCTTGAGCCAAGATTTGCCTATGTGTTGCTGCCGGGCGGCACTGTTCTAATCGTACTTACCTATGCATTACGGAAAGTACTCAAACGTCTGCATAAACAAGTGCAGGAGAAGGATGGTGCAGTACGCATTTTTTTGCAGGAGAGACTGGAACAGTTGTTGATCGTACGGTCGTTTGCGGCGGAGGATATCACACGTCAGAGTGCATCCGAACGAATGCAGGCACATAAATCTGCCCGGATGACAAGAATGCGCTTCACCAATGTCTGCAATGTCGGCTTCGCAGGGGCAATGAACGGAATTTACCTTCTGGGACTGGGGTACTGTGGTTATGGCATCATGAATGGCAGTTTCAGCTATGGTACACTGATGGCAATTTTGCAGCTGATCGGACAGGTACAATCCCCCTTCGCTAACATCACGGGTTATCTTCCGAAATTCTATGCTATGACGGCAAGTGCGGAGCGTCTTATTGAGGCAGAACACTTTACGGATGATTGCCCGGAGGGAGTAAAAGATGAAAAGGAGATACATGCATTTTATCAGGAACTGTCTGCAATCGGTTTGACAGATGCAGATTTTTCTTACCGGGCTGGGGATCATGCAGTTGTACTGGAGAATATCAGTGTGAGGATACAGAAGGGCGAATTTGTGGCACTGACAGGGCATTCCGGCTGTGGAAAATCTACACTGCTGTTACTTTTGATGTGCTTGTATCCACTGAGCAGGGGAGAAAGGTGGCTGCTGCGGCAGGATGGTGAGAAGCTGCCGCTGACAAGTGCATGGCACAGACTTTTTGCCTATGTGCCGCAGGGAAATCAGCTCATGAGCGGTACGATACGTGAAGTCGTAACTTTTGCAGCAAAGGCGTATGATGAAGAAAGACTTTGGCAGGCATTGCAGATCGCCTGTGCGGAGGAATTTATCAAAGGGCTTTCAGAGGGACTGGACTACGAGCTTGGTGAACGGGGAAAGGGTTTGTCGGAAGGTCAGATGCAGCGCATTGCCATTGCAAGGGCGATCTATTGCGGTAATCCCATACTGCTGCTCGACGAGTCCACAAGTGCCCTTGATGAAGAGACGGAACATCGGGTACTCGACAACATCCGGCGTATAACGGACAGGACGGTCATTATTGTTACGCACCGTCCGGCAGCACTGCGTGTCTGTGATACGATCATCAGCATGACAGAGGAGGGAATGAAAGTAAACCATGAAGCAAACAGGATATGATATGCTCTACCTGACTGCCTGCGCTTTGAATGGCATCAAGCCGGATGCAGAGCGTATCCAGAAAATGGATCTTGATACACTTTACAAGATGGCGAAATTCCACAGCCTGACAGCTATCGTGGCAATTTCGCTTGAAAAAGGCGGCATAACGCTCCCGGCAGAATGGGCAGAGGAGAAGGCGAAAGCCATACGCAAGAATATGCTTCTCGATGCAGAGCGCAGTAAGATCTGTCGATGGATGGAGGAAAATGCCATCTGGCACATGCCACTTAAAGGCGTCATTCTCAAAGAAATGTACCCGGGACTCGGTATGCGGCAGATGTCAGACAATGACATCCTCTACGATGCAGCGCATCAGAAAGAGCTGATGGACTACATGAAGTCGCAGGGCTATACCCCCGAAAGCGTCGGAAAAACACACCATGATACCTATTGGAAGCCTCCGGTCTTTAATTATGAGATGCACACGATGCTATTTGACAGAAGAAGTGAATTTTACACATATTATGCCGATATCCGAAAAAAACTCATCCCGGATGAGGGAAAGCAGTACGGAATGCATTTCACGGATGAGGACTTCTATGTCTACATGACGGCACATGAATACAAGCACTTCTCCAATGGCGGTACGGGATTGCGTTCGTTGGCGGATCGCTATGTTTACCGGAAGGCAAAACCGCAGCTTGACGATGCCTATATCCGGCAGGAACAGGAAAAATTGGGAATTGCAGAGTTTGAGGAAAAATCCAGAAAGTTAGCTGAAAAAGTGTTTTCTGACCCCAACTCTCCCCTCACCGATGTACAGAAGCAGATGCTGCACTACTATCTATTTTCCGGTACGTATGGGACAGTTGGAAATGTGGTGCGTAATAAGATGAAGGGTGATTCAAAAATTGGCTATATATGGCGGCGAATATTTCCGGATAAGGAGTTTTACCAGACGTATTATCCGTTTTTCTACCGGCACAAGCTGCTGCTTCCGGCAGCGTGGGCGTTCCGGCTTATCAGGGGAGGGTTGTTCCGCAGCAAAAAGTGGCTTACGGAGCTGAGAGTGTTAGGTAAATTATAACATAAACATCATGATACTCACCATTGTATTTTGCGCCACACAGGGACAAAAATATAAAATGCTTGTTGGGAAAGTTTCCCCAACCCCCTCCGACTGCTTACGCAGTCAAAAAATCGTCTTACGCCGAAATAGACACAAAGAAGACACCAACATAAACAAGGCAGATATTTCATGTGAAATATCTGCCTCAGCCCGTCAAAAAAGTCCAGCTGAACGCTGGACTTTTTCGTATATAGGTGGTATAATAGAGATAAAGGCGGTGAAGAAAATGGTCAGGCAAGAAATGGAAAACAGAAGTCAAATGGAATCTGGCTGAATAAATGGCTTCACGAACAGGGTGTACTGTATAAACAGGGCAAGGTCTGGCTGCTGTATCAGAAGTATGCAGACATGGGATATGTAAAGTCAAAAACATACACAGTATCCGACGAGAACGGAACTATATCAGCAAGAATCCTTACTTGTTAGACGCAAAAAGGACGGCTTATGATTTATGAATTGCTGAAAGAACACGGTATTCTTCCTCTTATGGAGCAGAATACGGACTAGAGCATGTTGACACTATTTAATCCAAGTAAATATAGAAGCAATCTGAATGAACGAGAGAAAGATAAAATCAAGT
>CANRJB010000020.1 GCA_947630845.1 uncultured Clostridia bacterium
GAAAAATTTTCTTCGGAACTATTTTAGCACATTTTTCTGCCGCTGACAACGTTATGGAATGATTGGCGCTTACATTGCTTCTGTCGGAATGAGATATGAAAGCAGCAGTAAGGATGGAAAGAGAATCCCTGACGATATGATGCCTGTCAGATCGTCAGGGATTCGTATTATGCGAAATGTTTAGCATCCCGGAAGCATACCGAGCCTGTGAACGGGTCGAACCGGATATCGGTATTGGTAGCCGTGTGGACAAGATAGAGGTTTTTGTAGAACAGTGGAATGAAGGAATTGGTGTCAAGAATGAGCTGTTCTGCGGCAGCATAGGCATCAAGTGCTTCGGTCGGGGACATGGACACAGAAAGCGGCTGCATCAGCCCGTCCAGTGTTCCCTCCTCCAGTCCGAGCGGTGCTGTCCGGAAGGCATCAATGGCAGCATAGCAACTGTTGCGCTCCGGCTTGATACCAAGCAGAGCCATGCTGTAGTTTCCCTCAGCCATGCGCTGGTCAAACTCCTCCGGCGAAACAGTTTCGATTCCGATATAATATCCGAACAGATCCTGCCATTCCTGACACATCGCAAGCAGCGCATCGGTATCGAGGATGGTGCTTGGCATCATGATCTGGATGGTGTTCATTTCATTGAGGGGGAGAGCCCCGGCGGCAAGGACAAAATGCTCTCTTGCCTTTGCGGAATCATAGGGGACGGAAAGCTGCTCGTCCGCATACATCTCCCGGTAGGAGCGTCCAAGCATCGTGATACCCGGCGGTATCAGCCCATAGGCAATGTCGAGGTCATTTGACAGCATCGGTTCCAGTGCCGTCCGGTCGATACCGTAGGCAAGAGCCTTCCGCAGATCTTCATTTTTCAGCAGTAAGTTATCCGGATTGAACACCAGTCCATAGGTGACGGAACAAACTGACTGCACTGTGCAGTCTTTGGAACGGATCAGATCTTTCGGGTCGGTATCGCTCATCACGACATCCGTATTGCCGTCAGCAAAATCCTGCTTTGCTTCGGCGGCATTGTGCATGATGGTAAATTGCAGACTGGACGGGCAGATCTGTTCTGCGTTGTAGAATACGGGGTTTTTGTGCATGGTAATGAAGTTGCCGCCGCTGTACTGGTCATAATTCCATTTGGACGGATAGAAAGGACCGTTACAGAGGATGGTGTCCACATCAAGACCATAGCGACCGTCTGTGGAGAGGAAGAAGTCCTCGTTGCAGGGGGCAGCGCAGGGCTGTGTCAGCAGCGACAGAAATTCTGGTTCGGGCTTAGCAAGCTCAAAGAGGACAGTGGTTGCATCCGGTGCAGAGACACCGAGTGTCTGGACATCGTTTTTGCCGAGGTGAATTTCTATTGCATTTTTGAGACAGAGAAATTCCTCTGCATAGGGGGAACGGGTCGCCGGGTCAAGCAGCCGCCGGAAGGCGCAGACATAGTCCCGTGCTGTGACACGTTCGGGACGGTCGGCATCGGAACTGGCATTGAACCAGAAACAGTCATCCCGGAGGTTGAACATATACTGTAAGCCGTCGTCAGAAACGGTATAGCTTTCCGCTTCGCCGCAGACGATGCTGCCGCCTGCATCGATCCGCATCAGTCCCTCATACATGCTGTCAAGGACAGCAGCCGCATTGGGGTCGTCTGTAAACTGGGGGTCAAGGCAGTCGGGATTGCCGGACAGGGTGCATGTGAAATGGTATCCTGCGCCGGTATCCTCCTCACGCCGGAGACAGCCCGTCATACAGAGCAGGCAGAGGGCGAGCATGACGCAGAGTAATTTTCTGTAAGAATGTTGCATGGTATCTCCTATCTGTTCTCATGTTCTCATACTTTATATTATACCATTCCAAAGGGCGTTTGGCAACTGTTTTTTAATTGTTATTTTATATTTTCTTTAAAAAAACTATTGACATTCTGTGAACTGCATGCTATAATGGTAGTAATAGTAGAGTAACCATACATGAGAAAAGTGATGTTATGAAGAAAGGAGATCACTTATGAAGAAAAGAATGAAAGGATTTACGTTGGTAGAGCTGATCGTTGTCATTGCGATCATCGGCGTGCTTGCTGCGATTCTCGTGCCGAGCATGCTTGGTTATGTGAACAAAGCAAAATTCACAAGTGCCAATGCCTCTGCCAAATCGCTTTATGATGCTGCCATGACAGCATGCCGTGAGCAGGATGTATCAAAGCCGATCGATGAGGGCATTTACAGCAATAATACATCCGTTGCGTCCAGTGGGGTTGACCAAGACAACATGGATGCAATTATGCATTACATCTATGAATACTTTGATGATGCAGAGGATTGTGACTGGGCTGTCCGCATTGCCGGAGAAGTACCTCTGGGCGCAGCCATCCGGAAGTCGGAGAGCGATGCCTATATCGGGACACATCCGCACAGCAACCATGAAAAGCACGATGATGACAGTTTGATCAGTGCAGTGAATTTCGGACAGACCGGTGAATGGTCTGCCACGCTCACGGGATCAGCAGACACGTGATTATCACCAAAAAATAAACACATATTTTGTGTATATTTTATGTACCAAAAATGAAATTTTCTGTTGACTTTTACAGCAGGAAATGGTATACTATAATTATGAACGAACTTTGAATGACAAGTAACCAAGTGGAGGTGTTTTGATATGAAAGGAAAGAAGATCAAGGGCTTTACACTCACAGAAATGATCGTTGTGATCGCAATTATCGGTATTCTTGCTGCCATACTTGCGCCGACAATGTCTACCTATTACCGCAAGTCGAGAATTAAGGATGCCAATGCCAATGCCAAGATGGTGTTCAATGCCGCACAGACTGCTGCACAGACATATATCAGCAGTGAAAGAGTGCTGAAAGATACCGATAAGATTCTCAATAAAACTCTGGTTGTTTCTTATGATCCTGCAAACGGAGTAAGGTGGAGTAATTCACTGAACGGTGCGTTGGCACCTGTTATAGTAGATTCTGAAGGTAACGCAGCAACAGCATATGATAAAGCAGCGAATGATATTGCAAGTGTTGTCAACAGGACAGTGTCTGATGCAGAGGAAGGTTGCTGGACTGTTTATATCAGCAATTACATTGTACAGGGTTCAGTTGCAGCTGATTCCTTGTCAACCAATCGTGTCGGCTGTTATACTGCCAACAAGTATATGGCATCTGATGCAACAGATAAAACGTATGCAGAATGGCTGACTGGTGGAGTTGAGGGTGAAGTTGACTCACTTGCAGAAGTCTGCAACATTTATGAGCCATTATCCACAACTTGATGAGCGGAAAAGCGATAAAAAGAATTTAGGGAAAGGCTGGTAGTTCTACCGGCTTTTTCTTATGTTTATACCGCTCCTCTGTCATGGTGATCTGTCGGATGACCGGAAATGAGCGTATGAAAAAAATAAGAAATGGAGACTAACGCATGAAACAGGGTATGATACTTGTGCCGGCACTTCTGCTGACACTTCTGGGCGGCTGTGAGAGTATGCCCATGCATATGAATGAAGATGAGCTTTTGGAGCTTGCAGAAAACTATGGGACAGAAACGGCTGCCGTTTCCACTATGACTACCCCTGCCCCTGCTTTGCATCCCCCCACATACACGACCGTGACCATCCCTCCCACAGAGACAACCGTCACAACAGAAGCCACTACCACTACTCTCCCCCCTGAACCGACAGTCCCGACAGCAGAACCCATTGACGGTGATGTGGTCATACAGAACGGTGTCATGGTCGTCAACAGCGGTACAGATCATGCCAGAGCATTGGAGACTTACTCGAACAGCCCGGCAAACTGTGAACGCTATGCCGACATCCTCAACAGCTTCCAGACACTTCTTCCCTCCAGTGTCAATGTCTACAGTATGCCCTGCCCGACCTCTGCGGCATACTATATTCCGGAGGACAAAGCTGCCTCCTATGGCGATCAGGGTGAGGAGATCGAGCTGATCGCATCGTATCTGAATGGCGTGACACCGGTGTCAGTGTATGATGCACTGCTGTACCACAGGGATGAAGCGATCTATTCGAGGACGGATTATCATTGGTTTCCGCTTGGTGCATACTATGCGGCAGAGGAATTTGCTGAGGCGGCAGATGTGCCGTTTGCGCCGATCGGGGAGTATGACAGTGTGGAACGTGAGGGCTTTGTCGGTGCGTTTGCGGCGGTGAACGACATCAGTGAGCTTTACAATGCCCCCGAGTGCTTCACCTATTACAAGCCGTCTAACCTCGCTGCCACAAGCTGCTATTATTATGACAATGACTTTACCAACGGCAGGAGCGGTGCTATGTTCCATGAGGACAATGTTGTGTCGGCATCCTACACGGTATTCATCGGAACGGACGACTGCATCTTTCAGGCGGACACGGATGTGGATAACGGAAGGGTGCTTGTGATCTTCAAGGACAGCTTCGGCAATGCCCTCGTGCCGTTCCTGACAAATTCGTTTTCCACGATCTACCTCTGCGACTTCCGGTACTTCAACACCAACGCAGCCGCTTTTGTGGAAAACGTCGGGGCAACGGATGTGGTATTTGCCATCGGTGCGACTGCCTGCATGAGTTCCGTGAAGTTGGATACTCTTGCTGAAACTCTCGGCGTATAGCTGAAAATTACATTTCCGGACATTTCCGGCAGGGATTTGATACTACTTTTTGTAAAATCCTGCCGGATTTTTTCCACAATTTGCTGAAAAGGCTTGCCTGCGCAGGTATTCAACAGTTTCAACAGAGTTTTCAACAAGTGCCCTATGGATATACCGTGCTTTCTTGCATCTTTCAACAGGGATGTTGAAAAGTCTGTTGAAAGTTTTGAATACAGCTTGTATATTTTGTCCCGAAGCTGCCCATTCTCTTAGCAAAATGCTTGTGAAGGGAGCAGCAGCCATGTTAAAAGGTGTCAACCGCAAGGTCATTGAGATCAACCAGACAGAAAGTGATTATTTTGAACGGGCAGTGTTCTACCTGCGTCCGGATGTCAACGAAGCCCCCCTCCATGCCGCACAGCTTGAGGTGCAGGCACTCCTCGGACAGTCAGTACACAGGCGGCGAGTGCGTGGATGGATGTGGTTCGTACTCGGCATGCTGGTGTCAGGAGGCATCTTCTGTTTCATCCTGCTGTGCAGATAGCATAGACAATGTGCCCTCTGTCTGCCATCTTATGTCAAAATCATCAAAAAATATATGAAGTCTGACCAAAAAGACTTGTAATTTATTTGTCACTATGCTATAATAAAGAATATAGCAAATGGAGAGAAGGGTGATTGGATGAACGAAACTCTCATCATTGGCAGGAACCCCGTCCGGGAGTACCTGCGAAGCGGTCAGCCGGTGGATACGTTATATTTCAGTGCCGGGAGCGGCGGTCTTGGTGAGATCATCCGCCTTGCAAAAGAAAGCGGTGCTGTCGTCAAGACTGTCAGCGATCAGAAACTCTCACAGCTTGCAGAGGGCGGCGTGCATCAGGGCGTGGTACTCATCGGTGGGTGTACTGCCTATGCCACGCTTGACGACCTGCTTGCAGTGTCGGCACAGAAGGGGACAAAGCCCTTTCTCATTCTCTGTGATGAGATCGAGGATCCCCATAATCTTGGTGCCATCATCCGGACGGCAGAAACTGCCGGTGCGGACGGTGTCATCATCCCGAAACGCCGCAGTGCTGCTCTGACCGCAGTCGTCCACAAGACCTCCGCAGGTGCTGCAAGCTATGTGCCCGTCGCAAGAGTCCCCAACCTTGCTGCTGCCATTGACCGGCTGAAAAAAGAGGGCATCTGGGTCTATGGTACGGATATGGACGGGACACTGTATACCGAAACCGGATTTGATGGTGCTGTGGCACTGGTCATCGGTTCAGAGGGTCGGGGGATCAGCCGACTGGTAAAGGAAAAATGCGATTTTTTGGTAAAGCTGCCGATGTATGGGAAGATCACCTCACTGAATGCAGCTGTAGCAGCCGGTATTTTTATGTACGAAGTGGTAAGACAGAGAGGATGAAGCTACATACCTATGGAGAAACATGATCTGTCACTGGAAGAGATCCTGAATGCATATGCGCCCGAACCGGAGAAGCCTGTGCAGCCGACCGATGCGCAGGAATTGGGACGTGTGGTGGCACAGGCAGAGGCGGAGGCACTGAAACCGCTGCCGGAGAGTCAGGCAAGGGTCTCCTATGTGCAGGCACAGGACGAGCCGATGCCGATGCGTGTCAATGTGCCCTCAAAGAAAAAAACTGCTGAACCGGAGCAGAAGCCGATCGTCTTTGCCGATGATACGCCGAAGATCAGGCGCATGAGCGATTCTACCCGTGCCCGTGAGATCGCAAAGAACAAAAAGAAAAACCGGCACAGAAAACCCTTGAAGCTGGCAAAGAACAACAAGGTCGGAAAAGTCGAAAAAACAGAGAAGAAGGCAGCCGAACAGCTTGCTTACCAGAAGGAGCGTCCGGAGGGAGAGTATGCCTATACCCAGATACATGGGGCAAAAAAGGCAAAGAACCGGAAAAAGGTCAAGCGTGACCCCGTTCTGAATGCAGCCGGTACGGAGACGATCCATCTTGATCTGAAGGATGTTGTGACGGTTGCACAGCTGCCGCAGCCCGAACTGCTTGAACCGGTGGAGGTCAAGCCTGCGCCGAGAGCCGAAAAGACCAGCATTGATCTGAGTGAAAAGAAAAAAGCCGAGCCGGGTGAGCTTGATGTGAGCATCAGCCGCTCCAAGGAGGAAGCCGAAGCCGAGAACCGCCGCCGTCAACAGGAAATGTCGAGCAAGATGGAGCTGGAGAATGCCGCTGACATCCGCCATGACATTGCAGAGCTGCGCAGTGCGATCAATTTCCGCATCTTTGCGCTGACACTTGTGTTGGTGCTGAGCAGTTATATGGCACTGAGCGATGTGGTGCATTCCGTATGGCTGGACAATCTGCATCCCATCATGAAGGCAGTGCTTGAGCTGCTGCTTGGACTGGGCGCAGCGGTTGTCTGTCTGCCGGTGCTGAAGAACGGATTCCGCCGCCTGCTTTCCTTCCATGCGGACACGGACAGCCTTGCAGCAGTTTCCTTAGTAGCCTGTATGGCAGCCTGTATCTATAATCTCATTGTCACCATAGCCGGGAAGGAAGAAATTCTGTATTTTCTGCCCTGTGCCATACTGACGCTGCTGCTGCACACACTGGGCAAGCTGCTGATCGTGAACCGGGAACAGGGCAATCTGCGGCTGGTGACGAAGCGGTTCAATTGCAGCGGACTTTGCATTGTGGAAAATGAGGCGAATGCGGACACATTGACAAGGGGTGTACTGGGAGATCTTCCGATTCTTGCCACCCTGCGCCGCACGGATTCTCTGATCGACTTCCGGAAGTACACGTATTCCTCTGATCTTGCCGACCGGTTTTGCCGGATCGCTGCGCCGTTGGCGACGATCTTTGCGATCGGTGTGTCCGTTGTGATGACTTCACTCCGGGCGGAGGGCGTCGGTTACTGTCTGGAGCTGCTGTCCATGTTCACGGCAGCAAGCAGCTGTGCTGCCATCACCTTCGTGGTCAATCTGCCGCTCCTGAAGGCAACACGTCAGATGGTGCGCAATGGTGCGCTGCTGCTTGGTTACCAGAGCGTGGATGATTTTTATGACACCAATTCTCTGATGGTGGATGCTGCTTCTCTCTTTCCGGAGGGAACGGTCAAGCTGTCGGGTGTGAAGATGTTCACCAATACCAAGATGGAGGAAGTACTTCTGAATGCAGCAAGCCTGTCCTATCATGCAGGTTCGGTATTCAGCGGACTGTTCACAGAAGTGATGCAGGGCAGGGAGAAAAAACTGTACCGGGTGGAAAATTATGTCTATGAGGACTCTATGGGACTGTGCGGCTGGATCCATAACCAGAGGGTGCTGCTTGGCAGCCGGGAGCTGATGGCGGCGCATAACATTGAGGGTCTTCCGTCAGTGACCCGTGAAGAGGAACTGGTGGGTGCAGGGAATGAAGCCGTCTATCTGTCCGTTTCGGGCAATCTCATGGCATTGTTTCTGGTAGAGCTTCACGCCGGCAGACAGGTAAAATTCTGGGCAAAACAGGCAGTCCGCCATGGCATCTGTCTGATACTGCGCAGTGTTGACCCGGTCATCACGATCGCAAGAATCGCATCCCTGTTTGAGATCCCGCAGGAGATGATCAAGATCATACCGCAAAAGCTGCATGCGGAATATGCGGCAGAGACTTCGCCGGTCGAAAAGATGAGCTCGTCAATGGCAACGACAGGCGGCTTTGGCAGTGTGGCACAGCTCATTGTCGGCGCAAAGGTACTGCGCAGTACGGCAATGATCGGCGTTTTTGTACAGGCAGTTTCTCTGTTGCTTGGATTGGGAATTGTACTGCTTGAGGCATTGGTAAATGTCGGCATGACACCGGGATGGATGCTGGTGCTACAGTGCATCCTCACAGTCATTACCGTCATGTTCGTCAATATCCGGAAGATCTATTGATGCTGTACCGGGATATCCCCCACAGCACTGATTTTCCCCAATTTCAGAGATCAACAGGCATGATACCGGGAGGAGATGCATAGCATGGAGGAGAGAGGGCATGGTTCTGATCTGCCGAAGCCAAGAAGAAAACCAGAACCGCCGCCGGCGGAAACATCACTTCCGCCGCTGCGCCGGGTAGAGAAGGGCAAACCTGTACGGCAGACACGCAAGCCGGATGCCGCACCGGTCAGAAAGACCGCTCCCCGGAATCAGTATGCCAGCGATACGGCTGAATTTCCGGCAGTCAGGGACGATGAGGAGCTGCCGATCTATGAGGATATGCCCCGCCGTCCTGCACCGCAGCGTCCGAAGGGAACAAAGAAACGTCCGAAAAGGGACACGGAATATACTTCTGCATCCCGTTCCTCCAGACACCGTCCGAAACGCCGCAGTCTGATTGGCAGGCTGCTCAGAAAGCTTGTCATGCTTGCAGCCGTAGTCTTTGCTCTGTATTCCTTAGTGGCATTGTTACTCATCAGCAAGCTGGAGCGTGTGCCGAGAAATGTACGTACCGTGACAAGCGGTGCGCTTGACAGAGGATATGTCCGCAGCATCCTGCTCATCGGTACGGATTCCCGTGACCTGACACAGGAAAGAGGGCGTTCCGATACCATCATGCTCCTGACACTCAATTCTGCGACTGATGAGATCGGCATGAATTCCTTTATGCGGGATGCCTACGTGGAGATTCCCGGATATGGCGGCGGCAAGCTGAATGCAGCCTATTCCTACGGCGGCGCAGAGCTGCTGATGGACACGCTCGAATCCAATTATGGTGTGAGCGTGGATGATTATATCTGTGTGAGCTTTACGGGCTTTGCAGGGCTGATCGATGCATTCGGGGGAGTGGAGATCACGCTGACGGATGCAGAGGCACAGGAGATCAACAATATTCTGCGTAACGAGGTCAACGCACTGATGGGTGCTGACCCGGAGGATGATTTTCTGCCCGGCGGCGGCACGTATGCCCTTGACGGCAAGCAGGCACTGTCCTATGCACGTATCCGCTATGTCGGCAACGCTGACTTTGAGCGGACATCCCGTCAGAGAGAGGTCATGTCGCAGCTCCTGAACAATGCTAAATCGAAGGCAGTCACCGCTGTTCCCGAACTCATGCAGGATGCCCTGCCGCACCTGACGACGAATATGTCCGTTCCGCAGCTTTACCTGCTGTCCTTACGTGCGCCATTTTTGCTTGGCTACGACATGTCGCAGCAGCAGATTCCGGCAGACGGTACATGGAGTGGTGCGAATATCGGGGGACAGGATGTTCTTCAGGTAGATTTTCCTGCCAACACACAGATTCTGCATGATACGGTATATTCTTCTACCAAAACGGAGGAGGCACAATGAAAAAGAGTATGGTTCCGCTGCTGTTGGTACTTCTGACAGGCTGTGCCGCAGTGCCGCAGCCGGATGCCCCCACACAGGCAGAGGTGCAGACCACATCGCCGGCTGTGGAAACAGATACTGCCGTCCCTGCCACAGAAGCGGAGACACTGCCGGAAATGCCTGTAGAAACAGCCGCAGCGTCCACAGCCGTACAGCATGTCTTTGATGAGTGCGGCGTACTGGACGATGCGGCATTGACGCATTATGATGACTATCTGGAAGGGATGTGGGAGTCCCGTATGATCTGTGCAGCGGTCATCATCACGGATGCTTTGAACGGAAGCACGCCGGAAATGTATGCGCAGGAACGCTACCGGGAGCTGTACGGTGAAGAAAGCGGCTATCTGGTGCTGATCAACAATGATACCAACATTGACTATGTGTATGAAGAAGGTGTCTGTGCGGAATTGATCGGAGATGTTTCGCTTCCCATTGCACAGGCAACACCGCATCTGGTCGAGTGCGATTATACGGCGGCACTGGACATTTTGCTGCCGATCGGAATGAAAGTGCCGGAGCTTGTGTATGACCGGAGCGGCTTGTTTTCGGCAGAACAGGTGCAGACGCTTGCGGACATAGCGGCAGCGGTTCCGGAGCGATGCTGTGTGCTGTTGACGAGAGATGTTCCCGAACCGACGGAGGAGGAAACAGAGGAGAGCGTATTGGATGCCTATGCAGAAGGTATCCGCAGCCGTCTGAATGCCGGTGCGCTGCTGGTGATCGACCTGACGCATAACAGATGCGTCATTGCCGGGACAAAGCCGGAGACACTTGCCGCAGAGGTGCAGCAGGTATGGAGCGAGCAGAGTGTATATGATGCGGTCGTGCATTATTATGATGTGATGGGTGGAGACGCTGACGCATGATGCGGAGCGTCTCCGCTTTTTCGGTGAAAAACAGGGCAAAGCGTCATGCAGACCGTTTCTGTATCGAAAACGATTAAAAAAGTTTACAATCCCTACATAAAATTTCAACAAATTGCCTTAAAAATACTTTACTTTTTCAGCAAAATGTGATAAAATAATAGCAGACAGATATCGTTATTCTTAGTAGGAGGAATCAGTGTCATGCAGAAGGATGTGCAGAACATTCTACAGAGTGTCGGCAAAGTCATTATTGGAAAGGACGAAACCGTTTTACATGCGGTGATCGCTATGCTCTGCGGCGGTCATGTCCTGCTTGAGGATGTGCCCGGTGTAGGCAAGACGCAGCTTGCCGCAGCCCTTTCCCGTTCTGTCGGCGGTGTGTTTCACAGGATCCAGCTCACCCCCGACATCATGCCTTCCGATATCACAGGTTATTCTGTTGTCAACCAGCAGGACGGCTCTCTTGAATACCGTCCCGGTGCGGCGATCTGTAATTTTCTGTTGGCAGATGAGATCAACCGTGCAAGTCCGAAGGTGCAGTCAGCATTGCTTGAGATCATGGAGGAACACCAGATCTCCCTTGACGGACAGACGCATGTACTTCCGTCTCCCTTTATGGTCATCGCTACCCAGAATCCGGTCGAGACTTACGGTACTTACCATCTTCCCGAAGCGCAGATGGACAGATTTTTTATGAAGATCTCTATGGGCTACCCCACCTTGCAGGAGGAGCTTGCCATCCTTGACCGAAACGGCGAAAAGAACCCCATTTCCAATATATCCGAACCGGTCATCTCGACCGATGCCGTCATGGCATTGCAGGAGCAGGTCAATGCCGTGCAAGTCTCAGACAATGTGCGAAATTATATCATCTCCCTTGTCCATGCCACCCGGAACAGTGACCTGAGTACACTCGGTGTCAGCCCCAGAGGGTCGATCGCCTGCTTCAAGGCAGTGCGTGCATCGGCATTTGTCCACGGCAGAAATTTTGTGACACCCGACGATGTCAAGGCACTTGCCGTGCCGGTACTCTCCCACAGAATTCTTCTTTCCCCTAAGGGACGCAACACGTTAGGCAGTCCGGAGCAATTCGTGGAGCAGCTTCTGACAACACTGCCTGTTCCTGATCAGAATGGGTGAGGTTATGAAAAAAAAGACAAAGCTTGCAGTGGTGCTTGACCGCATCAAGCTTGCTATGGCGTTGTTGATGATGGCACTGATGGCGTATGTGTTCACATTCTATCTGGACAGTGACATCGGTGTGGTCATCTGTGCTTTTCTGCTTCTTGCACCGCTGATCTCTTTTCTGATCGCATGGTATGCGGCAAGTAAGCTTACCGCACGTCTTGAAGCTCCCACCTCTCTCATGAAGGGCAGGCATTTCGTTGCTGATGTGACCATCACCTCAGAAGGCTCGCTGCCTGTGCCGTTTGTGCGGCTGACGATGGAGCAGGATGCCAATTTTGAACCGGACGATGCCCGGATGATACAGGGGGCAATGACCCCTGCCGAACCCATGAAGATCCCGATCGGCATGACAGCACGCTATGCCGGAAACGGACTGGTGTCTGTGGGGAAACTGGTGGTTTCAGATTATCTGGGACTGTTCACATTCCGGGTGAAACATGTGCCAAATGCATTGGCGATTGGCGTGATTCCGGCAATTCCGTCATTGACGGGTGCAGCACAGATGCTCCATGCTGTCAGTGATGTTGTTCTGACGCAGGATGAAGAGGAGGAGGAATCCGCTGCACTCTACTCCAGTCAGACAATGCCGGGCTATGTCCACCGTGACTATGCGCCGGGTGACAATCTCCGGCGTATCAATTGGAAGCTTTCGGCGAAGCGCAGAAAGCTCATGGTGCGGATGGATGAGGCGGCAGCGACCGTGCGTCCGGCTGTGATCCTTGACCTGTGTCCGGAGACGGAGGCAAATGCCCTTCAGCGGCGTGAGACTCTGATGGAGGGTGCGCTTGGTTTTCTGATGCTGCTCGTGCGGCAGGGAATTGTTTGCTCCATACAGTATGCGACGGCAGGCGGATGGAAATGTCTGCCGCTTGAAAATGAAGATGCCGTTCGTTCCGCAGCAGTGGAGCTGGCATCGGCTGATTTCATGGGTGACGGCAGCCGTGTCGATCCGGCAGTATTGCAGGAGCATGCAGGGGCGTATATGGTCTATTCCTCTAACCCGGACGAAGGGCTGTGCAATGCCCTGAAACGTCTGCATGACGTAGGCTATGTCTGTCTGGTCATGCCGGAGCTTGCAGAACCGCCGGAAATTTCCGGACTGGATGCGGTATGGATGCTGTCGGAGGATTTCACCATGACAGCATTGCAGAAATGAGGTGACGGATGTGTGGGATAAGCTGAAAGCCGCTGCACAGCATCCGGCGGCACAATTGCTGAAAAAACTCTGCGGCGACCCGGTACAGCTCTATTCTGTGTTTCTGGTCATGACGAGTATGTACTATTACCATGAGGACTGGACATGGCTGTATACGATCATTACGATCTTTGTCTCCTTTGTCCTGAACCGGTTTTATGACTTTGTCGCCAGAAGACGATTTCTTGGTCCGATATGCTATCTGATCTTCCTGTTTGCCGGGCTGTACGGAGTCAATATGATCACGGCTGTCGGACAGCGTACCTATCCAATCACCTTCATGGTATGGTTTCTGACACCACAGAGCGTTGTGGATTTCTCCATGCTCTACACGATCGCCATTTATCTGCTGATGACGGGATTCCTGACAAGCGCAGTGTACTACTTTGCTAAGGTGCGCTACAGAATGGTGATGCAGTTTCTCATCATGCTGATACCGCTTTCGCTGTACGCAAAGGAAGGCTTGCAGATGCCGGCGATTCTGGTGATCGTGCTGCTGGCAAGCTATTTCCTGCTGATGGTCTACTGCCGTCAGCTCAGGGAAGCTCCACAGGTAAGACAGCTCCACAGCTTTCACGGCGGTATTTCGATTGCTGCCTATGTGATGATGTTCAGCATCATTGCTGCCATTGTCCCGAAGCCGGCAGTGACTGCGGACAGAGAATTTATCGAGAATGCCATGTCCTACAGTACATGGTCGGATGTCCTGATGAACGCCATCCGGATGTTTACTGAAACTACCGACAATCAGGTCTCCACTTCCAACAGTGCCATGACACTTTACTATGTCGATGCCCCCGAATCCCTGCGTCTGCGGACGCAGACATATACATACTACGGAGAGGACGACAGCTGGACAGTGACGGAATGCGACAGACCCAGCCGCTCCCTTCCGGAATATGAGCTGACCTATAAACCGCAGGCACTGTTGCAGGCAATTGTGGATACCGCAGCAGAGGATCCGGAATTTGCACAGGAATATGGACTGACGGATGTTGCTGGTAAGACAATGCCGGAACAGAAGGAATATGAGCTGTATATCTATCCGAGGTACAGAAGCTGGAGGGTGCTGCCCTCCCCCACACGTACCGTTGAACTGACGGACGGTGTGGCACGGAAGGATGTGAGATTGTCAGATACCAATGCCTTTGAAGCCACATCGACGGGCACAACGATGCTGTACTACCCGGATGCCTATGCAAGGTACAGTGAAGTTTCGGATATGCTTGACCTGCTGCACAGGGAAAACTATATAGAGCTGCTCGAAGATGCCTATATCCTTGCAGAGGAGGATGAGAGAAAACAGATCCTGTATGATGCATGGATGGAAGCAAGGGATGCGGCGGATTATCTGGAGTTGGCTGACGGGAAGGACTGGCAGTCGGAGATCATTGATGACCTTGCCGCACAGCTCACGGAGGGACTGAATTCTGATTTTGAGAAGGCACTTGCGATCGAGCGGTATTTTGTGGAGGCAGAATATGTCTATGACGATGCCTACCAGAAGGAAGAGGGGGAGAACATCGGGGATTTCCTGACGACTTCCCACAGGGGCGTGTGCTATGAATACGCCACTGCTATGGTGCTGCTCTGTCGGAGCGCAGGTCTTCCGGCACGGTACGTGCAGGGCTACAATATGTCCGAACAGTATGACAGCAACACCACAAGCCGTTTCAATCCCAATGGCAGAAAGACCAACTATGTCATTAAGGCACGCAATGCCCATGCCTTCCCGGAGGTCTACATCTCCGGTTACGGATGGCTGAGTTTTGAACCGACTGTTCCGAGTGATGATGTCGGGGACTCTGCTGCGGAGAATATCAAGGTGATGCAGTGGGGTTATGTGCTGCTTGCTGCGGCAGTGATCGCATTGCTCATTTACCTGCTGCTGCCGTACATCAGAGAGCGGCAGTTCCGCCGCAGGATCAAAACAATGTCCGCACAGGCGTGCGCATCGGCGGTTTTCCGCAGAATGCGGACACAACTCCGTCTGCCGGACAGTACGACCGTCAGGGAGCTTGCAGTGCAGTCTGCCCCCTTCTACCAGAGGGATGCGGTCTTTGACGCAATGGATGCACTGCTCTATCAGCCGGAGAATCTGCCGGCAGAACAACAGGAATCGCTTGCCGTAGATTATATACAATGGCATGCCGAGAAACGTCTTTACGAAAAAGAACAGAGAAAAAGGAGAAGGTCTGACAGATCCTCTTGACCCTGAAGATCATGTCTACAGGAGTTTCGCTGTAACGGCACAGAGGATCGTATCGAAATTGATCCCGATAGGAGGAACCTTCCCATGTCACACGCAAATGGAAAGAAGATTTGCGTCAGTGTTGTAATTGCATTGTTTTTGGTCGCATCCATTTTTTGCGGCACACTGACACAGGCAGCAGCAGATCATAAGGACTGGAATCAGTATGACAGCGGCTGGGCAGACATCAAGCTCGGTCAGAGCGGAGAAACTATGCGGCAGAGCGGATGTGCCGTCACGGCAGCAGCCATTCTGATGGTGCATTCCGGCTCTGTTAAGAGCAGCAGCTTCACACCGAGGACGCTTGTCAATTATCTGAATCAGAACGGCGGATTTGACAGGAGCGGCAATCTGCAATGGTATGTGCTTACACAGTATGCCCCGGATTTCCAGTACAAGGGCTATGAGGCACTGTCAGGCTCAAAGAGCAGCAAAACTGCAAAAATCCGGAATCTGCTTGCACAGGGGTATTATATCATCGCACAGGTGAATTACGGACAGCATTTTGCGGCAGTCGATACTGTTGTGGACAATACGGTCATCATGATGGATCCCGGCAGTAATGCGACAGATATGTTTGAAAAATACACGGCAGCCGGTGTGACTTCGCTCCGGCTGTTCCGGGGGAAAAATTCTGGCAAAACACAGTCGGTTCAGAAAACAACTGACCCTCCGACACCCCCTGCTCCGAAAACGAGTACGGTAACTCCGGAAACACCCCCTGCACCGGCAATGCCCGATGCACGTGTGTCTGAAACGTCGGATGTGTCTGCGCCTGAAATGCCGGATACTTCCAAACCTGCTATCCCTGATGCACCTGTGCCTGAAACGTCGGTCGCTCCCACACCTGTCATTCCCGCTGCACCCGTGCCTGAAACGCCGGATGCTCCCATGCCCATCATTCAGGATGCGCCGGAAGTGCCGGACTCACCGGCTCTTGCCATTCCGCCCATGCCGGGCATTACAGAGACGACAGGGGATGTACAGTCCGTCATCATGAACATGCTGACGGACAGTTACCTGAATCTCAGGGCAGTACCTGCGATGGATGCAGCCGTTCTGACGGTCATCCCACAGGGCATGATGCTGACGGTTACGAGTTTGACAAACGATGGTGCATGGGCGTTTGTTGCCTATGATGGTTATGAAGGATGGGTCTCGGCAGAGTATCTGACGATGGTATTGAATTAGAGGGGACTTGTCCCCTCTCTTTATGGAGGAAATCATGAACTGGCATGAAGTTACGATCAAAACAGAAACTCCTGCGGCAGACATGCTCTGCGCCATGCTCACTGACCATGGCGTGAAGGGCTTTTCTGTGCAGGATAAAGAGAGCTTTCAGGAATTTTTAGACGATAAGGATGGCAAATGGGACTATATTGACGAAGATCTTATGGGGCTGAAAAACTGCGACACGACTGTGACCTTCTATCTGCCGGACGATGCACAAGGAGAAGAACAGCTGTCCGGCATCCGTGCGATGTTGTCGGAGCTGCGGAAAGACACGGCATTCGGAAGTCTGGAGATGCAGATCGGGAGCGTGCGTGAGGAGGACTGGGCAAATAGCTGGAAGCAGTATTTCAAGCCCCTGCCCATCGGCAAACGTCTGCTCATCAAGCCGTCATGGGAAGAAGTACCGAAGGGGAACGACCGCATCATTTTAGAGATCGACCCTGCATCGAGCTTCGGCACAGGACAGCATCATACCACAAGGCTTTGTCTGGAGCTTGCAGAACAGGTGCTGCAACCGGGTGACAGGGTGCTGGATCTGGGATGCGGCAGCGGCATTCTATCCATCGGGACAATTCTGCTTGGTGCAAAAGAAGCTGCTGCTGTGGACATTGTGGAGAATGCAGTGCGCACAGCAAGGGAGAATGCAGAATGCAATGGTATTACTCCCGACTGCTACAGGGCATACTGCGGCGATATCCTCGAAGATGCATCGCTCCGGGAGACATTGGGCGGTGGTTATGACCTTATCACGGCAAACATTGTGGCAGATGTGCTGATCGCCATGTCAGGGCTGTTTGAGGGCTTTTTGAAACCGCATGGTTATCTGATCGTGTCGGGTATCATTACGGAGCGTGCAGATGAAGTGCTGAATGTGCTGACATCTGCCGGATTCCAGAAACTGACTGTGCAGGAGAAGGAAGGCTGGGCTGCGGCTTTATTGCAGCGATGAGAAAACGCCGGCGATCACGCCGGCGTTTGTTTTTCTCATTATAAGCATTCAATCATTTGCCGCAATGGAGGCAATCACTTCGGACAGAAGATTCGCCGGCAGCGGCTCATACCGCAGGAATTCAAGCGTAAAGCTGCCCAGTCCCCTCGTCACCTGCCGCAGATACATTGCAAAGTCATGCATCTCACGGGCAGGGACTTCTGCCGTGATGGTGGTTTCTCCTTTGGCAGTCGGCTCCATGCCGAGTACTCTGCCACGCCGCTTGTTCAGTTCGCCCATGATATCGCCCGTATTTTCATCCGGAGCAGTGACATTGAGTGTGCTGATGGGTTCGAGCATAACCGGGTCAGCCGCACGCATCCCCTCCTTATAAGCAATGGACGCAGCCATCTTGAATGCCATTTCGGAAGAATCCACCGGATGATATGACCCATCAAGCAGGATCGCCTTCAAGCCAACCACCGGACAGCCTGCCAGTACGCCCTTTCTGACGGATTCCTGCAAGCCTTTTTCCACAGCCGGGAAGTAATTTTTCGGCACAGAACCACCGAATACCTTCTCCTCAAAAATCAGCTCATCACTTACGCACGGCTCAAATGCGATCTTGACATGACCGTACTGTCCATGACCGCCGGACTGTTTCTTGTGCTTGCCTTCTGCTTCGACTTTCTTGCGGATGGTTTCACGGTAAGCGATCTGCGGCACAGCAAGTTTCACCTCTGCGCCGAATTTAGATGCCAGCTTAGCCACAGCGATCTCCAGATGCACTTCACCAAGACCGCTCAGAATCATTTCCTTTGTGGATGCATCCTGTACATAGGACAGAGTGGGATCTTCTTCCACAAGTCGCTGCATTCCGGCAGAGATCTTGCTTTCGTCGCCCTGTTTCTTAGCATACACTGCCATTGAATAGCATGCATGCGGAAATGCCGGCATGGGGGCAGCCTTGACATTGCCCGGCGCACAGAGCGTATCGCCCGTGAGAGCGCCGATCTTGACTGCCGCTACGATGTCACCAGCTTCAGCAGTTTTGACTTCGGTCTGCTTCTTGCCAAGCATGGTATAGAGCTTACCGATTTTTTCCTCTGCGCCGGTTCTGGAATTGACCGCAGCGGTATCGGCAGAGAGCTTGCCGGAAAGGACTTTGATATAGGACGTTTTACCCACAAACGGGTCAGCCACTGTCTTGTACACCAGTGCGGCAAGCGGAGCATCCGTATCACAAGGAAAGTCTGTTTCCACCTCATTGGCAGCCGGAACGAGCAGTCCGAATTCCTTGAGCAGCATGTCAATACCTGCCAGTGTGGTAGCAGACGTGCAGATGACCGGAGAGATCAGTCCCTTGTTCATGCCGTTGTGAATGCCGTCGATCAGCTCTTTCTGGGTGAAGGATTCGCCCTCAAAGAATTTTTCCATCAGCGCATCATCTGTTTCCGCTACAGCCTCTGTGATGGCAGCGACCAGTCCTTCAAGACGGTATTCCTTTTCTGTCGTCACCTCATCAGGCATAGAAATCTCCACAGCCTTACCGTTCTTATCATAGGCATACGCCTTCATTTCGATAAGATTGACATAAGAGGAGATCTCGCCGTTAGTAATGACCGGCACAACGACCGGGCATACTGTCGGACCGAACACAGTTTTCAGTTCTGTGAGGACATTATAGAAATTGGCATCCTTGTCGTCAATTTTGGTAATGGCAAACATGGTAGATTTTCCCATTACCTTTGCAGCGTCATATGCTTTTCGTGTGCCGACACGAATGCCGGATTTGGCAGATACGGTGATCAGGACAGTATCACTTGCGGCGATGCCGGAGAGCTGCTCACCTGCAAAGTCCAGAATGCCCGGTGTATCGAGCAGATTGATCCAGTTCTGCTCATAGGCAAAGCCAGCGAGTGCAGTAGAGAGAGAGCCTTGACGCTTGATCTCTTCCGGGTCATAGTCGCAGACGGTGGTACCGTCAGCAGTTTTTCCGAGCCGGTCGGATGCCCCTGCCCTGTAAAGCAGAGCTTCTGCGAGAGAAGTCTTACCGGAGCTGTGATGTCCGGCAAGTGCGATGTTTCTGATGTTTCCTGCATGGAATTGGTTCATAGCTGTTACGCTCCTTTTCTTCGTATGATTCACGCAATACGATAGTTTTATTATACCATCTATGAACAAATATTGCAATCGAATGCAATCACTTTCTATATATTCTATATGTTTTTGTTATAGAATTTGTGTATATTGCACAACTATCCAGACAAAAAAAGCATACGGGCAACGTATGCCCGTATGCAGTGTTTGTTTGTTTCGGATTGACTTCTATCTTATCTGAAATAATTTTGCCTGCCATCGCCAGTAAAGCTCAGGTAGCCATCATTGAAAGCGGAAGGATCCTGAAAATAAAGATCGACAGCTGCCTTTACCTTATCAGATACCTTAGAAGAGTAAGTGCCGAGATTCACATAAGAAGAGGAGCCGCTGAACTGGTACTTCTGTGTCAGTACCTCATAAATCGTGTTCGGATAATTCGGAGAAGCGACTCTGTTCATGATAACCTCAACGACTTTTGCCTTCTCGGTTTCACTGATGTTGTTTGCGCCTGCCTCATGTGCAACAGCATTGCACAGCAGGATGTAATCACTTTCTGAGATCTGGGTTACAGAAGGTGCAACGTTTTCTGCCGGAGCCTCAATAGCTGGCTCGGTCGGTGCTTCTGTCGGCTGCTCTGTCATCGGAGCAGGTGCAACAGTCTCCACTTGTGTCTGTGGAGGAACAACCTCTGCGGGCTGTTCAGGCATGGGCGGATTGGTAACAACTTCTTCCTTGATCTTAGGTGCGGTTGTGCTAAGAGGAGCCGTTTCCTTTGGAGCAGCCTTTGT
Organism: uncultured Clostridia bacterium; assembly: GCA_947630845.1. Lineage (GTDB taxonomy): Bacteria > Bacillota > Clostridia > Oscillospirales > Ruminococcaceae > UBA3855. The sequence continues at coordinate 20,465 of CANRJB010000020.1, forward strand.
GGTCGTTGTGGTCTGGACCTTCTTTGCGGCTGTTGTTTCGGTCTCCGCAGTTGTACGAACAGGCGGAGCTGCATAGGAGTCGGGCTTTACAACGGGAATATACTTGAGCGGCTCTTTGGTCTGCTCTGTACTGGAAACTGTTTCCACCGTTGTCTCAGCAGTGATCTCTGTCATCACAGGTTCTGTCGTGGCTTTTTCACTCGATTTGGCTGCGGCTGTGCTTTCGATAGAAGTTACTGTAGCAGCGGCTGCCGGGATATCCTCAGTGGGTATTTCAATGGTAAGGCTGACCACTTCGGGGGCAGAACTATCGTCGAGCGTGATCGTTGCTGCATCTACAACAGCAAATCCTCCAAACAAACAAGAAGCGATCATCCCACAGACGATTGCTGCAACTTTGGCTTTTCTCATCAACTCATCCTTTCCTAAATGGAGTCATGTCCAATGGGAAGCCTTTCCGTTGGACTGTCCTAATCATAGCATATTTTCTGGAAAAAGGCAATGATTTCATTTTGTTTTCCATTTATTGAACAAAGAAAAGGCAGAAAAAGCACGGCTGCTTCGTCGTTATGCACATATAAATATGAATAAATCATGAACAAAAGCGAAGAAAATCAAACGATTTGGTTTTAATTTTATGTCAAAAATGACAGCCCGGTTACATTCTAAACAAAATTTGCATTTTCGTTTGGCAAAGCGGAACAGAATCAACAGTGCTTTTTTGTGCAGATGCGACATAATTTTACATGAGCTGACTGTAACATCGTTTTCGGCATTTTTTGTGCATTGTTGACAAGGTAAACAAATTCTGTTATCATGACGATGACAGCCTTTCAGTGTGCAAGCTTCATGCAGGGAAAAACTGCATCCGCATACCGCTGTCAGGAGAAAATGTGACAATATAACTAAAAAATAATGAAATATTTTGTCTATTATGTTCATGGAATTGCTGTGGAAAGTGTGTTATAATATGTAATATATAAATGCCTCGTAAACAGAAAGGGAGGAAATTATGAAGAAAAGCATCAGAAAAACACTTTCCGCTGCCGTTGCCGCTGCGATGTGTGCCGGGCTTGCAGGGGCAATGCCGGCAGCACCGGTATCGGCTGCGAACGGAATGGGGACGTATGAGGTGGAAACCTTCGAGGGAGTCGATCAGGTCTGGACTTCCATCTATGAGAATCAGCTCCCCGGCTACTACGGCGATGGATTCGCCTACCTGACAGCAGCTCCGATCAGCATTGAGATCGAAGCTGAAAAAGAGGGTATGTACGAAATTGATGTGCGTGCAGCGCAGATCCTCAGCACTGAGGGCAGAATGCAGACCATCTCCATCAATGGTATCGACTACACCTACAATATGCCCTATCTTTCCGAATGGACAGATGTCAACTTCGGTGTATTCCGTCTCAAAGAGGGTGTGAATGAGATCACCCTCAAGCCGAATTATGGTTATGCCGCATATGACACCATGACCATCAAGGAAGCTGATTTCCCGTCACTGGACATCGCTTCCGATGAGACATGCGACCCCGATGCCACCCCGGAAGCTAAGGCACTGCTCAAATACCTGAAATCCGTCTATGGCAAGAACATCCTCTCCGGTCAGCAGGAGATCTACGGCGGTGGTCACGGTATGCAGTCCACCATCCGCTATGATGCTGCAACGGATACCTGTGTCGATCAGGATGGCAACGTTTATACCTTCAATGAAGAGGACAAGGGTACTCTGGAGGATACCGGAGAGACGGTTGTCTGGTCGTGCTACGGTGCGGACGGACAGAAGTATAACTATGACCAGCAGAGTCATGGCTATACTTACAATGACTACAACACAGAGTGCCGCTATCTCTATGAGCTGACCGGCGATTATCCGGCAATCCGTGGCTTTGACTTCAACTGCCACAACCCCGGCTTTGCATGGGAGGACGGCGTGACCGAGCGCATGATCGACTGGGCTGTCAATAAGAACGGCATTGTCACTGCAAGCTGGCATTGCACTGTGCCGACATCTATGGATGATTTTGAAATTGATGAAGACGGCAACATCACTAAAATTTCCAATGACTGGCAGAAATTCACCTATACCCAGATGACTGATTTTCACACTGCCAACTGCATGGTCGAGGGTACAAAGGAATATGTGTTCTATCAAGAAGCCATCAAGCTTGTTGCCGCAGAATTGCAGAAATTGCAGGATGCCGGCGTGCCGGTCATCTTCCGTCCGCTGCATGAGGCAGAGGGAAATCCCGGCAACAACGCCGACGGCAGCGGTGCATGGTTCTGGTGGTCAAAGGAGGGCGCAGAGGTCTATAATCAGCTCTGGAAACTGCTCTATACCACGCTGACGGAAGAATATGGCATCCATAACCTGATCTGGGAGCAGAACCTGTATGCATGGTCGGAGGAATCTGCACTGTGGTATACGGGCGATGAGTGGGTGGACATCGTTGGATTTGATAAGTACAACACCCAGTATAACCGCCATGACGGCAAGACAGAAGGTCCGAATGAGGACGCTGAAAGCAAGATCTATTGGTCGCTCGTAGACTATGTCAAGGGCGGAAAGATGGTCTCCATGCCGGAAAACAGCACCATTCCGAGTCTGGAAAATCTTCAGATCGAGCATGCAAACTGGCTGTATTTCTGCACATGGTATGATGATCAGGACAAGTTCATTTCCGGCGAGAATTACCAGAATGCTGATACCGTGAAGGAAATGTTCCAAAGTGACTACTGCATCACGCTTTCCGAGCTGCCGGAGGATTTGTATTCTTATGACGGCGATATCACCACGCCCACGGAGGTTACGCCTACAGAGGACACACCCACAGAGGTCACACCTACAGAGACAGATGCACCCGATCCCACAGATGCTTCCGTCCCGGATGACGTACTCTATGGCGATGCGGATGGAAATGGTTCTGTGCAGATGGTGGATATGATTCTGGTGAACAAGTACCTGATGATCGGTACAGAGATCTCACCGCAGGGTCTGCGCAATGCCGATGTGAATCTGAATGGTGAAGTTGAAGCCGATGACGGACTGAACATTCTGCGCTATGTCATTGATCTGATAACACTGCCTGTTACTACAGCAGAATAACGGAATGATGCCGGCTGCATGTTGCTGCCGGCATTGTTATTGTGATTGGAGGTAATTATGAATTACAGAAAACTGACTGCATCCGGCATCAGCCTTGCGCTGACGATCGCCATGTTTCCTTTTCCCGTCCGCACCCATGCGGAGGAGCTGAGTGAGGGTGTGAAACACATTGTTGCAAGGTCGGACTTCCTGTACAATATGGCATGGACATGCCAGAAAGACGTCAAAGGTTGGCGCAACCAAAGTGCCAACACGTTTATAGAAGGAAGATCATATCATATCCCATACGGTCAGCCGGATGATATCGGGGGCTTTCTGAGCTTTGACACGGACTTTGCAACCTTTCTTGCAGCAGCAGCAGATGCTGAAAGTGAGTTTTACACACAGCGTTCCTACAGCTATGAGAATGGTGGAAGTTATTCTGTGTATTATGCGCTGGACTGCTCGTCGGCGGTCAGCTTCTGTTGGGATGTTGCAGTGCGGACGGAGACAAAGGATTTCCCGAAACTTGATGTTACCAGCATAGGACTTTGTACCTCTGCCAATGTAGACAAGATCGAAGTCGGCGATGCCATTAACAAGACCTACAGCCATGTTGTGCTTGTCACAGATATCCGCCGCAATGCAGACGGTACAGTGCAGTATTATGAAATTACTGAACAGACTGTGCCGGAAATGAAACGCAGTCTCCTGACACCGGCAGAAATGACGGCAAAATACAGCAAATATACCATTCTTCGCTATAATCAGCGTGACAGCGTAGCACCGCCGCCGGAGATGGAGCCGACTGTACAACTGACGACAACATCCGGCACATCCATGACGGATACTGTATTTTCTTGGGGGACAACTCTGCCGGATACTGACAGCTATGATCTCATGATCTGGAGTGATGCCTATTCCGATACGGAACCCGTCCTGAAAGAAACGGGGATGGATGTGACGGAATACAGTGTCTCTCTGACGCCGGGTGTCTATGAGGCATCTGTCGGCGTGACGACAACAGGCAGCCGCACTTTCCGGAGCTGGGACATGGTGTTTGAAGTTGCCAACGCCTACGGCGATACCGACGGCAGCGGTCAGATCGACACAGCTGATGCAGCCATGATTCTCGAAGGTATCTCTGCGCTCGGCGCAGGCAGTACCCTTCTGACGGATGCACAGGTGACAGCTTCTGACATCAACACGGATGGTCTGCTCGGGACGGACGATGCCAGTGCGCTGCTGCAATACATTGCAGTCAGCGGTTCGGGCGTGGATATGACACTGGAGGAGTACATGCAATAATACAAATTTTCATCGTTCTGTCCGATCGGATAATAGCATCCTGTGGTTGGCAGCTTCCAATAAGAAAACATCCCCCGTCCTTTCAGATGGGGGATGCTTTTGCTTACTCATATTCTACAACGTCTACCCATTTCAGCAGCAGATCACGTTCTTCCTCATGTCCCTTGACGGACTGGGATGCAGCAACGATCGGTGTCCAACGCAGGACATATTGCTTTGCGGTATCGGTCTTGCGGCAGAAAAGGTTGAGGTACTTTTCTGCAAGTTCCTCCTTGCCGGCAAGACAGAATTTCAGATACGTCCTTGCAGCATCGGCAGAGGCATTGCCCTGTGTGGCATGTGCCCAGTCAATGATATAGTGCCTGCCGTCCTCGGAAATGATGATGTCTGACAGTCCCAGATCGCCGTGGCACACTTTCAGGTGTTTCGGCATGGATTCCAGACGGGTGTGCAGGTCATAACGGGTGGTGGCATCAAGCTTTGCCGCAGAGATCTTACGGTTCATCTTGTCCTTGAGACGGGGCAGGAGCGGTGCGCTTTTGCTATGGATCTCATTCTGGATGTCCACAAACTGTTCCAGATAATGATCCTCCATATCCGGATTTTCGTCCATGAGCTGCTGGAGTGTCTTTCCCTCCACATACTCCATGACGATTGCCCACTTGCTGCCGTTTTTGAGTACACTGACGAGCTTCGGGATGGGCAGACCGGTTTCCTCCACCCTTGCCTGATTGAGTGCCTCGTTCAGGACATCGGACTTGGAATAATCTTCGTTAAATTCCTTGACCACATTGTCGCCCTCACGGTAGACGATCTTCTTGACACGAGTTGCAAGTACGTCCATTTGTTTTCCTCCTTTTATCAAATAGCGGCATTCCGCTTATTCTCCATAGTAAGCTTTGAGGTACATTTCCTTGATCTCGCTCATGAGCGGATATCTCGGATTAGCACCGGTACACTGATCGTCGAAGGCATCCTCCGTCATGCTGTCAAGACGATTCAGGAAGTCCTGCTCCTCGATGCCATAGTCACGGATGGTCTTTTTGATGCCGATGGTTTCTTTCAGTGCTTCGATCTTGGCAATAAAGTTCTCGAATACCTCGTTGTCATCCTTGCCGGTCACACCGCAGGCTCTTGCGCATTCACAGTAACGCTCAAATGTGTGCGGATACTGATACTGGGAGAATGTGCCCATCTTTCTGGGCTTATCGGATGCATTATAGCGCATGACTTCTGTGATGAGCAGTGCATTGGCAACGCCGTGCGGCAGATGGTGGTAGGCACCGAGTTTGTGTGCCATGGAGTGGCAGACACCGAGGAATGCGTTTGCGAATGCCATACCAGCCATTGTGGAGGCATTTGCCATTTTGTCACGGGCAATGACATCTGTCCCGTCTGCGTATGCCCTCGGCAGATACTCAAAGATGAGCTGCATAGCCCGGATGGCAATGCCGTCAGTGTAGTCTGTTGCCATTACGGATGCAAACGCTTCGAGCGCATGGGTCAGCGCATCAATACCGGATGCTGAGGTCAGCCCCTTCGGCGCACTCATCATAAGATCCGTGTCAATGATCGCCATGTTCGGCAGCAGGGAATAGTCAGCAAGCGGATACTTCTGACCGCTCTCCTGATCGGTGATCACCGCAAACGGTGTTACCTCCGAACCTGTACCGGAAGAAGTCGGAACGGCAATGAAGAATGCCTTTTCGCCCATATCCGGGAAGGTGTAGACTCTTTTGCGGATGTCGATAAAACGCATTGCCATGTCGAGGAAGTCAGCCTCCGGATGTTCATAAAGCACCCACATGATCTTGCCGGCATCCATTGCTGAACCGCCGCCGAGTGCGATGATGCAGTCCGGTTCAAAGCTGCGCATTGCCTCTGCACCCATCTGAGCGGAATGCAGTGTCGGATCCGGCTCAACGTCGGAGAATACAGTATAGGTGATGCCCATTTCACTGAGCTTATCGGTAATGACTTTGGTGAAGCCGTTCTTGTAGAGGAAGGAGTCGGTGACAACGAAGCAGCGTTTCTTGTGCATTACGGTCTTTAATTCATCGAGTGCCACCGGCAGGCAGCCTTTTTTGAAGTACACCTTCTGGGGGGTTCTGAACCAAAGCATATTCTCTCTCCTCTCGGCAACGGTCTTGATATTGAGCAGGTGCTTGACACCGACATTCTCTGAAACGGAGTTGCCGCCCCACGAGCCGCAGCCCAGTGTCAGGGACGGTGCGAACTTGAAGTTATAGAGATCGCCGATACCGCCGAGTGAGGACGGGGTGTTCACGAGGATACGGCAGGTTTTCATTCTGTCAGCAAAGGCAAGGAGCTTTTCACGTTCATGCTGATTGTCGATCCAGAGCGATGCCGTATGCCCAAGACCGCCGGCATTGATAAGGAGCTGTTCTGCCTTGTCTGTGGCATCCTCAAAGCTTTCCGCCTTATACATGCCGAGGATGGTCGTCAGCTTTTCATGCGCAAATGCCTCATCTATGTCCGTGCGTTCTGCCTCACCGATCAGCACCTTTACATCCTCCGGCACTTCAAATCCGGCAAGTTTTGCCACAACATACGGACGCTGACCGACAATTTTCGCATTCAGTGCGCCATTGATGAGCATGGTCTTACGGATCTTGTCAGCTTCCTCCGGATTGAGGAAGTAGCAGCCACGCTTGATAAATTCTGCTTTGACAGCATCATAGACATCCTTATGTGCAATGACGGTCTGCTCTGTGGCACAGATCATACCGTTGTCAAAGGTCTTGGAGTGGATGATGGAGTTGACAGCATTGATGATATCGGCAGATCGATCAATGACAGCAGAGGCATTGCCTGCGCCGACACCGATCGCCGGTGTACCGGAGGAATAAGCAGCCTTCACCATGCCCGGACCGCCGGTCGCAAGGATGATATCAGCTTCCTTCATGACGGTATTGGTCAGCTCCAGAGACGGCACATCCACCCAGCCGATCAGCCCGTCCGGAGCGCCTGCCTTTACAGCTGCTTCAAGCACAAGTTTGGCAGCAGCGATGGTGCAGTCCTTGGCACGGGGGTGAGGGGAGATGATGATGCCGTTGCGTGTTTTGAGGGCAAGCAGGCATTTGAAGATAGCGGTAGATGTGGGGTTGGTAGTCGGAATGACAGCGGCAATGACACCGATCGGCTCGGCGATCTTGGTCACGCCATACTCCTTGTCCTCCTCCACGATGCCGCATGTTTTTACGTTCTTATAGGCATTGTAGATATGCTCTGCGGCATAGTTATTCTTGATGACCTTATCCTCAACGATGCCCATGCCGGTTTCCTTGACAGCCATTTTGGCAAGCGGGATACGGGCGTGGTTGGCAGCAACGGCAGCTGCCTTGAAAATGGCATCGACCTGTTCCTGCGTATAAGTTGCATATTTCTGCTGTGCGGCACGGATCTCCTGAAGCTTTGTCATCAGGGAGTCCATGCTGTCGACCAGAGCAGTTGTCTTGTTGACTTCACTCATAATTGACCTCTCCTCTCCATTTGCGGCAGTTCTCTGCCGATCCGGCTATGGGAATAGAATTCCCCCTATACCTCTATTTTATCACATCGTTATTTTTTCGTCAAGAGTTTTTGCAAATTATTGCCGCCTAATTTATGTTTGAGCTTGATGCTTTTTTTGTGCATTACTACAATCAAGGGGAAATTTGGTGTTTTTGGGGGATATGCCGGAACACCCTCCTGCACAATAAAATGCTCCGGGGAGCAGTGTTCATAAACTGTTACTGAATTGTTATATTTAGTTCATAAAAAATTCATATTTGAACAGACAAAATCATGTATAATAATAATAAGTATCTTTATGTAAATAAAGATGAGGAAAGGAGAAATTTATATGGCATTGGAAAAAGTACTCGTAGTAGACGACGACCAGAATATCTGTGATCTTCTGAGACTGTATCTGGAGAAGGAGGGTTACTCCGTGATCATCTCCAACGACGGCAAGGAAGCTGTCAATAAGTTCAATGCGCTTAATCCCGACATTGTACTGTTAGATGTGATGCTCCCCTCTATGGACGGCAGACAGGTGTGCCGTGAGATCAGAAAGACATCAAATGCACCGATCATCATGATCTCAGCCAAGAATGAGACTTTTGATAAGGTACTCGGTCTGGAGCTTGGTGCAGATGACTACATCGCAAAACCTTTCGATGCGAAGGAAGTGCTTGCCCGGATCAAGGCGATCGCACGCCGCATCGGTACTACATCCAATGAGCAGGAAGAAAATAAAGAGGTGCGCTACGACAAGCTCGTAGTCAATATGACCCGCTATGAGCTGCGTGTCAATGACAAGGTACTTGATACCCCTCCGAAGGAGCTTGAACTGCTGTTCTATCTGGCATCGAACCCGAACCATGTCTATACCCGGGATCAGCTTCTTGATGAAGTCTGGGGCTTTGAGTACTACGGCGATTCGAGAACCATTGATGTCCATATCAAGCGTCTGCGTGAAAAGCTGGCAGATGTATCTCCGCACTGGGCACTCAAAACTGTCTGGGGCGTGGGATACAAGTTTGAAGCGGACGAAGAGTGAACTCTCCCATGAAACTGAAAAAGAAAAACAGAGGAACGCTTTCGGACAGCTATTTGCGGCTTTCAGGCGTTCTCCTGTTTGTAGGGCTTCTCATTACCGGAACCATCATGGTCAGCAGTGCTGTGGCAACCTATACCGATACCATGAAAAACACGCTCCTGCGCAACTGTCAGGCATTGACTGCCAACATCTATGATGTGTTTCAGGATGGTGAGGGCTTCCCGGAAGAGGAGATCAAAAGCCTTATCCGGACAGCAGAGATCGAGTATCACTATCAGGTGCGGATGTATGATGAAAAAGGGGTGGAGCTTTATCCCGGTACGGATTCCGGGGATGATGTCCGCCTTCTGACACCTTCTATCCGCTCTTATCTGGAGCGGGATGACTATGTGGAATTCGGCTATTATACAGAGGATGCCGAACAGCCGCAGCTCTGCGGTGTCATCCGGGTGTATATGGAGTCAAAGTCCGGAGAGGTGACACAATATTATGTGGCAGCTCTGACGGATGCCGGCGATGTACAGGAATATACCCTCATGCTCACACGCAATCTTATCATCAGTCTGCTGATCGTGATGCTTGTGTTCATGATCCTGTTCCGTATCGGTGCAGGCAAACTTGACAAGCAGCTTGCAGAGATCGGGAGAGTGACTGAAAAATATGCGGAGGGCGATTTTTCCGAGCATGTCAATCTGCCGGAGCATGCGACGCTCTACCCGTTCTCTTGTACCCTCAACCGTATGGCAGAGTACATCGAGAAGAATGAGACGACCCGGCGTGATTTTGTGGCGAATGTCTCGCATGAGCTGCGCACGCCCATGACGACCATCGGCGGTTTTGCGGAAGGCATACTGGACGGCACGATACCGGAGGAGCAGACCCAGAAATATGTCCGCATCATTGCCGAGGAGATACGTCGTCTGCGCACACTTGTCAACTCCATGCTCAACCTCTCCAAATTCGAGTCGGGAGAAATGCAGCTTCGCATCACCAATGTGGACATTGCCAAGCTTCTCATCAAAACTGTTCTCATGTTTGAAAAGCGCATCAGCGACAAGCATGTTGAGGCAGAGGGGCTTGAGGACATTTCTCTTGTGGTGAAGGCAGATGAGGATCTGATGTATCAGGTGCTTTACAACCTGATCGAAAATGCGGTCAAATTCGTAAATGAGGGCGGCACGATCAGTTTTTCTGTCCGTGAGGAAAATGACACCGCCTATATCGGCATCAAGAATACCGGCGATGGTCTGGCAGAAGATGACCTGCCAAAAATCTTTGATCGGTTTTACAAGACAGATACGTCACGCAGCAAGGATAAGACCGGACTGGGTCTGGGGTTGTCCATCGCACGAAAGATCGTGCATCTGCATAAGGGACATATCGTTGTCAAGAGCGTACAGGGAGAGTATACGTCCTTCGAGGTACAGCTTCCTGTCGGATGATGAAAGGAATATTTATGGATGAACACAATGACAATATGAATTTTCCGGAAACACCGACCTTTCCGGAGCTTTCATCTCCCGATCCGGCAGCCATGCAGCCGTCTGCACAGACGGCAATGCCCGATATGAGCCGTACACCGGAGCCGCCTCCGCCGGAGCAGCCCGTGCGGACTTCACAGCCCGGCTATGTTCCCCGTCAGGGAACAATACCGCAGCAGGGGGGATATCCGCAGAGCGGCTATCCACAGAATGACTATCAGGACAGGTATCCGCAGGGGTATCAGGGATATCAGGGATATCCGCAGCAGTCCGGCTATTACGGCGCACCCATGCCGTTCCGGTATACACCCGGTGACTCCATGCCGCCGCCCGTACCGCCGTATTTTCCGCCGCAGTATGGCATACCGCAGACGCCGCCCCCTCCGCCCGTACCGAAGGAAAAGGTACACCCCATGAACCGCCGTATTTATATGATGGCACTGGTCATCGGAATACTGGTATTTCTGCTCTGTGTGTTCTGCATCGGTTCGGACATTCTGCACGGGGCACTTGGGGATGACAGCATCCTGACGAAGGATGTCACTGTGGAGCTGAACATGCAGGAAAAGCCTGAGCTTGATCCGGCGGATGAAAATGTCACGGAGGATGGCGAATACACGGTCAGAGGTGTGGCAGAACTGGTGAAGCCTTCGATCGTGGAGGTCTATAATTACAGCAGCGTTTCCCGGAAGGAGAGTACGCTGTCCGGTACAGGCTCGGGCATTATCATTTCTGAGGACGGCTACATCGTTACCAATGCGCATGTTGTCGAAGGGACGGCATTTTCTGTGATCCTTGACAATGAAGAGGAATATGAGGCGGAGCTGATCGGCATTGATCACAAGACGGATCTTGCGGTTCTGAAGATCAGTGCCGTGGGTCTGGTACCGGCAGTGCTTGGTGATTCGGATGAGACGTATGTCGGCGAAAAGGTAGTCGCCATCGGCAATCCGGCAGGGCTGACCAATACTGTTACACAGGGTATCGTTTCCGCTATCGGCAGACAGGTGCGTGCGGAGAACAATGCCTATATGATGGACTGCATCCAGACTGATGCTGCCATCAGCCCGGGCAATTCCGGCGGTGCGCTGGTCAATATGTACGGGCAGGTCATCGGCATCACCTCATCTAAGTATGCATCGGAGTTTTCCGGGGCGTATGAGGGACTGGGCTTTGCCATCACCATCAATGAAGCCCTTCCCATTCTGGAAGACCTCATGGAAAACGGCTATGTGGAGGGAAGATTCCGCATCGGCATCACGTTTGCAAGCATGAACACCGGAATGCAGGATGAGATCTATGAGGCGACCTTCGGAACGGAAGTACCGGAGGAGCTGCGCAATGCACTCTGGATCTCGGAAGTCAGCGAGGATTGTGACATTTCCAATACAGATTTACAGCCGAATGACTTTATTCTGGAATTTGAGGGTGTGGAGACACCGACATATGACGATGTTCTGGAGGTACTGGACGGCTACAAGGGCGGTGATACGGTAACAGCATACTGTGCCCGTGTGGACGGGGACGACATCACCTATTTCAATATTGAATTTATGCTGGAATCGGATACTTCCGGTAACTATTAAGGAGGATATCTATGGACATCCGGAGAGCAAAGCAGGAAGATATCCCGGAGCTGAACCGGCTGCTGCATCAGGTGCTTATGGTGCATCATGAGGGCAGACCCGATCTGTTCAAACCGGATTGTACAAAATATACGGACGAGGAGCTTTCTGTGCTGTTGGAGGAAGAAAAGCGTCCGGTATTTGCAGCGTTTGCCGATGGGAAGATGTGCGGTTATGCGTTCTGTGTCGTTGAGGAGTACCGGAACGACAACATTCATACCGACAGGCGCACACTTTATATTGACGACATCTGTGTGGATGAGACGGCAAGGGGACAGCATGTCGGGACGGAATTGTACCGATATTGTGTGAATTATGCAAGAGAGCTGGGCTGTTACAATGTGACTTTGAACGTATGGACATGTAATCCCGGTGCAGAGGCATTCTACCGGGCAATGGGAATGCAGCCGTACAAGACGGGAATGGAGACAATTCTGGGGAATGGTGAACAGTCGTAAAACCGGAGACGAAAATCTCTGTTGTTATCCATCCGATGCCAATCTTGGCAGTAAAGCCCGGCAATACAGCAAAAAACTCCGCCTGATGCAGTGTAAATTGCATCAGGCGGAGTTTTACTCTGTAAGCAGCGTTAAGGTATCTCCGATCATGCCTTTGCTGCGTTTTCAAGTGCTTCTTCCGCATGTTTCAGATCAGCTTCTGCCTTTGGGTCATGGGTCAGATCACGGATCAGCCGCAGATAATAGACTGCTTCCTCCCAGTTCTGTTTTTCCTGTGACTGGATGGCGAGTGAAGTCAGGACATGGAACATCTCCGTACCCGGACCATAGGGAAGTGCATATTTTTCAAATGCAGCCCGGACTGCCTCCTTAGTGGGTTGGGTGATACGCTTACCGGTGAGCTGACCGATCTGCCGCAGCTCTCCAGCCACCATCGGATGCACTTCATACCGCATGCTCTCATCATAGAAGCATACGGCATCGTCAAACTCCTTGATCTCCACACAATAATACCCCATATTGGTGCAGCACCTTGCCAGAGCATAGTTTGTCGTGCAGATCGGGAGTGTATCCCGTATAGTCTCAAGCAGCTTGTCCGGCTGGTTCAGTACCTTGTATGTCTCTGCCAGTTCAAAGCGTGGGTCAGGGTTGACCGGATTGTAACGAATCGCCTCTGACAGCACAGAAACAGCCTCTTCCGGACGGTGCAGCTCGATCAGGTTATAGGCATGTGCTGTGATGAAGAGCGTAAAATCAAACGGTGTTTTAATGAGGTTCTTGGTCGGATGGTAGAGCTGGTAGTACAGATTGGATTCGAGCAGATTGCGGAAACTGAAATAGCGAGAATCAGCCGACTCCCGGAACCGCATCAGAATGTGTTCATAGAGCTGTCTGGTAAGGACAAGGGACTTTTCAAACTGTTTCTGTTTCATCAGTGCCGCAGCCTCTGCATAGATCCGGTTCAAAGGGCGGTTTCCGATATACAGCATGCTTTTCAGGTAGTTCTGCTGCTCCGGTGGGAGCAGACCCTGTGCCATTTCGAGCAGTGCCTCCGAAAGCTTGCTGTCCTTATCATGATATTTCCGTACTTCGCCATCGAGCAGCTTCATATCTGTAAGCTGATCTCCGGTCATCTGTGCCTTGACGGAGGCAAGAATTTCATTTCTTTCCTGTTCGGTCATAACTACTCCTTTATTCAGATGTTCATTTTTGCATCAGTCAGCCGTCACAGTGACGGTATAGCTGCACCATTCCACATTTCTGCGGAATGGTGCTTTTCAGATCATAGGGATACATTCTGCCAAAATCATCCCGATACGCTATCAGAAGCCCTTCTTGGCAAGATCCTTTTTGAATTGTGCATCGATCTTATCACGGCGTTTCTTTTCCTTGAGTTCCTGCGGAGTCAGCGGACGGTCAGGCACATCGGACTTGGCTTCTGTTTTTTTCTTGGTAGATTTTCTCTGCTTAGGCTTATACTCCTCATATTCGAGGCTGACGGTCGGGTCTTCCTTTTTCTTTTTCATCGTGGAAGTATCCTCACCCATCGAGGACAGGATATCTTCGATATCACCCATGACCGGAACAACGGTATCCTGCTGATCGAAGATGTTCCCCTGCGGAGCTGCGGACTTAGCGATCGCAGACTTTACGATATCGGGCATAGAGGAATTGGATTCGATCTTGGAGACATGTACGCCCTGCATGGAATTTTGCTGCTGTGGAATGGACTGAGGCATGATCGGCTGCTGCGGTACAACGGGCTGAACGGGTTGCTGCGGAACGACCTGTGGAGCGGGTTGCTGCGGCGGCATAGGCTGCGGCATGACAGGTGCCTGCGAATAAGGCTGCTGCGGAGCAGGCTGTGCATAGACGGGCTTGCCGGATGCATCGTACCCCATAAACTGTGGCATCACCGGCTGTGCATAGCCATAGATAGGCTTGCCGGATGCGTCGTAGCCCATGAACTGCGGTACGCCCTGCGGAGCAATGGGCTGTGCGAAAGGCTGCTGCATAACTGGCGGTGTCATCTGCTGTGGTGCAGGGAATGGCTGTGCCGGAGCAGCAACAGGCTGCTGTACTTGCGGTGCAGGAGCGGCTGCCGGCTTCGGTGTTTCCGGAGCAACAGGCGTTTTTGCTGCGGCAGGCGTTTCGGGGACAGAAGAAACGGGCGGAACGGAAGGTGCTTCCGGAGCAGCAAACTGTGCCATGAGATCGTCCATCGCATCTGCCTTGGGAGCTTCTGCGCTTGCCACTTCTGCGGCAGTTGTTGTTGGTGCTTCGGGAGCGGCAAACTGTGCCATGAGATCGTCCATTGCATTCGCCTTGGGAGCTTCTGTGCTTTCCACTTCTGCGGCAGTTGTTGCAGGAGCTTCCGGAACGGCAAACTGCGCCATGAGATCGTCCATTGCATTCGCCTTGGGAGCTTCTGTGCTTTCCACTTCTGCGGCAGTTGTTGCAGGAGCTTCCGGAACGGCAAACTGTGCCATGAGATCGTCCATCGCATTCGCCTTGGGAGCTTCTGTGCTTTCCACTTCTGCGGCAGTTGTTGCAGGAGCTTCCGGAACGGCAAACTGCGC
>CANRJB010000021.1 GCA_947630845.1 uncultured Clostridia bacterium
CACGGCAGTTAAGCTCCCTTACGTCCAAAATACTTGGTTGGCGACGACCTGGGAAGTTAGATAGGTGCCGACACGTTTACAAAAAAGACTGGAGTACCAGTCTTTTTCTTGTATCATGGGCCATTAGCTCAGTTGGTCAGAGCGTCCGGCTCATAACCGGATGGTCCCGGGTTCGAGTCCCTGATGGCCCATCAATGCCCCGATCCGGTGATCGGGGCATTTGTTTCACTATCCTGTTAGACCAGCTAACAAAAGTTGCAATATCGTGGAAAATGTGGTATACTATACATAACCGGTACACCGGAATCTGAAAAAAAGAAGGGAAACCATGGAAAAACGTATTATTTATGCCGATCATGCCGCTACTACTGCTGTCTCCGATGAGGTGATGCAGGCAATGCTGCCCTATTTTCAGGAGCATTTTGGCAATCCGTCCAGCATCTATGCAAGGGGCAGAGAAAATGAACGTGCCATCATGGATGCACGTGCAAGAATCGCCGCATGTATTGGCGCACAGCCGAATGAAATCTTTTTCACCGCCGGCGGTTCTGAGTCCGATAACTGGGCAATCAAAGGTGCTGCCGAACAGATGGCTGCGCAAGGAAAACGGCACATCATCACGACTGCTTTTGAGCATCATGCCGTCCTGCATACCTGCGAGTTTTTAGAGAAACACGGCTTTGATGTCACCTACCTGCCCGTCAGCCCTGAGGGACTGGTCACGGCACAGCAGGTGGAGGATGCCATCTGTGAGGATACGGCTCTCGTTACCATCATGTATGCCAATAACGAGATCGGCACGATCCAGCCCATCGCTGAGATCGGCGAAGTCTGTCAGAAGCATGGGGTTCTTTTCCACACCGATGCCGTGCAGGCGATCGGCAATGTGGAGATCAACGTCAAGGAGCAGCATATCGACATGCTCTCTCTCTCCGGACATAAGTTCCATGCCCCCAAGGGCGTGGGTGCGCTGTATGTGAGAAAAGGCATTTTTCTGCCGAATCTGATACATGGCGGCGGTCAGGAATTGGGAAGGCGTGCCGGTACGGAGAATGTCCCCGGCATCATCGGTCTTGCCAAAGCCATCGAGCTTGCCACTGCCGATATCCCCGGCAAGATCGCCAGACTGACGCCGCTTCGGGACAAGCTGATCGACGGCATCCTGAAAATTGACCAGACCCGTCTCAACGGCGACAGGACACAGCGGCTCTGCGGCAATGTGAACGTATCCATTGTGGGCGTGGAAGGTGAAAGTCTGCTGCTGATGCTGGACAATGCCGGCATTGCAGCATCGTCCGGTTCGGCATGTACATCGGGCTCGCTTGACCCGTCGCATGTGCTGCTGTCGCTCGGACTGAAACACGAGGTCGCACACGGTTCACTGCGGCTGAGCTTCGGTGAGGAATTTACGGAAGCAGATGTGGACTATATTTTAGAGGTCATTCCGAAGGTCGTGGAGCGTCTGCGTTCCATGTCACCGATGTGGGAGACACTCACCAAACAGGGCATCAGGCTCGTATAAGAAAGGAGAAAAGTATGAATTACAGCGAAAAGGTAATGGATCACTTTACGAATCCACGCAACGTCGGCGAAATTCCGGATGCTGACGGTATCGGCGAGGTCGGCAATGCGAAGTGCGGCGACATCATGAAGATATACCTGAAGATCGATGGCAATGTCATTACGGATGTGAAATTCAAGACATTTGGCTGTGGTGCGGCAGTCGCTACCTCATCGATGGCAACGGAGATGATCAAGGGTAAGACGATCGATGACGCACTTGGTCTGACGAACAAGGCAGTGATGGAAGCCCTTGACGGACTGCCGCCGGTCAAGATTCATTGCTCTGTCCTTGCGGAAGAGGCGATCAAGTCGGCACTGGCAGATTATTATAAGCGGCAGGGCGTTGACCCTGAACCCATTGTCGGGCAATTGCCGCCATGTGAGCATTGCAGTAAATAAGCAAAAAGCTGCTGCACATTTCGTGCAGCAGCTTTCATTATACCTCTCTCAGCTCAGCTCCTAATTTTGTAAGAGCTTTCAGCACCCGTTTCATGGCGGCATCTGCCTGTTCAGAAGTCATCGTTTCTTCGGCATTGCGCATCACAATGTTGTACGATACGCTCTTCTTGCCCTTTGCGATCTGTTCGCCACGGTAGACATCGAACAGCTCTACCTTCTCCAGATACTTGCCGACAGCCTCCCTGATGGCATCTTCCAGTTCAGCAACGGCAATGTCCTCATCGCACACAAGGCTCAGGTCACGTGTCATTGCCGGGAATTTCGGCAGGGGCTTGTAAGTGATCTCCGTCTCCGCAGCGGCAAACAGTGTCGGAATGTCGAATTTTGCCGCATAGGTGCGCACCTTGATGTCATAGGTTTTCTGCACATCCGGATGGATCTCGCCGAAAATGCCGAGGGGCTTGTCACCACTGTAAACGACGGCACTTCTGCCCGGATGGAAGGCAGTCTTTTCGTCATAGGAATCGTCACAGCGCACATACCGTACATCCGGAATGCCGAGCTGATGCAGCAGCACTTCGACCATGCCTTTGAGCGTGAAGAAGTCGCAGTCGCCGTACATACCGATGGTCAGGCGGTGCGGTTCATCGGGGAGTTTGTCGGGGGCAGTCGGAAGATATTCCTTGCCGATCTCAAACAGCCATGCCTTCGGATTGCGCATGCTGAAATTGCCGGACAGAATTTCAAGCATCCCCGGCAGCGTGGTCGTCTGCATCACGCTGGTATCTTCACCGAGGGGATTGGAGATGGTGACGGCGTTCCGGAGTGCAGAATTTTCCGGCAGACGAATCTTGTCGAACCACTTCGGCGAAATGAAGGAGTATGTCAGGATACCGCTGCACCCTATGCCAGCCATGGTCTGTTCAATGGTGCGGTTAAATTTCTGCTCCGGTGTGAGCTGTGCCTTTGCCACGCCACGGATGACGGTAGAGGGAATGTTGTTGTAGCCATAAATTCTTGCCACTTCCTCCGCAATGTCTGCCGGACGCTCCAAGTCGATCCGGAAGGACGGTGCAATGCAGTTTCCATCTTCTACCCTGATCTCCAGACTTTCGAGATACTTCACCATGTCTGATTCCGGAATGTCTGTGCCGAGGAAGCCGTTGATCCATGCCGGGTCGAACGGGATGCGTTCCGGATTCGGGGCAGCATAATTGCAGTCGATGTAAGTCCCGACCGGCTCACCTGCATCGAGTTCCTCCACGAGGGAGAATGCCCGTTTCAGAGTCGTGAGCATGGAAGTTTCGTCGAGTCCCTTTTCATAACGTGCGGACGCATCCGTGCGCATACCGAGTTTTTTGGAAGTGCGGCGCACCTGCACCGGCTCAAAATATGCCGACTCAAAGACCACATCCACCGTATCTTCCATAATGCCGCTGTATTCACCGCCCATGACACCTGCCACAGCGATCGGCTTTTCGGCATCGGCAATGATGAGCATATCCTCCGACAGCGCACGTTCCACGCCGTCTAAGGTCGTGATGTGTTCGCCTGCCTTTGCATTGCGCACACAGATCTTGCCGTCCTTCACAAAGCGCAGATCAAAGGCATGCATCGGCTGCCCGTATTCGAGCATGACATAGTTCGTGATGTCCACCAGATTGTTGATGGGACGCACACCGCTTGCACGCAGACGTTCCCGCATCCAGCGAGGGGACGGCTGTATCCGGACGTTCCGCACAAGTCCGGCAACATAACGGGTACACTTTTCCCGGTTCTGGATCTCCACCTGTAAGGTCTTGCTGATCTCCTCATCCGAACCGTGATATACCGGTTCTTCAAGATGTAACGGCTTGTCAAATGTTGCAGCAGCTTCTCTTGCCAACCCCACAACACTCAGGCAGTCCGGACGGTTAGAGGTGATCTCAAACTCCACCGACACATCATCCAGCCCGATCGCCGATGCAATGTCCTGCCCCGGTACGCAGTCCTCCTCGATCACAAATACCGCATCCGGATCTGCATAGGGGAAGTCATGCACCGTCAGCCCGAGTGTTTTCAGTCCGCAGAACATGCCGAGACTTTCCACACCTCTGATCTTAGACTTTTTAATGGTCATAGACTCGCTGCCCTCATGGACGGTCGTGCCGGGAGTTGCAACGGGTACAAGGTCGCCGGGCTTGACATTTTTGGCATTGGTGACGATCTGCACCGGGCTTTCGCCGCCCATGTCCACCTGACACACAAAGAGCGCATCTGCATTTTCATGCTGTTTCTTCTCTAAAATCTTGCCGACCACAATGCCCTGAACGGCATCTGCCTCGTTCACATATGCCTCCACCTTCGAGCCGCTCATCGTCATAGCGGCACAAAATTCCTTCGGCGTGACGTTCAGGTCAACATAGTCCGCAAGCCATCTCAATGATAAATTCATGGGTGTTCCCTCCTGTTATGATTCTGTGATATGCCTTGCGGCATCCATTTTCCAAGAAAGATATCGGACTTTTCATCGGAACTGCTCTAAAAACCGCATGTCATTCCGGAACAGCAGCCGCATGTCGGAGATATTGTACCGCCGCATGACGATACGCTCCAGCCCCAGCCCGAATGCAAATCCGGAGTAGACACTGCTGTCAATGCCGCAGCCTTCGAGTACCTTCGGATGCACCATGCCTGCGCCGAGCAGCTCAATATAGCCCTCGCCCTTGCACATCCGGCAGCCTGCGCCATGACAGCCGAAGCACATCACATCCACTTCTGCGGACGGTTCTGTGAACGGGAAATGATGCGGACGCAGGCGAATCTTGCAGTCGTCGCCGTACAGCCGCTGCATGAGCAGCTCAAGCGTTCCCTTGAGGTCAGCCATCGTGATGCCCTTGTCCACCACAAGTCCCTCGATCTGATGGAACAGGGGCGAATGGGTAGCATCGACGGCATCGGAACGGTAGACACGACCGGGGGAAATGATGCGCAGCGGCGGTTTCTGGTTCTCCATGACATGCACCTGCACGGAAGATGTCTGTGTGCGGAGCAGGATGTTATCGGTAATATAAAAGGTATCCTGTGTATCTCTTGCCGGATGATCGGGCGGCAGGTTCAGTGCCTCGAAATTATAATAATCATACTCCACTTCCGGTCCGTCCACCACGGAAAAGCCCATGCCGAGGAAGATTTCCCTGACTTCATTCTCCACGATCTGGAGCGGATGCAGCCGTCCTGTCGGGGGCTTTGTGCCGGGCATGGTGATGTCCACAGTTTCCGCAGCAAGACGGGCATTCTGTGCAGCTTCCCGCAGCGCAGCACCCTTGTCATTGAGCAGAGTCTCCATTTTGGAGCGCACCTGATTGGCAAGCTGTCCCATAGCGGCACGCTCGTCCGCAGTGAGGGTCTTCATCTGTTTCAGGATGGCAGTCAGTTCCCCCTTCTTGCCGAGCAGTCTGACACGCAGGTCGTCAAGCGACCGCAGGTCTGCCGCAGCCGCAATGGCACTCTGTGCCTTTTCTTCAATTTGTCTGAGTTGTTCTTTCATGATCTCACCTCAATTAGTAATGATACTGCTCCTTTTCCTTCCGATGGCAATCTGATCGGAGGAGAGCAGTCATAAAAATACAGCTGCCCCAAACGGGACAAGCTGCACTTGTTCTACCACCCATTTGCCGGAAGCCAACACTTCGCTGTCCTTAATGCGGACACCACATCACCGCTTACCATCTGTGAGACTTCGGCAGTGCCACTCGTGAGTGAACTTCACCATTCCTCTCCTCAGTGCTTCTCAGCATTCCGCACCTCTCTGTATCGGATATCGGGACGGCTACTCTCTCAGTCAACATGTTATCTCTTTCAGGATACCCCATTCTGACGGAAACAGCAAAGGGTTACAGAATATGTTTCCCATCATCCGTTTTTCCGGATGATGGGAAATTGCATCAGTTAAAGATAGCCTTTTCAGTTTCCTTGTCGAACAGGTGGATCCTGTTTGCATCAAGGCAGACCTTAATGAGGTCGCCGGGACGTGCAGTGGATCTCGGAGAAACTCTTGCGGTGATCGGGATACCGTCGCACTGCAGGTACAGATATGTCTCTGCACCCATCATTTCTGTGATTTCCACGTCGCAGTCAACAATACCGGTCGTTGCGCTGTTGAGGTAAACTTCCTCATCATGCACGCTCTCCGGACGAACACCCAGTGTCACCTCACGCTCAACATAACGCTCCAGCTCCGGAACAGCCTTGGATTCCGGAACGATGATCTGATACTTTCCGCCGGAGGTGGACTTGGGATCATTAGAACCGAATTCTACATAGTACTGACCGCTGCTGTTCTTCTTGAGGACAGCGTCGATGAAGTTCATCTGCGGTGAACCGAGGAAGCCTGCAACAAACTTGTTGCACGGATTCTCATACAGAGCCTGCGGCGTATCCACCTGCTGAATGAAGCCATCCTTCATAACCACAATACGGTCGCCCATCGTCATAGCCTCTGTCTGGTCATGGGTTACGTAGATGAACGTAGTACCGAGCTTCTTATGGAGCTTGGAGATCTCCGTTCTCATCTGTGCACGGAGTTTTGCATCGAGGTTGGACAGCGGCTCGTCGAGCAGGAACACCTTCGGCGAACGCACGATCGCACGACCGAGCGCAACTCTCTGTCTCTGACCACCGGACATAGCCTTCGGCTTTCTGTCGAGCAGGTGGGACAGGTCGAGGATTCTTGCAGCTTCTTCTACCTTACGAGCGATCTCATCCTTCGGCACTTTGCGGAGCTTCAGACCGAATGCCATGTTTTCAAAAACGGTCATGTGCGGGTACAGGGCATAGTTCTGGAACACCATTGCAATATCTCTGTCTTTCGGAGCGATATCATTGACGAGACGGTCGCCGATGTAGAGTTCGCCCTGAGAAATATCCTCCAGTCCTGCGATCATACGAAGTGTTGTAGACTTACCGCAGCCGGATGGTCCTACCAGAATAATGAATTCCTTATCTCGGATTTCGAGGTTGACATCAGTAACAGCGACAAAGCCGCCCGGATACTTCTTATAAATACCTCTGAGTGATAAACCAGCCATTTATTCCGATCCTCCATTTACATAAATTTGTCAGACATCACCGCATAGCCATGCCGGTGCATGATCTGTCTATTATTATTGTAGCAAATTATCAATTTTTTTTCAAGTCGCTATTTACCTAAACTTATAGGCAATCATTTATCAAATATGACGAAAAATTCTTCATAATTTGTTCACACAAGCCTTCGGTCGGAACATATTTTAACATTCTTTCAACATCTTTGTGGAATAACTCTAAACAGCTTCCGCTCTCCAGTCCGGGGGGCAGCACCAGTCCGCCGATCGCCACACGGTGCAGTGCTTCGACATGATTCCCCACCGCCGCAAGCATCCGCCTGACCTGATGGTATTTGCCCTCGTGCAGACAGACAAGCGCATAGCCGGCATCCGCTTTCCGGATCTCTGCCGGGAGACAGGCCGTGCCGTCGGACAGCTTTAGTCCCTCTGCAAATTGCTGTGCATACCTCTCCTCATACGGACGGGCAAGACGAACCAGATAGTACTTCGGAACATGGTGCTTCGGGGAGAGCATCCTGTGGGCAAGCACACCGTCGTCCGTCAGCAGCACCATTCCCGTGCTGTCCGCATCGAGCCGTCCGGCAGGAAATATCCCCTTCGCCGACACTCCCTTCGGCAGAAATTCCATGACCGTCCTGTGCGTCTTGTCCTCTGTCGCACAGATCACACCCATCGGCTTGTTCAGCAGATAATAGAAATGCTCCCCCATCGGCAGCCGTTTCCCCTCACAGATGATCTCCTGCGTGTCGGGGTCAATTTTCCGGCTTCCGTCTGTTTCGGGTCTGCCGTCTACACGGATGCTCCCCTTTTTCAGGAGCTGCTTCACATCGCTCCGGGTATATCCGGTGCGGTTGGAGACATGTTTGTCAAGTCGTTCCATATTCTATCCTTTCGTTCGGGTGCATATCGTTTTGTGAGGTGATACCATGAAAAAATATATCTTCCTGCTCATTCCAGCCGCAATCATCATTGCAGTGGTCTGCTGTCATCAGAGGACACCGGCACTTCCCTCCGTTCCGGCAGCAACAGAGGAACAGCGCATTGCCTTTCTGCGGTCGGAGGGATGGGAAGCCGCACCGATCGGTACGCAGGCTGTCACCATTCCCCAGCCGGACGGCATCTATGCGGACTATGCCGCCTTGCAGGCACAGCAGCAGCTCCCCCTGACGGAATATATCGGTCAGCCGGCAATGCTGTATACCTATGCCCTCAGCGGTACTGATCTTGTCGCTGAGCTGCTCACCGCAGATGGCATACTCATCGGAGCGCAGTGCTATGACCTGGAGCTGCATTGCCCACAGGCAGTCAGTGCTTTGCAGCAAGAGCCGTCCCTCTGAACAAGGGACGGCATTTGCAGGAATATAGGATCAGCCCATCGTTACAACAACAGCATTGTCCTCACGGAGTGCAGAAGCCTTGATATAGCCATCCGGTACTTCCGTGCCGTTGAGGGTGACAGAAGTCACACCGCACTGGACATGGGACGGATTCAGCACAGTAATGTGCAGCGTTTTGCCACGGAACACTTTTTTCATGGTAAAGCGATCCCATGCAGCCGGAATGGACGGCTTGATGCGGAGTCCGTCAGCATCCGGACGGATGCCGCAGATCCCTTCGGTGCAGCCGACCATTACGGTGGATGCAGTACCCGTCAGCCAGTGGACATGACTGCGCCCTGCAAACGGAGATGCACTGCTTTCCGTGAACTGTCCATGGACATAGGGTTCCATCATGCGCAGCTCTGCCCTGTCATTCAGACTTGCGGGGGAAGATTCCATGAAGTAGGAGAATGCCCTGTCGCCGTGACCGAGCAGACCTTCCGCCAAGATCAGCCAGCCCTGCGACTGCGAGAAGATGCCGCCGTTTTCTTTGGTGTCGGCATTGTATACCTGCATCAGTGCGCCGTCAAAGTAATGCTCTCTGTATGGCGGTTCCATGATCTTTGCACCGAAGGGGGTGTTCAGGATACGGTAAACGCTCTCCATAGCGGTATCTGCCTGTTCCCCTTCAGCGAAACCGGAAATGACGCTCCAGCTTTGCGGATTGAGCCACATATTGGCTTCGGGGTCATGTTTTGCACCGACGATCACGCCGTCCTCACGGATGCCACGGATGAATCTGTCCTCATCCCAGCATTGCTCCAGACTCTCTCTCAGCTTAGCCTGTGCATCGTCAATATAGGCGATATAGTCGGTATCATTTTTCTGCTTTGCCATATCACGGATGACATTCATTGCATAGTAGAGCTGGAAAGCCACGAAGGTGGATTCGCCCTCTGCTCCGAGGCGCAGACAGTCGTTCCAGTCCGCATGCAGTCCTGCCGGCATGTGATGACTGCCCATATGCTCCATGGAGAAGCGGATGGCACGTTTCAGATGCTCATAGACAGTATCTTCACCGCCGTTGGCATAGACAATGACCTCATCGAGGAATGCCTTGTTGCCGCTTTCACCGATATACTTGACGATGGTCGGGAAGAGCCACAGAGCATCATCCGCACGGTAGGACGGATGTCCTGTCTCACGTACATAGTCCTCATCATCGGGGGTATTTTCATGTCCGGCGTTGTGGTTGAATTTGACGAGAGGAAGACCGCCGCCATTATCGACCTGCGCACTGAGCATAAAGCGGATCTTATCGGCAGCCATTTCGGGGTCAAGATGGATGATGCCCTGAATATCCTGTACCGTATCCCGATAGCCATAGCCATTGCGCAGACCGCAGTAATAGAACGAAGCAGCTCTTGACCAGATGAAGGTAATGAAGCACTGGTAGGCGTTCCAGACATTGATCATGTTATTGAATTCCGGAGAGGGGGTGTCCACCTCAAAATTGGCAAGTTTGCCGTGCCAGTATGCTTTCAGTTCCGCAAGCTCTGCATCGACCTTGCCGGGGGACTGGTAGCGTGCAAGGATCTCATCTGATTCCGCATCCGTTTTCTGACCGAGAAGGTAAATGATCTCTTTGGTTTCACCGGGAGCAAGTTCCACCACGCTGCGCAGTGCGCCGCAGGAATTAAGGTTGAAATTCATCACATCGCCGCAGCTGTCCTGTTCCACCATGATGGGGTTGGAATAGGTGCGGTAAGGACCGATGAAGCGTTCGAGACTGCCGCAGCCGTCCGCAGCATCCACACCGGCAACACCGAAAAAGCGTTCCTTATGGTTTGAGCCGTCAGCCCATTTGCCGGAGTGTTCGTTGATATGCTGGAGGATCTTATTGCCCTTGCGTTCTGTACGGGTGATGAAGAGGGTATATTGCAGATTGACCTGATCCTGTTCATAATTGCAGTCGTTGGTAAATTCCACAAAGCCGAACACGGACAATTTTCTGGGCTGGTCGGAGCGGTTGGTGATGTTGAGCCGCCATACCTCATAGGTCTGACCGGATGGCACATAGTAAGTCGTTTCGGAGTGGATGCCGGCATAGTCGGAGGACATGACGGAATACGCTGTACCGTGGCGGCATTCGGACTGATAGGAATCGAGGGGTTTGCCGACGGGCTGCCATGTAGCCGACCAGTAGTCGCCGTTTTCAGCATCACGCAGATAGAGATATCTGCCGGGGAGAGCCATCATGGAATTGAAGCGGAAGCGAGCGATCCTGCCGTTTGCGCCGGACTGCACGAAGCTGTAGCCTGCGGCATTGTTGGAGATGATCGCACCATATTCCGGAGAGCCGAGATAATTCACCCACGGAGCAGGGGTATCGGGGCGGGTGATGACATATTCCTTGTTGGCGAGGTCGAAGTAACCATATTGCATTGGACTTGTCTCCTTTCGGGGATTCAATTTGTGTAATATATACACTTGTTTCTATTGTAGCATATCTTTCCGGATTTTGCAAGAGGTTTTGTGTTTTTTTATTGACAAATCCCATCATAAATGGTATAATGGAATGTGACTCGCAATGTATGAGTTGTAAATTATGATAGAGGTAAAGTAATGAGAACGTTGAGGACAATGAAAGCCATGATGGCGATGCTGATGGCGTGCAGTGTCGGAACGATGGGGATGCCGGTATATGCGGCAGAGATCGGACAGGAGATCGCAGCCCTTGCGGAGGATGGGGAAACATCCGGCACATGCGGCGAAAACCTGACATGGAAATTTGACGAAAGCACCAAAACACTGACCATCAGCGGCACGGGGGAGATGAAAAACTACGATCCGTTTGATGATGAAAGCCCGTGGAATGGTCTGGAGTATACCACAGTTGTGATCGGGGACGGCGTGACAAGTATCGGCGAGTGCGCTTTTGAAAGCTGTGAGTTCCTGTCCTCCGTGACGATACCGGAAGGTGTGACGAATATCGGCGATTCCGCCTTTTGTTACTGTGACTCCCTGACATCCGTGACGATTCCGGACAGCGTGACGAGCATCGGCTATGGTGCCTTTTATGGGTGTACATCCCTGACTTCCGTGACGATTCCGGACAGCGTGACGAGCATTGGAAATTCCGCCTTTTGTTACTGTGACTCCCTGACATCCGTGACGATAGAAAATCCGAATTGTCAAATATATGATAAAAACAATACGATTTCCAATGGAGATGATGAAAACGGCGACCCTTATTTCAACGGCACGATCTATGGCTACATCGACTCTACCGCCCAGACCTATGCGGAAAAATACGGCTACACCTTCAAGAGCTTAGATGAACGTCCCGATTTGTCGGACACGGAATACACCACCGGCGATGTTGACGGCGACGGTGGTATCAGCACAAGCGATGCTGCCGCAATTCTCGTTGAAATTGCAAGTATCGGCGCAGGCGCAAAGCCGACTTTCACGGATGCACAGAATACTGCTGCCAACCTCAACGGCGGCGATCTGGACACCGGCGATGCTGCCCTCATTTTACAGTATATCGCTGTTGTCGGCGCAGGTGAGAATATCACCATTGACGACTACATCAAATCATGAACAATAGGAGCAGATGCTTGCAGAGAGCATCTGCTCCTTTTCCGTACACCACAAGTTTTCAGGATACAGTGATAATTCCGTCCCTCCGCTCATACACTGTACCAACAGTGAAGCAAGGAGGTACACAAATGGATATGAGAACCGACCGGGCAGTCATCACCACAGCCGAATCCCTCGGTATGACCATACAGGAACAGGGACTGGAGCTTGATTATGTCCTGCCCGATTATTACCCGGATGTCTGCAAGCTTGTCAGATGCTTTGTCACCCCCACAGTCGTCAGTGAGGCGATCAGCGGCGACAGGCTGTCCTATGAGCTGTCCGCAGAGGTCAGGATCCTGTATTGCAGCGAGGATTCCCACACGATGCAATGTGTCACACAGACACTCCATTTTTCCCGGACGGCAGAGCTTCCCGCAGCTGAGGGTGTGAGTGCTGAGATCAGCCCCGTGACGGATCATGTCAACTGCCGTGCAGTCAGCAGACGGCGGCTGGATGTCCGGGGAGCGGTCACTGTCCGCATCCGGACAAGTGCTGTCCGGCAGCAGGAAGTGCTTTCCGATGTATTTGAGAAAAGCATTCAGCTCCGGAAAATCCCCGTACAGTTTCCGGCAGCCTGCATCCGGGAGGAGCGGAGCGTTCTGGTGTCGGAAGAACTGGAGCTTGGGACGGCAAAGCCGCCGGTGCTGCACATCGTCCGCTGCGATGCAAGGGCAGTGGAGCAGAGCTGGCGTTTTGTGTCGGGCAAGCTCATGGTGCAGGGCAATCTGCAAATGCAGATCGTATATGCCTGTGAAAAGGATGGCGACGGCAGTCTTGAGCCGATGTCCTTCCGGATTCCCTACAGTCAGATCGTGGAGATGGACGGTGCGCAGGAGCAGGATGCCTGTCAGGTAATGACACATGTCATCTCCTGCGACCTGAAACCGGTGACAGATCATAGCGGCGATGTACGGCTGCTGCGGTGTGAGGCAGAGCTGAGGGTGGTATGTTCAGCGGTACGCATTGCATCGGAATCACTTGTCTGCGATGCCTTCTCCACAGAGCATCCCACCACAGTCAAACGCATCACTGTGCCGGTGAGCGGTGCACCTGTGCCGTTTTCGGAGATGCTCATCTGCACGCCGAAGCTTACCTGTACGGACGGAGAGCTTGACTGCGTCTATGATGCATGGTGCGAGGTGCGCAACCTTACCCACCAGACCGAAAACGGCAGCATCCTGTTGAGCGGTATGCTCTGCTGCTATGTACTGGTCAGGGAGAGCAGCGGTATGCCGAGACTGCTTGAAAAGGAAGAACCCTTCGAGTACCGCTTCACGCCGGCAGAGATCGGGGAGCAGGATATGTTGGAGGTGCATGCCTTTGCGGAAAACTGCTCCTATACGCTCTCCGGTGCAGCAGAAGTCAGCCTGAAAACAGAGCTGCGCATGGAGGGGAGCATCACCCATTGCAGCATGACAGAGGTGCTGACCGATGTCACGATGCAGGAAGGGGAGACGCATCCGAGACAATTTGCATTGAAGCTCTATTTCGGCACGGCAGATGAGAACATCTGGGACATTGCCAAGCGTTCCCACACAAGCGTGGCTGCCATCATGGAGGAAAATGAACTGACACAGGAAACGCTCCCCGGGAACGGCATGCTCCTTATCCCCATCGTGGGATGAGAGGAAGGAGGTACTATGAAGGATATTTACAGTGACATTGCCCTGCGGACGGGCGGTGATATTTATATCGGCGTGGTCGGACCTGTCCGCACGGGAAAGTCCACTTTGATCAAGCGTTTCATGGAATCACTCGTCATCCCCAACATCGAAAGCAATTACAAAAAAGAACGTGCTGTTGATGAGCTGCCGCAGTCTGCTGCCGGAAAGACCATCATGACCACCGAACCGAAATTTATCCCGGAGGAAGCCGTACCTGTGCAGCTTGCAGAGGGGGCGCAATTCCGGGCAAGGATGATCGACTGTGTGGGATACATCGTGCCGAGTGCGCTTGGCTACATCGAGAACGAAATGCCCCGTATGGTCATGACACCGTGGTTTGATGAGGAAGTGCCGTTCAACATGGCTGCGGAGATCGGCACACGCAAAGTCATTACAGAGCATGCGACCATCGGCTTGGTGGTGACGACGGATGGGAGCATATCGGACATCCCACGGGAAGAATATGCCGAATGTGAAGCAAGGGTCATCAGCGAATTGCAGGAGCTGGGCAAGCCCTTCGTGGTGCTGCTCAACTGCGTTGACCCCCATACCGACGAGGTACGGCGCATTGCGGCAGAAATGCAGGAGAGTTATCACACCGCAGTCCTGCCTGTGAGCTGCATTGACCTTGAAGAGGAAGATATCCGTGAGATCCTCACGGCACTGCTGTATGCGTTCCCCATCAAGGAGGTCAATTTTGCCATGCCGGGGTGGATCTCCATGCTTGAAAAGGGGCATCCGGTGAAGGAGGATGTATTTTCCTGCATCCGGCAGGCAGCCGAAGGTCTGACGACCGTCAGGGATGCGGCAGGACTTGCCGAGCCCATCTGTCAGTGCCGTCATATCGTCCATGCAGCGGCATCGGAGATCGATCTGGGTTCAGGGACAGTGACCATCACGGTATCACTGGACGGGGCACTGTTTTTCCAGATCCTGAGTGAAGCGACGGGACTGGATATCCGGGATGAAGGGGGATTGCTTGAAATACTGCGTGAGCTTTGCGAGATAAAAAAACAGTATGCAAGGCTTGAACCTGCGCTGCATGAGGTAGAAGCGACGGGGTACGGCATTGTAATGCCTGCAATGGATGAGCTGCATCTTGAAGAGCCGGAGATCATCCGTCAGGGCGGCAAGTACGGTGTACGTCTGAAGGCATCTGCGCCGTCCATCCACATGATGAAAGCTGGCATCACAACAACAGTGAGTCCGATCGTGGGGACGGAGAAGCAGAGTGAAGAACTGGTGATGTATCTGCTGCAAGGTTTTGAGGAAGATCCGGCACGTATCTGGGAGTCAAACATTTTCGGGAAATCGCTGCATGAACTGGTAAATGAAGGACTGCACAGCAAGCTGTTCAAGATGCCGGTGGAAGCACGCATGAAATTACAGGAAACCCTCGAACGAATCATCAATGAAGGTTGCAGCGGTTTGATCTGTTTTATCTTATGATACTGGTGCGCTCCTATGGGAATAATTGTACCGATAGCGATGCCCCCAATGCAGTGTATGCTGCATTTGGGGGCTCCCCGCATTGTTGACAAGGAGATGGAGATGTGATATAATGGGATAAGAAACACCGAAAGGAGCTGTCAAAATGCAGAATATAGTAACACCGGCAGATATATTGCTTCCGGATTTTCAGAAAACGGATGCCGGGCGATGGAGCGTCATTGCCTGTGACCAATTTACAGGCGACCCGACGTATTGGGAAAAAACAAAAGAGATCGTCGGCGATGCCCCCTCGACACTCGGTCTGATTTTGCCGGAGATCTACCTCAATGAACCCGATGTGCAGAACAGGATCAATGCCATCCATGAAACTATGCGACGTTATCTGGAGCAGGGCGTTTTCCGGAAGTACGAGAACGCCATGATCTATGTGGAACGAATCCAGAGCAATGGGATCCTGCGGACGGGAGTCATCGGAAAAATTGACCTTGAAGCATATGATTATTCTGCCGACAGCACCTCTCCGGTCAGAGCAACAGAGGAAACAGTCCTCGAACGTATTCCGCCAAGAATGCGTGTGCGTGCGCATGCACCGCTTGAATTGCCCCACATCATGCTTCTGATCGACGACCCCGATGACATTGCCATCGGCTGCTGTACGGAAATGCAGGAGGGTATGCAGAAACTCTACCATACTGACCTCATGAACGGCGGCGGCAGCATCACAGGATGGCTCATGGGAGAGGAACGGCAGAATGTGTTTTTGAAAAAGTTCGATGCCGTGATGCAGAGGAGCGGCGAGCTGCAGCTTGCAATGGGCGACGGCAACCATTCGCTCGCTACGGCAAAGGCATGCTGGGAAGCGGTCAAGCGTGCCAATCCCGGCAGGAATCTGCGCAGCCATCCGGCAAGATATGCCCTTGCGGAGCTTGTGAACCTGCACAGCGAAGCCTTGCAGTTTGAAGCCATCCACCGCATCATTACCCAGACTGACCCCGGTCAGATGATGATGACGCTCATGCGCATCCTTGGTTTGTCCGAAGAACCGTCCGACCAGCCGGTCACTGTCATCCGTGCAGGTGAAAAACGGCAGCTCTACATCCATAAGCCCACCTCTGCCCTTGCTGCCGGAAGTTTGCAGAATGCGCTCGATGCCTATCTGTCTGCCAATCCGGGAAAGATCGACTACATCCACGGCGCAAAGACTGTGGAGCGGCTTGCGGCAATGCCGGATGCCATCGGCTTTCTGCTGCCGGATATGCACAAGAGCGACCTTTTCCCCAATGTCCGCAGGGACGGCGCACTCCCACGCAAGACATTCTCTATGGGACATGCAGAGGATAAACGCTATTATATGGAAGCAAGGGCGATCATATAATTAGCTGTGATTTTCCCTGTAGCAGGGATGATTGCTGCCTTCGGATGCAAAAAATATGGCGGATTTGAAAAATAATTTGAAAAAACCCTTGATTTTTCCGAAGAAGTGTGGTATAATATATCTTGCAAAGAATGTTGAAAGACCGGAAATGATTCCGGTCTTTCGTTTTGAAAGGAACGGTTGCATGAAACTCAAAAAGTTCGGCAGTACCGAACAGAAGGTCTATGACCTTGCTGCGCCGATCATCACAGGAATGGGTCTGCTCGTCTGGGATGTGCGGTACGAAAAAGAGGGCGCAGGGTGGTATCTGCGCATTTTCATCGACAGTGAGACGGATGCCGTCAGCATCAGCGACTGCGAACGTGTCACAGCTCCCATCAGCGATATGCTCGACCGGGAAGACCCCATCCCCCAGAGCTATACGCTCGAGATCAGCTCTGCCGGACTGGAAGCCGATCTGATACGGGAGAGCCATTTTGATGCATGTATCGGGTGTGAAGTGCAGGTGAAGGGATTCCGTGCATTTGCGGATGGCAGCAGGGAGCGCATCGGCGTGCTGAAGGACTGGGACAAGGACGGCATTCTCCTCGCAGCGCCGGAGGGGGAAGAAAAACTGGATTTTGCAGCACTTGCTTATGTGAAGCTCTATTTTGATTTTAATGCTTGATCATAAAATAATGATACTGGAGGTATAGGAAAAATCATGGATAACAATTTCTTTGAGGCACTCGCCGATCTCGGAACGGAGAACAGCGTGGACACCGAGATCATCATAGAAAAGGTGAAATCTGCGATGCAGAAGGCGGCGGCACGGATGTATCCGGAATGCAAGGAGTGCATCCGTGTGGACATTGATCCGGAGAACCAGATCTTTGAGGTCTACATCCTACAGGAGGTCGTGGACGAAGAACCCATCAATCACACACAGATCCACATTGATGAGGCAAGAGCAGCAAAGCCGGATATCTGTCTGGGAGACATCTATGAGAAGCGGCTGGACATCTCGAAATTCGGACGTTCCTCTGCACAGTCCGCCAAGCAGTCCATCAAGGGTGACCTGCGTGACATCAACCGTGACCGCATCCTTGAAAAGTTTGAGAAGAAGGTGGACGACATCATCACGGCGACCATCACACAGGTCGAGCCGGGCAGAGGAGCTGCGACGCTGATGTACGACAAGACGGAGCTGTATCTCCTGCGGCAGGATCAGATCCCCGGCGAGGTGCTGCGTGAGGGCATGAGCATCAAGGTCTATGTCACCAAGATCGCCAACCGCAGCAAGAAGCCCATCATCAAGCTTTCCCGTACCCACAAGGGACTTGTGAAGCGGCTGTTTGAGCTGGAAATTCCGGAGATCTTTGACGGCACTGTGGAAGTGAAGTCCATCGCCCGTGAGGCAGGATCACGTTCCAAGATCGCTGTGGTGTCACATGACCCGAATGTGGATGCCGTCGGCGCATGCATCGGACCGAAGCGGTCAAGGATCTCTGCCATTGTCCATGAGCTGAACGGGGAGAAGATCGACATCATCCCCTACAGCGACGATCCGGCTGTCTACATTGCCAATGCCCTCTCTCCGGCAAAGGTGCTGAAGGTACACATCCTGCCGCCGGAGCCGCCGGAATTTTATCTGACTGAGGACGGCGAACACAGGGAGAAACCTCCGAAAACGTCCTCCATCGCCGTTGTGCCGCATGACCAGCTGTCACTTGCCATCGGCAATAAGGGGCAGAATGCCAAGCTTGCTGCCAAGCTGACGGAATGCAAGATCGACATCAAGTCCGATCAGGAGGAATATACGATCCCCGAACCGGCAGAGATGAACGGAGCGGAGGACGATGTCTTTGCAGAGGAGCAGGACGAACTGGAAGAACTGGATGTGCTGGAGGATACGACAGAAGATGAAGATCTGAAGGCACTGGAAGGGGACGTACCGGAGGACGCTGCGGATGCGGACACCGAAGAGTCCGCAGAATAGAGGGTAGTATGGCAAAGAAGATACCGATGCGTATGTGCATCGGCTGTAATGAGATGCGACCCAAGCGTGAGATGATCCGGGTGGTAAAGCCGAAGGAAGGCGAGATCACGCTTGATGTGACCGGCAAGCTTGCAGGACGGGGTGCTTACCTCTGTAAAAAAACGGAATGTTTACAGCAGGCACAGAAGGCACACCGACTTGAACGCAGTTTTTCCTGTAAGGTGGCACCGGAGGTATATGAGGTGATGCTGCATGCCCTATCGGAAGCTGAACGGGATTCTTAGCATCTGCCGGAAGGCAGGAAAAATGGCAGCCGGCTTTGCCCCCATGAAAGAGGCACTGGATACCGGCAAGGTCAGCAGTGTGCTGACGACATCGGACATATCACCGAAAACCGGAAAAGAAGTTTGTTATTTCTGTCAGAAGCACGGTATCCCCGTGCAGTCTCTGCCGATGGATATGCAGCAGATGGGTGCAGCCATCGGAAGAAAGGCAGCAGTGATCGCCGTTCTTGACGAAGGCTTTTCTGACAGGATCCGCCAGCTCTGTGCGGAGATCGCACAGCAGCCGTCATAGTAGGAGGGTTTGCCTATGGCAAAGAAAATCAAGATCTCAGAGGCAGCAAAAGATCTGCGTGTCTCTGCAAAGGAACTTGTTGCTTTTTTAGAGCAGCACAGCACCGGCAAGAAAACGACCAGCTCATCCATGACAGATGAGGAATTGAATCTGGCACTGGAATATTACAGTCAGAAGGCACAGGTGGAGAATTTTGATGCCTATTTTGCGACCAGAAACGATCCCCGTCCTGTGAGGGAAAAGGCAAAGAAAACGGAGAAGAAGGATAAGTCTGCAAAGCAGACGAAACAACCGGAGAAGCAAGCCGTCTCCGAAAAGAAGGCAGAGCAGCCGGAGAAGCAGTCCGTCCCCGAAAAGAAGGCGGAGCAGCCGGAGAAGCAGTCCGTCTCCGAAAAGAAGGCGGAGCAGCAGGAGAAACAGTCCGCTCCCGAAAAGAAGGCAGAGCAGCCGAAAAACCAGCCTGCATCCGATGAGAAAAAGCCGGGATCACGGAACGGTAAAAAGCGCAAGGATGAAAAGAAAAGGGCAAAACAGCCGCAGCCAAGAGGAGAAAAGACACGTCTTGGCGGTGTCATTTCGGAGACAAAGCAGGAGAGCAGCGAAAAGCGGCGTACTGTGGATACGAGGGGCAGTTATGTTGACCTTGATAAGTACAACGAACGCTATGAGCAGATCGCCCCTGCCGACAGACGCAAAGATAATTACTCTATCAAAAAACAGAAGATCAATCAGAAATCCGCACAGCGTGGCAAAAAAGGCGGCAGAAAACAGGAGACGGAAGCACAGCGTCTTTCCCGTCTGGAACTGGAGCGTGCAAGAAAGCAGCAGCTCCGTGTCAGGATCCCGGATTCCATTCAGGTGTCCGAGCTTGCCTCCCGTCTGAAAGTCAATGTGTCCAAGGTCATCGGCAAGCTCATGGGTCTGGGTGTGATGGCATCCATCAATGAGGAAGTGGATTTTGATACCGCAAGCATCGTGGCAGAGGAACTGGGTGCAAAGGTGGAGAAAGAAGTCATCGTCACCATCGAGGAACGGCTCATCGAGTCGGAAGATGCCGACGAGGAGAATCAGCAGCCCAGACCGCCGGTCGTTGTCGTGATGGGTCATGTTGACCACGGCAAGACCTCCATCCTTGACCGGATCCGCCATGCCAATGTCACGGCATCTGAAGCAGGCGGTATCACCCAGCATATCGGTGCATATCAGGTCAGACATAACGGACAGACCATTACCTTCCTTGATACCCCCGGACATGAGGCGTTCACGTCCATGCGTGCAAGAGGGGCGAATATCACGGACATTGCCATCCTCGTGGTTGCTGCCGACGACGGTATCATGCCCCAGACAGTCGAATCCATCAACCATGCCAAGGCAGCAGGCGTGACCGTCATCGTTGCCATCAACAAGATGGACAAGGAAGCTGCCAATGCCGAACGTGTACTTCAGCAGCTCACCGAATACGGGCTTGTCTGCGAGGAATGGGGCGGCGATGTGATCTGCATCCCGGTATCGGCAAAGACCGGGCAGGGCATTGATGATCTGCTTGAGAACATTCTGCTCGTTGCCGAAGTCAAGGAGCTGACTGCCAATCCCGACCGTCCGGCAAAGGGTACCGTCGTGGAAGCACGCCTTGATAAGGGCAGAGGACCAATCGCAACTTTGCTCGTGCAGAAGGGTACGCTCCACACGGGCGATATCATCATCGCCGGAACGACTGTCGGCAAGGTGCGTGTCATGACCAGCTACAAAGGCACTGTGGTCAAAGAAGCAGGACCTTCCGTGCCGGTCGAGATCACGGGTCTCGATGAAGTGCCGAGTGCAGGCGATACCTTCGATGCTGTTGCAGATGAGCGTCTGGCAAGAGAACTTGTGGAGCAGAGAAAGCATGAGCAGAAGGAGGCAATGTTCCAGTCCTCCGCCACCAAGCTCACCCTTGACAACCTGTTCAGTCAGATCGAGGAGGGCGAGACAAAGGAGCTGCCTATCATCGTGAAGGCAGATGTACAGGGTTCTGCGGAAGCCGTCAGAACATCTCTGGAAAAGCTGTCCAATGATGAAGTGAAGGTGCGTGTCATCCACAGTGCAGTCGGTGCGGTCAAGGAGAGCGATGTGATGCTGGCGAATGCATCCAATGCCATCATTGTCGGATTCAATGTCCGTCCGGACAACGGTGCGGCAGAGAGTGCAGCACGTGACGGCGTGGACATCCGGCTGTACAGAGTGATTTATGATGCCATCGAGGAGATCTCCACAGCAATGAAGGGCATGCTTTCGCCGAAGATACGTGAAGTTGTCCTCGGCAAGGCAGAGGTGCGTGAGCTTTACAAGATCTCCAGTGTCGGCACAGTTGCCGGATCGTATGTCGTGGACGGCAAGCTGACACGGCAGAGCATGATCCGTGTGGTGCGTGACGGCATCATTGTGGCAGACGATCACATTGCAGGTCTGCAACGGTTCAAGGATGCGGTCAAGGAGGTCGCAAGCGGCTATGAATGCGGCGTTTCACTGGAGAAGTTTGCAGATCTGAAAGTCGGCGACATCTTGGAAGCGTATGTAATGGAGGAATACCAGCCGGAATGACGGCACCGCCGCTGACCCTGACAGGTCTGTGGGGGAAAAGATAACATCTGCCAAATGGGGTGAAGTATGGAATATAACAGAATGAGTACGGAGGATATGCTGCAATACTGCGACGAAGCACTGGCATGGGAGCAGTTCGGACCGGTCGATATTTTCTTCTTCCAGTCCGTCAAGCGTATCCTTCTGGGACAGTGTCCTGCGATCGAGGAGCCGGAAGCAGACGAGCTTGCAGGCATAGGCGTTCCCATCCCGGCAGAGGAGCTGATCTCTTACGACAGCAAGACCTCTGCCACCACCGAGACACTTGCACAGGGCATCTTCGACAGATCGTCCGCCGAAAATTACACCATGACAGATGGGAGAGATCACTGATGCCGAGCTTTAAGAAAGACCGCCTGTCAGAGGATATTCACAGAGAGATGACCGACATTCTCCGGCAGGTCAAAGATCCCCGTGTCAGCAGCATGCTGTCAGTCGTCCGTGTGGAGCTTGCCGGGGACGGTTCGCACTGTAAGGTCTATGTGTCCAGTCTCAACGGTCTGGATGATGCGAAAGCATCCGTCAAGGGTCTGCGCAGTGCTTCCGGTTTTATCCGGAGAGAGCTGTTTGCACGGCTGAAAATGCGCAAAAGCCCGGAGCTGCACTTCATTGCAGACGATTCCATCGCAAGGGGCGCAGAGGTAACAAAAAAACTCAGCAGCATGACATTTTCAGAGGATACGGAGGAGGAGACAGATGCATAGGATCACAGCGGCAGAAGCGGCAGCATACCTGCGGGAGTGCGGCGATGCATATATTCTTATCCACCGTGCGCCCGACGGCGACTGCATCGGTGCAGGCTATTCCCTTCAGGCAGTACTCCGCCAGCTCGGAAAAAAAGCAAGGGTGCTTTGTGCCGATCCCATCCCGCAGCGGTTTTCCTTCCTGCTGCCGGAAGAGCCGGAGGAGGAATTCACGCCGGACTGCATCCTGTCTGTCGATGTGGCAGATGAGCTGCTGTTCGGGGAGTTGACAGAGACATATCAGGGCAGGATCGACCTCTGCATTGACCACCATATTTCCAACCAGCTCTATGCAGAGAGGGTGCTGCTCGAAGAATGTGCTGCGGCGACATGTGAGGTGCTGTATCAGGTGTACTGGGAAATGGGCATCACCTTTACAGAACAGATCACAAAATGCCTTTATACCGGCATGGCAACAGATACCGGCTGTTTCCGGTTTGCCAACACCACGCCGGAAACACATAGTTACACGGCAGAGCTGATGCGGCAGTTTCCGGACATCCGGTATGACCTCATCAACCGTGCCATGTTCACCGTCAAGACCCGTCAGCAGATACAGGCAGAGATCACTATGCTGCGGAACATTGAATACTATCTGGACGGAAAATGCGTCATGCTCTGGGCAACGCATGATATCTGTTCGGATGCCGGTGTGAACATAGAGGATATGGAAGGGCTGACCAGTCTTTCTCTCCAGCCGGAGGGCGTAGAGGTCGGCATCACTGTCCGTGAGCGCAAGCCGGGAGAGTTTAAGATCTCCATGCGTTCGGCAAGGGATATCAATGTCTCTGCACTCTGTGCCAAACTCGGCGGCGGCGGACATATCCGTGCTGCCGGATGTACGATAAAGGGAACGGTCGCAGAGGTACGGGAAAAGCTGCTTGCCATCGTGAGCGGAGTGCTGTCATGAACGGCATCATTCTGATCGACAAGCCGCAGGGCTTCACTTCGTTCGACATTGTTGCCAAGCTGCGTGGGATGCTGAAAATGCGCCGTATCGGACATGCCGGGACGCTTGACCCAATGGCGACGGGCGTACTGCCTGTATTTGTCGGCATTGCCACGAAGGCATGCGGCATCCTGCCGGATGACAGCAAGGCGTACACTGCCGGCTTTCAGCTCGGATTGACAAGCGATACACAGGACATCACCGGCACGATCCTTGCCACAAAGGAAACATCCGGGATCACGGAAACAGAGATCAACAGCGTACTCTCCGGCATGGTCGGGGAGATCGGACAGATACCGCCCATGTATTCCGCTGTCAAGCAGAACGGAAAGAAACTCTATGAGCTTGCCCGTGAGGGGAAGACCGTGGAGCGCAGGGAGCGGCGTGTGCGCATTGATTCGCTGCGGCTGACGGCATTTGCGGATGGGTGTGGTACGATCGAGATGCAGTGCGGTTCGGGGACATATGTCCGGACGGTGCTGCACGATATGGGGCAGACACTTGGCTGCGGTGCAGTCATGACTTCGCTGCGGCGCACCATGTCCAATGGTTTTGGCATTGACAGATGCGTGACACTGGAACAATTACAGGCACTGTGTGAGGACGGTCGTGCGGAGGATGCCCTCATCCCCATCGGGGAGGTATTTGCCGGACTGCCGGTACTGCGGCTTGATGAAAAGCAGACAAAGCTCTACCGCAACGGTGTGCGCCTCTTTCTTTCACAGCTCCGGAAACAGCTCACCGGTGCAAAGCGTTACACAGTCCACGGCACAGATGGATTTCTGGGGACGGCATATCCAGACGGAGAACTATTGCGTGCGGAGCGGAATTTTTTCGGGGGTGACTGAATGCAGAAGCGTGCGATCGCACTCGGACTGTTTGACGGCGTGCATCTCGGTCACAGGGCTGTGCTGCAAGCGGCAGTCGATGCTGCTGAGAAAAATGGTCTGCGACCGGCAGTCTATACGTTTGCGGACGAAATGGCAGGCAAGACGGGTGAATTTCTCTACCCGTCCGCACAGCGGTGTCATGTCTTCTCGGAATGCGGAGTCGGACTGACGATCTGTGTACCGTTCGCACTCGTGCGTGACCTGTCCGGGGAGGCATTTGCAGAGAAGCTTGTCCGGGAGGAGTTTGCGGCACATGTCTGCTGCGGCAGGAATTTCCGGTTCGGCAAGGATGCGGCATGGGATGCCGACGATCTGCGGACGTTCGGGGAGACTTATGGTTTTGGCGTGACAGTCGTGCCGGATGTTGTGGCAGACGGCGTGAAAGTTTCTTCAACAGTCATCCGGCAGCTTCTTGCAGAGGGCAGGACAGAACAGGCAAACCGCCTGCTCGGTGCGCCGTACTGCATCATGCAGACGGTGCGGCATGGGGCAGAACTCGGACGGACGATCGGGTTTCCCACCATCAACCAGCCCTTCCGGAAGGGACAGCTTGTGCCGAAGTACGGGGTGTATGTGTCGGAGACGGTCACGCCGGACGGCAGACATTACCCGTCCGTCACCAACATCGGCATGAAGCCGACGGTCGATTACCACGGCAATCCGCTGGCGGAGACATATATTGAGGGATTTTCCGGCAGGCTGTACAACAAGACCGTGTATGTGTTCCTGCACCGGTTCCTGCGTGAGGAGCAGAAATTTGTCTCTTTGGAGGCATTACAGGCACAGATGCGTGAGGACGTGATACTTTCAAAAGGTTTTCACGATGCTGACACATAATGGTGCTATACTATGAACAATTACCCTCTATGAGGGAAAAATAAAGGAGGGAACGGTTTCCCATGATCGAAGTCAGAAACCTGACAAAGCACTACGGTGACAAAAAAGCTGTCGACAATATCAGCTTCACTGTGGAGAACGGCGAAATATTAGGATTTCTCGGTCCAAACGGCGCAGGGAAGTCCACGACCATGAATATGCTCACCGGTTACATCTCATCCACTTCCGGACAGGCACTCATCAACGGCGTGGATGTCCTTGAGGATCCCATCCGGGCAAAATCCTTTATCGGCTATCTGCCGGAGATCCCACCGCTGTATCTGGATATGACCGTCAAGTCATATCTCAATTTTGTGTTTGACCTCAAACGCTGTAAGCTGCCACGCCGTTCACATATGAAGGACGTTATGACCCTCTGCAAGATCAAAGAGGTTGAGAACAGACTCATCAAGAACCTCTCAAAAGGTTACAAACAGCGTGTGGGCGTTGCACAGGCTCTCATCGGCAATCCGCCCGTTCTCATTCTTGATGAGCCGACCGTCGGACTTGACCCGAAGCAGATCATCGAGATCCGTACCCTCATCAAGCGTCTGGGGAAAAATCATACCGTCATTCTCAGCTCCCATATCCTCTCTGAGATACAGGCAGTCTGCGACCGTGTGGTCATCATCAACAAGGGCGTGATCGCTGCCGACGATACCGCTTCGCACCTCTCCGAACAGGTCACGACCGACCACCGTGTCATTGCCAGAATCGAGGGCGAAAAAGCGGAAATTCTACAGGCACTGCGTGCCATCGAAGGTACGAAATATGTGCGTGCGGACATGGAGCGTGAGAAGGGCATCTGGGAATTTGAGATCGAGGCAGAACCGGGCAGAGACATCCGCCGGGACATCAATGCCGTTGCAAGAGAGCATGAGTGGAACATCCTCATGCTGAAAAATATGGAAATGACGCTTGAGGACATCTTCCTCAAGATCACAATGGGCGAACAGCTCGGTATCGGAAAGGAGGACACAAAGTAATGGGCGCAATTTATCGCCGTGAAATAGGCGCATTCTTTTCATCGAGCATTGCCTATGTGTTCCTTGCAGTGTTCTATGTCATCACAGGTTTTTTCTTTGCGATGGACAATCTTGCGGCAGGGTCAGCGAATCTGTCGAGCGTGTTCTCGACCATGTTCATGATCTGCATCTTCCTTGTGCCGATTCTGACAATGCGGCTGTTCAGTGAGGAGAAAAAGCAGAAAACCGAACAGGGACTCCTGACAGCACCTGTCTCTTTGACGAGCATCGTGCTGGGCAAGTATTTTGCTGCCCTGACCATGCTGCTCATCGGGGTGAGTATCGTGTTCATCTATGGTGTCATACTCTCCATCTTCGGTACAGTCGCATGGATGACGCTCATCTCCAACTATCTTGCCATCCTTCTGGTGGGCGGTGCATTCATTGCAGTGGGGCTTTTCATCTCGTCCCTGACTGAAAATCAGCTCGGTGCGGCAGTCGGCGGCATCGTTTGTCTGCTGCTGTTCTTCCTTGTGGACACATTGGCAGCAAGGGTCAGCGTGCCATGGCTGCAAGAGCTGCTTTATTACCTGTCATTCTACAGCAGATATTATGAATTTACCTGCGGCATTTTCAACCTCTCAAGCGTACTGTTCTTTATCAGCACGACGGTACTGTTCAACTTCTTTACCGTGAGAGTGTTCGAGAAACGCCGCTGGAGCTAAGGAGGTGTGCGCAATGGCAGATGAGAAAATGGAACAGGATACATTCATGCCGGACGGCACATCTTCCGGAAAGAAAGAGAAAAAACCCAGAAAGCGCATGAGTGCCGCAGCACAGAAGAAACTCCGCTACGGCGGTATCGCAACAGCGATCACAGCCATAGTGACCATTGCGGTCGTGTTGGTAAATCTGCTGGTGAGCCGGGTCGTGGAGACGTATCCGCTGAAGCTTGACCTGACGAGCAGCGGCATGTTTGAGATCTCGCAGGAATCTGTTGATTTTTTGAAAACGCTTGACAAGGATGTGAATTTTACCGTCCTCATGGCGGAGAGTAATTTTGAATCCACCACCGTCTCCATGAAGATGGTTTCGGAAATGCTTGACCGATATGCCCAGAATTCCAGTCATATCCACGTTTCCTATGTAGACCCGACCACCAATCCGGATGTCGTCAATACCTTGCAGGCAAACTATACCGGTACACTCACACAGGGCGATATCGTGGTCGCAGATGCAGAAGATCCGTCGAAAATGCGTGTTGTTTCCATTGACAGCCTGTTCAGCTATGACCAGCAGAAATATGCGCTGTATTATTACTATGGGCAGGGGACGCTTGAGGACTGCATTACAAGCTTTTCCGGCGAGCAGAATCTTACTGCTGCGCTGATGTATGTTGCTGATGCGGATCCCGTCAAGGTCGCTGTCATCAGTATGCTGAACAGCAAGCTGATCTACTCCGATGCAAATGGTTATTCCGTTGCCATGCTTGCCGAGACGCTCACCAAGAATGGCTATGACGTAACGAGCGTTGACCTCGGCACGGATGCACTCAACCCGGATGACTATGACATGATC
This sequence comes from uncultured Clostridia bacterium, assembly GCA_947630845.1. Taxonomy (GTDB): domain Bacteria; phylum Bacillota; class Clostridia; order Oscillospirales; family Ruminococcaceae; genus UBA3855. Next base: position 27,682 of record CANRJB010000021.1, read on the forward strand.
GTCCTGCCTGCGCCCATCAATGATCTGACACAGACCGATATTGACAAGCTGTCTGCCTTCCTTTACAATGACGGACAGTATGACCGGAATCTGCTCTACTTCGCCGATGCCACGCAGTCCGATACGCCCAACATTGATGAACTGCTCTCCACATGGGGCATTCAGGTGACAAAGCAGCTTTGCATGGAGGGCAGCGACAGTGCCGCACAGCAGGTCATGCTCATGGGTACGACAAGTACCGTTCCTGCACCGGCTGCTGTCATTACAGATGAGGACTATTCCGCAGGGATGGCAAACACCTCTCTGCCCATCGCTGCGCCGTTCTGCCGGACAATTGATCTGCTCTGGGATGAGAAGTCGGGCGGCATCACTTCGTCCGTTCTCCAGACTTCGGACACCGTCTACCTCAATGAGATGAATGCCAAAGAGGAGAACAGCGACAAGTCCGCCGCAGGCGCACAGACAGTCATGGCTACCACCACACGTCGGCAGAACATTGACAACATCCCCCATTCAAGTACGATCATGGTGTTCGGTTCGATGAAGCTTTCGGACTACTACCTGATGCAGGATGCATCCTATAACAATGCGCCCTTTATGATCAATGCCGTCAATACCGTGACCGGAAAGGGCAGCGGTCTTGTCATTGCAGAAAAGCAGCTTACCCCTGAGACGCTTACCCTGACGACCAATGATGTCAGAATGGTGAATCTCTTTATCTTTGCCATTCCGATGGCAGTTGCTGTGATCGGCGTTGTGGTCATTCTGAGGAGAAGAAACAAATGAGTGAAGAAAAAAAGGATGAATACGTTGCCGAAAATGCTGACGCTGAGGCGGATACCATATTCGGCAGCACGCCGGACAATGAGCCGGGAAAGCCAAAGTCCGGAAAGTCGTTCAATACGAAGGCACTGATTATCGGCATCTGTGCAGTTGTGCTGCTTGGCGGCGGACTGACGGCAGCATCGCTTCTGATGAAACAGCCGGAAGAAGATGTGACAGACAGCTCTTCCGGAGAGACGATTCTGCTCTCTCCCGGCAATGCAGAGGATGTCGTCACTGTGGATGTTGCCAATACGGACGATTTTACCGTCATCATCACATCAGAAGCCACGGAAGACAAAAGTGCGGTGTACGGCATTGAGGGGCTGGAGGACATGGAGGTGGACACGAATCTTGTTTCCACTCTCGTCAACAACGGCAGCAAGCTTGAAGCGCAGTCTCTTGTGGAGGAGAAGGCTGCCGACCTCTCAAAGTACGGACTTACCGACCCTGCCGCAGAAGTCACGCTCCACTTTAAGGACGGCAGTGCATTTTCCTTTTCCGTCGGCGATGTTGCCCCGATGGGTACGGCACAGACATACTGTGCTGTGGACGGGGATGTATATCTTGTGCAAAATTCCCTTGTGGCGAATTATCAGAAGTCATCTGACAAATTCATCTCCACCACCATCCTGACTGAGCCGGAGCAATCGGAATATCCGATCGTGGAATCTGTCGTCATAGAGCGGCAGGATCTGGAGTATGAGATAGCGATGGAGTACGATCATGAGGGTGCGGAGGACGACACCGTCGGCGGCACGGCATCCACACATCTGCTGACCTCTCCGGTCAAGGCATACCTGAATGTGGAGACATCATCGGATGTGGTAACGGGCATGTTCGGGCTTTCTGCCAAGGAGATCGCTGCCGTGCGTCCGGATGCGGCAGAACTGAAAAAAGCCGGCATGGACGACCCGTTCTGCAAAGTCACGATGGTCTGTGACGACGGAAACACCTATCACCTGCTGTTCGGCAACACCTATGAGACAGAGGACGGTACGACCTGTTATTATACACAGTTTGAGGATGTGCCGCTGCTCTATGGGGTAACGGCAGAGAAGGCAGTGTGGACGACAGTCATGCCCGGCGACATCACCTCTGCCAACATTTTCACCACGAATGTGTGGAATCTTGCGACACTGGACATCACTGCCGGTGACAGGCACCTCTCCTTTGAGGGCGAGGGTACGAGCGGAGAGGACTATGTGGTGACAAAGGACGGAAAGACGGTCGAAACAGAGCGTTTCCGCCTGCTGTTCCAGTTTATTCTCAGCATCTACGGCGAAGAGCTTTATCTGGGCGATGCGCCGACCGGTGAGCCGGATGCAGAGATCCATCTGACGACACAGAACGGGAAAGAGGACTACACCGTCAGCTTCTACAAGCAGTCGGACCTGAAAACCATCGTCATGCGCAATGATGCCTGCTATCAGGTGCGGACATCCTGTCTGGAGGCTTTGATGCATAATATTGACATTTTTGATACGGACGAAGAATTACAGATGTCATGGCAATAATTTGAAGGGAGTGTTTGGTACATGGAGTTTATGTCTTATAAGGGCTATCCCCTTGTACGAAAGGGGGATGAACTGTATTACGGGTATATGAGTGAGCCGTATGTCATCATGCTGCATATCGAACAGGCAAAGGAGATCGAAGGTATCAGCGTGTCACAGAAGGTCACTTTCTACCAGATGTCTACAGATGAAAAACGCAATCCCATTGAAGCAATTGTAAAGCATGGCGAGCGTAACACCCTTCTTGATGCGCTCAATGTGGGGTACACATGGCTTGAACGGGCAATGCAATAAAGGAGGTCGTTTCCAATGAGAAAATGGTTGGCTGCCATGCTTGCGGCAGTAATGTGCGGATGTGTGATGACCGGATGCGGCGAAAAGGAAGATTCTTCCACAGCAGAAACGCCGGCTGAAAACAGCAGTGCTGCCGATGTGCAGAAGGAAGAAACAGAGGGTACCGGCGAGGTCAGTGCCGCCGCCGGCAACACGTTCATTATCACCCTCTATCCGGAGGATGCGCCGATCACCTGTGAGAATTTTGAGAACCTTGTGGAGCAGGGATTTTATGACGGCATTGGTTTCCATCGTGTGGTAGATGATTTCATGGCACAGGGCGGTGATCCGACGGGAACAGGTTCCGGCGGTTCGGAAAAGACGATCAAGGGGGAGTTTTCCTCAAACGGCGTGAACAATCCCCTCTCCCACAAAAGGGGCATCGTCTCCATGGCACGCAGCAGCATGCCCGATTCGGCAAGCAGTCAGTTCTTCATCTGCTATTCGGATGACGACACCTTCCTTGACGGCAACTATGCAGCGTTCGGTGAAGTGACCGAGGGCATGGAAGTCGTAGACAGTTTCCTGCAAGTGGAGCGTTCCTATAACAGCGGCGGCGAGCTTGCATCCCCGAATACGCCCATCATCATGGAGAAAGTTACCATGATCGAGGACGATGAAAACGGTAATCCGAGAGTACAGGTCGTCATGAATGATTTTCTGGATGGTCAGTCATGATCCTGCCGCTTCTATAAAAACAAACTCCCCCACAGCATAGCTGTGGGGGAGAGTTGTTATCTAAGGAGGAAAGTTGGGGATCAGCCGAGTGTTACGACTACGTCATGTGTGCCGCCGTCATATGCCGGGATGACATTGCCATCCACAGCCTGACCATCAACGGTCATAGCCTTTACGCCCTTGCAAACGTGGTCAGGGTTCTTGACGGTGATGTTGTAGGTCGCACCACGGAACTGACGGGTTGCCGTGAAGCCGTCCCATTCGTGAGGGATGGACGGGTCGATCTTCAGACCATCCCAATCGGCAGCGATACCGAGGATGTACTGCGAAATGGCAACCATGTTCCATGCAGCCGTACCTGTCAGCCATGAATTCTTGCCTTCGCCGAAACGGCTTGCATCCTTACCTGCGATCATCTGACCGTAAACATACGGTTCTGTCTTATGCAGATCGGAGATATCCTCGTTGAAGGCAGGTGCGATCTTGCTGTAGTACTCGAATGCCTTATCACCTCTCCCGGCATAAGCTTCTGCACAGATGATCCATGCATTGTTATGCGTGAAGATGCCGGCATTTTCCTTATAACCACCGGGATAGGTAGAAATTTCGCCGTATTGGATATAGTACTTGGAATAAGCAGGATTGTTCAGGACAAGACCGTGCTTGGTGTTGAGGTACTTGTCAATGGAATTCAGGGTCTTGATATCTGCACCGACATCCTTGCCGATCTCAGACATAACGGCAAAGCCCTGCGGTTCGATGAAGATCTTACCTTCTTCGCACTCTTTGGAACCCATCTTTGCGCCGGTAGAATCGTAAGCACGCAGGAACCATTCGCCATCAAATGCGGAATCCATGACATTCTTCTTCATCTTGTCGATCTCAGCCTGTGCCGCATCTGCCTCGTCATTCTTTCCGAGGTGTCTCAGGATAGCGACATAGTTCGGACCGGTGTAAGTAAAGAGGGTAGCGACCATGACGGACTCAGCGATCTTGGAGTAACCGCCCTCTGCGGCAAACTTCGGATTCGTGTATGTCTGGAAGCTTTCGCCGGGTGTATCGGAGTAGCAGGACAGATTGATGCAGTCGTTCCAGTCAGCACGCATTGCAAGCGGCAGTCCATGCGGACCGAGATTGTTGACGATTTTATAGAACGACACCTTGAGGTGGTCGAGCATCGGCTTTGCCTTGGATGCATCATTGTCATAGGGGACAGGCTCGTCCAGAATTGCCCAGTCGCCGGTTTCCTTGATATATGCCGATACGGAGAGGATCATCCACAGCGGATCATCCGAGAAATCGCCGCCGATGTCGGAGTTACCCTTCTTGGTGAGCGGCTGGTACTGGTGATAGCATCCGCCGTCCTCAAGCTGTGTGGAAGCGATGTCAATGATACGCTCCCTTGCTCTGTCGGGGATCTGGTGAACGAAGCCGAGGATATCCTGATTGGAATCACGGAAGCCCATGCCTCTGCCGATACCGCTCTCGAAGTAGGATGCAGAACGGGAGAGGTTGAACGTTACCATGCACTGGTACTGGTTCCAGATGTTCACCATCCGGTTCACCTTGTCGTCGCTCGTGTTGACATTCAGGATGCCGAGCAGCTTATCCCATGATGCACGCAGCTCATCAAGTCCAGCCTGCACCTTTTCAGGGGTGTTGTACTGCTCCATCATTGCAAGAGCTTTTTCCTTGTTGATGGTCACGCCGTCCGCCTCAAACTTCTTGTCCACAGGCATTTCCACATAGCCGAGGATGAAGATGAGGGTCTTGCTTTCGCCCGGAGCGAGGGTGATCTTCTTATAATGGGAAGCCACCGGCGACCAGCCGTCAGCGAACGAATTACCCGGCTTGTCAGCAAGCACTGCCTGCGGATTGTGGAAGCCATTGTAAAGCCCGATGAAAGCATCTCTGTCGGTATCGTAGCCGTCGATGGAGTCATTGACGGTATAGAAGGCGAAATGGTCACGGCGGTCTCTGTATTCAGTCTTATGGTAAATAGTCGAACCTACGACCTCAACACGACCGGTGCTGAAATTTCTCTGGAAGTTGGTGCAGTCATCCTGCGCATCCCAGAGACACCATTCTGCAAAAGAGAAGAGGGAGAATTCCTTATTTGCGCTGCCCTCATTGGTGAGTACGACCTGCTGTACTTCGCCGTTATAGTTCTGCGGTACAAAGAAGGTGACTTCTGCCTTCAGATCGTTCTTTTTGCCGGTGATGACGGTATAGCCCATACCATGACGGCACTCATAGGCATCCAGCTCTGTTTTGACCGGTGACCAACCCGGATTCCAGATCGTGCCGCCCTCATTGATGTAGAAATATCTGCCGCCCATGTCGATCGGCACATTATTATAGCGATAGCGAGTGATTCTGCGCAGACGGGCATCCTTATAGAAGTGATAACCGCCGGCAGTATTGGAGATCAGGGAGAAAAACGCCTGTGTACCGAGGTAATTGATCCACGGATAGGGGGTTCTCGGTGACGTGATGACGTATTCTTTCCTGACGTCGTCAAAGTGTCCGAACTTCTGCATAGTTTTAACTCCTTTTGCGATTTTTGTTGATTTTGCGCTGTCAGCGGCACTATGCCACATAACACTATGACCATTATAACATATTTTTTCCATATTAGCAAGAGTTTTTTGGTGTCAATGCACGCAGAAAATACGCCCATCTCTTTGTGCATTTTGCACAATATGGTAAAAAATTTCACTGTAGAATTCCTTCAGAATTGCCCTGTTTCCCCCTCTGTGCGACCCTCCTCATTTATTTTTTATAAGGAGGTTTTCGCTATGAAAACAAGAAAGAACGTCAAGGGCTTTACACTGGTTG
>CANRJB010000022.1 GCA_947630845.1 uncultured Clostridia bacterium
GTTTCTATGACTGATCCTTATTGATTCTATTCCATTTGTTTTTGCATAGATCACCTTTTGTCTGAGTGTTTGGAGTGAAATTCCATACTTCTTCGCAATTGAACCATAGCTTCCTTTCCCATCAAGATATTCTTGTACTGCGCCTATGCGTTCTTCATCCGTCAGCTTGCTCCTTCTCGACATAATATTTTCCTCCTAAAATGAATTTCACACTTTTTGTTATTTTGTGTGTCTTCTCTAAGGGGATTATATCACTGTTACGCTGCTTTTGAGCTTTCTACCATCCAAAAGCTCCGTAGATTCGGAATTTTTGTGTGACTCAGTGTGAAATTGGTTTGGTTATATAATATAATAAAGCGAAAAAGGAGAAAAAAGATGCCAAAATTTACAGAAGAACAGAGAGAAGAGTTGTACGCAGCAGAAAAGAAAAACAAGGATAAAAATGTACACAAAAGATTGGTTGCATTGATAAAAAGAGCCGAGGGAGAAAGCAGAGAAACAGCAGGAATAGCATCGGGATTGAGTTTAAATCAGAAATCATTTCTAACAGCAAAATATATGAACAAGGGGATAGAAGCAATAGTAAAACAGCATCACACAAGCCATCACTGGAATATGTCATATGATGAAGAATCGGCATTGCTTGAACAGTACAAATTGGCGGCTGAAAGCGGACAGATAGTAAGTGTTTCAGAAATAAAAGAAGCATACGATAAAGCTTTGGGACGTGTAACAAATAAAACACAAATTTATAATGTATTACGCCGGCATAACTGGAAAAAAGTAATGCCACGCAGTAAACATCCCAAGAAGGCAAGTCCGGAGGCGATAGAAGCCTCAAAAAAATCAAACGAATTGTAGCGGAAAATACAAGTTTTCCACAACTCAACAAATGGAAAAATGCACGGCTTAGGAGAGTAGGCATATAAGTTTTGAGTAACACGAAAGACCGAAACAGCAAGCTATATGGGCTGGCACTTCTCATTTTGGGAGTGCTTGCTTTTTTTTCAGAAAGCTGTTGACATTTTCAATAGGGTGGTGTATAATAAAATAGTGAGATATTTATCTTTATATAAATCAGTGATTATGCCTGTAAAGGAAGCAAAGAATCAGATTTCAGATTTCATTACATGATGGATCTGTTTACGATGAACACAACAGAAATGTATTCACAAAAGTCATCGGGACCAGTATGGGAAATAACATAAAAATTGAGTGCTGCATTATATGGATAATACATTTTTTAGAAAACCAATATATGAGAAAAGAACACTATAGCGGTAGACTGACAAGGGAGCAATTTTCTTTCTACGAGATCAGAATCGTAGAAGATTTTATACTGAAAGGGTTGCCACGCACGGAAAACGTTGACATGATCAATGCGGATAATTTATTTCGTGCAAGAGGTGAAACGGATGCGCTTGCAGCATTATTATGTGAGGTGGAATCAATCATGCGCTTACAAACTATGTATCAGTCGGACATCAACCGTGATATAAACGGCGTGATCAAGGTTGCACAGGATGATGAAAGGTCGATGATTCAGGAGATTTCGGAATATATTATTACCAAAGAATTGCGTCGCCATTTCAATACGTTTTTGAATCATTATGAACATTCACTGGAACAGCCAACCGATAAAATTGGTGTCTGGATCTCCGGTTTTTTTGGAAGCGGTAAATCGCATTTTCTGAAAATGCTTTCCTATCTGCTCTCCAACCGCATGGTGGGTGGAAAACCTGCTGTATCTTATTTTGCGGATAAATTTGATGATCCGATGATGTTTGCACAACTTGAAAATTGTGTGCGAGTTCCGACAGAAACAATACTTTTCAATATTGATTCCAAAAGTCCGCTGACAAAGGACAAAACAGCCATTTTGCGTGTGTTTGCAAAGGTTTTTTATGAACATCTTGGGTTCTATGGCAATGATCTGAAAGTCGCAAAGCTTGAACAGTTTATCAGCAAGTCTGGCAAATCGGAACAGTTCAGAGCATGCTTTGAAAAGATCAACGGCGGAACTTGGGAAGATTCACGGGATTCCTTTGCTTTTTTTGAAGATGATGTGGTCGCAGCCATGTCAGAAACGCTCGGTATGAGCGAAACAGCTGCACGAAACTGGTTTAACGGTGAAGAAGAAATAGACCTCAGCATTGAACAACTTGTCAAGGAAATTCGGGAATATATTGACAGCAAAGGCAAGCAATTCCGGCTTTTATTTATGGTGGATGAGGTCGGTCAGTATATCGGTTCGGATTCGGATCTGATGCTGAATTTACAGACACTTGTGGAGGAAATCGGCTCAAAATGCGGCGGCAGAGTGTGGGTCATGGTGACTTCACAGGAAGCGATCGACAGCATTACCAAAATCAGCGGAGATGATTTTTCTAAAATTCAGGGACGTTTTGATACACGGTTGAGTCTGAGTTCTTCCTCCGTGGATGAGGTCATCAAAAAGCGAATTCTTGCCAAAACAGAACAGGCGGAACAGCTTCTGAAATTACAGTATGAAAAAAATGCTCACGTGCTGAAAAACCTGTTTGTTTTCAATCATGCACTGCTGGATATGAAAGGTTATTCCAGTGAAGGGGAATTTATTGAAACATATCCCTTTGTGCCATATCAGTTCCGGCTGATGCAGAATGTACTTGCGGAGATCCGGAAACACGGAAATTCGGGCAAACATCTGTCCGGCGGCGAGCGTTCCATGCTTTCGGGATTTCAGGAAACTGCGCAGGCAATTCAGGAAAAAGATGAATTTGCACTTGCACCGTTTTATCTGTTTTATGATACCGTGCATACATTTCTTGAAGGCTCTATCCGCCGTGTTATCGACCGCTGTCAGGATGCAGCAGACCATCATGACGGAATAGAACAATATGATGTGTATGTCCTGAAATTGCTGTATCTGGTGCGCTATGTGGACGATATCAAGGCAAATCTGGACAATATCAGTATTTTAATGGCGGATGACATCCGCACGGATAAAATTTCCACCCGGCTGACCATACAGCAGTCGCTTGACAGGCTGGTTTCCCAGAATTATGTCTCCCGTGCCGGTGATACTTACACATTTCTTACGGATGATGAGCAGGACATTGCCCGTGAAATACGGAATACCCCTGTGGACAGTGCAGTCATTACTAAGGCAATTTCGGATATTATTTTCGGCAAACTGTTTGTCAGCAAGAAATTCCGCTACGGTAAATATGATTTCTCCTACGATCAGAGAATTGATGAGACGGTGATCGGGCAGTTATCAGGGTCGATCTCACTGCGTTTTATTACGGTTGCTTCCGAAATTTATTCCCCCGAAGATTCGACATTTCTGATGCAGTCATCTGCGGATAATGCAGTAATTGTGGTTCTTGATGATACACAGCCGTATTTCAAAGAACTTGAGGATGCCATGAAAATTCGCCGTTACGTCAAAAGCAAGAATGTGGCACAGCTTCCGGAAATGATTCAGGTGATCGTCAGAAACAGGCAGAATGAAGCTGCATCGCATGAAAAGCGTGCGGAGGAACTGATCACGGCAGCCATTGCAGAGGGAAGAATTTATGTAAACGGTGACAAATTGACTCTTAAAATTGCCTCTGTAAAAGAACGAATAGAACGTGCCATGACCGTTCTTGTGGAAAGCGTATATACCAAGCTGGACTATATCCGGAAGAATTTTGACAGCGATGAAGAAATTCGGGAAATCCTGAAGGGCAATGCGCAGATGGCTTTTGCGGGTGTGGCATCTCCGAATGAGGCTGCGGTCAAGGAAGTGCTGCAATATCTGCAAATTCAGAAAACAAAGCAGCTGCCGACTTCTATGGGGGATATACAGCGGCGGTATCAGGCAATTCCCTATGGATGGCGGGAAATTGACATTGCGGCTGTCATTGCGGAACTGATCGCAGCACAAAAATTGCAGGTCAAATACGGGGGTGCTGTCATTCAGCCGACTGACCCGAAAATGCCGGATTATTTGCGGCGAAAAAACGAAATTGACAAGGCGATCGTTTCGTTCCGTGTTGCTCCGCCGATCGAGTTAATGAAAAAGGCAAGGGATTTTCTCAGCGAATATTTCGACTGCACGTTGGGGACAATTCCGGACGATGAGGACGGGCTGATCGGGTATATTATTGAAAAATTCAGTGCCGGGCATAAAGAAGCAGAGGACTTGCTTACGCAGGAATACAGCACAAAAAATTATCCGGGAAAGCAAATTGTGGAAACCGGGATACAGCTTTGCGATACATTGCTTTTACAGAAAAAAGACAATATCGCTTTGCTGAAAAAGGCAGTAGAAATGCAGGATGATTTCCTTGACTATGCGGAGGATATGGACGAAGTACGGACATTTTTTCGTGTGCAGCGTGCAATATTTAACAGTGCGGCAGCAATTGTAGATGCAGTCACGGCGGAAAATGAATATTTCCAGACGGAGGATGCTGCGCTTTCGGCAATTGCAAAGATACGGGAAATTCTTGCCATGCCAAAGCCCTACCGGCGTATCAGTGAATTGCCGGAACTTGTCCAGAAAATCAAGGACATTTATCAGAAATTACTCGATGCCAAGCGTGAGGAAATTATCAGCGAAATTCAAGCGGCAATGGGCGAAATTCACCAGACTGCTGATGTAAAACAGACTGAAATTGTGCGGAGATCGGACAGCGCATTTACCGAAAAACGCACGGCTGCCGAAAATGCAGACAAGCTCACAAATCTCGATGCGATGCGCATACAGATCACGAATTTGCGGCAGCAATATGTAAAAAAGCTGTTCACGGCTGATGCGCCAGATGTCGATATTGTTACCATGAACAGAAGCACGGTCTGCCCTACGGTAAAATTGCAGAGTGAATCGGACATTGATCAATATTTAGCTAAAATTAGGAAGAAACTCGTTGAAAAATTAAACGGTCACGATGTGCTGCATATTGTATGAGGTGAGAAAAATGGACAAAACAGCAGAAATAGCATCATCTAAGGAGGTACATGGCATCGTAAGAATTGGTTGTTCAACAATACGGAGCACGGAGCATAGGTCACAGAAAACACCTCCTTATCATACGATGTGCTTCGTGTATTTGGTCATTAAAATCTGCATTTGACTTGGTACTATTTATCTTCCATGAAGTAAATAATCTGAATCAGTGAAGATAGAATATAATTACATTGAGAGAATATCATGCATTTGGATTCTGACGAATGAAAATTCAGGGACTTATGTTATGTCCACTTTCACCCCTTTGTTTTCAAGTGTTTCTATCTCCTCTTTTGTGAGAACACCATGATTGATTCTCAAATACTCTAAATCTGCCATTTCCAATATAGCCGAAGGATTCTGACATTTTATGCCATCGAGGACTAAATAACGCAATTTGTGCAGATTCTTTATTCCTGAAATATCATAAATTTCTGCTGTATTGACAGGAAGAATTGTCAGCATTTCTACATTTTCAAGTTCTGCAAATATATCCAGATTTTCAATTTCAACATTGAAAAGAAATACATACGCAAGATTTTTGTTGTATTTCAATGACGGTATATTGGTAACCGGACATTCTGCGGAACAAGTAACACTCAGGTATTCCAATTTATCCAATTTCATCAGAAAATCCAAATTTGTGATGTTTGTATCATAAATAGACAGCGCCTGCAAATTCTCGAAATAAACGATTTCCTCTATAGTATCATCGTTCACATTGTTATTTTCCCAGATTGACAAGTCATCGGAAAAACTAAAACTATAGGTATTCCCTATTCTTATCACTTTTTTGGTTAATCTTAACATTGTGAATAGTAACACAAGGCACATAAAAGAGATACAAAAGATTCTGATATACTTTTGAATTTTTCCTTTTTTATCTGCTTTTTCCATACAATCGTATCACTCCTCCGAGCTTCTTCAATGTTATATTTTGGTGATTGGAACAACTGATTTCAAATGTTTCTGATGTGTCTGTCTTCAGTACTCAATTCATCGTAATTCTATGGAAATTATAATATAGAAACTTCGCCTTTACCTCTGCCATTGTATCCCTCTTTTCTTTCTGTCATGCCAACCGTTTTTTCAACAATGCCAGATCAATAATATTTATCATACCGTCTCCGTTCATGTCTGCATCCTCTGTGATCGTCACTTCCGGAACGGCAAGCAGCCATTTCTGAAGCACCACCGCATCCAGAACGGAACACATGCCGTCCCCGTTGACATCGCCTGCAACGGCTTCGACAGGAGATCCATACAGTTCTATCTCTGCGATATTGCAGCAGTAGGTGTTTTCTGTACTGTAAGGATTATCCGGTGTACCCTCCGGCACGGAATAACGGAGATAACGGAACCTCTGCGGCTCATCAAATGTCGCAAAGGTCATGGCATAATTTTGCAATCCTGTCACCGTGTACACAGTCGTCCAACTTTCACCATCTATGGATACTTCAAAAAAGCCGTCCGTCATACGTGCTTCATACCCTTTTCTCGGACAAAATCCTATCGCTTCAAGTGTATACAGTCCACCCATATCTGCCTGTACCCATCCGGCAGTCAGCCCATCGAAATACGTTGTTATGTCGCCGTCAAATGCTTTGTGGAAATCAAATTTCTCCTGCCCTTTCCACGCATCTGTTCCGCTCAGTGTTTCCGGTGTCAGTTTATCAAGATGTGCTGTCGGGTGCAGCTCCCCATAGAACCGAAGCTCTGCGATGTTGCAGCAGTACACATTATCCATATTGTACTCGTTATCCGGTGTGCCCTCCGGCACGGAGAAACGTACATACCTCGCCTTGCTTCCACATGAAAACCGTGTGATATAGTGCATAGAAAAGCCCGGCTTTCCGGCAACAGTATACGCTGTCTGCCAATGTTCTCCGTCTTCCGAGAAGGAGAACATACCGTCTGTCATGCGGTATTCATAACCCTGACGGGGGCAGTAACCGATCGCCTTGAGATCATACACATCGCCCAGATCAGCCTGTACCCAGCCTGCGCCCACTCCGTCAAAATAGGTTTTCGTATCGCCGTCAAATGCCTTCCGATAGTCATGGCTCTCATCGCCTTTCCATGCGGATGAACCGGTGAGCTGTGTTTCTGCTAATTCAATGGGATCGTCCAGACGGATGCTGCTCTTACAGTCATTGATAAGATAGGTCGTGACAGACTGCGGTGCAAGGGTCACATCCAGTGCATCACCAGTGAGAGACACAGGTTCAAGCTCTTTCCAGCTTTCGGTATTGCTTGTGCGGATGGGTGTGGATGCCGTGCCCAATGCCCCGAATCCGGATAGATCATAATGCATCTGTACTGCACTGTCGGAGGTATTGCAGGCTACAATAACGAGCTGCCCGTTTTCTTCATCGAATGCTGCAAGTGTGTTGCCGCTTGTACTCAGCATTGTCATACCCGGACGGATATAGCGGCTGTACTGCCCGAATGCATAATACTTTTTAGTGAAAATGATTGCATCATTGTCATGGTCAGCAACAGCACATCCCCAGTAACCGCCCTGTGTATTGACCATGCCTTTGTCCTTGTTGCCGTTCATGCCGACACTGGAAATATGGTTGTCGATTACCTGCCACAGAATCCACGCAGAAGGGTTGAGTCCGTTCATATCTGCGGTGATGCGCTCTGCAAGCCAAAGTGCTGCACCCATCTCACCGGCATTTGTTCCGACAGTAGCACCACCGTCCACTTCACTCATCCAGAGGTTTTTGTTCTCAGCAATTGCCAAATCACGCAGCTCTGTGCGCTTGCTGCCGCCGTAGGTGTGGGTGTCGATGCGGTCAACAGCTTTTTTGGCATCAGCGGACAGCTTGTTGTAAGCATCGATCTGTGTGTCGATCGCCGTTTCATCCGTACCTGCAATGAACACATCCCCCATACCTCGCTTCTCCATAGACTTCTGCAATTCCAGCAACATGGTGGATTCAGAATTCCCGATGTCGAAATGACAGCCCTCCTGCTTCGGACTACCTGCATACCAATAATTGGTGTAAGGCTCGTTCATTGCCTCCACGCTCTGCACCTTTACACCCCAGTCATGCTCATAGTGGTAGCAGACCTCTGCTAAATATTCCGCAAAATCATCGTAGCAATCGTCCCGGAGATTATTTTTCCCACCGTCCACGTTTCCGCTTGTGCAGCCGGAGTTGGTCATATAATACGGAGGAGAGTTGGAGAACATCTCCACGATCATATCCTCACCGCATGCCTCGATCGAACGCAGCAGCACATTACGCTGGTTGGCATCGGCATTCCAGTCATAAGTCGCTGTGCTGCCGTTCCACGTCGTGTAGCCGGGCATGTTAGAGTCTGTGCGGGTGATGTGTGTATGCGTCGGATCATCGCCGCCACCGATGTTGAAACGTGCAATATTCAGCCGCAGCCCATCATCCCCGTAGAAGGCATCTGCTGTTTTCTGCGCCAGTGAATCCGAATAGCCGACACGATTTGCCCACCAGCACAGGGATGTTCCCCAGCCCTCAAACTTGCCGCCGTTGATCTCATAGGCTGACAGCGGCGAGATCGTCAACGTTGTCGCCGCATTGACCGGAATGGCAGAAGCGATGAATGTCATGCTCCCTGCCAACAGGCAGGCAATCATTCTTTTCCATACTTTCATTACAAATCCTCCATCATTTACTGACCTTCATGGAAGAAATAGGGAAGCGCATCGTAGACATAATGTCTGACAAATCCCCACCAGTGTGTCTTGCCTTCTGCTGCAATGAAGTAAAGATTACCCTTTGAAAAGTCGGAAGTGAACGTGAAGGTGGACATCTTCTTCATTGCTTCGATCTGTGGTGCAAGGTTACCGTATGCAATATCCTCCGTTCCGGTTGCTGCAAAAATGTAGGTCGCATTCTTGTACTTAGAACCCTCGATCGCATCGGCAACTGCCTGTGCGCCACCCCAGCAGTGACCACTTAATGGCATGAAGTAAGCAAAATAATCAATATCATTGATCAGCACGTTCCATGTCGAGCCGCCGCCCATGGAAAAACCGCCATATGCACGGTGCATTCTGGATGCTTCCAGTCCTTCCGGGGTGGTATTTTCCGCATAGGTAGAATACTTACTCTCCACAAACGGCACAATACTCTGTTTAACCTCGTCATAAACCGTCTCCGCAGAGCATTTGTTAAAGGTGGGGGTCACCACGATCATAGGCGCAAGGTCGCCGTTCTCGATCATGTGGTCAAGCATATTATGGATCTTGACATCATTGCTGAAAATGGTATTCTCATTCTCGCCGCCGCCATGCATCAGATAGAATATGTTATATTTCTTGCTCTCGTCATAGCCATAGGGCAGATAGACATTCAGGGAGTTTGTACCGTTGATACCTTCGTAGGACTCTTTGACGATCTTGCCCTGATGTTCTGCGGGATCAAGGTAATAACCGGGTGCTTCATAAAACTGGAGTGCCTCCTCATACGTAAAGGAAGGTTCTTCCGGCACAGGCGTATTGTCCGGAAATTCCGTAATGCGACCCAGCAGGAACGCTTGCAGAAGGCTGAGGTCATCCTCATCAACAACACCACTCTGATCCACATCGGAAGCTGTTTCCATCATGATGTCAGAAAAGCCGTTCGTCACACCACGCTTGGCAAAACCCAGATCAAAGATTGTAATGCTGCCATCTCCGTCCACATCACCCCTGATGAGCGTTCTGCCTGCTCCTGCACCTTCAATGACCGTTCCGGCAGGTGCGCCAATGGCTTCATCGACATAGAAGTCCATCGTTCCTTCGGCAGTTTCAATGTAAATTCTGGCATCTGTGGCATCGGACGGAATGGTGTATTCCGGATTGGAAAGCTGTATCCATTTTCCGGCAGGAGCAGCTCCCTCTGCAATTGTGGAATATTGCGCATCGCCGTTAGCATCCGTGTATTCTAATTTCATATAAAAGCTTGCAATCGTATCCGGACACATCACATCTGCACTGAAGCTGAACGTCTCACCCGGCTTGAACACAGAGCCCAATGCTTTTGCAGTACCGTTCCATGCGGCATCCCTGCCGCTGACAAAGAGTGCCTGTGTACCGGCATAGCTTTCGCCGGTTTTGCATTCGACAGAAGCAGCACCTCTTCCCGTCCATGCATCCAGTCCCTTATCCGGCTCATAGGTGCTATGGAAGAAATAACCGTCCGGATCCGGTTCTGTGACAGTGGGTGTATTCCATTCCGCACGCTCATAGTCAAAATAGTCAATATCCACATACCCTCCGGTGGTTTTGGTAGGATAGCTGTAGATGGCACTGCGGTAGCCCGTGAAGAGCTTGAGATCATATGTCATGGAGATCGTATCACCGATCTTTGTCCATGTGTTGCCATCAAAGGAATAAAAGAAGTTTACCTTATCAATGTTGTTGGATACGTTGAAATTACCGTCCACCGTGTTAAATTGAAATTCCTCTTTCAGGTAGACAATATCCCCCTGCATGGGTACTTGTTCCACAATAGTGTCCTTGCTGTCGGTAACAGCCGCTGAACCGGAATAGCCGCCATTCTTTGCCATGTAGACATATTTGCTGCCGTCATCGTTCACACCCACGCCGACATTGCCATAATTGAACTGGAATGCGGACAGTCCGGCAAAGTCACCGGGCTTCATGTTGGCAGCATCCAACCTGATCGCACTGCTGCATGAAGGCCCTTCCGTGCGCATGGTGAGAGTGTTGCGTGCGTTCAGAAGATGGGTGGCAAGATGCTCATTTTTCAGGCGCAGCCATCCCTCACGATCACTCAGAGACCATGCTGCATTGTCGGGATTGTGATTCCACTGCCATTCAAGGGGAAGCTTGCTTTCGCTGAAATCATCGTCCCGGGCAAGGGATGTTCCCTTGTAATCGCCCTCGATCGTGAGTGTTGTCGGAGCTTTTCCGTTCACGCCCATCATCGGGAAACCATCTTCCCATGTTACCGGAACAAGCACGGGTACACGTCCGACACTACCATGATCCTGAAACAGCAGTGCATACCAATCCCCCTCCGGTGTATCAATGATACCACCCTGTGCGACACCGCTGCCATACGTACCCAATCCGGAATTAAGCACGGTCTTTCCTTCATAAGTGCCAAGCAGCTCCTTACTCCGGTAACACAGTTCGATACGTCCACTGTTGCTCGGCCATGCAATGAGGAAAATATAGTAATAGTCCCCGATCTTCATTGCCCGTGAACCTTCTCCGGCAAGATTATCCAGTCCAGTCTTGAAGAGGACCTTATCTGCGCCGCCCTCCTTGAATCCGGTCATGTCGGCATTGAATTCCTTGATACGTATCTCACCACCGCCGCCGTAGATCAGGTAGTTTCTCCCGTCATCATCAAACAGCAGGGAGGCATCATGATACATACCCCGGAGTTCCGTGCGTGTCCACGTGCCGTTCTCAATATCATCGGTCTTGTAAATGTACGAATTTCCCGTGCCATAGCTTCCGAAGAATACATAGTACATGCCATCATGGTAGCGCAGACTGGTTGCCCACTGTCCGTGTGCATAGTCATGTTCTCCGTTGGCAAGATTCTGCTTGTCACCGTCAGCATAGGTGTCATAAACATAATTGCAAAGCTCCCACGACACCAGATCATCAGATTTCATGATCGGCACACCCGGTGTGAAGTACATGGTCGTGCTGACCATATAATAGGTATTCCCCACACGGATAATATCATCATCCGGCACATCTGCCCAGATAAAAGGGTTGGCAATGGTGGTTGTTTCCGCTGTGACAGATACTGTGGGAGTTCCGACAGTTATCAACATAGCGGCAATGGCACAGGCAACTACCTGTTTCCAGAAACGTAAACGCATCAGGACTCACTCCTTATAGATTATTTATAATAATTTTAACAGATTGTTCAAATTTGTGCAACCCACATAATGCAGAATAGGTGGATAAATTGCAGATGCCGGCATCGTGCCGCTTGCTTTTTCCACATCAATATGCTATAATTGGATAAAGAATTTTTAAGAAGGAGAGTTATCCCATGAAAGCATTATTGATCGGCGGAACAGGTACTATCAGCTCCGCAGTCACAAGGAGAGCCGTTTCGCTCGGTTGGGAGGTCTATATACTCAACCGTGGAAACAGAAACAGCTCCGTACCCGAGGATGTCTGCATTATCAATGCAGACATAAACAACGAATCAGAGACTTCTGAAAAACTTGCCGGAATGACATTCGATACGGTCTGCGACTTCATTTGCTTTACTCCTGAGCAGGCGGAACGTGATATACGTCTGTTCAGCGGAAAAACAAAGCAGTTTATCTTCATTAGCTCTGCATCCGTATATAACAAGCCTGTCAGAGACTACAGAATTACTGAGGGTACTTCCCTTGCCAACAAATATTGGGAATATTCACGGAACAAGATAGCAGTCGAAGAGCTCCTCATGAAAAGCTACCGTGACAACAATTTCCCTGTAACTATCGTTCGACCGAGCCATACCTACGATGAAAGAAGCGTTCCTCTCGGAGTTCACGGCAAAAACGGAAGCTATCAGGTACTTAAGCGTATGCTTGAGGGCAAGGCAGTCATTATCCACGGCGACGGAACCTCTCTCTGGACGATAACTCACAATTCTGATTTTGCCAAGGGTTTTACGGGACTGATGGGTAACCCGCACGCTGTCGGCGAAGCTTTCCATATAACCTCAGATGAATCAGTAACATGGAATCAGATATATCAGACTATCGCCGATGCTCTCGGAACAGAGCTTAAACCGTATTATGTTTCATCGGAATTTCTCGCATCCGTAAGTGACTATGATTTGACAGGCAGTCTTATCGGTGATAAAGCGCAGTCTGTTGTATTCGACAACACGAAGATAAAGCGTATCGTCCCTGAATTTAAAGCGGAAGTCCATGTTGAACAAGGCATACGAAATACCGTGGAATATGTTCTCTCACACCCAGAATGTCAGACTCCCGACCCCGACTTTGACCAATGGTGCGACAAGGTAATCAATGCTCTTGAAAATGCAAAAAAGCTTTGCTGTTAGAGCCCATCCATTCTGTCATCCAAAATAAAGGACAACCAAAGGACAAAGCCGATTTTATCAGAAAATGAAAAAAGAGAAAGCACCGATATTTCGATGCTTTCTCTTTTTGGCTTTGGCAGGGGCAGAAGGATTCGAACCCTCGACACGTGGTTTTGGAGACCACTGCTCTACCACCTGAGCTATACCCCTATTGCTTTTTTATTATAGCACATAATCAAAGATTTGTCAAGCCTTTTCTGAAAAATATTTTTTGATTTTCTGAAAGCAGGGTAAACAGCAAGAAATTGTAGAAAAGCTCCCGGACAAACCATTGTCTGTCCGGGAGTGACTCATAAAGCACGCAGCAGCTCCTCACGCACACCATCCATCCGGGATTCTGAGATCCCGAAATCCATTTCCTTGTAAGTCCATACAGCTCTCGTGATGTGATGTTTCTCGAATACCCTCTGTATCGTCTGAAACCAACGCACTGCATCCTCCGGCTTCACCACATCAATGACACCATACTCTCCACAGTACAGCTCCGTGCCGTATTTCTCTGCTGTCTCCAGTGCCGGACGGAACAGTGTCTCAAAGAGTTCATCTGTGATGTTTGATTCTGCGAAGGAATAACGCTCCTCTGGTACGATCTGATCAGTCCAGTATGCACCTTGATGGGTGAATTTCAGTGGCTCATAGCAATGAAAATTGAACACTACCTTATCATCGTAGGGCTTTGTAAGCGCAGCCACTGTTCGTGCGCTGTTGTTTTCATAACTCCCGACAAGCACCATTGTATCCGGTGCATAGCGGCGAAGACGGCGTATGCATTCATGGGAAATCTCGTTCCATGCATCAATGTAAACCGCCTCTGTGACCTCATTGAGCAGTTCAAAACAAGCCATGTCCGCATACCGTCCGAATCGTTCCGCAAGTGCCTCCCAGAGCTGATAAAACTGCTCCTGATACGCCCTGCTCTCAAAAAAGCCATGTTCCTTCTCCCCTTCATCAAAGGAAAATCCGGCAGTCTTATGCAGGTCGATCACCATATTCAGACCGTACTTCTTTGCCATCAACAATGCCTTCTCAATGCGAGCAAAACCCTCATCACAGAGAATCCCGTCCTTGTTCTCCAGTACATTGTAGTCGATCGGAAGGCGCACATGGTCAAAACCCCACTTTGCGACCTGTGCAAAATCCTTCTCGGTGATGAATCCGTTTAGCCGTTCCTCACTGTAGTCACATTGGGAGAACCAGCCGCCGAAATTGATGCCTTTGTGAAAACCCATTTCCTTCATCATAGCGATTCCACCTTTCGTAATTTATCGTTGTTCTCATTATAGCACAAACACAGCAACACTGCTGTCATTTTTTTGTGATTTATAACAAATATTTGCAGCATTTCATGTCAGACGACCTCTTTTAGCTTGCATTTTTTACAATTCAGATGTATAATTGGAATATCTTTATGAAAAGGAGATGCAAGAGGAACGATATGCTGACAGATCATGAACTGAACGCCATCCGGTATTATATCGGCGATACCGAAGGGACAGATGGATTCTGGGGGGATGAAAAGGCATATGTCCTGATGAATGCACTGTTCTTTTCCGGCATCCGTTCCGAAACGGATAGGGCAAGAGAGGGCAAGTACCTGAATACCGAAATTCTTGCTGATCCGAAACGTCTGTACGAAGTGCTGACCGCCCTCATGTCTGCATGCAGGAAATGCGCACTTCCGGCAGAAAGGGAGACGTACCGTGTGGAACGTATGTCAGACTTTGCGGAGATGCAGCATAAGGGGAAAACCGTCTCCTTCACCTCTACATCTACCGATGGTTTCTTGTCAGCTTATGCGGACAGAAGGGGCATCGCACTGCTGCATTTTATTCTGCCGGAGGGGACACCCTGCATCCCGATGGCAGAAGTCCTGCCCCATTATGCCAAAGCGGATGAAGCAGAAGTGCTGTTGCCGCCGGGACTTCCACTTCACATCCGGGAGTATCCCGTTCCTGAGTGCTGTCTTGCCATAACCGATGCCGACGGCAAACCGCCTGTGTGCTTTGCAAAAATTTCAGTTGAACCCACATTTCCCGAAGTGACACATCATGCGCTGCCCAGAGAGGAAACAGTCCTCATCACACGTCTCTGTACTGCCCTGATGCTGAGGGAAACGCCCTCCGCAGAGGATATCGGACGGTATATCGCATGGAAACAGGAATTTCAGCAGGCATTGGGGGTATGAACATGGATATCACACATTGTACCCTCTGCCCACGCCGCTGCGGTGCAGACCGTACAAAAACGCAGGGATTCTGCGGTGGCATCGACCGCATTCGTGCGGCAAGAGCGATGCTGCACCTATGGGAAGAGCCCTGTATCAGCGGCACAAACGGTTCAGGGGCTGTGTTCTTTTCGGGATGTTCTCTACGCTGTCGGTTCTGTCAGAATGCCGTCATTTCTAAGGAGCTGCAAGGCAAAGACATCACAGTGGAGCGGCTGACAGATATTTTTCTGGAATTGCAGGAGCAGGGGGCACATAACATCAGCCTTGTGACCGCCGGGCATCAGCTCCCTCTCATCCTTCCGGCACTGCAAAAGGCAAAACCCTTGCTGCACATTCCGATCATCTGGAACAGTGGCGGCTATGAACTGCCGGAGGCACTGCGGATGCTGCATGGACTGGTGGATATTTACCTGCCTGATTTCAAATTTTTCTCACCGGAGACAGCATTGCGCTATGCCAATGCGCCCGACTATCCGGAGATCGCAGAAGCTGCACTGGATGAGATGCTCCGACAGACAGGGAATCTTCTGATGGAGAATGGACTGATGCAAAAAGGATGCATTGTTCGTCATCTGGTCATGCCCGGACACCGTCACGAATCCATTGCCCTGCTGCACTGGATTGCAGAACGGTACGGAACAGATGCTTTTCTGCTAAGCCTGATGGCACAGTATACGCCTATGCATCATGATGCACTCTGTCCGGAGCTGAACCGCCGCATCACAAAGATGGAGTATAACTCCGTTCTGGACACTGCACAGGCACTCGGTTTTCAGGGCTTCATGCAGGAAAAAACCTCTGCTGATGCTGCCTATACACCATCGTTTCAGGGACAGGGGCTATGACATAACGCAAAAATCTCCCGATGCTGTCAGCATCGGGAGATCATGCATATCGGAGTTTACTGATTCGCTGCCATCCCATAGACTATAGATGACAGCCGGCATGTGCATAAGATGCCACAGCCGGTCGTAGAGAAGCGCAGCATGCATTTCCCCATCATTCAATTGCATTAGTTGTCCGTAAGGTCGATCGGAGTTTCCTGTCGCCGGAACATTGCCTGCATCACATCCCGGTACAGTGCCGCCGGGTTATTCATTACCCCCTCTGCAAGCAGTTCTGCCTGCTGACGGTCTGGGGCATAGAGTTTTAACTCAAGCAGCGTCAAATCGCCGTCTTGTATGTCGATCAGAAGATGACAGCCAGTTTCCAGTTCCTCATAACTGACTCTGACATCCTTTGCGTTTCTGTGGCGGATGACAGCACGCTTTGCCGCAGAGACGATTTTATCCCGATAGGACTTGCCAGCCATGGTCTTCAGACGTTTTGCACACTCTATGCCGGAAGGCGTCAGTAAGCAGACCATACCGTCCTTGCTTTTCTCTTTCCGGATAGAACCGGAGTCAAGCAGGGACTGCATAGCATCCTGAAAGGTAAAATAATTGATGATACCGCCTGTTACAGCGATATCATACAGCAGCTCGGTGTCAAGCGGTTCATCGAGTCGGTAGAGCATATAGCAGAGCAAAATACCTGCCTGTGCCGTATCTGTCACTATTCGGTCGGCACGTTCGGATATCTTCATCAGGTTTTCATCGAGCATTTGTTTGCTCATGGCGGCTCACCTCATTATCCTGTGAAATGTGGGTAGTCCAACAAATGCGACAGCAATGCGATGCTCACACATGCTTCCACACATGGTACATATTTCGGAATGGTGCAGGCATCAGCAGACTTTTCTGCGGCAATAGGTTCGGTTGACATAGTGGAGAGATTGATAGATTCCTGCCGGATGCCAAGCGAAGCCGGCGGTTGGAAAGCAACACGTAGGATGATCGGCATACCCGACGAGATACCACCTAAAATGCCGCCATGATTGTTGGAGCTTGTTCGGATGTGACCATGGTCGTTGACATAAAAGCTGTCATTATTCTGACTGCCAACCATTTTGGCTGCCTGAAAGCCGGCACCGAATTCGAGTCCCCGGATACCCGGAATACCAAACAAAAGCTGGGCAATAGTATTCTCTATACCGTCAAACACCGGCGAACCGATGCCGGCAGGCACATTGACTGCCGCACACTCGATCACACCACCAAGCGTTTCGCCGCCTTCCTCTGCTGCACGGATATCAGCAAACATTTTCTTGCCGGCAGCGTTGCTGATGACAGGCATATTCTTGTAGCGCACAGCAAGGATATCGTCCTTGTCAACATTGACATTGTCAAACTCTTTGTCCCGGATACCGTGGATCTCCAATGCGTGCGCTCCCACATAGATCCCCCTGCGCTCCAGAATCTGTCCGCAGACAGCACCTGCGAAGCAGAGCGGCAAGGTCATTCTCTCGGAGATATGCCCCCCATCCCGGATGTCATTGAATCCCCGATAACGCAGTGTACCGGTATAGTCGCCATGTCCCGGACGGGGAAGGCGGTTGAGCAGGGACAGGTCAGGTTCTGTCTGTTCTGTATTCTGGATGAAGGCACAAAGCGGAGAACCGGTTGTCCGGTCGTTCATGATGCCGGACATGACCTGTACGAAGTCATTGCTTTCATGAACACCCGGTGTCCGCCGTTCCATAAACTGACGCAGTTTCAGGAGATCAATGAACTCCCCGGGCGGCAGATTGTCCACTGTGACGCCGATAGCAGGTCCTTTCGCCTCTCCGAACACAGAGACGGAGATACGGTTATTCCAGATTGAAGCCATTGATGACACCTCCTGATGAATGATAGTCTCTGAAAAAAGCAGGGTAGGATTTCTCCACACACTCTGCCCCGGTGATGGTGACCGGTTCTGTTGCACGGGTCGCAGCGATGGCAGCACACATGGCGATCCTGTGGTCACCTGCACTGTCCACTGTACCGCCATGCAGGGCGGTGACGGGACGAATGGTCAGTCCGTCAGATTCAACAGTGACCCTGCCGCCGAGTGTGTTCAGCATGGCAGCAGTCGTTTCAAGACGGTCACTTTCTTTGATGCGCAGTCGTGCTGCTCCTGTGATCTGTGTCGTGCAGTCAGCAAATGTTGCCAGTACCGCAACGATCGGCACAAGATCAGGAATGTCCGAAGCATCAAGGCAGTACATTCCCGTTCCGGCAGCTTGCATGTCATGTATGATATCTACAATTTTCCGGTCACCTTGCAAAGACTGTGCCGGAATGTTTGCGAGGGTGATATTATTCCCGACAGCATTTGCCACATAGAAAAAGGCAGCCTGTGAGAAATCGCCCTCTACTGTAAATTCCTGCGGCAGATAGTGCTGACCGCCGGGGATATGGTAACCATCCGCAGTTTCGGTCACATCCACGCCAAACGCACGCAAACATCCAATCGTCATATCTGCATAGGGCTTGGATTGCAGGGGAGAGGTCAGAACAATGTCGGAATCCCCCTCAAGCAGCGGCAATGCAAGGAGCAGTCCCGTCACAAACTGTGAAGATACATCCCCCTCAAGAGAAAATGTCCCACTCTGCAATTGTCCACGAATGGTGAAAGGCATGGTATTATGGTAGTCAAAAGTAATGCCTTTCTGCGATAATTCACGCAGATAGGGGGTAATGGGACGCTGCGGAAGTCTGCCCTGTCCGAGGAAGGTTGTTTCGACACCAAGTGCGGCAGCAACCGGAATCAGAAACCGTAGCGTTGAGCCGCTTTCACAGCAATCGGCGGATGCTTTGCCTGACGGTGCAACGATGCCATGAACCGTGACAGTATTTTCCTCTGTCTCATAGGATGCCCCGAATGCCTGCATCACAGACAATGTTGCCTGAATATCTTTGGAAAACGTGACATTCCGGATGACAGATGTCCCCTTTGCCAGCGCAGCACAGATAATCGCACGGTGTGCCATGCTTTTGGAGGCAGGGACGAAAACAGTCCCGGAGAGCCGGTGTGGAGTGATGGTCACATTCATTCGCATATTGTCCTTTCAAAATGCTTCCGGAATTCGGATATCGTATCACGGCATATCTTTGCCTGACCGATGGGTTTGCAGACAACATAGTGCAGATCATTGCCGGAGCGTTTTTTGTCATGCGCACAGAATGTCACCAGTTCATTCAGCCCGACCGGCACATCCGAAGGCAGATTGTACCGTTCCACGCAGTTACGCAGTCTGTTCCAGTCATCTGTATCGCCACAGTATCTTGTCATAAGGCACATACCGGCAGCCACAGCACAGCCGTGCGTGATGCCATCATAGTGATAGTACGCTTCGATGGCATGTCCGAGGGTATGCCCGAAATTCAGGATCATGCGCAGCCCGGATTCCTTTTCATCCTGACCGACCACATCACGTTTGATTCCGATGCAAGTCGGGATGATGTCATCAAAATGCTGTGAGATGGTCTGTAGATTCAGATTGCAGAGTGTTTCAAAAAGACTGGCATCAGCAATCATGCCGTACTTGATGACCTCTCCCATGCCATCAATGAGAAATTCCTGTGGCAGTGTAGAAAGGGTGTCAGGGTCACAGAGTACCACGTCCGGCTGATAGAAAGCACCAACAAGGTTTTTTCCCTCTGGAAGATCAATGGCAGTCTTACCGCCGACGGAAGAATCCACCTGTGCCAGCAAGGATGTCGGTATCTGGACATAATGGATGCCACGCAGATAAGTGGCAGCAGCATAGCCTGTCAGATCGCCCACAACACCGCCTCCGAGTGCGACCAGACAGTCTGAACGGGTAATCTCCTTTTCACAGAGAAAGGTGTAAATCTTCATCAGAGTATCGGCATTCTTGGACTGTTCCCCGTGCGGAAAGACAAACTGTTCCGTCCGGAATCCGGCAGCCTGCAAGGATTCTGCAACAGTGCTGCTGTAAAGCGGAGCGACATTGTCATCGGAGATGATGACACAGGTGCTGTTTCCGATAAGATCATTGAGGATCTCGCCGCATTGGCGCAGAATGCCCCGTTCAACCAGAACATCATAGGGATCATGACATGGTATGTGGATACGCTTCATACTTGACCTCCTGCATTTTATAGTTCACTTAATAATAATGATACCTGATTTTTCCTCTTTTGTCAAGTGGAAAGGCAAACTATTTCAGAAAAATAAAAAAATCCCCGGAAACCCGGAGATTCTTATAGTTGGGGTGGAGGGATTCGAACCCCCGACTGACGGAGTCAGAGTCCGTTGCCTTACCGCTTGGCGACACCCCAGCATCTCTGACAGCTTTTATATTATACCATATCCAATTATATTTGTCAAGACTTTTTTTGAAAAAAACGAAAAAATCTTTTTTAACAAGCAAACGGCGAAAAATCGGTGGGGAATCGAAAAAAAAATGTATAGTTCCACAAAAATCGGAAAAATTGATTGACTTATGTGAAAAAAGTGCTATAATATAGTAATAGGTATTATGCAGGGGTTCACCGGCATTTTGTGAGACTGTACAGATGCTGCAATCTGACAAAAGATGATGAAAAACGCTGCATCCGAAAAAGCCCGTGATAAAGGGCACACAGAAAGGAGTCTGTCAAAATGACAGCAGCACAGATCGTTGCCATTGTAGTATTTGTGGCAATGTTCATACTTATTATCATGGATAAGATCGAGAAGCATTATGTGACGCTTGGATGCGGCGCACTGACGCTCATCGGCGTGTTCGGTATCTGCATGAGGGATGCAAAGGCGATGTGGCATGTCATCAATCTGCAATCCATCCTCACTGCAGAATTCTGGCATACGACCGGACAGGAGAGCGAATCTGGCGGCATTGACTGGGCAACCATCTTATTTCTCGGCGGCATGATGATCATGGTTGAAGGCATGGCAAGAGTGGGCTTTTTCAACTGGCTCTGCCGGAGGATCGCAAAACTTGTCCATTACAAGACTATCCCGATTTTTCTTGCTTTTATGGCAATGTCATTCGTGTTGGCGATGTTCATTGACTCGATTACTGTTATCCTGTTTCTGGCATCTGTTACCATTGAGCTGTCCAGACTTTTGAAATTCAACCCCGTCCCCATGATCATGTCGGAAATTTTCTGTGCAAATCTGGGCGGTTCAGCAACGATGTGCGGCGATCCGCCGAATATCATCATTGGCTCGAATCTGCATTATTCCTTCATGGATTTTGTACAGAATACCGGTGTTGCTGCACTGATTTCATTTGTGTTCATCCTGTTGTATTTCTATTTTGTGATGCGTAAGGAGCTGAAGGGCAATGCGTCGGATGCGGACTATGCGAACCTTCCCTCTCCGGAGAGCTTCATCACAGATAAGGTCGGCTTTGCCATAAGTTGTGTTATTTTTCTGTGCGCTGTAGTGCTGCTCATCACCCACAGCACCACTGGATTGACGGTGGCGTTTATCGGCGTTGTCATTGCAGTCATTACCCTTATCACTTCCGGCAAGCACATTCTGGAGGTACTCAAAGGCGTGGATTATAAGACGTTGCTGTTCTTTACAGGGTTATTCATTGTTGTCGGTGGTCTGGAGGAAACAGGAGTGCTGGAAATCATTGCCAACTTCATCAGTGATGTATGCGGCGGCAACTACTATCTTATGGTGGCAATTATTGTCTGGGTATCGGGCATTGCAAGTGCCTTTATCGACAATATTCCATTTGCCGCAACGATGGTGCCAATTATCCAGAATTTGTCTGCCGGCAATGTCAGTCTGTTGTCCACACTGGCATGGTCATTGGCAATGGGCACAGATGTCGGTGGTTCTGCAACACCGATCGGTGCGTCTGCAAATGTTGTTGGCACATCGGCAGCTGCAAAGGCAGGACATCCCATCGGATGGGGCGAATACTGCAAGAAAATGGCACCGGCAACGCTCATTGTCCTGCTTATCAGCACGATTTACATCTGTCTGCGTTATGTCACACAGTTATAACAAATTCCCCCTGTAAAAACAGGGGGATTATTTCATGGAAATCAATTTTCAAAAAACATCTGATTTGTAAGAGCGTTTTATAGCATTTTTGATAGTAATCTCATTCAAAATCACTTGAAAATGATTTTAATTCTGACATAAACCATCCAAAATCACATTAGTTAAATCATTTTACTAACAAAATTGATTTCTGTGGGATTATTTTATGGACTATTGACAAATATGGTTATATATGGTATAATAATTCTGTAACAAAAAACAGGAGCGATTATAATGAAAGAAGAAATCACACTATCTGACATGCAGGCACTTCCAAAAGACAGCTATCTGCTCATTGACATGCGTGATGCGTATGCATTTGGTTTCGGACATATTGACGGTGCTGTCAATATACCGCACATTGAGTTGGAAAATGCCGTTCTGCCAAAGGATAAAATTCTGATTCTCTGCTGCCGAAGCGGTATTCTCAGCCGGGCATCTGCAGAATTGCTGCGTGAAAAAGGGTACAATGCCTGCAATCTGGTGGGCGGCTACTGCGAGTGGCTCAGTGCGCACCTTGAACATGCTGAAGTCAGGGACAAGGTGGAAAACAGCATCCGCAAGAAGTTTCACCGCACCATCTGGAGCAAGTTTGCCAAAGCTGTCACTATTTATGACTTGGTCAAGCCCGGCGACAGGATTGCAGTTTGCATCTCCGGCGGCAAGGATTCCATGCTCATGGCAAAGCTATTTCAGGAGCTGAAAATGCACGACAAATTTCCCTTCGATCTTTTTTTTCTGGTCATGGATCCCGGCTACAGCCCGGAAAATCGCAGCATCATCGAAAAAAATGCAGCAGCACTTGGTATTCCCGTCACCATCTTCCAGACGGATATCTTCAATTCCGTCTATCATGTGCAGAACAATCCTTGCTATCTCTGTGCCCGGATGCGACGAGGACATCTCTACAATCAGGCAAGATCACTCGGCTGCAACAAGATTGCTCTCGGACATCATTTCGATGATGTAATTGAAACCATCCTCATGGGCATGATCTACGGCGGGCAAGTGCAGACCATGATGCCCAAACTTCACAGTGCTAATTTTGAGGGCATGGAACTGATCCGTCCCATGTACCTTATTCGGGAAAGTGAAATCAAACATTGGCGTGATTACAATAATCTGCATTTTATCCAGTGTGCCTGCCGCTTTACTGACACCTGCACCACCTGCAACCCATCGTCCAACACCGGTTCCAAACGGCAGGAGATCAAGCATCTTATTGCACAGTTACGTGAGATTCATCCACAGATCGAGATGAATATCTTCCGTAGTGTGGAAAATGTCAACCTGAAAACCATCATCTCCTATAAGGACGACAGCGGCATTCACCATTTTCTGGATGATTATGACAAGCAATGAGACATAATTGATGAATCCTACATCCTTTTCATTCCGACAGACAAAGTCTATTGGAACTTAGTTGCTGAAAACAGCGTTAAAATTGGTATGAGCCAACAAACATTCCCCATCATCCGATTTAAGTCAGATGATGGGGAATTTGTATCAGCATTCCTATTCCGTCAGATGCCCTGCCTTCTTCATAATCGTATCCAGAGTAAAATACAGAACTCCGCTCACAAAAAGTATGATGAACCACGACAACATATTACATTCCTGTCGGATAAAGACGATGTGCTGCGCAGGATCATCGATCTTATAGGCAATCGGCAGTAAATCACCCACTTGCAGTTCCTTTCCATAGGGAATGAAAAACAAAAGCTTTGGTCTGATAAAAGAACCGGAATAGGGCGTATCGTCCTTTTTATAGCTGTAATCCACGCTTTCCTCTGTGGGGACAAGAGTGACTATGGCATTGTCGTTATGCCATACCATCTTCCCCTTCAGCCAACTGATGCCATACATACCAATCGGCAGCAAAGAAAAAATCATTAGTACAAGAAACGGCAAAGTGACCAGCATCCTGCGCACAGCAGCTCCTCTGGCACGATTGTTATCCATGTACGCAGGCATAGTATCACCTCATTCCGTAGATTCCAATCCCTTCCTATAAGTGTCAATGTTGAGCCGGAATGCTTCGAGTACCTTCGGATTGAACATACCGCACTCTCCATTATAGATCATGTCAACTGCCTTCTCATGTGAAAATGCAGTCTTGTACACTCTCGGTGATGTCAGAGCATCATACACATCTGCAACCGCAACAACCTGCGCCCAGATGGTGATCTCATCACCCTTCAGTCCATCCGGATATCCTCTGCCATCCCAACGTTCATGATGATGACGTGCAATATCATAACTGTAGTGGTAAATGTCATTGTCAATGATATCCGGAATCTTCTCAAGAATTTCACAACCCTTGACAGTATGCCCTTTCATGATCTCGAATTCTTCTTTTGTCAGTCTGCCGGGCTTCTGGAGAATGTTGTCCGGAATGGCGATCTTTCCGACATCGTGCAAAATGGATGCTGACACGATCTTGTCGATCTCTGCCTCTGGCAGATAATACTCCGGATACATCTCACAGACAGCATGCATCAGGATCTCTGTCAGACCGCAGATGCGCCGTACATGCTCACCAGACTCACAGTCCCGGAACTCGATCAGCGTTGCCAGCGTCTCTACCATGGACATATTGATGGCACTGAGCTTTTCAACCTGTTCCTTGACGAGAGCTTCGAGGTCATTTCTGTGATGGTACAGCTCAATCACATTATTGACACGGCAGCGCATGAAGTTATTGAATGGCTTCCGGACAACATCGACTGCACCCAGATTGTAGGCTTCCATCAACATCTCATTGTCCTCAGCGGCTGTGATGATAAAAACGGGAATATGCAGCACAATACCGGTTTCATTCAGTTTCCGCAGCACAGCCATGCCGTCTACTTCCGGCATGAAGAGATCAAGCAGAATGGCACACACTTTGTGATGCTGGAGTTGTTCCAGTGCTTCTCTGCCGTTTTCTGCCTCGACGATGGTGTAGGCTTCCTTGAAATACTCTGCAAGGATCGCCCTGTTGATCTCCTGATCGTCAACAATCAAAATGGTATCCTTCATCCATGAACCTCCGCACAGATCATCACAGGTATTTTTTGAGGGTGGCAACTATCGCATCCTGTACAGGCAGCAGTGCTTCGAGTTTCTCCTTTGCACCGGCAATATCGTCTGCACGGAGCAGTGCCATGATCTCACTGTATCCGTCATACAGAGGTGTCAGTGACAGGTTTCCGGTCACACCCTTCAGATTGTGGCAATTTGCCTTTGCAGTCTCGAGTTCACCGGATTCAATAAATTCGAGTACGTGTATTGTTTCAGCACTGGAGACATACCGCTTGACAAATTTCTCATACAGTGTCGGATTGTCCATAAATCTGGCAATTCCTTCTTCCGTGTTGACACCAAGTGTCTTCAGTTCCTCGATCAGATTCATAATACTCCTCCTTAAATCTATTTCTATTTCCTTGTGCTGCTATCCCATGACATGATCATTTCCCATTCCCACATGCATAAGTCTTGTATTCCTACACATACTAACCCAAACCGGAAAGGAGTGATATGATGATCGAACAAGATACGATCAGACTTCTGAGAGAATGTGATGCCGGGGTCAAGATGGGTGTCTCCGCCATCGAGGAGACTCTCCCTTATGTCAAAGATCCTGAACTACAAAAACGTCTGCAAAAAAGTCTGGATGAAAACTCGACATTAAAGCATGAACTTGGTGAACTTCTTGATGTCTATCATGATGACGGAAAAGAGCCTGCCATAATGGCAAAGGGCATGTCATGGTGTAAAACCAATGTCCGTCTTGCTGTCAACGCATCGGATGAAACCATTGCCGACCTTATCACGGATGGGTGCAACATGGGTATCAAGTCCCTGCACAAATATATCAATCAGTATAAGGCAGCAGACCGCAAATCAAAGCAGCTTGCCGACAAGCTCGTCGGTATTGAAGAACGGCTTGCCTACGATATGCGTGCCTATCTGTAGAATCAGCTTTCAGCAGACTTCTGCCCGACGTATTTCTTTATGACCTCAAAGAGCTTATCCACGTCAATAGGCTTTGCCGTATGATCATTCATACCGGCGGCAAGCGCCTCTGCCTTATCCTCGTTGAAGGCGTTTGCCGTCATGGCAATGATCGGGATCTTTGAAAGACCGGGGTTGTCAAAAGCCCGGATCGCTTTTGTCGCCTCATAGCCGTTCATAACAGGCATGAGAACATCCATCAGAATGAGATCATAATAACCAACATCTGAATGTTTTACCTTATCCACAGCAATTGCGCCGTTTTCGGCACATTCGACCACAAAGCCGCTCTCTGTGAGGATCTCATTGGCGATCTCACGGTTAAGTTCATTGTCCTCGACCAGAAGGATACGCTTGCCATGCATCTCTTCATCGGTTTCAGGCAGGATGACACTCTCTACCACTGCATCCGCTTTTCCAATAGCATGGAGCAGTGTATCACGAAGCGTAGAGACAAAGATAGGTTTATTGACAAATGCCGTCACACCGGCTTCACGTGCTTCCTTCTCAATACTGGTCCAGTCATAGGCAGTGAGGATGATGATAGGAGTACTGTCTCCAATTTTCGCACGTATCCTGCGAACAATCTCGATACCGTTAAGGTCAGGGAGCTGCCAGTCAATGATGTAGGCACTGAATGCATCTCCCAGCTCATAGGCATGACCTGCGTGGAGAATTGCCTCCTTGCCGGACATTGTCCAGTCGGCACGCATGCCAAGCTGTACCAGCATCTTGGACACACTGTCACAGATATTGTAGTCATCGTCCACGACCAGCGCACGCAGCCCTTCGAGTTCCTTGATGACCTCGACCTGCTTACGTTCGGATTGCAGCCGAAATTCAAGGCTGAGAATATATTCCGTTCCCTTTCCCTGCTCACTATTGACTTCAATCGTGCCGCCCATCATATCAACGATATTCTTGGCGATCGCCATGCCCAGACCAGTACCCTGAATGCCACTGATAGTGGAATTTGCTTCACGCTCAAACGGCTCAAATACATGCTTGACAAATTCCGGACTCATACCGATGCCTGTATCCTTGACACGGATCTCATACGCCGCATAGCCTTCGGGTGCGCCGTGCTTCTGCCGGAAAATAAGTGAGACTGTACCGCCTGCGGGCGTAAACTTGATGGCATTGCCCAGCAAATTGAGAAGCACCTGATTCATGTGCAGTTTATCACAGAACACGTCCTCATCAATGACATCAATGGTATCAATGAAGAAATTGAGCTGTTTTGCCTGTATCTGGCTTTGCAGGATATTGCGAAGGTCATGGAGCATTTCGGGCAGACTGCATTCAGTCTCATCAATATAGACCCGACCACTCTCAATACGGCTCATATCGAGTACATCATTGATAAGACTGAGCAAATGATTACTCGAAGAGAGAATCTTGGAGAGATAGTCCTGCATCCGTTCCTTGTTGTCAATATTAGTTGCCGCAAGGGTAGTATAACCGATGATGGCGTTCATAGGCGTGCGGATATCGTGGGACATATTAGAAAGGAACATGGTCTTGGCATGCTCAGCATTTTCTGCTTTGATAAGACGCTCCTCAAGAACAGCCTTTTCGAGAGTCTCTGTGGTGTTGTGGAGCGTCCACATCAGATAGACAACCATGATGATAACTTCGGCTATGATCATAGCCATCCCCGTATGCTGCACACGAAAGAGATTGGCAAAGCATTCTTGTTCCGGTACAGAAATACAGATCGTCCAGTTTGTACCCAGAGACGAGGTATCAAGTGAATCATTGTTCGTAGCCATCGGCTCATAGTAGAAGTAGAGGTACTTCTGTTCAGTAGAGGAATAGAAAATGAAATAATTCGTACCGCCGTTGAGGATATCTGTTTTCAAGCTATCAACGGACTGTTTGCCCCTGACCTTCTGGATGGAAAAGTCACGCAGATTGCCAAGTGATTCGTGGAGTGTGTCCATGAGAAAATCACCGGTATTCTGATCAACAAGATAAACGTCGACCTCTCCATGGTAGGCACTTTCATAATTCAGCGCACTTGGCAGCCGTTCAAGGTCTGTGGAAGAATACAGCATAGCAATGGTTTCCCCATTACGAATAATCGGCACGAAATGGCGGATGACCATACGATTCTGATCCATGACATTGGGCATTTTTTCGGAAATATACTCTCCCTTTGCCGCTTGCTCCTCAAAGGAGAGCTTTCCGGACACATCGATCGGTTCATTTGAACCGGTAATGAGAATATCTCCGGGCAGAAGCAGATTGACGGAGGTAGTCGGTGTCAGGGTATCATATTCACCCATGATGACATTGAGTGCCTCGTAGTCGTAATTGCCGGAATTATCCGTTTCAATGGTGATGACCTCTGCCAGAGAATTGAGGATCAGACTGTCACGCACAAGCTTGGAACTGACATCATAGGTCAGAGAATCCACAATTTCTGAGATCCTGTCATAGCACCGCTGTTCCGTCGTGTAGCTGATACGGAAATAGGCACTTAGCATGACAATAGTCGTCATGAGAATGACGATTAAAGCTGCAACAATATTTTTCTGACGTAATCTACTTTTCCTTTTCATGGTATTGGAATCACTTGAGGATACCATGTTTTGTTTTTTCTTCATCCAGCAGCCCCCTGTCAATCAGCACATTGGCAAAAATTTACAGCGATTTGCATAAATCCCCTTAGATTTATTATATTATTTTTTTTCAATTTTGTCAAGAGATAATCAGAATCAATTTTTAGTTTTTACACTTCTGTCATAAGTTGAAACGATCATACGGTTGATGACACCAATTATAGGGAAACGTAACAGGCGTTTTTTCCGATCACATCCGTCTTTATCAAATCTTAAACAAATCTCCCTTGATTCTTAAAGTAAAATCCTGTATAATAAAAGGAAGAAACCATAAGGAGGAAAAACCAATGCATACCATACTGATATGTGATGATGAAAGGGACATTGTCAACGCCCTGCAAATCTACCTGTCTTCTGAACAATACCGTCTGCTTGTTGCCTACAACGGCAGAGAGGCACTTGAATTGCTGGAGTTTGAAGCAATCGATCTTGTGCTGCTTGACATTATGATGCCGGAGATGGACGGCATCGAGACTATGACACGGCTGCGTGAAAAATACAACATCCCTGTTATCCTTCTGACAGCAAAGAGTGAAGATACTGACAAGATCCTCGGTCTTGACTTAGGGGCAGATGACTACATCACCAAGCCCTTCAATCCTATGGAGGTACTTGCCCGGGTGCGGTCACATCTGCGGCGTTATACAAAACTCGGCAGCTCTGCCGAAGCCTTACAGCAGTCTGATGTCTATCAGATCGGCAATATTGTCCTCAATGATACGGAAAAGAAGGTCACCGTTGACGGTGAACCCGTCAGCCTTACTCCAACAGAATATGCCATTCTGCTCTTTTTGATTCGCTCTCCGAATAAAGTTTACTCTCCGCAGGAGATCTACACCGCCGTCCGTGGGGAGCTTCCCTATGGTGCAGAAGGAACGATCGCTGTCCATATCCGGCATCTGCGTGAGAAAATTGAGATCAACCCTGCTGAGCCGAGATTCCTGCGTGCAGTCTGGGGACAGGGCTATCGTTTGGGAGGATAAGTATGGAACAGAGATCACTCCGCCGCTGTACATGGTTTAAGGTGCTGCTGTGGTTCGTCTATCTGGCAGGATGTCTTGTGGCTGGCGGCGGCGAATTTTCCACGCTCTATCTCTATGAAAAGTATTACTATGATTATAACGTAGAAAAGCTCTCTCATGACCTGATGAGTGACATCTGTGCAGATGATATGTATGAATTGTCCAACCGTTTCAATGGGCTGAAAGCTGAAGGCTACTTCAACGAAAACATCAGTGAGAAGCTCCGTTCACAGCTCTATGAAGGCTTCATGGACAACTACAGCAAAGAGGATACCAACTTTTTCTTTACCATCAGCGATATGAATGACAAGCCTCTTCTCTCCTCTTATTCTGAGAGCAAGTACCAGTGCAGCCGTGTCCAGATCTTTCAGGATACCGTGACGGAGCATTTTTCCGATACTTTCACCGAAGAAGAATATGCAGCATGGGTGGCTCCCGACAATGCCTATAACATCAACGTCAATATCATCGAGAAGCCCATTCCCGACGAAAATCTCAACGATGCCTATGGACAGCCCTTTCCCGAAAGTACAAGCGTCACCATGTCATCCGGGAACGTCACGGAGAAGCAGGATCTGCCAGAGAACTTTGTAAATTTTTATGAGGTGTCCTATGACTACAGCACGCAGGAAGATGCCTACTATATCACCGGCTACGTCCGCAGTGACCTGATCGTCAACGACCGCTATGCCAACATAGACAAAACCGTGACATGGCGTTACCGTAAC
The DNA here is from genome assembly GCA_947630845.1 of uncultured Clostridia bacterium. GTDB lineage: Bacteria > Bacillota > Clostridia > Oscillospirales > Ruminococcaceae > UBA3855. The sequence continues at coordinate 30,530 of CANRJB010000022.1, forward strand.
CGTTATGTCTTTCCGGTATGTGGCATTGTGGGAGCTATTTTTGCGCTGGTAAGCATAGTGATGCTGCTCTGGAGCGCAGGATACAGCAAAATAACAGAACTGCCAGTCGGCACCTTTGCTGAAAAAATACCGCTTGATGTGTTTACACTGCTCATTGGCTGTATGGCAGCACTGTCACTCATTGTGCCGAAATATCTCATTTTGGGAAGCACCTACATCGAAATGGCAATCATACTTGGTATCTGTGAGCTGTGGGCTGCATTGGGACTGTGGTGGCTGATAAGCGTTGCCATACGCATCCGGACAAAGACCATACTTTCTCACAATCTGACCGTGATACTCGGTAAATTTCTCCATAAAAGCTTTGTGCAAGTCAAGGCACATATACATGCCTTCTGGGAAGCCATGCCTTTCATCTGGCAGGGAGTAGTTGCGGTAGTGTTGTATTTTGTGGGGAATATTTTTGGATTTTCGCTGTTGTCCGGAGCGTATTACAAACTTGGTAGTCTTATACTGATCCTTCTGATCACAGCATTCATGATCGTTATGTGTGTACTGATTTGGAATCTGCATATTCTGGACAAAGGAGGAAATTCGCTCGCAAATGGTGATTTCAGCCAAAAGATACCCGAAAAGAATCTCCTCGGCAAATTCCGTCAACATGCTCAGAATCTTAATTCTCTTGGTGACAGCATGAACAAAGCTGTCAGCGATCGGCTTAAAAGCGAAATGTTCCGCACTGAATTGATTTCCAATGTGTCACACGATATCCGCACGCCGCTGACTTCTATCATCAACTACACTGACCTGCTCTCCGATCTGCATCTGGACAATCCGCAGGCACTCGAATATATCGACGTACTCAAACGTCAGTCTGCACGTTTGCGCAAACTCACCGAAGATGTACTCGAAGCCTCCAAGGCAACTACCGGCAGTATCAAGGTCAACAAGGAAATTATGGATCTGCGTGTCCTCATGGAGCAGATGGAAGGCGAGTACTGCGAACGTTTTGAGGAAAAACATCTCACCCTCATCAAGGACATTCCAGATGTACCGTTGTACATCAGTGTAGACGGACGGCTGCTGTGGAGGGTGATGGACAACCTGTTCGGCAACATCTGCAAGTATGCGATGGAGGGGACAAGGGTATACCTCAATATTCTCCCTATAGACGGCGAGGTCATCTGCATGCTCCGCAACATCTCCGGCGCACAGCTTAACATCAGTGCAGAAGAACTGATGGAACGTTTCGTTCAGGGTGATCGTTCCCGGAATACGGAAGGCAGCGGGCTGGGGCTGTCTATCGCACAGAGTCTCACCTCTTTACAGGGCGGCACGATGGAGCTGAAAATTGACGGCGACCTCTTCAAGGTCACGATCGTATTCCCTTCTGCCAGTCAGAAGCCAAAACAAGAAACGTAAGCGCCAACCAATCCTGTGGGTAAAAAAATAGAGCCGAGGTTATACTCGGCTCAAAATGTATGAGGTAATCTG
>CANRJB010000023.1 GCA_947630845.1 uncultured Clostridia bacterium
TTTGTCGATATTTTTTTCGCTTTTTAGTCCTAATTTCGTTTTATCTTTGCTTGTTTCAGGCTTCTTTGACAGGCTGAGCCGGCAGAAGACTGCCGGCTTTTTCATGCGCAGAAATCTGTCAATGAAAATTTAAAGAAAAGACTTGCAAATGCATGGCAATTGTGGTATAATAAAGTATAGTATGTAGGACAAGGGAGGAAATTGTGCCATGAGTAAGACAAAGACGAAAAAAAAGGCAAGATCTGTCTTTGCGGTACTGTTTGTGATCGTGCTGCTGTTTGTGATCGCTGCGGCAGTGGCTACCAATGTGATTTTTTCCGGTGATCGTGTGCCAAAGGTGGCAGGGTATTATCTGTATCTGCATGAGACGGCGGACATGGAGCCGGATATTCCCCAGAATTCGCTCGTGTTTGCGAAGGAAGCAGGGCAGACAAGCCTTTCTCCGGGCAGCAAGGTGCTGTGTTATCTGGCGGATGGCAATCTGGCATTGCGTGTGATTTGCAATATGATGGTTGACAGCGAAAACCAGACCGTCTATTATCCGGGTACGGCTGTAGAGCAGGGGACGGATCTGTCCATTCCCCGTGCCAATATCTTTGCGATCTGTATCTGGGCAAGCACAGATATGTATAAGTTTGTGAAGTTTGCTACCTCTGTGCCGGGGTTGATGATATGCCTTGTTCTGCCGTGCATCGTGCTTATCGTGATGCTGCTCGTGAAGATCGCACGGAGCGGCAAGGAGGAAGATGAATTCTATTTCGATGAAGAAGAGATCGAGGCAGTGACCCGGAAACCCAGCAAAAAGCCGCAGGCTGCTCCCTTGTTTGACCCGAAGCAGACACCTGCTGCGGATGCATCGCTTGAGAAGAAGAAGTCTTCTATTTCCGAAAATTTCTCTGAGAAGCCTGTGAATGAGAATTCTCCGTACCAGAAGGCGGTACAGGAGCGTACCATGAAATTCAAGAAGATCCAGCAGGAGGATATTGAGCGTGCCGAGGCGGAGGAAGCAGCAAAGAAGACTGCCGCTGCCAACGGAACACAGCTTTTCTCCAAGCAGGATGTGGAAAACTCCGCAAAACAAGAGTCTGTATCAAGAGGAAGGCATTTTGCCGAGCCGGAAAAGGCACCCCGTTCTACAGAGCCCTCTCCCAGACCTGCCGAGACGGTACGTCCGGTTTCAGAACCTGTGGCAGAGCCTGCACGTCCGAAACGTGCTGAGACTGAACGTCCTGCGGCTAAGCCGTCCAGTACAACTCCGAATATTGATGATATTTTGAATCCGTCAGAGCTGCGTGCGGCGAAGTCGGGACAGAAGGTCAATCGGAAGATCGCTGCAACAGGTTCGATCGATGACCTGATCGCAGCATTGGAAAATGAAAAGAAGAAGCTGTAATGCAAAATGCCGGAGACACGTCTCCGGCATTTTGTCATAGCAGTTTGTCAGCCCATTCAGCTTCCCTGAATCCCACAAGAACGGTATCCTCTGTCACAAGCAGCGGACGCTTGACAAGCATCCCGTCTGATGCAAGCAGAGCAAGCTGTTCCTCCTCTGACATCGAGGGGAGCTTGTCCTTCAGACCAAGTGAACGGTAGAGCATACCGCTGGTATTGAAGAATCTCTTCAGCGGCAGACCACTTTTCTGCTGAAAGGTGCGAAGCTCTTCCGCAGTAGGATTTGCATCCTTGATGTGGCGTTCCTCAAAGGAGAGCCGGTTAGATGTAAGCCAATTTTTTGCCTTCTGGCAGGTCGTGCATTTCGGGTAGCACAGCAGCAGCATAGTATCACCTCCTCTTTTTTTTATCATATCACAAAACCTGACATTTTGCAAGCATTCTTGCATATTTTTCCAAAGACGGCATACAGTGTACGGAAGGAGGGGTCATATGAGAAAACAGAAACTGACAAATCTGCTGCTATGCATCATCGGAACTGAGCTTGTCGGAGCTTTATCGGGTATCATGGCAGGCAGAAATTTTGCAGGATATTACCGGTCGCTCCGGCTGCCTCCCTGTGCGCCGCCCGGATGGCTGTTTCCGGTGGCATGGGCTGTGTTATATGCTCTGATGGGAATGACAGCTTATCTGATCTACAGTACGCCGCATAGGAACAGAAGAAAGGCATTGATGCTGTACGGGGTGCAGCTTCTTGTCAATTTTCTTTGGACACCGGTCTTTTTCGGTTTGCACTTTCTTGCCGGGGCTGTGATCGTGATACTGCTGCTGTTGGTACTGGTTGTGCTGATGATCGTGCGATTCCTGTCCATCCGGCGGTTAAGTGCATGGCTGAATGTACCGTATCTGTTGTGGGTGATGTACGCATCTTTTCTGACAATTGGGATATGGGTGCTGAATTGAGGAGATGTATTTTCCGGAACATTGTGACTTGACATTTCAGAGAGAATATGGTATAATAATTGTCAGTTGCTTATGCTGATTCTCTACGCCGCAATTGGTGTAGAGAATTGTATTAGCAGCAAGAAAGTCATGCAGTGTTATGCATGGGAAAGGATAAAAAATGAAGATATATATGAAAAGAATTGCTGCGCTTCTGGCTGCTGCTGTACTTGTGCCTTTTACATTGTGTATGTCAGCAGGTGCAGGGAAATTAAGCGGCGAGATGCAGCCCATGGAAACGGATGATGAGTACGAGTTGCCGGAGATTCCGGATGAGGGTCTGATGTCCTCTACAGAAACCACGACTACATCTTATACTGCACCCTTCACAGAGACCACGACTACATCTTATACTGCACCCTTCACAGAAGCCACGACCACATCTTATACTGCACCCTTCACAGAGACTTCTGCCGGAATATCGACTTCGTACACGTCTGTCAGCACAGAGCCTGTAACAACGGAAACCAGTGTACCGGGATATCAGCTCACCAATGAACAAATATTGCAGAATACTGACATGGACGGAGATGGGGAGCTGAGCTTTGAAGATCTGAATGCAGTGATGCAGAAGATCATGATGCAGGATTCCTCGATGCCGAATGGTGATTTTAACTGCGACGGCACGACGGATGTGGGTGATGCTGTTATGATGCACCGCTATCTTTTGTACTGTGTGATGGGGTTGGAATCAGATCTCATGGACTATGCAGTTATGGGTACAGCGAGCGGCTCGCCTGCATCAGTGATTATCTCGGATATCACAGTCGAGGGCAGCGATCTGTATGCGACAGTTTCTTACCAAGCGAATGGGGCATTGCTTGGCGGAATCCACGCAGATATATATTCTTCAGTTCCCATTGAGTTGGAAGAAGTGAAGGGGGAAGACTTGGTTTCTGTATGCGTTAATGATGATCAATTTATGATGATATGCAAACCGGCATCTACACAGACATTCACACTGCATCTGCATATCAAGGAAGGGGCTTCTGAAGGCAAACATACGATCAGTATAGACAGTATCGATGTAGTGACTGAAGACGGACTTTGGCTCGGGGCTCAACGTGCGTCTCTCTATTTATTTACTTATGGGAGCGAACCTGAATTTGTGGAAACCACGACTATGCCTGAAACATCTACACCTGCAACGACTGTATGGACGGAAACTACGATTCCCGAAACCACATCCACGGCTGCTGAGGGCGTGATGACGACGGATAGTCCTGTGACAGTGCCGCCTGAAACCACTGCGACAGTGCAGACCAGTGAGACTACCACAACCACACAGACGACCGCTGTTACCGTGGAAACCACCAGTGATACTGCTCCACCAGAGACAACAAGCGGCGTACAAACGACTGAAACCACGACTACATGGATAGAAACCACCACAACATCCGCACCCGGAACGACGACTACAACGATATTGGAAACAAGTACTGCCGTGGAGTCCGGAACAACATGGACAGAAACTACTACAACATCGTATTTGCTGACAGAAACGACAACTATCACACAGCCCGAAACGACAACCACACGAACCGAAACAACAACCACACAGCCCGAAACGACTACCACACAGCCCGAAACGACAACTACCACACAGCCCGAAACGACAACTACCACGCAGCCGGAGACGACAACTACCACACAGCCGGAGACGACAACTACCACACAGCCGGAGACGACAACTACCGCACAGCCGGAGACGGCAACTACCGCACAGCCGGAGCCGTCAACTACTGCACAGCCGGAGACGTCAACTACTGCACAGCCCGAAACAACAACTACCGCACAGCCGGAGACGTCAACTACTGCACAGCCGGAGACGTCAACTACTGCACAGCCCGAAACAACAACTACCGCACAGCCCGAAACGACAACTACCGCACAGCCCGAAACGACAACTACCGCACAGCCCGAAACAACAACTACTGCACAGCCGGAGATGTCAACTACTGCACAGCCCGAAACGACTACCACACAGCCGTCTGAGACGACGACAGAGCCGTCCACTACAGAGAATGTACCGGAAACCAGTCATGAGCCCGGTGATGTAAACGGCGATGGCATTATTGATACGAGCGATGCAGCCAATATTCTTGTAGAGATCGCAAGAATTGGTGCTGGTATGGCACCATCCTTTACTGATGAGGAACTTGCAGCGGCTGACATCAATGGCGATGGACTGAATACCTCGGACGCTGCCAGCATCCTGACCTACATCGCAGCAGTCGGTGCAGGTAAGGAAGATGCAAAGATCGAAGATTATATCTGATGAAAGAGAGGGGGGCTTTCCCCTCTTTTTTTATGGATAAAGGGGGAGCGGCGATGCAAAATGATTTAGCATTTTTTCTGCGAAACGCTTGACAAATTCGCTAAAATATGGTATAGTAATATAGTATGAGTACAATTGTATGTTGTACACGGACGTTTTCTTTTGGGAGGAATCGTGATGGCACAGAGTTCACAGCTGATCGTGGTGGATGCGTCCGTGCTGCCGGACGTTATCGGTAAGGTGCTGAAGGTCAAGAAACTGCTTGCCAACCGGGAGGAAAAAAGCTCTGCGGCTGCCTGCAAGCGTGTTGGTATCTCAAGAAGTGCATATTATAAGTATAAGGACAGTGTTTTTTCCTATGAGGACAAACTGACACAGCGCATTGTAAATCTGCATGTCGTGCTGCTGGATGAAGCCGGCGTGCTGTCAAGTGTGCTGTCGGCACTGTATGCACTTGATGCCAATATTCTGACGGTGAACCAGAGCATCCCGATCGATGGGGTGGCAGGGGTGACTTTTTCTATCCGTATGGGCAGCGCACTCCAGAATCCCCACGAACTGGAGGAACACCTCATCGGCGCACCCGGTGTGGTGCATGTCAAGATTCTGTCAGGGGAATGAACAATACAACAGGAGGATTTTTCATGGATAAATTTGCGGTACTGGGCTGTGGTGTGGTCGGCTCGGGCGTTGTGGAGCTGTTTGAGAAGAACAAGACACTGATTGAGAAGCGATGCGGTAAGGAACTGGAGATGGCATACATTCTGGATCTGCGTGACTTTCCGGACAGACCCTATGGCAATAAGGTCATCAAGAGCATCGACACCATCCTTGCTGACCCGGAAGTAAAGGTCGTTGCGGAATGTATGGGCGGCGTTGAGCCGGCGTTCACTTTTGTGAAGGCATGTCTGGAGAAAGGCAAGAGTGTGGCAAGCTCGAATAAGGAACTTGTGGCAGAAAAAGGCGACATCCTGCTGCAAACAGCAAAAGCTCACAACTGCAATTTCTTTTTTGAGGCAAGTGTAGGCGGTGCGATTCCGATCATCCGTCCGTTGCACAAATGCCTTGCAGCGAATGATTTTACTGCGATCGCAGGCATTCTGAATGGTACGACCAATTTCATCCTCAACAAGATGATAAAGGAAAATATGGACTTTTCCACAGCACTTGCCCTTTCGCAGGAGAAAGGTTATGCCGAGAAAGACCCCACTGCTGATGTCGAGGGACATGATGCTTGTCGGAAAATTTGTATTCTGTCTTCACTGGCATTCGGAAAGCATGTCTATCCGGCATCTGTTCACACAAAAGGCATCCGTGAAGTGGAGCTGAAAGATGTTGAGCTATGCAGTAAACTGGGGCTTGCCATCAAGCTAATCGCACGGGTGCAGCGTCTGGAGAACGGTCACATTCTTCCGACTGTCATGCCGATGGCAGTCGAGGAAGATAATCTGCTCTCGCATGTCAACGGTGTGTATAATGCTGTCATGGTGCGTGGTGACGGCATCGGTAAGGCGATGTTCTACGGCAGGGGTGCAGGCAAATTCCCGACAGCAAGTGCTGTGCTGGGTGATATGATCGAGGAAGTGCAGCTTGAGGGCACCAATCCTGCACAGATGTGGGAGAATGTTCATTCTGCGGACTTTATCGAGGACTTTTCCGCATTCACGGCAAAACGATACATCCGCACAACAGCTGCCGATGTGTCTATCCTGACGGAAGTGTTCGGAGAGCTGGACGATATGACGGTATCCACTGATGACGACGAGACAGTCTGCATTGTCAGCAGACCCATGAATGCTGCGATGATGAATGCTGCTAAAAAACAGCTTGCACAGAAGGGCATACAGCTGCTTTCAGAATATCCGATACTTGTGAGCTGATGAAGAAAGGTTATTTTACGAGGTTTGAGAAGGGCTTGTGGCTTGGCTCGGTGCTGGCAGTCCTTCTCTCCTTTTTTCTGTCAGGGGAAGAACAGTACATGACGCTTGCGGCATCGCTGATCGGGGTGACATCACTGATTTTTGCGGCAAAACGCAATCCTTTCGGCATGCTTCTGATGATCGTGTTCAGCATTCTGTACGGCATGATTTCGTACCGGGCAGCATATTATGGGGAAATGGTGACCTATCTTGGCATGACACTGCCAATGTCGGTCTTTTCGTTTGTGGCATGGCTTCGACATCCACAGGGCGGAAAACATTCGGTCGTGGAGATCGGTCGGCTGACAGGATGGGATAGGGTGCTGTTGTGTGTACTGACAATTATTGTGACGGCAGCGTTTTATTACGTTCTTGCTTACTTCCACACGGCGAACCTCATACCGAGTACATTATCCGTCAGCACAAGTTTTGCGGCGGCATATCTGACTTTCCGGAGAAACCCATATTATGCGGCGGCGTATGCGCTCAATGACATCATTCTGATCGTGTTGTGGTGCATGATGAAGGATATGCCAGTTGTGATCTGTTTTGTGGTTTTTCTGGTGAATGATCTCTATGGCTTTCTTTCGTGGAAGCGTGATGAAAATCAGGATATGACGTGACGCTGCATCTGTGGCACAAGAGTCGGAAAATGAGCTGAAAGATTCTGTCCAGTGTACTGTAGGGTACCAGAATCCTTTCGGCAGGCACTCGTCAAGGAGATCTCTTTACTGTATAGCAAGCAATTTTTTCATCCTACAATCTTTGTTGATTGCAGGAGTGAACAGACGCAAATTAACATTTTTTTCATATTCTGTACTTGAAAATGTCATAATGAAATAGTAAACTTATAATTACAGTTCTCTGGATGGTATCGTTCCATTAAGAGAACAATTCACATAAGCTGACAATTCCGATAGGGGGAAATTCATGCAGAATGACGAATTGCAGGCATTGCTGTTGTCTGTCATGCCCCAGTGGCATTACTGGATCGCAAAACCCTTTGTCAAACAGGTGGTGACAGAAGAGGTCAGTGGTGGAATGTTTCACTGCCTCCAGATGCTTCGGGCAAATGGCGAACCGATGACTATGTCGGAGATCGCAAGAGCTGTCCATTGCTCTAAACAGCAGATGACCAAAACTGTGGGAAAGCTCATTGACTGTGGCTTTGCCGAACGTGTGCCTGATCCTGCCGACAGGCGAATCATCCGTCTGAAACTGACATCGGAAGGGAACGCCTTCATTGATCGGTTTCAGGCGTTGTCCAAAGAGTGCTTTGCACCGATCATTGCACGCATGACACCGGAGGAACAGCAGGAATTCTGCGATGCGCTGAAAACACTTCACCGCATCTTCACACGCCTGTTTCATGCGGAAAATGCAGACCACCATCAAGGGTGAGTTTCGGAAATCGTGAAGAAAGGATGATTCTATGCTCAAAAAATTACTGGCATCTGTCAGGGAATATAAGTTATCGACCGGTCTGACTTTATTTTTCATCATCGGCGAGGCAATCATGGAAACACTGCTGCCGTTCCAGACGGCAAAGCTTGTCAATGATATCCAGAGCGGCGCACCGATGGAGGATGTGATCCACATCGGGCTGATTCTTGTATTGATGGCAGTCATCTCGCTTGGCTGCGGTGCAGCGGCAGGTTTTACCTGCTCAAAGGCTTCCACCGGCTTTGCCAAAAACCTAAGGAAGGATATGTTCAGACAGGTGCAGAAGTATTCCTTCAAGAATATCGACAAGTTTTCTTCCTCATCGCTTGTTACCCGCATGACGACTGATGTCACCAATGTCCAGATGGCATACATGATGATCATTCGTATGGCAGTACGCTCGCCGCTGATGCTGATTTTCTCGGCGATCATGGCGTTCTATATGGGCGGTACGCTTGCAATGGCATTTGTTGTCACCATTCCGGTGCTTGCCATCGGGCTGCTGTTGGTCGGCAAATTTGCACTCCCTGCCTTTCATAGGGTGTTCAGGAAATACGACCGGCTGAATGAATCCATCGAGGAAAATGTCCGTGCCATGCGTGTTGTCAAGGGCTTTTCCAGAGAGGAATATGAAAAGAAGAAATTTGGTATTGCGGCTGACGATATCTGCAAGGACTTCACACGGGCAGAACGTATCGTTGCCCTGAACCAGCCGCTGATGACGTTGTGTCTGGATTTTGACATGGTGTTCATTCTGTTTATAGGCTCACAGATGGTTATTCGTGACCATGTGCTGGACATCGGGCAGATCTCGGCAATGATCACCTATGGTGTACAGATTTTGATGGCTCTCATGTTCCTGTCGATGATCTACGTTATGGTGACAATGTCCATCGAATCCATGAAACGTATCGTAGAGGTACTTGAGGAAGAACCATCCATCCGTGATACTAAGTATCCGTCAAGAAATGTTCCTTTCGGCAGCATTGACTTTGAGAATGTCAGCTTCAAGTACAATGAGAATGCCAATAAATTCGCCCTTTCCAACATCAACCTCCATATTCCTGCCGGTGCAACAGTCGGCATCATCGGCGGTACGGGTTCGAGCAAATCCACACTTGTGCAGCTCATTCCCCGACTGTATGATGTGACCGAAGGTGTGGTTCGGGTCGGAGGAAGAGATGTCCGGGAATATGACCTTGCATCGCTCCGTGATGCAGTTGCAATGGTGCTGCAAAAGAATGTCCTCTTTTCCGGTACGATCAACGAGAATCTCAGATGGGGCAATCCCCATGCCACCGATGCACAGATTGCCGAGGCATGCCGTCTGGCGCAGGCTGCGGAATTTGTGGAGAGCTTTCCGGATAAATACGAAACTTATATCGAACAGGGCGGTGCTAATGTATCCGGTGGTCAGAAACAGCGTCTCTGCATTGCAAGAGCTTTACTGAAACAGCCGAATATCCTCATTCTGGATGACTCTACCAGTGCAGTCGATACCAGAACCGATGCCCTCATCCGACAGGGTTTCAGAGAGTTTATCCCGGAGACTACCAAAATCATCATTGCACAGCGTATCGCATCCGTGCAGGATGCGGATATGATCATTGTTATGGACAATGACACCATTTCCGCTGTTGGCACACATGACGAACTGCTGCAATCTTCTGAAATTTACAGGGAGGTCTACGAGCAGCAGGTCAATGGAAACGGAGGTGAGGACTGATGCCAAGAGCTATGAAAGGCGGCAGACCGCCTGTCAGCAAGGACGTATTGCCTCGTCTGCTGAAAATGCTGTTCCGGTTCTATCCGGTCATGGTTCCGGTAACGGTCATATGCATTATTTTCAGCTCTGTTGCTGCATCCATTCCGGATATGTATATCCAGAAAGTCATCCAGATCATTACCAACGCTGTCGAACATCAGACCCCATGGGAGGAAGTCAGACCGGAGATCTGGAGCAAAATGCTGTTTCTTATCATCCTCTATCTCGTTGCGATCGCTGCAGTCACGCTTTTTACGCAGCTTATGGCGTTCATTACACAGGGCTTCCTCAACAAAATGCGGCAGTCTATGTTCAAGGGTATGCAGAATCTTCCCATACGCTATTTTGATACCACAAAACACGGCGATATTATGAGCTACTACACCAACGATATTGACACGCTTCGTCAGCTCATTTCGCAGGGCTTACCGACTTTGCTGCGTGCAGGGACAGTCGTTATTGTGGTGTTCTGCATCATGTTGTACTACAGTTTCTGGATGACACTCATCACGATCATAGGCGTGATCCTGATGTTCCTCGTTTCCGGAAAAATGGGCGGCGGCTCGGCAAAATACTTCATCCGGCAGCAGCAGTCCATCGGTAAGGAAGAAGGCTATATTCAGGAGATCATGAACGGACAGAGGGTCGTCAAGGTCTTTAACCACGAGGAGCAGAGTCAGGAGCAGTTCGACAAGATCAACGAGCAGCTCTGTCAGGACAGCTACCGTGCCAATGCCTATGCCAATACCCTCGGACCGATCGTTATGAATATCGGTAATATTCTGTATGTGCTGATTGCTGTGGCAGGCGGTCTGATGGTGCTGAATGGTGTGCAGAATTTCTCCCTTTCGGGAATGGCACTGGATATTTCCATCGTGGTTGCCTTTCTCAACATGACTAAGCAGTTCACAGGCAATGTCAATCAGGTCGCACAGCAGATCAATGCAGTTGTCATGGCACTTGCCGGTGCGGAGCGTATCTTTGCGCTGATGGATGAAAAACCGGAAGATGATGACGGTTATGTCAGACTTGTCAATGCCGACATTGCCCCTGACGGCACAATTACTGAGACAGAGAAACACACAGGGCAGTGGGCTTGGAAACATCCCCATCAGGCAGACGGCACAGTGACCTATCAGAAATTAGAGGGTGATGTCACACTCAACAGTGTTGATTTTGAATACGAAGCCGGAAAACCGGTATTGCATGATGTCACAGTCTATGCAAAGCCCGGTCAGAAGGTTGCCTTTGTTGGTTCGACCGGTGCAGGCAAAACTACTATCACCAACCTTATCAACCGTTTCTATGACATTGCTGACGGTAAGATCCGTTACGACAACATCAATATCAACAAAATTGTCAAGTCTGACCTGCGTCGTTCACTTGGCATCGTGCTGCAGGAGACGAACCTGTTTACAGGTACGGTCATGGAAAATATCCGTTACGGCAAACTCGATGCGACCGATGAGGAATGTATTGCAGCTGCAAAACTTGCCGGTGCGGATGATTTCATCTCTCGTCTGCCGCAGGGCTACACCACAGAGCTGACCGGCAACGGTGCAAATCTCTCACAGGGACAGAGGCAGCTCATTGCCATTGCAAGGGCAGCCGTCGCAGATCCTCCGGTCATGATCCTTGACGAGGCAACTTCCTCAATTGACACCAGAACCGAAGCCATTGTGCAGCGTGGCATGGATAAGCTGATGGAGGGCAGGACGGTATTTGTCATTGCACACAGACTGTCTACTGTCCGTAATTCCGATGTCATCATGGTACTTGACCACGGACGCATCATTGAACGTGGCAGCCATGACCAGCTCATTGCACAGAAGGGACATTACTACCAGCTCTATACTGGTGCGTTTGAATTGGAATGATACACATTTCCCCATCCTATTGACGTAGGGTGGGGAAATGTTTGTTGTGCAGAATGTGAGTGGCTGTGGCAGATATCGATTTGCTGACTTTGTTAATGGGTTGATAGAGAACAGGGGCAGTATAAATCATGTATTAGCAAGATCAGAAAGGTACAAAAAATATGGTGGTTTTCCTGAAAGAAAACCACCATATGTGGCGGAAAGAGAGGGATTCGAACCCTCGATGCGCTATTAACGCATACACGATTTCCAGTCGTGCGCCTTAGACCAGCTCAGCCATCTTTCCACTTAAAATATAAAAACAGAGGTAAAAAGTTAGAAGACCAAAAGGGGAATACACAATATAGTCGTTTATCACTTCATGTATACTCACATTTCCTGCTTCTAACTTTTTACATTGAAAGTGCGAGTGACGGGACTTGAACCCACACGTCGTTTCCAACACTAGCACCTCAAGCTAGCCTGTCTGCCAATTCCAGCACACTCGCATTTGCCGTCATTTAGACTGCTTTTTTATTTTACCACAGTCAGACAAATTTGTCAAGGGATTTTACCAATTTTCTTTGTCAAAAATACATCTTGCTTTGTTGAAAAAATTATATTTTTTGTACAAATACAAATCTTGCTTTTCGTTATATTCCCAATATATTCTGAACGCTGGACTTTTCCTGATGCTTATGTTATAATATGAAAAACGTTTGAGAAATGCACAGTGGCAGTTTGACACAGCTCTGCATCTTTCCGGGTGAGGTGCATGATGAAAATACCTTCTTCTGTGCATGCCCGGACAGTTCATTTACTATTAGCAGAAAGTTCACATAATATTTACAAAATCAACCGCAATTTTCAGTGCCTCATGCGTTAATGTTTATGAAGGGGGGGAATAGCGCTTTTGGATATCCAAGAACAATATCAACATATCTTTCAATATTGCTGTAGTCATATTTCCGACCAGAATTTGGCGGAGGATGTTACACAGGAGACTTTTTTGCGTTTTTTCGAGCATCCGGAATACCAGAGCCCCGGCAAGGAGTTACAATACTTATACACTATCGCCCGGCATCTCTGCATTGATGAGTACCGCAGGATCAAGCCCTCCCCCCTTCCTGATGAGGACATTCCTGACGAAAGCTCCCCTGATCCCGGCTTTGCTGATCGCATGATGCTCCGGAGTATTCTGGACAAGCTACCCGCTGATGACCGGGAAATCATTATCCTGCGCTATGTCTCCGAAGTGCGGGTGGCAGATATTGCCGGTATCTATGGCGTTTCATGGTTTTCCATGAACCGGAGGATCAAACGTATTTTAGCAGAAATGCGAAATTCTTTTGAAAAGGAGGGTGTGAAATGAGCAGATTCAGGCGTGCGCTCAAAGGATTGCAGAAAACGTATCCTTCCCCTGCTCCTGAACGAAAAGCTGCATTTTTGAAACGTATGTCTTCGCAGCAGCATTCGTCACGGACAATACACCTCCCGCTTCTGCACAATTCCGGCAGATCGCTGCTTTATAGCATCCCTGCGGTTGTTTGTGCGACACTGATCGTGGTGATGAGCAGCAGTGTCTTTCAGAAAATCGAGGACAAACACATCCCTACAATTCCGGAAGAAACATTGGCTTCTGCCTCATCTGCTGCAAAGCAGCCCACCCCTTCTGACTCTTCCAATGTTGTTGCCCTTCCCGAAGTATCTGCGACAGAATCACCATCTTTTACCCAGACGATTGACCCTACAGAGCCTGAATCTCTCCCTTCATCCCCGTTGCAAACATTCCCTGCCGCCGACTCGTCCGACCCTCCACAATCCATCCGCACAGAGGATAACAATCTGACAGAACAGCAGGAATCCAAACAGACAGAACAGGAAGTGACAGAACAAGAAGCGACTGAGCAGGAAACTGTTCCAATAGCTCAAGAACCCGAACCACCAGTGGAGGAACCCATTCCAACAGAGGGAAATCATTTTGAACCTGCACCCAGTGAGGATTATGATCCTTTTGATCTGACAGTAACGCCTTTCAACCGCTATACCCTGACACAGACCGTTCTTGAACCCGAATACGACGGTGTTCCCGGAACGGAAGGCAATGACAGCTTGAGCAGCACCATTTCCGGGGATTACTGGAAGGCAATGGCGGATGCATCCGATGACATCGTACTCTGCAATGTCAATGAGCTGATCTACACCAGCGTCGGCACAGATGCCTATACACAGATCAATGTCTCTACCGACATCTTCTATAAGATGCGGTATCTATTCCCCATTTCTGCCATTTCCATCTATGAGGACGGTGGATTTCTGCCGCTGTCGATGTATCTGCAAACATATCCGGAATATGCAGACCGGTTTGAGGGGTATCCGGGCAATACCTCTGTCCGGATGACCGGGACGACCATCCATCCCACAACAAAACAGGACAATATCGTCATGTTCCTGAAATATTCCAAAAATCCCGGCATACCCGGCGGCGCATACGAATTTACCCGCTCCTCCGATCTGTCACGCTTTACTCTGAATGGCAACACCCTGACCAATACGCTGACCGGCATTACGATTTCTCTGGATGAACTGCAAGCGTACATCAGATAAATTTTCAACAAAATCGGATGAGACGTTCTTATCTTTTGGTGAAACCATCCACACAAAAGCTCTCTCAAAAAATGATTTCTATATTTTAGCAGCTCATGTGGAAATGAAAGGGTTTAGCCCCACCTTCTGCACTTTGTGAAAAAGGATAAAAAACGGCTGTACATCGGCATGGAACGATGTACAGTTATTTTTTTCCGAATAGCACTTGCATTTCTCTGAAAATTGTGGTATGATAGATAATGAGCATTTTATGTTGATGCAAAATACATCGTGCCTTTTGCACGGGTAGGGAGAGAAGCTATGCCAAAAAAACAAGATATCCACAAGATCATGATAATCGGCTCCGGACCGATCATCATCGGACAGGCGTGCGAGTTTGACTACTCCGGCACGCAGGCTTGCAAGGCACTGCGGAAGCTGGGGTATGAGATCGTGCTTGTCAACTCCAATCCGGCAACCATTATGACTGACCCTGATGTTGCCGATATTACCTATATCGAGCCGCTTAACCTCATGCGTCTGACACAGATCATCGAAAAGGAACGCCCCGATGCCCTTCTGCCAAATCTTGGCGGACAGTCAGGACTGAACCTCTGTTCAGAGCTTTCAGAAGCCGGCGTACTGGAGAAGTACGGCGTGCAGGTCATCGGTGTGCAGGTCGATGCCATCGAACGGGGCGAGGACAGGATCGAATTCAAGAATACCATGGCGAAACTCGGCATTGAAATGCCCAGAAGTCAGGTTGCCTACTCCGTGGAGGAAGCCGTGAAGATTGCGGAGGAGCTGCATTATCCGGTCGTACTCCGACCGGCATATACCATGGGCGGCGCAGGCGGCGGCATGGTATACAATGTGGACGAGTTGAAAGTTGTCTGCGCAAGGGGCTTGCAGGCTTCGCTGGTAGGGCAGGTACTCGTGGAGGAATGCATTGCCGGATGGGAGGAGCTGGAACTGGAAGTCGTCCGGGATGCGGATAACAACATTATCACAGTCTGCTTTATCGAAAATGTTGACCCCATTGGTGTGCATACGGGTGATTCGTTCTGTTCTGCACCAATGCTGACGATTTCGGAAGATGTGCAGAAACAATTACAGGAATATTCTTATCGCATTGTGGAAGCCATTCAGGTCATCGGCGGCTGTAACTGTCAGTTTGCGCATGATCCGGTGTCCGGACGGATCGTGGTCATCGAGATCAACCCACGGACATCACGTTCCTCCGCACTGGCATCGAAGGCGACAGGTTTTCCGATTGCACTGGTGTCGGCAATGCTTGCCTGCGGTCTGACACTCAATGAGATACCCTGCGGCAAATACGGCACATTGGACAAATATGTACCGGACGGGGACTATGTGGTCATCAAGTTTGCAAGATGGGCATTCGAGAAATTCAAAGGCGCACAGGATCAGCTCGGCACACAGATGCGTGCAGTGGGTGAAGTCATGAGCATCGGAAAGACCTATAAGGAAGCCTTCCAGAAAGCGATCCGTTCCCTTGAGACTGGTCGCTATGGACTTGGATTTGCAAAGGATTTCCACGAAAAGTCCAAGGAAGAGCTGCTCACTATGCTTAATGTTCCCACCAGCGAACGGCAGTTTATTCTCTATGAGGCTTTGCGTAAGGGTGCCACTGTGGACGAGCTGTATGCGCTGACGAAAATCAAGCATTATTTCTTACAGCAGATGTTGGAATTGGTGCAGGAAGAAGAACATCTGCTCACCATGCAGGGAAGTGTGCCGGAAGAAAGTGTGCTGCGGCAGGCAAAGAAGGATGGCTTCTCTGACCGGTATCTGAGTCAACTGCTGCATGTGCCTGAGGAGGACATCCGAAACAAGCGCATGGAATATGGTATCTGTGAGGCATGGGAGGGCGTGCATGTCAGCGGCACGCAGGATGCAGCATATTACTACTCGACCTACAACCTTGCAGAGGACAAAAGTCCCAGCTCTGACCGCCCGAAAATTATGATTCTTGGCGGCGGTCCGAACCGCATCGGACAGGGTATCGAATTTGACTACTGCTGTGTGCATGCGGCACTGGCACTGAAAAAACTGGGCTTTGAGAGTATCATCGTCAACTGCAACCCAGAAACGGTTTCCACCGACTATGACACCTCTGACAAACTATATTTTGAACCGCTGACACTGGAGGATGTGCTTGCCATTCATGAGAAGGAAAAACCTGTCGGCGTGATCGCACAGTTCGGCGGACAGACACCGCTCAACCTTGCCGGCGACCTGAAAAAGTATGGTGTCAACATCCTCGGTACTTCGCCGGAAACCATTGACCTTGCAGAGGACAGGGATCATTTCCGTGCGATGATGGAAAGGCTTGGCATTCCGATGCCGGAATCGGGCATGGCAGTGGATGTGGACGAGGCACTGGATATTGCTAACCGCATTGGCTATCCGGTCATGGTGCGCCCGTCGTATGTACTGGGCGGACGGGGCATGGAAGTCGTACACGACGATGAAATGATGCGTGTCTATATGCAGGCAGCTGTCGGGGTGACACCGGACAGACCCATTCTCATCGACCGTTTCCTGAACCATGCAACTGAGTGTGAAGCGGATGCCATTTCGGACGGCACACATTGCTTTGTACCGGCGGTCATGGAACATATTGAGCTTGCCGGAGTGCATTCGGGAGATTCCGCATGCATTCTGCCGTCAAAGAACCTGACAGCACAGCAGATCGCTGTTATCAAGGACTATACAAAGCGCATTGCAGTAGAAATGGGTGTCTGCGGTCTGATGAACATGCAGTATGCTATCGAAGGTGATACGGTCTATGTGCTGGAAGCCAATCCACGTGCATCCCGTACCGTACCGTTGGTATCCAAGGTGTGTGACATCAACATGGTACAGCTTGCTACACAGATCATCACATCCGGCATTACTGGAAATCCATCGCCTGTACCGGAATTAAAGGACAGAACGATTCGTCATTATGGCGTGAAGGAAGCCGTATTCCCATTCAACATGTTTCCGGAGGTAGACCCTGTACTCGGACCGGAGATGCGTTCAACAGGTGAAGTGTTGGGCATTTCAGAATCGTTCGGGGAGGCATACTACAAAGCGCAGGAAGCAACACAGGTCAAACTCCCGACCGAAGGCACGGTGCTGCTGAGTGTCTGTGAACGGGACAAGCCGGAACTGCCGGAGCTGGCAAGAAGTTTTCATGCACTGGGTTTCCGAATTCTTGCAACGCATAAGTGCTGTAAATTGTTGCAGTCGGAGGGCATTCCCTGTGAACGCATCTTCAAGATGTATGAGGGCAGACCCAATATCGGCGATAGCATTGCTAACGGGGAGATCTCCCTCATCGTGAACACTCCCATCGGGAAGGAGAGCATGCACGACGACAGCTATATCCGTAAGGCTGCCATCAAGCACAGGATCCCCTATATCACGACCATTGCTGCGGCTAAGGCAAGTGTGGAAGGAATACGTGTAATGAAAGAGAATGCACATTTTGGTGTCAGATCTTTGCAGTCGCATCATAAGGAGATCGGATGAGAGAGAAAATCGCAGAATGGCTCAATGCCCATACTGATGAGATGATTGCAGATTTAGGCGAACTGGTTGCGATCAGGAGCGTGAAGGGGGCATCCGCACCGGGTGCGCCCTTCGGGGCAGAACCCAAACGAGCGCTTGACTGGATGCTGGACAAGTGCAGGCAGTATGGTTTTCTTGTGGACAATGCCGACAATTATGCAGGCAGTGCCGACCTTGACGAGACGCCTGCAAAGCTTGGGATTCTGGTGCATTTAGACGTTGTACCGGCAGGGGACGGTTGGATGCATGAACCCTTTCAGCTGACAGATGAGCCGGAGACAGGCAAACTCATCGGACGAGGTACATCGGACGATAAAGGACCTGCCATTGCAGCACTCTATGCGATGCGTGCAGTCAGGGAGTTGGGACTGGCAAAGGGAGTACGGCTGATTTTCGGGACGGATGAGGAGAATGGTTCGGCGGACTTAGCCTACTACATGTCGCACCGTAATATGCCTGCGCATGTGATCACGCCGGACGGGGATTATCCAGTCATCACAACCGAAAAGGGCATGATTCGCCTGAAGCTTACGGCGGATATACCAGAGGGAGATCTGCTGACGCTGAAAGCCGGTGGTGCGGTCAATGCCGTTCCTGCAGCTGCATTAGCAACATTCCGGAACGGGACTCAGCGGAAGCGTATGGGAAAGAATGCCCATGCATCCACTCCGGAGCTTGGTGACAATGCGCTGACGGGTATGTTGCAGGAGTTATCGGAGACTTTGCCGGACGGCGCACAAAAAACATTTTTCGGACAGATGGCAGCATGTTTCCCCTACGGAGAGACGGACGGAGCATCACTCGGCATAGCAGATGAGGATATGTCCGGAAAGCTGACCTGTGTGCTGAGTGTGATGGATATTGCAGATGGAAGGATGAAAGCACATTGTGACATTCGTTTTCCGCTGTGCTGTAAGGGTGAGGACATCATCACAGCAGTGCAGGGGAAACTTGCGCCCGTGCAGTGTGAAACCATTCTCTGCGATGCGCCGCATCATGTTGATGAGGACTCCTCCTTTATACAGATGCTGCTTCGCATTTACGAGGCATATACAGGTGAACCGGGTGAATGCCTTGCCATCGGAGGAGGGACGTATGTACACCATATCGAAGGCGGTGTGGCGTTCGGAGCAGTCTTTCCGGGGACGGATGTCAACATGCATGGGGCAGAAGAATTTATCCTGAAAAATCATCTGCTGCTTGATGCACAGATGCTGGCGGCAGTGATGACAGAGACGTTTTAGCTGTCATTCCATTGGAAAATCAATAGAATGACGGCTATGTGAGGTGTTTTCCATCCTTCTGTTTCATCAGATGATGGGAAACGGCACTAATTTTGAAAAGGAGAATGATCATGGATATCAAAGCAAAAATCGAAGAATTGGTAAGCAAGATAAAGAGCGACAAGGACTTTGCGGAGAAGTTCAAAAATGATCCGGTGAAGGCTGTTGAGGGCGTGCTGGGTGTCGATCTGCCGGACGATCAGGTCAACAAGATCGTGGATGGCATCAAGGCACAGATCGCAGGCGGAGAGCTTATGGACAAGGTTTCCGGTCTGTTCGGTAAGAAATAATGGAAAAAACCAATGTCATGCGCATCCTTGATCAGAAGAAGATCCCTTATAAAAGTTGGTGCTATGCTGACACTGCTGCGGTAAGCGGTGCAGAGGTCGCTGCGGTGCTGCACCAGAATCCGGCACAGGTATTCAAGACACTGGTCACGGAGTCGGGAAAGGGCGGACATTACGTGTTTGTCATTCCTGTATCGGAGGAACTTGATCTGAAAAAGGCAGCAAAGGCAGTCGGAGAAAAGAGCATCTCCATGCTGAAAGCCAAGGAGCTGCTCCCTTTGACAGGCTATGTGCATGGCGGATGCTCACCCATTGGCATGAAGAAACAGTTTCTGACGGTGATAGACGAGACAGCTGCGGCATTCCCGACAATTATTTTCAGTGCCGGGAAAATTGGCTATCAGGTGGAGATCGCTCCCGATGCACTTCAGAAACTTATCCGCCATACGTATGCGGAGCTGACAGTAAAATGACGAATGCCCCCGGTCAGACCGGGGGCATCTTGTTCATATTGCATCTTTATGCTGTCGCAGGCACAACTTGCGCAGCAAATGTTCTCTAACGATCTGATACGAATCCCTAATGCTGCTTTCAGCAGCTACATTCCGAAAGCCTTGTCTATCGGAATGAAAAGGACTGGTATGATGTCTATCAGAATGTCAGGGATCGGGGTCAGATACTTTGTTCTTCGGGTCTGATGCTTGTGCGCCCTACAAGGTAATCAAGGCTTGTCCCGAACGTATCAGCAATAATGACAAGCACCTCGACAGGCATGGCATGGACACCTCGCTCATAGTTGGCATAGGTTCTGCGGCTGATGTGGAGACGCTGTGCCATTTGCATCTGGGTGAAGTGTTCTTTTTTGCGGAGCGTTCGGATGCGTTGGCACATGCTCTCTCTTGTCTGTTGATAAGTTTGCATAATAATTCCTCCCGTTATGTAGACCGATGGTCTTTTTCTGACCGCACATAGGCGGCTCTATTATATAAGACACTTTGAGAGGACAAAAATTGACACTTTTTTTGGAATCTTAAAAGTTTTTTGTAGGAATGCATAAATTCTGTACAAAAAAACATGCAAATTGACAAAGAAAAGGAACAGGCGTTCCAGCCTGTTCCTTACTTTTATTCGTTGAAGTAACGTTTCAGCAGTCCTTCAAAAGCCTTACCGTGACGTGCTTCATCTCTTGCCATTTCGTGAACAGTATCATGGATGGCATCGAGGTTCAGCTCCTTGGCACGCTTTGCGAGCTTGAGCTTACCTTCGGTCGCACCATGTTCCGCAGTAACACGCTTCTCAAGATTCTCCTTTGTGGAAGGGGAAACGACTTCACCGAGCAGCTCTGCAAATTTTGCTGCATGCTCTGCTTCCTCATACGCAGCCTTCTCCCAGTACAGACCGATCTCCGGATACCCTTCACGATGAGCAACTCTTGCCATTGCAAGATACATGCCGACTTCGGTACATTCACCGGAGAAATTGGAACGCAGACCATCAAGGATCTCCTGATCTGTCACAGCCTTAGCCACACCGACCTCATGTTCGCAGGCAAACACCAACTTGTTGCCTTCATCCTTGACGATGAATTTATCGCCAGAGACATGGCATACCGGGCATTCATCCGGCGGCGCATCTCCCTCATGTACATAGCCGCATACAGGACATACATATGTTTTCATAATCAATAACCTCCTTACCCTTTCAGGGCTTTTTTTCATTTTAGCATGTTTCTGTGCAGTTGTCAAGTGAATTTGGTAGTTTTGTATGTATTATCCAATTGCAAACAGGCTTCTTTGTATAATCCGGATATTGCTTATGAAAAAACAATGGTAAATTTTTAACTATATTTTTAGTTAATTAAAAAAACAAACCAATACATTCTTGGTTAGTATATCTAAAACAAGATGTTATTATTTGTCAAAATTACCAATTGTATTTTGTTTTTTTTTCTGCTATAATGTAAACATATTATTATAGAAAGGGGCTTTTCATCTCTATGAAGATGCAAGCAATGAAGAAAACACTTGCTGTTTTTCTGGCAGCAGCTACCGTTGTATCCTCCCTGTCTGCAACGGCAGCATTTGCAGTGTATGTGAAATCTGCTGATGGTTCTGTCATTGCCGTCAAGGACAGCACCGATGCCGTCACCGTGACCGCTTCCTCTGGTACGTTTGAGGGGGCTTATGCCGAGTGGTCTGCTGTGACCGGTGCGACCGGCTACAATGTCTATGCTGATGGTACACAGCTTGACACTATGCTTGTACGGCAGTATGCAACCTGCTTCCGTGTGGATGCCGTAGGTCTGAAAGCCGGCAGTCATACTCTGAAAATCGTACCTGTCATCGGCGGCAAGGAGGATACTGCCAAGGCTGCTGAAGTCAAGGTTGATGTCACAGCACATGACCGCTCCGGTTTTGGTTTTGTCAACGGTACTTCCTCCGGTGCTTACAATGAGGACGGTACATTGAAGGCAGATGCTACTGTGATCTATGTCACTGAAGATAATAAGGATTCTGTCAAAGTCACTTTGCCTGACAAGAAGGGCAATGCAGCAGAGCTTACCGGTGTGCAGAATATCATCACAGGGCTCAAAAGCAATGAAAAATGCGGACCTGTCTGCATTCGTTTCATTGGCAATATTACCGATCCGGGTGATATGCCCAAGGGTGATCTGCTCGTTGATGCCGCTGCTTGCGGACTGACCATTGAGGGTATCGGCAAGGATACAACTTTCAACGGCTTCGGTCTGGTCATCAAGAATTCCTCCAATGTTGAGGTGCGTAATCTTGGCTTTATGAACTGCAACTCCAGTGAAGGTGACAATGTCGGTCTGCAGCAGGGCAACGACCATATCTGGGTTCATAACTGCGACATGTTCTATGGCGATGCAGGATCCGATGCCGATCAGGTCAAGGGCGACGGTGCGCTGGATACTAAGACTTCTTCCTACATTACACATTCCTATAACCATTTCTGGGACAATGGCAAGTGCAATCTGCAAGGCATGAAGTCTGAATCCACAGAAAACTACATCACCTATCACCACAACTGGTATGACCATTCCGATTCCCGTCATCCGAGAATCCGGACATGCACCGTACACAGCTATAACAATTATTTCGATGGCAATGCCAAGTATGGTATTGGTGTCACTATGGGCAGCTCCTGCTTCTCCGAGAACAACTATTTCCGTAACTGCAAGTACCCTATGCTCTCCTCCATGCAGGGTTCAGATATTGCCGAAGGGGAAGGAACATTCTCTGGTGAGGACGGCGGTATCATCAAGTCGTTCGGTAATGTAATTGAGGGCGGCAAGGGTGTTGTCACCTATCAGCAGGACAATGCTGAATTTGATGTTTATGAAGCATCTTCCAAGGATGAAAAAGTGCCGGATTCCGTCAAGACCAAGCAGGGCGGTACGGCTTATAATAACTTTGATACCAACACCAGCCTGATGTATGCCTATACCCCCGACAAGGCAGAGGACGTTCCGGCAAAGGTAAAGGCAGGCGCAGGACGTGTACAGGGCGGTGACTTGCAGTGGACATTTACTGCTGAGGACGATGAGAGTTATGCAGTGAATCAGGCTCTGAAAGATGCCATCGTGAAGTATGACGACAGCATCATTGCCATCGGCAGCGGCTTCACCGACAGTACGGATACAACGGAACCGACAACGCCTGTGGAAAGTGAAACAGTTGAGTCACAGCCTTCTGAGACTGATCCTGTACAGCCTTCAGAGACTGACCCCATACAGCCGACTAACCCGGTTGTACCGCCTGTTTCCGGTGAGAACATCATCTTTGCCTCACCCGATGGCAAGGGTTCCGGTAAGACCGCTGACGACCCGACAGATGTGCTTTCTGCCATTGCAAAGGTTCCGGCAGGCGGTATCATCTATCTGCTTGAAGGGACTTACAACTGCAAGGAAACCATTGTCATTGACAAGGGTAACTCCGGCGAGGCTGGAAAATATAAGACGATTTCTGCCTATCCGGGTGCGGATGTTGTCTTTGACTTCACGGAGCAGGGAACGTCTGACAGCAACAGAGGTGTTGTGCTGTATGGTGATTACTGGCATTTTTATGGCTTTGAGATCACCAAGGCAGGTGACAACGGTATGCTGCTCTCCGGCAACAACAATATCATTGAAATGATGGTATTCAATGACAATCAGGATACCGGTCTACAGATCTCACGTTATGCGACTTCCGAACAGACAACCATCGACAAGTGGCCCTCCAATAACATTATCAAAAACTGCACATCCAAGAATAACTGCGATGATAAAACCATGGAAAATGCCGATGGCTTTGCTGCAAAGCTGACCTGCGGTGAGGGCAATGTCTTTGACGGCTGTATTTCCTACAACAATTCCGATGATGGTTGGGATCTCTATGCAAAGGAAGAAACCGGACCGATCGGCGTTGTTACCATCAAGAACTGCATCGCCTTCCGTAACGGTTTTACAGAATTCGGTGAGGGCTACGGCGACTGCGACGGCAACGGCTTCAAGCTCGGCGGCGGCGGCATCGGTACACGTCATATTGTGGAGAACTGTCTTGCCTTTGAGAACCTGAACTGTGGCTATACCGACAACAATAACCCTGAATTCGGCGATATGAAGAACTGTACTTCTTTCAACAACAGTGTCGGCGGTAACGGCAAACCGAATTTCAGCATCTATCGCAACTCCCCGACTGCAACCTTTGAGAATATGCTGAGTTTCACGGATACCAGCATCGTTTCCGATGTCGGCAATGCAGCAGGCATCAAGGTAGCAAATGACAAATTTGTCGGCAGCATGAAAACCTCCATCTACTACAACAGCAAGTATTTCTATGCAGAACAGGAGACTATGGAGAATGGTTCCAAGCTCGGAACTACTATAGAGTTGACTAAGGATGACTTTATCAGCACAACTGCACCGGCGATGGGTTCAGACTTCCACACTGAGTGGAGAGATGCTGACGGTTCTCCGAATGTGCATGGTTTTGCTGTCCTGAAAGAGGGAAGCAGCTATGAAGCTCTTGGTTTCAAGGAGGTTGACGGCGATGCACAGGTGAAGACCCCTGAAATCAGCACTGTAACATCTCCCGATACAACAGAACCGACCGATCCGACAGAGCCGTCCACGATGGAGACTGCTGCCACTGAAGATACATCCTCCACTGAAACACAGCCTGAAGCTTCTGAAACAAACAGCACCGAAGAAGTTGTTTATGGTGATGTTGATGGAGACGGCAAAGTACAGATGGTGGATATGATACTGCTGAACAAGTACTTGATGATCGGTGAAGAGATAGATGCGCAGGGGCTTATCAATGCGGATGTTGACCTTGATGGTGAGATAACACAGAGCGATGGTCTGGACATTCTGCGTGCAGTCATTGAACTGATCACACTTCCGTCAAAGAAATAATACTAAATTCTCATCATCCGAATGACGTGATATAAGCATAATAAAATGATAAGGAGTGTCAATTTTCAATAATACAAAGAGTCAAATATGGATAAACACTATTTCATTAAATGCCCTTGATCAAATTTCAAGGGCATTTTTGATTTCATAATCTTGTACTTTATTTTATCCCTGATCTCGTGGATCTTCATATGCTTTCCTTCTGCTATGTAGTTTTCTGAAAATCAAACTTCACTGTTCTGTCGCTCCGGTCGAGATACAGTGCCGCTGAAAATGGCTTGCCCGCTTTGGATCTGAATCCTTTGATGATGCCTGTGCGCCCCTTGGTGAGCAGGGCAGTGATTTGTGCGGCAGTCAGTCGCTTTTTGCAGATTTCGGCAGGGGCTTTGAAACCACATTCTGAATTTGTACAAAGATAGCTGTAACGGCTTTTCTCCATAGAACTATGGCAGAACGGACATTGCAGTTTCTTTTCGGCATCTGTTGTAAAATCAAATGTGATCTCACCATTTTCACGGTTCAGCACAAGATAAGCATTGAATTTCTTGCCGGACTTTGACTTGAATCCCTTGATGAATCCGGAACGCCCTTTATTCAGAAGCATCTGAATGACATCATCGTTAAGCCGCTGCCCACAGATATATGTACGCATATGAAAATGGCAGGCGCTCCCGTCCTTGGAATATGCACTGCACTTGCAGACAGTCGAGAGCTGGGTGAGTGGTTTTCCGCAATTCGGGCAGGATAATTCCAACTGTGCAGCCGTGCCGAAATGCTGTTCCGGTGCACTTGCGACCGCCGCAAACCACTCCCGTGTGGTCTGTGATATATCGGCAATAAACTGCGTCGGATTCTCCCTGCCAAGTGCAATGTTATTCAGCCGCATTTCCCAGTTTCCGGTCATATCGGCAGACTTGATTGCATCCACCGGAAGTGCATCGATCAGGAACATTCCCTTTTCGGTCGGGAAGATCGTCTTGCCCTTGCGCTCCAGATAATGGCGGTCAAATAAGCCTTTCAAAATCGGCGCACGGGTCGCATCTGTGCCGAGTCCCTTTTTCTGTAGTTTCATGAGCGTGCGGATTTCCTCGTCCTCGATGTTCTGTCCGGCAAGCTCCATTGCTGCAAGCAGATCGGCTTCTGTGTAGCGTTTCGGCGGCTCGGTTTCGCCTTCTTTCAGGTAATATTCACCCTGCAATGCATCGCCTTTTTGCATCGCAGGAAGCGGTTGCTTCTGCATTTTTCTGCCGTCCACCGCATACCATCCGGGAGACACCACTACCGTGCCGGATGCCTTGAATTTCACCTGATTCACATCAATCAGCACGGTCGTGTCGTCCAAAACCGCTTTCGGATAAATGATGCGGATGAGCGACTTTGCAAGCAGATCATAGAGCATTTTCTCGTCCGATGAAAGCTCGTTCAGGTTCGCCGGGACATTGACTGTCGGGATGATTGCCGGATGTGAACCGACCTTGCTGTCATCAAAATGCCGCCGGGTGAATTTCTGCCATTGATTCCGAGGAATGGATAAAGTCTGATATTCCGGCATTTGCAGAAGTTTCGCAATGGTCTGTGCCGTTTCGGGCATCATTGCAGCGGTCAGATGCTCGGACGAGGTGCGGGGATAAGTCATATGCTTTTTCTCATAGAGGCTTTGCATGACTTTTGAAGTTTTGTCTGCATTCCAGCCGAATTTCTTGTTTGCAGCGATCTGCAATTGTGTCGCATTATAGAGCAAGGGTGCGATCTGTGTACGGCGTTTTATCTCCAATTCCTTGACGATTCCCGGATAATTGCCGCATTGAACAAGCAGCTTTTGTGCATCCTCCTGCTTGTCAAATTTTCCATCGGCATATTCCGCTTCAAAATGCTCGCCGTCCGGCGTTGTAAAATTTCCGATAAGCCGCCAGAACGGTGCTTTTACAAAACTTCGGATTGCTTTTTCACGTGCCACAACCAGCGCCAGTGTGGGTGTCTGCACTCTGCCTACGGACAGTAATTCCTCATAGCCACCGAATTTCTTGGTAGCCGCAACCGTCAGATTGTTGCCGATAAGCCAGTCCGCAATATCTCTCGCACGCCCAGCCGCTTGCAGGTCATTCGGTGTGCCGGGATTCTGTGGAGAGATCGGCTGATCAGGTGCGATCAGATTGGCAAAGGCTTTCTGAATTTTGGCATCCGTCAGGTCTTCGATCCAGACACGCATGACCGGCGCATGACAGCCACAAGCCTGATACACATAGGAAAAAATCAGTTCACCCTCACGGTCGGGATCAGTCGCATTGATGACCCAATCTGCCTGTTTCAGAAACGACCGCACAAGCCTTGCGCAGGCAATAGTCTCCGATTTTGCCGCCAGTTTGAACTGCTGCGGAATGCACGGAAATACGGACAGATCCCATTTCGCATATTTCGCATCGTAGCTTTTTGCCGGGACAAGCTGCATCAAATGCCCGATACCGTGGCAAAGTACGGCATCCTCACCGTGATATTGAAATTGGTAATAACCGACCGTTGGTTCACCTTTCAGCGGGATACGCTGTCCGGCATGAAGCACGGCTGCGATCGTTTTGGCAAGACTGCCTTTTTCTGCGTAGATGACAAGCATGAAAGCCTCCTGATTTGGTACGTTTGTTACTTACTTCCATTATAGCATAGTTTTTGTACGAATTCAAGTAAAATATTCTAAATAAAGTAAAACAGCGCCAAAGATGCTCTGGCGCTGCTGACGGTTATTCAAATGACGGCGGTTTGACCGGTGCCGAAGGAAATGGCGTATCTGTCGGTGACGGCTCGGACATACTGAAATACATCTTTGCAGCCTTTGTTGTACCAAGATCCCGATTAGACCCGGTACGCTGCACCTTATTGAACGCCTTCTGAAACATCGCATTGTGCGCTTCTTCACGGTTCAGGAGAAAGTCGATCGTTTCCTTGACCTTCTTATCGTCGATTTGTCGGTACAGATATTCATAGACTACCTTCGCACGCTGCTCTGAAGCGATATTGGACAGCAGGTCGGCGCAGAGATCGCCGGTGACTGTCACATAATCTGCCGTCCATGAATACCCTGATGCGTTGATGAGTCCCGGACTCAGACCGAGCAGCACATGACTCTGAATCTCGCCGCTTGGCACAGCATTCGCATCGAGATCGTGACCGTTGAGCAGATTGATGGTCTGTGCGACCATCTCCATATGCCCGAGTTCCTCAGCGGCAATATCCAGAAACAGATCTTTGATCTCCGGATCTTTGATGCGGAAACTCTGTGCCATATACTGCATTGCCGCTTTCAGCTCACCGTTTCCTCCGCCGAGTTGCTCCTGCAACAGCGCAGCATACTGTGGATCCGGACGTTCTACTGCTACAGGGTGAAATAGTTGTTTCTCATGTCTGAACATGAAATCGCCTCACTTTCTGAGGATAGTATTACCTCTTTTTGTGAAATTTATTCCGGAAACGGCATTACATAATTCAGTGCAATACAGAGAACCTTTTTTCAGAAAATTTAGATTTAGTATTGAATTTGATACAAAAATATGGTAAACTATATTTAGAGCATACATCAGTTCTATGTCAAAGGAGGCGTTGCATTCCCAAGTTTCATAATGCCGGAGGTGATAGAACGAAGTTATTCTTCAACAATGAACTGGAGGGGCATATGACGCTGACACGGGAGGAACTGATCGAGGCAATCGAAGGCTCTGATGCCCGACTGGTCATAATTGACCCGTTGCAGGCATTTTTGCCGAACGGGACAAACTGGGGAATGTGGCACAGATGCGGTATGCGGAGGGACTTTCCAAAGATACCGGTACAGTCAATCTTCAGGAGCTTGAGAAAAATGTGAAGGGAATCAAGGGTATTTTGAATGAGGAAGGAAAGTGATAGTGAAATGATCTCTCATAACGAATATGTGGTCTGGACGATAAATAATGGAACACTGCGGATAGCTGTGGGCATCTGCAATCAAACAGAGTTTCCTATCGTCTATCTGAAGGATCTGGAAGCTTATGACAAAGGCGAATACAACTGCTACTCTTATTATGAGGCTCCGTTATCTCCGGAGCAGGCAAAAGAAATTATTGAGGCAGCGAAAAGTGGTAATAACAGAGCTGTCCCACATCTGATCAAGAAGTATGTTCATCTTGATTCTTCTTTGAAATTCTATGAGTGTATAGGATATATAATGCTCACAGACATGGTTTCTGATGAATGGTTCGACAGCGTGAAAAGAATAATAGCACTTCTCGACAGTAAACGCTGCAAGGGCTATTATGAGATCAATGTTGAAGTTGAAGAATGGTAATTAAGTAGATAAGAGGGCGCAGGAGCATGAAGAGAGTCCTCGTCAAATCCGTTCATGGGGCTTTCAGCTATGTCATGGAGCGTTACTATCCGTTTGGCATGGCTGCCGAGGCTGCTGAACCATTAAGTATCAATAAGCCCATGAAGTTACTACAGCTTCATGGGCTTTGCTATGTCCTGACGGTCATTTTACGTTATCGGGGTAAGGTTCACGCTGCTCGGTGATGCCGAGCAGATAGTCCGTACTGGTATGATAGAATTCAGCAAGAAAAATCAGCTTCTTCAGGGGAATTTCGGTCGTGTGCAGCTCATAGCGTGAGTATGTCTGCTGAGAACATCCTATGATTTTAGCCATTTCTTCCTGATTTCTCTTTGACTCTTCCCGCAATTCACGCAAGCGCAGTTTCAGCTCTTTCAAGACGATCACCTCTCATGTATAGTATACCATACTCAATAATTGGATGTCAAGCCTCTGACGGTCATTTTACGTTTTTAAGATACAACATTTTATAAAGCAGATCACATTCTTGTAGAGATGTATCCGAAAATAAGCAAATTATCTGGTGGTTATAGCTATTGCATTGCACTCTTAAATTGAGTAAAATGTACTATAGCAAAACTGAACTCGCATATTTCGCAAAAGAGAGAATTTTGAGATGTGTTGCCATATCTATTCAATTTTCAAGCTGCCGAAATATTTTAGAAATGGAAAGCAATCTGTTTCATATACGCCTGTTTCTGCTCAAATGAGGAGTGAACATAGCGATTCAGCGTGATTTCCACGGAGCTATGTCCCAGAAGCTCACTCAATGATTTGACATCAAAGCCAAGCCGGATGCAGGTCGATGCGAAAATATGCCGTAAAGCGTGAAAATGCACTGACGGTAAATTTGCGTTTTTTAATATTTTGCTAAAACGATATTGCATCGTTCTTGGTTCTACAGGTTTATCCGTACCCGTCAGCACATAATCATCGGATTTTCCTTTGAATTTCAGCAAAAAACTCATCATACAGTCTGGAATCGGAATCTTTCTGCGTGAAGATTCGCTTTTCGGGTCGGTTATGATGAGTTTGGTTCGTGCTATATCCGTGGGTGCTTGGATACGCTGCATCGTTTTCCTGACGGTCAAAATCCGTTTTTCAAGGTCTATATCTCTCCATTGCAGAGCGCACAGTTCTCCAATGCGAATACCCGTTGAGATAGAGAGGGCGGTTCCAAGCGTTCCATGATTCCAATTATTGGAAATATATGCCTGTAAACGTTCCTGTTCCTCTGTATCAAGGAGTTGAATCTCCGCATTTTTCCTCTTGGGCATACGTAGCCCGTCAAGCGGATTGAAAATATGGTAAGAAGTGGCAGAAAATTTGAAAATACTCTTCATTAGAACCACAATATCAGCGATATATCGCTCAGATAATCCAGATTTCTGCTTGTCAGCAATGAAAGCATAGACATCGTCCTGTGTAATGTCGCTTATCGGCTTTTCTCCGAAAACAGGCATAATATGTTTATCCGCTTTCATGGTATAGTTTGCGGCAGTGGACTCCTTGATGCGGTGTTTTGCTGAGCTGAACCATTCCTCAAAAATGGTGCGAAGTGTCTTGCAGCAGATTCCGGACGGACGGCTATTCAGGCAAATTTCCTCCATTTTTCGTAGAACCTCCTCTTTAGTTCGGGCGAGTATGTACCGGAATTTCCGATTACCGTCCGCCGTCTTTCCCTGCGGAATCCTGCCCTCCCAGCGACCATCTTTTCGATGATAAGCGTTTAATCTTAGCATAATAATCCTCCTTGTATAATTTGTACAAAATTCAACAAAGCAATTTGCATAATAATTGTGATTTTTTTGAAAATCCTCTTGACAAGTTGAAGATTGCGTGCTATAATTATATAAAAAGGTAATTCTGCTTGGTTTAATTTTCCGTAAATTTTCTCAAAATTCTCTCTTTTGCGAAATAGCGGAAAGCACCTGATTCACGAAAAGTATATTGCATTGCATGGGTATAACACTATTGTACCCCATTCACGAAATAAAGTGCAACTTTTTCAGTAATTTAGAGTGAAAATCTGTGATTACGTTTTGAAGGAGCGTGCATATAATGAAAAATTCGATAAGAAGATTGATTGCTGGAGTGTCAGCGGCAGCATTGCTTATGTCTGCCGTTGGTTTTGATGCATTTATGAATATGGTTACGAGAGATGTGGCTGCTGTGGAAACGGGCAAAAACGGCAGATCTACCGGATTTTCCAAGCTTGAACAGGATACGGACAAGGACATTTACAACACCGGATACGGCTTACACACGAATAAGACGGCGACAGAAGTTAATGACGGGACAGGCAGAACGTTTGATGTGAAT
Source organism: uncultured Clostridia bacterium (assembly GCA_947630845.1). Classification (GTDB taxonomy): domain Bacteria; phylum Bacillota; class Clostridia; order Oscillospirales; family Ruminococcaceae; genus UBA3855. Next base: position 31,486 of record CANRJB010000023.1, read on the forward strand.
TTAGAGTCGTGGTATGTCGGCGAGAACCCTGTGGACGTGGCGACGATACTTGATGCTTCGGGTTCGATGGCTTGGACGGTGGATACACTTGATCCGTTGGAAATCACTAATGAAATGATTGAAAATATAAACAAGAAATATAATTTCAAATCCGATTCTCCAACAATTAAAGATCTTAGAGATTGGCAAAATAATGCAGAAAACGACGGCTATCTGCCACAGGATGCTGTTGATATGATACTTGATCCAGCTAAGACTGACAACAGCAAACTTAGCTATGCTGACTATATGTACTATGTCTA
>CANRJB010000024.1 GCA_947630845.1 uncultured Clostridia bacterium
CAGATTACCTCATACCTTTTGAGCCGAGTATAACCTCGGCTCTATTTTTTTACCCACGGGATTGGATGGCGCTTACTTTTGACCGGGGAAAAATAGCACCGAACAAAAATGTTCAGTGCTATATTACAAAGCTATTTAGATAAATCAGAATTTATAGGAAATTAAGAAATATTAAAACAAATATAAATATTATAACAATAGCTATAAAACTTATGAGCTTTTGGTGGCTGCTTTTAAATATTATCTCAGTTGTTTTGGCTTTAGTAATAATCAACAAAGCTATCCAAATCAAAAAACTAACTATCGAAATAACTGAGAATAAGCCCAAACACTTCCACATAAGAACGTCATCGACGTTTTTAGAAAAAATGCCAAGAAATATAGGGGCAATAAATGTCAGCAGAAAAGCTGAGATAGAAATTACTAAAAAAATTGAGTGCTTTTTCATTGTAAACCTCACTATAAGTCAGCCGTTTAATGCAAATTTTTTCAACTTTCTTAATGGAAATTAACATAAATTCCGATTTATTAGAGCAAATCAAATACTTCACCCATAATTGATTATACACCACTTTCCTGAAAAAGTCGACCTTCTGAATTTGAATGGGAGCGTCCAGACAAGAACATTACAAAAAATCGACAAAACCAAGAGGAAACTCACGGTTTGGAAAATGAAGTCTGAAATTGAAAACAACTAAATGGAAACAATTGCAGACATAAGCAAAAAGCTCAAGGACAGCCCTAAGCGTTTCAAGAGAGCGAGAAAAGCATCTGCTTCTTCCCTTTTATTATACCACAATGTCCTTGATTTGTCCGCTCCCGGACATTACTTCTTCAAAAGAATATCCTTCTGACTAAAAGAGCAGAACATCACAGATACCTCTTCAAAATACCATAAAGCTGTTCAATCTTGAATGGTTTTGCAAGGTGATCATTCATTCCTGCATCAATAGCGATTTGTCTGTCCTCCTCAAATGCGTTTGCTGTCATGGCTACTATGGGGATCGTAGCGAGTTTGGGGTCTTTCAATGCACGAATCTCCTTTGTTGCCTGATAGCCATCCATAACCGGCATTTGCACATCCATGAGTATCACCTTATATTGATCCGGCTGAGATGCACAAAGCATTTTGACAGCTTCTTTGCCGTTTTCTGCGGTTTCAACGTTCACACCCATATTGCTGAGTATTTCAACTGCGATCTCACGATTCAATTCATTATCTTCAGCAAGCAGAACTGTCTGTCCGTCAAATTTCATATTATCAGGTTCTTTTTGAACAGTATCCTCTTTTTTGCCAATTGCCCTGTCAAGCGCATAATGAAGATCGCTTACAAAAAGAGGTTTACTTATGAAATCTGTTACTCCGGCATTTCTTGCTTCATCCTCTATATCTGTCCAATCATATGCTGAGAAAAGAATGATAGGTGCATCATCCCCGACCACTCTCCGGATCTGTCTTACCGTTTCGATACCATTCATATCCGGCATAGACCAGTCAATAATATACAACATATAGGGATCACCGATGTCATATGCCTCTTGTGTCCGGACAACAGCTTCTTTTCCGTACATTGTCCACTCTGAGCGCATACCGATCTGTCGGAGCATTTTTGTAACACTCTGACAGCTTACCACATCATCATCTACAACAAGACCACGCACACCCTCTAATTCCTTGATAACAGACGGTACGTAAGGCTTTCCTTGTATCCGGAAATTCAGGTTTATAATAAATTCTGTTCCCTTTCCGGGCTCGCTGTTTACCTCAATTGTGCCGTTCATCATATCCACGATATTTTTGGTGATGGACATCCCCAACCCCGTACCTTGAATACCACTCACAGTAGAAGTGCGTTCACGAGTAAACGGTTCAAAAATAGTTTGAATAAATTCATGGCTCATACCGATACCGGTGTCTTTGACAATAAATTCATAATTCCTGCACTTTTCATCCTTTGCCGGTTTTTGTGTGACTTTAAGTGAAATTGTACCACCCGGATTTGTAAATTTAATGGAGTTGGAAAGCAGATTCAGCAAGATCTGATTTAAGCGTAGTTTGTCACAGAATATGTTTTCGTTTGTAACATCAATGGTATCAATGTGGAGTTCAAGATGTTTTGCATGAACATCAGTCTGAATGATATTTCGCAACCCTTGCAGTATTTCAGAAAGATTTTCCGGTTTTTCTTCAATTACCACATTTCCTGACTCAATGCGGCTCATGTCGAGTACATCGTTGATCAACGAGAGCAAATGATTAGAAGATTGTGCGATTTTAGAAAGATAGTCCTGTGCCTTTTCCTTGTTATCCAGATGTGTGGCTGCCAGTGAAGTAAATCCGATGATCGCATTCATAGGTGTGCGGATATCATGCGACATATTGTTCAGGAACGTGGTTTTTGCACGGCTTGCCTGATCTGCCATTGCCAATGCTTTGGAGAGTTCCTTTTCCTTTGTTTCATATTTTTGGCTGACCTCTTGGATTTTCAGTTTTAATATCTTCTGTGAATGTGTGCGGATCAGCAAAATGACACAGATAATGGCAAACAGTGAAACAAATAGTACCATTACCATGCCATATACTGGATTTGCATACAGCATTGCAATAAGACTATCATTGTTATTCTCATTATGCAGTCCTGATTCTTTCAGGATAATATTGGAGAGATTCGTATCGCTCATTGTGGATAATTCTTTGTTTAAAATGGAAATCAGTTCGTGATTCTTGTTGCTTTTGACACCGATCGCAAAAGGTATTGTAATATCGCCGACAAGAGTATAGGAATATCTGTTTTTCACATCATTCTGAATTATTTTTTCTGCCCGGTAAGCCAGAATCAATAAGCCGTCAGCCTCTTCATGATCAACAGCATTTATGCACTCTGCTATGCTGTCATAGAAAATGATATTATCTGTCGAGTAAATATCCGTGATATTGGTAGTCAGGAAATCTGAACGTTTGACGGTTGTGACCTTTTGAATATCAACACTGTTTTTAGGGGTCAGTAATGCGATATTACCCTGCATATAGTCACGAGTGAGTTTGTAGCCCTCATCTTCTGCCAATGAATTAGAGGATGTGTAGTCCAATACAATATCTGCTTCGCCCTTTTCACGTATATCGTAGTATTCGTCACGGGTCGAAATCTGAATGAATTCGTAAGGGATCCCCTCTCTGTCCGCAATATATCGGAAAACCTCTGCTACGATCCCTTTCGCCTCACCATTTTCAAAATACGAATACGGATTTCGATCGGGATTCATCAATACCTGAAGCTTTCTTCCGGAAGAGAAAAGTTCTTCAAGATAGATACGTTCTTCCGCATCCAACATCACTGCACCGCCGGAATCTGTTGAATAATATTTCTGGTGCAGGACACTTCTCCAATCAGATTCATTCAGATCCAGTTCATGAATGGCAGAATTGATCCGTTCCATCAGTTGTGGATTATCCTTGTTTACAACAACATAATAATCCGATTCATTCATGGATTCTATCAGCCATTCTTGATTCAGCCTGCGCAGACTTCCGGAAACGATACCATCTACCTCATCTTCATGCAATGCATGCGTCAACTCATCCTCTGTTGCATAATAGACAGGAGTATAACTAAAATCATGACTGTTTGCAAAATTATCAAAATTCTCGTTTTTGGAATTATTTTTCAGCATTCCGACTTTCAGACCGTTATAGGTAGAATAATCTCCTGCAATAACGTCAACATTTCCTTCTTTGACCGTGAAGATCGTTGAATTTGTACCAATAGGCTCTTCAGAAAACAGAAACATTTTCTCACGTTCTGGTGTTTTAGAAACCGATGTTACAATATCCAGTTCTCCGTTCAAGAGCATTTCAAGGTTATCTGAATAGGATCTGTCATATCCGATATATTCAAACGTCCAGTCATCCAGAATGCTGATTTTCTGGAAGAATTCATAGCCATAACCGGTTCTTGTTCCGTCATCATCTATCTCGTGGTAACCCGAAAACTCAAAAAAGCCTACTCTTATTTTATCATTATCTCCGTCATCAGCATAAGCTGTCATTTCAGCAATACTGCCTTGAATCAGCATTCCCAGCATACAACAAACAGCAGCGAATCGGGAAATAATGGAGGCAGCCTGTATCGTGTTCTTATTCATATTTTGTCCTTTCTGTTGGCTGCACGATCTCACATCGTAATAGCAGATCGAGCAGCTGTACAATTCCTTTTCAACATGATCCATATTGAGCTTTACGCCGCAGACGGCGTAAAGCATCGCATGAGGTGTTGATTGGCACAGCCAATCATAGCCTGTGAAACAGGCGTTTTCCTATCATTCCATTGGGGCAGGGTGATGGAAGATTATATGTAACATAACTATTGACAAAGTCAATAGAGCAAAGAGAATTGGTATGATATATCACTTGTATATATCCCATCTGATTGCTTTTTTATATTGTATCATATTCCGTATTATTTGTCAATAGGCATGATATGTTTTACTCCTAAACATAATTCAGACAGCAAGAGAGAAAAAGATCACATACCACTCCTTTTTCTTCCGACAGACAAAGTCTGTTCAGGAAAGACAAATTACGCATCCTGCCGATAAAGTGTTGGTTCTCCCGCATGAATGACCCCGTACATTCGAAACAGCATCCGCTGCATAGAAAGGTAGACACATCCGCTCAGGAGTGTAAACAGAAGCATGGAGAATACCGACCCGCCCGGAGCTGCATGGAGCAGTGCGAAACCGGACGATGCCACCTGCACTGCAAAGACCGCAGAGAACAGCGGTATTCCCAGCAGCCGTACCGGTTCGGGACACATTCCCGTTTTCCGGATGACGACCACCAAGCGGCTGATGTTGCCGCAGATGTTGCTTGCATAATACGACAGTACGATACCGTAGAAGCCAAACAACGGAATGAAAATCAGAACGAAGGAGATGCGGATGATGTACTCAAACAGATAGTTGAAAGAGGAAAATGCCTGTGCCCCCAGTCCCTTGATGATGCTTTCAAGTACGATCTCCAGATAGATGAAAGGAACGACCGGAGCAAGCAGCCGTATCATTCTGCCTGCAATTTCACCGCCGCCGAGCAGCACTCCAAGCTCCTTACCGAACAGCATCAGAATCATGGTGACAAAGACAGAAAAGACGATGGTCTGTCTTACAGTCTTTTCTGTGAGTGCTGTGATGCGGACAAAGCCGCCGCCTGCCTTCTCCCGTGCCGTTTCCGTCATAAGGATGCTTGCAAGGGAGCAGAGGATGGTGGACGGAAAGAATAATGTCGGGATGATGATGGCTTCAAAGATACCAAACTGACTGAATGCCTCCGCAGCGGAATTGCCTGCCTGCCGCAGTGTCAGGGGGACGAGAGCATCGTTGGCATAGCTTAGAGATGAGGTAAGTGCTGAACCAAGCATGACGGGGATTGCTGCTTTCAGATACTGGAAAAGATTGATGGATGCCTTTGCTGCTGTCTTTCCGGCACGGCACGCCGGCAGCATGACAAGCAGGAACACGAGCGATGCCGCAGCCCCTGCAATGATACCGAACGCCGTCATGTCACAAAGTGCCGCATGTGTCTCCGGTTTGCAGAAGATGATGAACGCCGTCATCAGCAGCGTGCGCACCAGAAATTCCACCGCATCCGAGATCGCACACAGTCCTGCCTTGCAGCACGCATTGAACCAGCCTTTCATACATGCCGCAGCAGTGAGCAGCGGCAGCGATACCGCCATGATACGGATGGAAGATGAAAGCTCAGTGCTTTGCAGGAATTTTTCGCTGCACCATGGCGCAAACATAAGCAATCCACCGCTGACAACTGCGCTCAGCGTCATACTCACACCCATGCAGCAGCCAAGCACCTTTCCGGGATTGCGTTCTTTTTTTCCAAGCTCCTCGGACAGAAACCGGCTTGCACACAGAAAAACATTTCCGTTTGCCGTGACTGCCGCAAGCCGGAAGAAGGTCGTAGTGAGTGTCAGCAAGCCGATTGCTTCCGTGCCAAGACGGTTTGTCAGGAACACATTGACCACCAGTGCCAGTCCGTCAAGCAGCATCTGACTGACAGTGAGGAGAATCGTGTCTCTCAGAATATTCCGACGCATAATAGCCCTCCTGTTGAAGAAAATGCCTGTACTGCATAGTATGCATGAAGATGTACAGTCATACCGGTGACGGGCAACGGTATCAATTTTGTAAAAATTCTGATGACGCTATTGACGGCGGCGCTTTTTTACGGTATAATAGAATTGGTAAATCGTGTATGGAGGTGCAGAGTTGGATAAACAAATTTCGGTTTCCATCCTCAGTGCAGATCTGCTGCATCTGGAGGATGAGGTGCATAAGATAGAGCAATCCGGTGCGGATATGCTGCATTTCGACGTGATGGACGGAATGTTCGTTCCGAATATTTCTTTCGGATTCCCGGTGCTGAAAGCAATCTCAGGGATGACAGATCTTTATATGGATGTGCATCTGATGATACAGAATCCGACGTTGTATATCAGGGATTTTGTAAAATCAGGTGCAGATATGATCACATTCCATATTGAATCCGGTATGTCTCCCTTTGATACGATCAATACCATTCATCACTACGGCTGCAAGGCAGGACTTTCCATCAAGCCACGCACACCGGCGAAAGCCATTCTGCCGTTTTTGGATGAGATTGACTGCATTCTGGTGATGTCGGTCGAACCGGGTTTTGGCGGACAGAGCTATCTGCCCGAGGCGACAGAAAAAATCAAGGAGGTGCGCAGCCTGATCGGAGAACGAAACATCCTCATCGAGGTGGATGGCGGTATCAATGCCGGAACTGCCCCCCTTGCTGCCGGTGCAGGTGCAGACATTCTGGTCGCAGGGAGCTATCTCTTTTCACAGCCGGATATGGGCACAGCTATTGCGGGATTGAAACAGGTGACGGGCATTGAAGTACAGAAGTAACCGTCCGCTGCGCCGACCGGAATACTGGATTGTGGTGTTGGCAGTCGTGATTGTGGGCATCTGCTTTTACGGTATCCGGGCAGCAGCGATCTATGGTCTGGCAGCAGTGACAGCCGTCCTGACAGACATGAGCTGTCTGTTTCTTCGGGGAAGATCGTACCGTATGATCGACCTGTCCAATGTAGGAAATGCGCTGATATTAGCAATGATGTTCCCGGCATCGATCCCTTATTCTGTTGTGCTGTTGAGTACGATCTTTGCAGTGGCAGTGGGGACGCATGTGTTCGGGACGAGGAAAAATCATCTCTTTCCACCGGCAGCAGTGGGATATCTGTTTGCGCTGCTCTGCTGGAAAAATGAGGTGCTGCAATTCCCTGACACAGGGACGCATTTTGCGTTGTTTCATAATGATGTGGAGCTGTCCGGTTCTCTGAGCAGTATGCTCAACAGCACTGGTGTCCTTCGGACAGAAATACTTGACCTTCTCATCGGAGCAGTGCGTACACCTATGGGGACGGGCTGTATCCTGTTGCTGCTTGTCAGTTTCATTGTGCTTGCAGCACGCAGACAGCTTCCGTTGTGGGCATGGATCGGCTACTGCACAGGACTGACTTTCGGGATGCTGTTGACAGGATTGCCTGTGGTACAGGTGCTGGCAGGGAATATGGTATTGTTTTCGATGGTGTTTCTTGCAGCAGATGCGGCAGTGATGCCATGCAGAACATATTTAGGATATTTCGGCACATTGGTGACAGGCATACTGGTCTGCTTTCTGATATGGCAGTATCGGATGGAATATGCGCCGGTCGTGGCAGTGATGCTGACCTGTCCGCTCTGGAGAGCAATTGCAATGTGGGAGCAAAGACTGACTACAGGAACGGAGGAAGCAGATGAAACGTAACAGTACTGACGGATTTCTGCGGAGAAATGCCGTTCTGTCGCTGGGCATGGTCATTGCACCGATCGTGGTCTGCTGTGACACTCTGCCGAAGGCAGTGCTGCTGTCGTTGGCATTTTCATGCATCACGATCACGACAGTGTTCATCGGGTCATTCTACCCACGGCGACTTGTGTATGCGGTACGTGTGGTGTTGTATGCACTGACGGCGGCGGTTGTCTTTATCCCGACATCACTGCTGTGTGAATACTTCAGTCCGTCTATCTATGCTGCTCTCGAACAGACGCTGATTCCGGGCAGTATGGACATGGCAGGAGTGATGTACCTGCCGCTGCTGTCGGTGAATTCTTTCATTGTGCTGCATTCGGAGCTTTATTTCTACCGTCAGAAAAAAGGGCAGATGTTCATTTCCCTTGTAAGTCATACTGCAGGCTTCTGTCTGGCGGCATGTCTGATGGGATGCATCCGGGAGATCCTTGCATACGGGAGCATCTGGGGACACGTTGTGGATATGCCGCTGCTGATGCAGGGATTTTCTGCACCGTGGGGCGGATTTATCGTACTGGGCATTCTGTGCGCACTGCACAGGGTGATCTTCCCGAAGAAGGGTGATTGAAAATGTGGCTGATTTCTGCAATGATATCGCTGCTGACAACGAATCTGATTTTTGTGCGTGCGCTTGGCACAAGTACCATGATGGCAGCAGCAAAGAACCGCTCTAATTTAGCAGTGCTTGCCGTGTTGATGGCAGTGATTTCAACGTTGGCATGTCTGGTAAGCGGCGGACTGCTGTCACTTCTGCATTTAGATGTGATGCTGGTGCATCCTTGGAGTCTGGGGCTGCCGCTTTTGTACACGGCAGTGATTTCGTTACTTTATGTGTTGGTACTGCTGGTGTTGTACACGGCATTCCGGAAGCGGTTCGGAGTGCTGAAAAAATATGTGCATCTGTCTGCATTCAACTGTGCCGTCATGGGTACACTGTATCTGATGGCAGAGCCGGCATTCCTGCAAGAGGGAGAAACATTGGCAGCTGTGCATTATGACCCATTGGGGGCAATGTGGTTCGGCTTGCAGCAGGGGATGGGATTCCTGTTGGCGGCACTGATGTTGTCGGCAGTCCGGAAACGGCTGTATGACGACGAAGTACCGGCAGCATTCCGGGGCTTTCCGGCAGTAATGGTCTACATCGGACTGCTTTCTATGGCGATCTTTGCGATCCGATAAAACCGGAAGTGATGCTATGACGGCATTCCGTTTCGGTCATGGCTGCTTCGATCGGGGGTGAGACAGGAACAGAGCAGATGTTCTGAGTGTGGGGAGCATCAGCATAAGAATACGAGAAAAATACACAGAGAGAAAGAACAGGAGAAAACGTATGAAACTGAAACCAAAAGGGCGCAGGATCTACCGTCAGCGGACACGGTTTGAACGCCTGCGTACCTTCCGGAGCAATACAGGTGCAGTGATCACGACGCTGCTGCTTGTGGGGGTTTTGGGTTTTGTGGGCTATAGCGCAGGCGGTCCGGTTTTGCGGTTTTTGCAGGAGAGAGACATACTCCGGAAGCCCGGCGAAGCAAAAGAAACAACGCCTCCCGTGCAGATGGAGACGACCGGGGAGCAGAACGGTGCATCCGAAGAGACTGTACAAGAGGCAATGCTCACAGAAACAGACCTCATGACCACGGAACCGATGGAGACGATGCCATCTGTTGCACTGGAAGCACCAGAGCTGCGAGGGTATGTGATACCCGTGACATCACTGACAAATGAGACAGCATTGCAGGCAGCCCTTGATGTACTGCCGGCGGATGCAACGCATGTATTTCTTCCGCTGAAGACAGAAGGCGGCTATCTGTATTATGCCACCATGCTTGAGGATGTCAACAGGAGCAGCACAGTCAGAGCTGTCATGCCGCTGGAGGACATCTATGAGATAGTATCTGACAGGGGTGTCGAACCGGTAGCAGTGGTCAATGCGCTGGAGGACAATGTGTATCCGGCGGAATACAGCCTTGCTGCCTATCGACTGACGGGAAATGATGCCGTCTGGAAGGATGCAGCCGGGGACAACGGTAAGGAATGGCTGTCGCCATTCAGTGATCTGACACATGACTATCTGTCTGAATTGATGACAGAGATGGTGCAGGCAGGATTTACCTCATTTGAGATCGAAGGGCTGCGGTTTCCGACATTTCCTGAGAGTGTGAAAACACAGCTTGATCCGGCATGTACGGCACCCGATCGGTATACAGCACTGGTAAATGTGATCGAGACAATGCAGGCAGCTGCACCGGATGGAGTGTTCTATATCGGGATCGACGGCATGGATGCTCTGAGGAATCAGGCAGATGTTCTGACTGCGTCCGATCAGGTGGAGACGGCATCGCTGCTTGTGACCGTCAACCGGGCGACACAGGAAAATACCGATCTGCTCCGCAGCCTGTCACTGGTACACCCTACGATCCTTGTATGGGACGGCATTGGTGTACCATTGGAGGAGAGCAGCTTTGTGCAGTATATGATCATGGAAGATACCCCTGATGCAGAATGAGAAGGAGTGAAAGAAAATGGCAGAAAAATTTACGATTTCCCTGAAAAAAGTGATTGAGGAATTCAAGCTTGAAGTGATCTTTACCCCCAAAGATCCGACAGACATCATGATCGATGAGAATGATGTCAACCGTCCGGGCTTACAGCTCATGGGGTTTTATGAGTACTTCAACCCGGAGCGCATCCAGATTATCGGAAAGATGGAATTTGCCTATTTGTCAACCATAGACGAAAAGACTCGGAGAGAACGTCTGGAACTGCTCTTTTCCCAGAAGCTTCCGGCACTCATCATTGCAAGAGAATTGCCCTATTTTTCGGAAATGCTTGAGCTTGCGCAAGTGTATGAAGTGCCGCTGCTCCGGAGCAAGGAGAGTACGTCCAACTTTATTGCCGGACTGATTGCCTATCTGAATCTGAACCTTGCCCCCCGCATCACACGCCACGGCGTGCTGATGGAAATTTACGGTGAGGGCGTGTTCCTGACAGGAGAGAGTGGTGTCGGCAAGAGCGAGACTGCCATTGAGCTGATCAAGCGTGGACATCGTCTGGTTGCGGACGATGCAGTCGAGATCCGTAAGGTGTCCAACATCAGCCTTGTCGGTTCATCCCCCGACAACATCCGTCACTTCATGGAACTGCGTGGCATCGGCATCATCAATGCACGTCGTCTGTTCGGTATGGGTGCAGTCAAGGCAACGGAGAAAATTGACCTTGTAGTCGAGATGGAATTGTGGAATCCGGAGAAAATTTATGACCGGATGGGCGTGGATACGCAGTACATGTCATTGTTGGGCGTGAAAGTGCCGTCGCTGACGATCCCTGTCAAGCCCGGCAGAAACCTTGCGGTCATTCTTGAAGTCGCAGCCATGAACAACCGCCAGAAGAAGATGGGATACAACGCCGCAACGGAACTTCTTGACCGGCTCGGTATGGACATGGATTCCACGGAAACCGTCAAGGACTACGATGCATTCTGATTAACGGAGGAGATCGGATGAGAGAAAGGCTGCAAAAGATATGTGCGCTGCACGGAATGACATTGCAGGAGCATGTAAAGCTGTCGGAGCATACCTCGTTTCACATTGGCGGAGAGGCAGACTACTGGGTCGAGGTAAACAGCATATCGGGACTTTCCGCACTGCTGCAAGAATGCAGGAAAATGCAGTTTCCCTACTTTGTACTCGGCAGGGGAAGCAATGTGCTTGCGGCAGATGCTGGCTACAGGGGTGTGATCCTGCACATCGTACTTCCTGAGATCGTACAGCAGGGCAACGCCCTTGTCTGCGGTGCAGGCGTTATGCTTGCGGCGGCTGCAAAGAAGGCTGAGACATTGGGACTTTCCGGCATGGAGGGGCTGTCCGGTATTCCCGGTTCTGTGGGCGGTGCGCTCTATATGAATGCCGGGGCGTATGGATATGAAATGTCGCAGATCGTGACATCCTGTGACTATATGGACGAAAACGGCGAGGTACATACCCTTCCGTCTGAGGAGCTTGCACTGTCCTACCGGCACAGCAGATTTTCAGACAATCCGGGTGTGATCCTGTCCGTCACAATGTCGCTGCACCCGGACGACAGGGCAGATATTACTGCCCGGATGCAGGATTTCCTGAAACGACGTTCTGAAAAGCAGCCTCTTGACTTACCCAGTGCCGGCAGTACCTTCAAGCGTCCGGAGGGCAGTTATGCCTCAAAACTCATTGATGAATGCGGTCTGAAGGGTTACACGGTCGGAGGCGCACAGGTGAGTGAAAAGCATGCCGGTTTTGTGGTGAACTGCGGCGGGGCTGTCTGTGCGGATGTACTGCGGCTGTGTGGAGATGTACAAAGGATTGTGGAAGAGCGGACAGGATTCCGGCTGGAGCTGGAGCCTGTGCTGCTTGGAGAAATGTAACAGGAGTGTGAAGAGAGAATGCAGCTTGTCATTATCACGGGGATGTCGGGTTCAGGAAAATCTACAGTCATGCGAGTGATGGAGGATATCGGATTTTACTGTATCGACAATCTGCCTCCGCTGCTGATCCCGAAATTTGTGGACATCTGTGAACATACGGGCGGCAGTCTGAGCAAGGTAGCGATCGCCATTGATATCCGTTCCGGCGATATGTTTTCAGAGATCAATGCCGAGCTTCATGTTCTCAAACAGCGGATGCAGTCACAGGTGAAGGTCATCTTCACCGAGGCATCAGATGAGGTTCTCATCAAACGCTACAAGGAGACAAGACGTCGGCATCCGCTCTATGAAAAGACCAATTCGCTCCGGGAGGCGATACGCATGGAGCGGCAGCTTCTGCTTCCGCTGCGTGCCTATGAGGACTATCACATTGAAACGACCCATCTGCGCAACGCCCAGCTCGGTGAGGAAATTCGGGATCTTTTTCTCGAAAAACCGACAGATTCAATGCTGGTGAAGGTGATGTCGTTCGGGTATAAATATGGGGTTTCATCGGAGTCTGATCTTGTAGTGGATGTGCGCTGTCTGCCAAATCCGTTCTATGTGCCGGAGCTGAAAAATCATACCGGCTGTGAAGCATGTGTACAGGACTATGTGATGCAGTCGCCGGATTCGAGAGGATTGCTTGACAAGATCACAGATCTGCTTGATTTTCTGCTGCCGCTGTATATCGCAGAGGGTAAAAGCCAGCTTGTGGTGGCATTCGGATGCACAGGCGGTAAGCACAGGAGCGTGACATTTGCAGAGCTTGTAGGGGATGCACTTCGTGAGAAGGGCTACCGGGTACACAAGCTGCATCGGGACATTGCAAAGGAAAGGAGTGTGTGATGTCTTTTTCCGATCAGGTACGGGAGTGTATCCGGAGTACGATCAATGACCATGACAAGCGGTTTGCCTGTCTGTATGGAATGCTGCTCTATGGGCGGACAGTGACACGGACAGAGATCTGTCTCAAAAGTGAGAGCGAGGTGTTTCATGCCGTATTTCCGGTGCTGATGAAGACCGTATTCAGTGCATCCGTACCTCTCATTACGGAGGATAAGCCTCGGAAGGACGGCATACTGCACATCTACCGCATTCAGGGGGAGGAGTCGGTCACAGCCGTGCGCCGCATGTTCCACATCCATGAGGAACGCCGCATTGACATGCGCAATCTGCCGACAAACAGTGTCGGCATGTTTTTAGGTGGTGTGTTTCTGACCTGTGGGACGATGACCGATCCGGAGAAGGAGTATCATCTTGAATTTACTGCCCCGACAGAGACACTCTGCCATGATCTTTGTGACATTCTGTATAGTGTGGGAGTGCATCCGAATGTAACGAAACGCCGCTATGCATGGTCGGCATATCTAAAAGTCAGCGAGGAGATCGGTGATCTGCTGACATTCATGGGAGCGCAGCGCTGCACACTTGAACTGATCGATGTGCAGATCGACAAAGAGGTCAAGAACCGTGTCAATCGCATGAATAACTGTGATATGGCGAATATTGACAAGGTAGTGTCCGCATCGGAGCGGCAATGCAGGGATATTGAGGTCATTGTGCAGCACGACGGCATGAAGGATCTGCCGGCAGAGCTTCGGATGTTGGCACAGCTCCGTATGGAAAATCCGCATCTGAGTCTTTCGGAACTGGGGGAACTGGTACACCTTGGACGCTCGGGTGTCAATCATCGGTTTCGCAGACTTGCAGCAGTCGCAGATACTTATCGGAAGGGGGATGCCCATGACGAATGATGCATTTGTGCATCTGCATGTCCACAGTGAATATAGCTTATTGGATGGGGCATGCCGTATTGAGCAGATGCTGGAACAGGTGAAGGCACTCGGACAGAAAGCAGTTGCCGTGACAGATCATGGTAACCTGTATGCGGCAGTAACATTTTATAAAGCGGCAAATGCTGCCGGAATTAAACCAATCATCGGGTGCGAGGTGTACGTGGCACAGCGTACCCGTTTTGACAAAGATGCTGTGCTGGATGGAAAGAGCTATCATCTGATTCTGCTCTGCGAAACGAATGAAGGCTATCAGAATCTGGTAAAGCTTGTGTCGTTTGCGAACTTAGAGGGATTTTACAAGAAGCCGAGGGTGGACATGGAACTGCTTCGGAAGTATCACAAGGGACTGATTTGTCTGTCGGCGTGCAGTGTCGGTGAAATCCCACGCCTTTTGCTGGATGGGCAGTATGCCGCTGCAAAGAAAGCGGCATTCCGGTATCAGGATATTTTCGGGAAGAACAATTTCTATTTAGAGATTCAGAACCACAAGATCAGGGAAGAATTGCAGGTGCTGCCGCAGCTTATCCGGCTTTCGGAGGATACAGGTATCCCGCTTGTGGCAACCAATGATGTGCATTATATGGAGCGCAGCGATGCACAAATGCAGAAGGTACTCCTCTGTGTGCAGACAGGCAAGACCATCAGGGAATCCACAGGCATGGGTTTTGCTACGAATGAATATTATCTGAAATCCACGGAGGAAATGGCAGCACTCTTTGCAAATGTGCCGCAGGCAGTGACCAATACTGCACAAATCGCCGACCGCTGCCATGTGGAATTTTGTTTCGGAGAGCGTAAGCTGCCGCATTTTTTTCAGGACGGGGTGCAGAACAACAGTGTCTATTTCCGTGACCTCTGCTACAAGGGAATGTACAAACGCTATGGTGAGCATCCGTTGCAGGAGGTGGTGCAGCGGCTGGAGTATGAATTAGAAGTCATAGAGCAGATGCAGTTTGTGGACTACTTTCTGATTGTCTGGGATTTTATCCGCTATGCACGCAGTCAGGACATCCCGGTAGGACCCGGGCGTGGTTCCGGAGCAGGGAGTTTGTGTGCCTACTGCATCGGTATCACGCAGATCGACCCTATTCGCTGGAATTTGCTGTTTGAACGGTTTCTGAATGTGGAACGAGGGAATATGCCGGATTTTGATGTAGACTTCTGTGTAGAGGGACGCCCGAAGGTCAAGGATTATGTGGTGCGGCGGTATGGGAGCGACCATGTGGCAGAAATTGTTGCTTTCGATACGCTCAAAGCCAAAGCTGCCATCAAGGATGTCGGCAGGGTGATGGGCGTGTCCTATGAGCTGTGCGATCGTGCATCCGGGCTGACCGAGGGTATGCCCATTGCCTATGCACTGGAGCATGTCCGGGAGCTGAAAGACCTCTATGATAGCAATGAGCAGATGCACACCGTACTGGATATGGCAGCCCGTGTAGAGGGGATGCCCCGACATATCACGACCCATGCGGCAGGGGTGGTCATCACACCATCGCCTG
This sequence comes from uncultured Clostridia bacterium, assembly GCA_947630845.1. Lineage (GTDB taxonomy): Bacteria > Bacillota > Clostridia > Oscillospirales > Ruminococcaceae > UBA3855. The sequence continues at coordinate 15,625 of CANRJB010000024.1, forward strand.
TGTCGGACTATGTGCCGCTTCAGCGCAAGGAGGAAACAACCATCACGCAGTACACGATGACGGTACTGGACATGTTGGGACTTCTGAAAATTGATTTTCTCGGGCTGCGCAATCTGACCATCATCCGTGATGCAGAGCGAGCCATTCAGCGCAGACAGCCGTTTTCTCTTGCAAACATTCCCCTTGATGACCCGGAGGTCTATGCGCTCATTGCAGGCGGCAACACATCTGGTGTGTTTCAGCTTGAAAGTGCGGGGATGCGAAACTGCCTGATGCGGCTGAAACCGGAGCGCATGGAGGACATCATCGCTGCGATCGCACTGTACCGTCCGGGTCCGATGGAAGCCATTCCGACCTTTATAGAAAACCGCCATCATCCGGAGAAAGTAACATATCTGCACCCCCTGTTGGAGGATATTCTCAGTACGACCTACGGGTGCATTGTCTATCAGGAACAGGTCATGCAGATTTGCCGGAAATTAGCCGGGTACTCCTATGGGCAGGCTGACATTCTCCGGCGTGCGATGTCAAAGAAAAAGCGTGACCTCATGATGCAGGAACGGCAGAAATTTCTCTACGGTTCGGGAAAGGATGACGGCTGCACGGGAGCAGTAGCACATGGTGTGCCGGAGGACATTGCCAACGAGATCTTCAACCAGATGGAGAGCTTTGCGTCTTATGCATTCAATAAATCCCATGCTGCTGCGTATGCGCTTGTGGCATACCAGACAGCATACCTGAAAACACATTACTTCGTTGATTACATGGCAGCATTGATGACGAGCGTCATCATGGACACTGCCAAGCTGACGGCGTACATGGGGGAGTGCAGAGAGGCAGGCACAGAGATCTGTCCGCCAGATGTAAATACGGGGGAATGGTGTTTTGTGAGCCGGGACGGAAGGCTGGGTTTCGGTCTGCTGGCGATACGTGGTCTGGGCAGGGGACTGATTGACCGGATACTGACAGAGCGGCGGATGCATGGCACATTCCGGAGCTTTGTGGACTTCTGCCGGCGTATGTCATCACAGGGACTGAACAAACGGATACTGGAGGGGATGATCCAAGCCGGCGCACTTGACAGTCTTGCAGGCAGCCGTCGGCAGATGATGCTGCACTTTGAGCAGGTCATGGACACAGTCGCAGGTAGTGAGCAGGGAATTGAGGGACAGATGAGTCTGTTCGGGGAGATGGAGGTAACAAACGGCGACATGGTGCTGCCGGAGGAAGAGGAATATGACCACATTCAGTTGCTGAACATGGAGTACAGGGCGACGGGTATGTATATTACAGATCATCCGCTGAACCGGTTGGAGTATCTGTATGAGCTGCTGCGGTGCAAAAGACTGTCCATGCTGACGGATTTGCCGGAGCATGCAGATGTGGGCGTACTGTGCATGCTGCACAGCATCCGGAAGATACAAACAAAAAAAGGCGATGATATGGCGTTTATTGTGCTGGAGGATATGTCCGGGATGATAGATGCTGTCGTATTCCCGAACCTGTACAGCATCTCCACAAGCCGTCTGGTGCAGGATCAGGTACTCTATATTCAGGGAAAAATTTCACATAAGAATGAAAAGGCACAGTTGATATGTGAAAACATTCGTTCCTATGTGGATTTTCCGCTGATGTTCCGACAGAAACAGCTCTTTGTCCGGCTGAAAAATCTGAGCAGCATGCGGGAGCTTGCGGTATTGTGTGAGAAATATCCCGGAGAGACGGAGATCGTCTTTCAACTCGTAAATGGAAAGCTTGTCTCCAGAAAGCCCCCATTGCGCATTGCTCTCACGGAAAATACCTATCAGGCACTCTGTAAGCTCTTCGGGGCAGGGAATATTGTGATTTTTGAACGAAAAAAATAGTTTGTTTTTACAAAAAAGGAAAAAAGACTTGACATATTTTTGTAAATGTAGTAAAATAAGAAAGTAAAGGTTTATTATAGCGTAAGCAGATGGGAGATTGTTTATATGAAAAAGATCGGTGTTTTGACAAGCGGCGGCGATGCACCGGGCATGAATGCAGCTGTAAGAGCTGTGACCCGTGCAGCACTGAGCAAGGGCATGGAGGTTGTCGGTATCAAGAGAGGGTATGTCGGACTTCTGAACCGGGAATTTGTGGATATGAATGCACGTTCCGTATCCGGCATTATCCAGAGGGGTGGTACCTGCTTGTATACCGCAAGATGTCCTGAATTCCGCAACATGGATGGTGTCCTCAAGGGCAAGGAAGTCTGCGAGGAGATCGGTCTGGAAGGACTTGTTGTCATTGGCGGCGATGGTTCATTCAGAGGCGCAGGTGACTTGTCAAGCGTGGGCATTCCGTGCATCGGTATCCCCGGCACAATTGACAACGATATTCAGTGTACGGAGTATACCATTGGTTATGATACTGCCATGAATACTGCTGTGGAGATGATCGACAAGCTCCGTGATACGACACAGTCACATGACAGATGCTCTGTAGTAGAGGTTATGGGCAGACGTGCCGGCTTTATAGCTGTGAATGTGGCAATTGCTGTCGGCGCAGAAGCTGCGCTCACATTGGAGCGTCCATATGACCTGAACCAGATCGCAGCTAAGATGCTCAAAACCAAGAACGAAAAGGGCGGCAAGCATCATTTCATTCTGGTTGTTGCCGAAGGTGTCGGACAGACGGAAAACATTGCCCGTGAGATTCAGGAAATGACCGGCATTGAGTCCAGAGCAACCATCCTTGGACATGTTCAGAGAGGCGGTTCGCCGACATTGCGTGACCGTGTAGTTGCAACGGAAATGGGATACCATGCAGTAGAGCTGCTTGAGCAGGGAATCGGTAACAGGATCGTTGGTCTGAAGGATGGGCAGGTCTATGATGTGGACTTGCAGGAGGGACTGGCTATGAAGAAGCCGTTCATTGACCGCAGATATGACATCCTGAACGAAACGGCATATTGAGTTGCGTTACGAAGCATCACTGGCTTACCTGAAGGCTGCCTCACAAAGGGGCAGCCGGATGGGGATTGCACGTGTAACAGAGCTGCTGCGGAGACTGGGTGACCCACAGGAGCAGGTGAGATGTGTCCATATTGCCGGAACGAATGGAAAAGGATCGGTGGGGGCAATGCTGTCGTCCGTGCTGACAAGTGCAGGATATCGGACGGGGCATTTTTCATCGCCTGTGCTGTGTTCGCCGTGTGAGTATTTCCGGTTGAATACGGTGGAAATAATGGAGGAGCGGTTTGCGCAGCTGCTGACGACGGTCGTCTCCTGTGCGGAGCAGATGGAAGATATGCCGACGGAATTTGAACTGCTTGCAGCGATGGCATATACCTATTTTGCAGAGAAACAGTGTGATTTTGCCGTTGTGGAATGCTGCATGGGCGGCGATACGGACTGCACGAATGTCATCACTCATCCGCTGCTTTCTGTTATCACGAATGTGCAGAAAGACCATTGTGCCTATTTGGGCGATACACTTGCGAAAATCGCTGTACATAAGGCAGGTATCATCAAGGCAGGGTGTCCTGTGCTATGCGGCGAAACACATACAGAAGCTTACCGTCCCATTCAGGAAAGGGCGGCTTTTTTGTCTGCACCACTATATGACACCAATTCGTGTAAAATGGAGCATATTGCATGCACATTGGACGGCATGACGTTTTCCTATGGCGGAAAAAGGCTGTTTGTACCGCTTGCTGGTGTGTATCAGGAGGAAAACGTGCGGACGGTGCTTTGTGCGGCAGAGATCCTGAAAATGCAGGGAATTTCTGTTACAGATGAAGCATTGCAGAAGGGACTTGCAGAAGTCCGGTGGCAGGGACGTTCGGAGCTGCTTTGTAAGGAGCCGGTCGTACTTTTTGACGGCGCACATAATCCGGATGGCGTCAGGCAGCTTTGTGCCGGAATGCAGCGATATTTTGGTGAACAAAAAGCGGTACTCGTCATCGGCGTGATGATGGACAAGGAATACGCAGGTTATGCGGATATGCTGAAACCACACATCTGTCGGGTATTTGCTGTACAGCCTGACACACCGAGAGCTTTGGCGGCTGACAGACTGGCGGAGGTATTCATGAATGAGGGCATTCCAGCGGAAGCATGTGCAGTTGCAGATGGGGTCGGCAAGGCTTACCGGATGGCAGAGGAACAGCATCTGCCGCTTGTAGGGATGGGTTCATTGTATCTTTACAGGGAATTCTGTACGGCACTGCAATGCCTCCGTGGCAGATCTCAACGTGATGATTGAAATTTCTGTGAAATGTACAAACAGGCACTTGCTTTTTGAGACAATTTGTTGTATAATAGTAGAAGTGTCAGTCTGGAAAGGATGAGAAATATGACAGTTGGATTTATTGGTGCAGGCAATATGGGCTATGCCATCATGAAAGGCATCAGTGGCATGGGAATGGAAATTTATGCCTTTGATCCGGATGCGGAGAAACTTGAACGTCTTACAGAACTTGGAGTGACGGCGTGTGTATCAGGTGCAGAGGTTTTGCAGAGGGCAAAATATGTGTTCCTTGCCGTCAAGCCGCAGATGTTTGATACCGTATTGGCAGAGATCAAAGATGCTGTGACGGAGGATACGGTTTTGGTGTCCATCGCAGCCGGCATCACATCGGATTATATCCGCAGCAGAACCATTCCGCAGGCAAAGGTTGTGCTTGTGATGCCGAACACTCCTTTGCTGCTTGGTGCAGGGGCATCGGCACTTGCAAAGGCAGAGCCGACGACAGAGGAGGAATTTGCCGCTGTCAGGACAATTTTCGATGCCTGCGGCGTAACAGCCGTGTTGCCGGAGGATAAGATGAAAGAAGTCATTGCTGTCAATGGCAGTAGCCCGGCATTCATTTACCTTTATGCGAAGGCATTTGTGGATTATGCTGAAAAGGTCGGTATTCCGTCAGAAACTTCATTGCCTCTCTTTGCGCAGAGTCTGATCGGAAGTGCAAAGATGCTGACCGATTCCGGTTACAGCATTGCTGAACTGATTAAAATGGTGTCTTCTCCGGGAGGAACAACGCTTGCCGGATTGGATGCATTATATCAGGGTGAATTGGAAAAGACTGTGGATGCGGCATGTGAGGCATGTACAAGACGTGCTTATGAACTGTCCAAGTAAGGCATAACACACAGGACAGGCACATATACTCTACAAAGGAGTGATGTGCATGGAGCGTGGGACAAGCCGAATGCTGCCATATCTGTTGACTGTGTGTGTTGGGACAGCGGTCGGAAGTGTGCTGGGAGTACTGTATCCGGAATGGGCACTCTGGGAGAATGCCGTGTTCCGTCAGGGCATGGGACTGACAGATGCGAATTTTGGAGCATTTGCAGGCTGTGCTTTTCTGGGATTGGCAATATTGGCGATTTTAGGACTTTCGTTGTTGGGAGGCGTGGGGGCATATCTGGTGCTTCTGTTCCGGGGAATGGCATTGGGAGTGATTTTGTCGGAGCTGTACAGGAATGGCTTTCCCGGATTTCTGACGGTCATCTTGTTTGTGATGCCGTATGCATTCGGAGGCGTGTTGGTGCTGTTGTTGGCTGCAAAGGAGACATGCAGAAGTGCAGAATGGATCGTGTCCTGTCTTGCGGACAGGGAGACAGAACGTTTCTCCGGAAAACTGTATTTGCTGCGCTATGCCGTACTTTTGGTGTTGCTGATGATGCTGACTGCGGCGCAGTATGCATTGCTGCGGCTTGCCTATCCGCTGTTTCTGAGGGCGATGGTGAAAGCTTAGAGAAGAAAGGATGCTGAAAATGTTTGGCAACTACGAGACGACCAGTGTCGGTATTGCAAAGGATGAAAAGCCCAAAAAGCCGTTCTTTCGGTTCTGGGAGCTGTTCGGGCGCAAATTCTGGAAGCTGATTGAGCTGAACATGCTGATGATGGCGACATTTCTGCCGCTGCTTGGGGCATGGGCTGCAATTGTACTGCTGGGAGAGCATTATACGAGTGCGGCACTCATTCTGGCGATAGTATTGGTGCTTATATTTGCAGCATTTTTCGGTTCGATGATCGCAGGGAGTGTACAGGTGCTGCGGAAGTTTTTTCTTGAAAAACCGTGCTTTATGATGCAGACATTCTGGCATGCCTTCAAAAGCAGCTTCAAACAGGCATGTCCTCTGGGGCTGATCGATCTGCTTGTATCCGTATCGGTGATGTGCAGTTTTTACATTTATCCCCGTATTATCGAGCAGTTCAAGGAGGCTGATGTGGGCGGTGAATGGATATACTATGCCTTGTTTATAGCGACGCTGAGCATTGCGATCGTGGTACTGCTGATGAGTTTCTATGCGTACCTGATGATCGTCTCTACTGATCTATCGCTAAAGAATATCCTGAAAAACGCCCTTGCCCTGAGCTTTGTCGCACTCAAAACCAATGTGCTGACGCTCCTGATCATCGGGGGAGTGATGGGCATATTCATGCTGTTGACGATGTATTTCCCGGCAATTATGATTGCTGTCTGGGTGTTTGTGCCGGTCAGCATTATGGCGTTTGTTGTGGTGTTCAACTGCTACCCTGTCATCCAGAAATATGTCATTGACCCATATTATGAGCAGCGTGGGGAAATCAGTCCGGAGATGTCCTTTGCTCAGACGGATGGTGAGAATATTTTTGAGGACAGAGGCGGCAGGGAGATGCCTGTTGAACCTCAGAAGAAAGGGAAGAAGGGGAAAATCATTTCCTGATAAGCGTCTGCTGCGCTTTCCTCTGACAGGTTGCGTTGATCGGTGTCTCATGCAATGCTCTATGCCGCCTGCGGCGGCTAATGGGCTATTGGCTTTGTTAATTGAACGATAGAGAATCAGTATGAAATCAACAGTATATCGATCAGTACGAAACTGCTGTATTTGGAAAATAGAGAAATTTTTTTGAAAAAATTGAAAAAAACTCTTTACAAATCCAGAATTATATGATATAATAATATTTGTTCCGTGTACTTGGACTGGGGGTTACGCCCGAAAGGGAGATTTGCCTGCCCCTCTCTATGTTGCGGAGAATATCATACAAAGAGGTGAAGAATATGTTGCGTAAGGAAGAGAAAACTGCTGTCATCGAGAGCAATCGCAACCATGAGACCGATACCGGTTCTCCGGAGGTGCAGATCGCTATCCTGACACGCCGGATCAATGATCTGACAGAACACCTGAAGGTGCATAAGAAGGATCATCACTCCAGAAGAGGCATGCTGAAGATGATCGGACGCAGAAGAAATCTGCTCGCTTATCTGAAGAAAAAGGACATCAACAGATACCGTGCCATCATTGCCAAGCTTGGTATCCGTAAGTAAGAGAAACACAAAAGGCAGCGGGGAGGACCCGTCTGCCTTTCTGTGCGTAAAACACAAAAACTGCGTCAGCAGCGGATCATTAGCATCTGACCGTACCCCGAAGGCATTTCGGGGCAGGGTTTTTTGCTAAAACGCTGCCGGCACAAGGAGGAAATGCTATGTTTGAGAATCACAGAATCTTTGAAACGACCTATGCAGGCAGACCCCTCGTGGTGGAGACGGGAAAGACCTGTGAACTGTCCAACGGTTCATGTTGGGTGCGTTACGGTGAAACGACCGTTATGGCAAATGTCACAGCAAGTGCCAAGCCAAGAGAGGGTATTGATTTTTTCCCGCTGTCTGTGGACTATGAGGAACGTCTGTATTCTGTCGGCAGGATTCCCGGATCATTCACCAAGCGTGAAGGAAAGCCGTCCGAAAAGGCAATTCTGACTTCCCGTATGGTTGACCGTCCCATTCGTCCGCTCTTTCCGAAGGATATGCGTAATGATGTTTCTGTCGTGATGACGGTACTGTCCGTTGACCCGGACTGCTCACCGGAGATTGCAGGCATGATTGCGACTTCCATTGCAATTGCAATTTCGGATATTCCGTGGAACGGACCGATTGCAGGTATCAGTGTTGGACTGGTGAACGGGGAGATCGTCCTTAACCCGAACAAGGAGCAGAGAACGCACAACGACTTAAATCTGACTGTTGCCGGTACTGCGCAGAAAATCGTTATGATTGAAGCAGGGGCTAATGAGGTCGATGAAAAGACCATGCTGCAAGCCATCCTGACCGGACATGAGGAAATCAAGAAGATGGTTGCCTTTATTGCTGACATCCAGAAGCAGATCGGCAAGGAGAAGTTTACCTTTGAGTCACAGGAGATCCCACATGAGATGTTTGATGCAGTGGAAACTCTTGTGGGTGAGAAAGTCAAAGAAGCACTGGATACCAATGATAAGAATATCCGTGATGCACGCATGAAGCCCATTACGGATGAAGTACACGAGAAATTCGATTCGGAATACGGTGAAGGTTCGGAGGCAAAGCTCGACGAGTGCCTGTACAAGCTTCAGAAGAAAATCGTGCGTAATTGGCTATACAACGGCAAACGTGTGGATGGCAGAGGCATTGATGAAATTCGTCCGTTGGCGGCAGAAGTCGGCGTTGTGCCAAGAGTGCATGGTTCGGGATTGTTCACAAGAGGACAGACACAGGTCATGACCATCGCTACGCTTGGACCTGTCAGCGATGCACAGAAAATCGACGGACTTGACGAGGAAACATCCAAACGCTATATGCACCAGTACAACTTCCCGTCCTATTCCGTCGGAGAAACCAAGCCGTCCAGAGGACCGGGCAGACGTGAGATCGGTCATGGTGCGCTGGCAGAGAAGGCACTTGTGCCGGTTCTGCCGAGTGTAGAGGAATTCCCATATGCCATCCGTATGGTGTCCGAGGTACTCAGCTCTAATGGTTCAACTTCACAGGGTTCGATTTGCGGCTCTACGCTTGCGCTGATGGATGCAGGCGTGCCGATCAAAGCACCGGTTGCCGGTATCTCCTGCGGACTGATTACGCTGCCGGACAGCGATGACTTCATGACGATGGTGGATATTCAGGGTCTGGAAGACTTCTTCGGTGATATGGATTTCAAGGTGGGTGGTACACACAAGGGTATCACTGCTATTCAGGTGGATATCAAGGTAGATGGACTGACTCCTGCCATCATTGAGCAGGCGTTTGAAAAGACCAGAAAGGCAAGACTTTATATCCTTGATGAGATTATGCTGAAGGCAATTCCGCAGCCCCGTGAGACGGTCAATGCCTACGCTCCCAAAATGCTCCAGACAAAGGTGGCAGTGGATAAGATCCGTGAAGTCATTGGTCAGGGCGGCAAGGTTGTCCAGAAAATTAGTGCTGAATGTGATGTCAAGATCGACATCAGCGAGGATGGTAATGTATTTGTCAGCGGTATTGATCTGGCAAATACGAAGAAAGCAATTCAGATCATCGAAACGATTGCCAATGATCCGGAGGTCGGGGCAATTTACAAGGGCAAGGTCGTTCGTCTGATGAACTTCGGTGCTTTTGTGGAGATCGCACCGGGCAAAGATGGACTGGTTCACATTTCACAATTGGAAAACCGCCGTGTAGAGCGTGTTGAGGATGTTGTGCAGGTCGGTGATGAGATCGTTGTCAAGGTCATTGAGATCGACAAGCAGGGCAGGATCAACCTCTCCCGCAAGGAAGCACTCAACGACATTGCTGCGAAGAAAAACGCAAATCAGTAAGCAGAAAAGCCTCTCTTTCCGGGAGGCTTTTTGGAAAGAGAGGCTGAAATGCTGCTTTTGCTCATTCTGACTGCGCTGTGTTTTATCGGCATGGCGTACCATCTGAAGCGCAGAAAATTTTACCGGGAAAATGCAAAGGAACTGCATGGGGAAGTCGTTTCGTGGGAAAAGAAACGAGATATAAGAGGTAATGTCAGTTATGAGCTGGAAGTACTTGCGGAGGATGGCGAACATTACTATATTACATTCTACCATGCAGCAAAGTACAGGCGGAAAACGGACGTTGTGATACTTGTTCCGGAAGCGGAAGAATTGGATACGATGCAGACGATACAGGAACAGCTCCGGGAAAAAATGCAGGAAATCGAACTGGATGAGAAGCAGCGTGAAGAAATGCTTCAGATGGGCGAAAAATGGGAGGAGAATAGAAGAAGTTTTCAAGCCGCACGCAGCAAACTTGTCATTCTGAGCGAACAGTATCGGGCAGACAAACGGGATGCGTTCTTGCTGGGTTTTTTCGGGTGTATTTTTGCAGCACTGACAGTTTTATGGTGCATTGCAGAATGGATGTAGACTTTATACGGCAGCTCCCCTGTGCAGCAGCACAGGGGAGCTTTTGCATTATACAGAAATTTCTGCCTTGTCGTCTGAAACGCCGTTGGCATCAAGGACGGGCTGCACGCAGTTGGCGATAAACTCCTCGACCTGTTGCGGACATCTGCCGATGAAATTCTCCGGCTTCATGATGGCATCCATTTCTTCCTCAGAGATCATGAACATCGGGTCGGCAAGGATCAGCTCACACAAATTGTTATCCAGTCCCTCTTCCTTGACACGCCTGCCTGCCTGCATGGAATACTGGCGGATTTTTTCATGCAGCTCCTGACGGTTGCCGCCTTTTTTGACGGCATCCATCATGATATTTTCCGTTGCCATAAAGGGCAGCTCTGCCATGACACGGCGGCGGATGATCTTCTCATAGACTACAAATCCATTCTCTGGGTCAGTGACATTGAGCATGATATTCAGAATGGCATCTGTGCCAAGGAATGCCTCTGCCACGGAAATACGTTTGTTGGCAGAGTCATCAAGAGTACGTTCAAACCATTGTGTTCCGGCAGTAAAGGCAGGATTCAGCACGTCACACATCACATATCTGGCAAGAGAGGTGATGCGCTCGTCACGCATCGGATTGCGTTTGTAAGCCATTGCAGACGAACCGATCTGACTTTTCTCGAACGGTTCTTCCATTTCCTTGAAGCTCTGCATGAGACGAATGTCATTGGAGAATTTGCTTGCGGACTGTGCAATGCCAGCAAGCACGGAGCAGACCTGATAATCCACTTTCCGGGAATAGGTCTGACCGGATACAGGAACAACCGCATCGAAGCCCATTTCTTTCGCAATGAGTGCTTCCAGATTCTTGACCTTGTCGGTATCGCCCTCGAACAGCTCCATAAAGGATGCCTGTGTGCCAGTCGTACCCTTGGAACCGAGAAGCTTGAGGGACTGCATGCGGAAGTCAAGATCCTCTAAATCCATGAGTAACTCATTGCACCAGAGGGTCGCACGCTTGCCGACAGTAGTGAGCTGTGCAGGCTGAAGGTGGGTGTAGGCAAGGCAGGGAAGTGCCTTGTATCTGTTTGCAAAGACGGCAAGCTGCGAAATAACCTTGATGAGCTTGCGCTTGATGACAGCAAGAGCATCACGCATGATGATAATATCCGTATTGTCACCCACATAGCAGGAGGTTGCCCCCAGATGAATGATACCGGCTGCACTGGGTGCAGCATCACCATAGGTATGGACATGCGCCATGACATCATGGCGGAACTGTTTTTCATAGGCAGCAGCAGCGTCGTAGTCGATATTGTCAATATTGGCTTCCAGCTCATCGACCTGTGCTTGTGTCACAGGCAGACCAAGCTGCATTTCGGCACGGGCAAGTGCGACCCAGAGCCTGCGCCATGTACTGAATTTCTTGTCAGCAGAAAAAAGATACTGCATCTCCTTACTTGCATAACGGGTGCAGAAGGGGCTTTCATAGCTTTGATTCATGATAAAATCCTCCATACTTAAATTTCTTGTGGTTTCCACAAGAGGATGAGTGCCATGCCATCATAGGGCAGTACTTCATCGGGGTGGGCATCGGCATAGGCAAAAGCAACGTCGGAAAGCTGTTCTTTGGCAAAGGTCAACAGCATTCTGACAGGCTTTTGCATCAGCACATCACAGAGAGGCGACAGCGCAAGTACGATCTCTCCATGTACTTCCATGAGTTGAAAGGGAAACAACTTGCACATAAATGGCTTGTCCGCTCCGAGTCGGCATCCTGACTCATTGTCCAGCACAGGGCAGGGAAATGAGTCACCGGATATATCCGGTATGCGGAACAAGAAGCTTTCTGTTTCTTTGGTCAGGAACGATGCATCTGGCAGAAAGGTTTTCACCTTCCGGCATATGTCGGCATTCAGCACAGGTGTATTCCAGACATCATAGCATTCAAACACACAGCACTGCCGACATCCGGCACATTCCGCATGAGACAGGAGCTTAGACAGCATATGCACACCTCCCCGATTACACTACTTTTATTTTAACATATTTTCCGGAAAAAAGCAAGAGAAAAATAAAAAATACCACGGAAATCAATTTTTAAAAATCACCCTTGTAATCATCAGTGACTCCATAAGGCACTCGAACATAATATTTGATAGTATTTTCATTCTAAAACCCATTTTCTTCCAGCAATACTTTTAATGGTATGATGGGACAAGGAACAAATAGTATCACAAATCCTGTCAACGACCTTATCCAATGATGAAAAACTCTCATTTTTAAATCCTCGTTTTCTGATTTCTTTCCAGATTTGTTCAATCGGATTCATTTCCGGAGTATAAGGAGGGATAAAAAATAATTCAATATTTTCGGGAATAATGATTCCCTCTGATTTATGCCATGCGGCACCATCGCATTCCAGAATTATTTTACACTCCGGATATGCTTCAGAAAGTTTTTTCAGAAAAACATTCATACAATTCGTATTGCAAAACGGCATAATTAGAAAGAAATTTTCGCCTGTAAGCGGTTTAACTGCACCATAAGCATATCGGTATTCACGAATATGATGACAAGGCACAGATGGTCTTGTTCCCCTTTCACACCAGCAATATTTCGGCTTATTGATTCGACCGAAACCGGCTGCTTCTTTTATTTCTGAAGCACTTACTATCTGTCCGCTTTCAGCCGCCAATTTGAACTGCTCAAGCAATTCCGTTTCTTCATCATAAGACATATTCCAGTGATGGCTTGTGTGATGCTGTCCTGCTGTTTCTCTGCTTTTTCCCTCGGTTCTTTTTATCAATGCAACCAATCTTTTATGTACATTTTTATCCTTGTTTTTCTTTTCTGCTGCATACAACCCTTCTCTCTGTTCTTCTGTAAATCTATATGTTTTTGGCATCTTTTTTCTCCTTTTTCGCTTTATTATATTATATCATTTTTTTGATTTTGCAATGGACTTAGAGGAGAAATAGTATAATATGTCAGAATTTGTTTCATTTACTGTATATTCTCTATCCATGAAAAGAATTTATCCAATGTTTGGTATTCACGCCTGTCCTCAAGGAACATTCCTGCCGTGTACCATGAGTGTGTATTTTTCTTGTCGGCTACGGAATAGAGCTCGCATTTTATTCCCAAATTCTTTGCTTTTTTATAGAATTTTTCAGCACATGAATACTCAATCAATCCATCATGCTTGCTCTGAATCAGTAACATTGGAATATGACTTTTCTCCATCAGAAAACATGGCTCTCCTTTCAATCTGTCATAATCTCTTGCAAACAATTGGTTCAAAAGAATTTTTACAGCAAGCGATTGCTTTCCGGAAAAGCTGTACGGTCCACCTACTCCAATAAATCCAATTATATTTGAAACGTCAATGTTTGCTTGTTTTTGAATCTCACTGCAGTAACAAAGAATAGATGATAAATGGGCTCCGGCAGATGGACCGGACACAATCACTTTTGAAGTATTAATTCCCATTTCATTCAGAAAAGTAATCGCTCTCTTATATCCATTACATATATCTTTAATTTGACTTGGATACTTATTCTTAGGTGAAAGTCTATATCCAAGTGAAACAAAACGGTAACCTGCCTTTGCAACACACTGCCCTACAAAGTCAAAATAATCTGGTGAACCTGCGTTCCATCCTCCACCATGTACCCAGATTATGATTTTATCATTTGAAATTTTTTTAGGTTCATAAAACAAAAAATATTGTTCTTTATTGTTACCAAAATATATCTTTAATGGCTCGAATATTTTTTTCACCTTGAACATTTTCTTGTATAGTCCCCAATAACTGAAGCTCTCTCGAATAAAATCTATCATCGTTTTTTCCTCTGCAAATTTTGATTTGAAGTGTATCTCTCTACTTTTATAATTATAACATACAAGGCGATAAATGTCAACTCTCTGAATTGGAAATGTTATGCTCCCTGAATTATGAGGAATCTGAACTTTCCGCATTTTCAGCACAATCGAGTTTGGAAAGTGCGGAAAATATTGAAAGTTCACGTTTCCGAAATTGAAAGCGTGATGGGGAATATGTATGCTATCATTGCGGTACTATTCTGATATACATTGTTTTCCGACAAATCAGAATTTGTCAAACTTTATGTGCTGTTATAATTGTATAACTGTATGAATTGATAGTTATTCTTATATTATCTATTTCACAGTACCAATTCTTGCCTTGCTTATAAATATTGCAATTTTTATCTGAAACTTTGTTTTTACAATATTCAACAGCATCTCATTCGTCTAATTGTAAATTTTTCTTGATTCTTTTGACACCTATTTCTGTGGGAAAAACGTTTTGATTATTGTCCCCGGACGCACAGCTGAAACGGAAAAAGAAAGAATATTAAAATATATTGAAGATAACGATGCTGTTGTGATAAGTGTTAATTTTCTACATAATGATGTACATTCGGATTATGTTTATATGAGCAACTGGAAAAGATATAACTATTGGCTGTACGACAGTCGTTTTGCCACACAAAAGAAGATAATAACGTCTAACATCATGCAAACATCTGAATCGGATGATGATATTATTGTTTCATTTAATCAATTAGTTAAATGTGGGTGGGAACATATTGACAATTCAACTATTATGTTGCTTAGGCTTTTGGATAAATTCAGATTAAGGAGTTTAAGTATTGCGGGATTTGATGGCTATAAATCTGATGGAAAGGGCAGTTTGAATTATGCTGATTCAGATTTGGAATTGTCAGATGTAAGGGATGATCCCACAAGTCTAAATAACGAAATATCTGAAATGTTATCTGATTTTGCAAAAACGAGAGAACAGCGTTATAATATTTCTTTTATAACTTCATCGAGGTTTGAAAAAAGTATTTAAGGATTGATAATATGGAGAAAGTAGAACGATTGCAGAAATATAGGAACGATAGACAAATATGGATAGATGTTTGTCGGGGCATTGGAATTATTCTTGTAGTTTTCGCTCATACAAGTTCGCCGTTTAAGAATTTTATATATGGGTTCCGTATGCCGCTATTCTTTATGATTTCAGGAATTATATTGGACAGGCATAGAGCAGGTCTTCCCTTTATTGCACAAGTTATTAATTTGGCAATAAAATATCGATAATATCTATTGACATTTGACACAAAAAATGATATAATAGAAATATG
>CANRJB010000025.1 GCA_947630845.1 uncultured Clostridia bacterium
GATGGTATCCATATCCATCAGCACCTGTGATGACTCGATCATATAGTCATCAAAGCTTTCGATCGCATCCATAAGATGTATCAGCATCTGCCGGAAATCTTCCTGCGTGATATTCTTGCTGACATATTCACGCAACGTGATCCTTCCTGTCACATCAAACAGCATATGTGAGGGGATGCCATTCTTTTCCTCGAACGTAATGGGCGCAAATCCAGTCGGCTGCCCCTGATTGTTATTGATGAGCATCAGACTTACATGATCGATCGGTGCTTCGATCTCATTGAGATCAAACACAGCGTATACATTGCTGCTCTTCTGAATCCTTGTCAACTCTACCATAGCTATCACCTTATTCGTAAATTGTAATTACCATAAACCTTTGGACACCTTCCTGTATCACAGGAGCATAGCCATTCTTGCTGAACGGCTTGATCTCATCAAATTCCGGTTGGATCAATGTAACGCCATTTTCATTGATGCAGCCCCATTTTCCATTTTCACAATAGGGCGCATATCCGAGACTGAATGAGTCTGCATCCTCATATGTCGGCTCAATGACCATTTCGCCTTCCTTAGAAACAAATCCCCACTTCCCATTTTTCTTCACCGCTGCCGGTTGGTCTGATGCAAACAGCCTGACCTCATCATAACCTTCTGAAATGCAGTCCCCCTGCGCATTATACAGGAAATACTGTCCATCACGCTTTGCCCAGAACACGCCATATACCGAACAGAACCCATATTCATCCATGAGAATATCATCAAAGACAAAATCCGTCACCTCTCCGAAACTATTGTTGATGACTCCCCATTTTCCATTTTTCCTGACAGCAGCAATATTGTTGTAAAAACTGCCTGCATACTCATACTCCACATGATGCTCTTCTGCCGATCTGTCAATATACCCATACTGATCCCCGATTTTTATCGCACCATAGTTATCATGGAATGTTCCCAGATAGGAAACAGGATGTTCAGGTACAAGTTTCCTGTAACCCTCCTCGGTGATGTAATAATATTCACCGTTATTTCTGACCGGAATCAGTTCCGACATCAACAGTCCGATATCTTCATAGATACATTCTGTTTTTATCGTATTTTCTGTACTCAGAAGTCCGTATGCCCCATCAATTGCAACAGCTGCATAGCCTGTGCTGCTGTCATCTTCATATACCCAACCCTTGAATTCATCCACCTTACATGTTGCAATGTTATAAGATCCCATGATCTTGATAAGACGCTTGCTGATCTCATCGGATGACTCTGTATTGGCAATCGCATCCTGAAGAATATCATATGCTCTGC
The DNA here is from genome assembly GCA_947630845.1 of uncultured Clostridia bacterium. Classification (GTDB taxonomy): domain Bacteria; phylum Bacillota; class Clostridia; order Oscillospirales; family Ruminococcaceae; genus UBA3855. The sequence continues at coordinate 1,306 of CANRJB010000025.1, forward strand.
CAAAGTCATTGCTGTCAATATAGGAATCTGCGATCCAAAGATAGGGTTCAGGCTTTGTCACATCGGCTTTAATTGCATTCTCACACGCAGCGATATAATTATTCTCCATATTCAATTCCTTATACAGGGAAACTATCTGCACTGCAACTTCATAATCCTCCGGTACAAGGCGCAAAGCAGCTTCATACTCGCTCACAGCATCAATATACACTTCTTTCTCCATGAACGCTTGTGCTGCTTCAATATGCTGCTTATATTCGACTTCCACTTTTTTATTGTAGTCAACTATGTTTTTCCAACCAATTACTAACATACCGACCATTACCAACAAAATAATGTAGGGCATCACATTATTCATCATTATCACTCCGGAATCATAAAAGAATATAATACAATGTCAGACCCCACAGCATAAAGGGAGCCATTGGCATTGTTGACCGCATTTTTGCCTTTCGCAGCAACAGCAGCACACATGCAAACAATGCAGCAGAAAACAACGTGTATATCATTGTCTGTATCAGACCCTGTAACCCGAAATACAGACCTAATATTGCGAACATCTTCAGATCTCCTGCACCGACCGAACCCTTCGAGAACAGCAGCATGGTCAGGATGATCCCTCCGCCTACTGCCATTCCGATCAACGAGCTGAGTAAAATCACCAACAGTGCATCCGGTGCGGTCACTATGCTGACCGCCATGCACAGGATACGCAGCAAAAGCAGAAATAAAAGCAGCTTGTTTGGTATCTTTTTGACCTTACCGTCTATCACGGCTACTAAAAACATGCCGTCCCATAGCAGAATATCCTGTATTGCTTCTGGCATAGTCAACCCTTTTGCCTCCCGGCTCAGGAGAATCCATATCGAAACTCCCAGATAGATCACAAACGTTACCAGACAATACCATCGTTCTTTTTTCAGTATCTCCGCAAAGGACGGCGTCGCATTATCCAGATAATATCGCCTGAACCACACTGCTGCCGCCGTTCCCAAAGCCGATATGACCAGACTAATGATGACAGATACAATCATTCTCATTCACCCTCAGACGACGACTCTTTCAGCTCCGGCGGAACAGGCAGATCCTTGATCTTCACTTTGGAGCTATTCTCTTCCGGACGTATCCATGCTGCTGTCGAGGCAGTCTGACGAAACACCAGCACGGTGTCTACAATACCAAATGTCATCTTTTTGGTATTGAGTGTATATTCCACAGAGATCCTGATAGAACGTCCGTCATCAAGAAGCTCTGAGCCCTTAAAGCAGACATATTCCTCATCAATGCCTTTCTCGCCGTTCCAGTTCAGTCCTAATGATTCACAGTATTCCTCCACATCCTTGCCGTCACTCAGATATTTCGGTACAAGTGCCTGACACACATAAGGAGCTACACATTGGGAAAACAACTTGTTGATCATCGTTTTTCCAAATAACTGAAGCACGGCTTTCATCTGACTCACCGGATCATCACTGACCATGTTCTTAAAATGATTTCCCAATTCTCTTGCATCATTTTCCATCTTCTCCGCATTTTCAGAGGAAAAATCCATGATCTCCTGTACGCTCATTCCTTCCATATTTTTGAATTCATCCGCAGTATAGGTAAAATCACTGGAAAGAGTAGAAAAGCTCGCAAGTGTAGAATCAAGGTGTTCGAGGTTTTCTTTTGTTTTTTCTGGAATTTGTCCGGTAGTCACAGACGCCAGTCCGATCTTATCAAGCAGATAATAATATCCGGATATTTCCTTGGCAGTCTGACTGATGGCATACTGCATGGTTGCCTGCACACGGACAATAGATGCCATAGACATGATCGCTAATATACCTATCATGAAAAATGGCAGGCTGATCAATGTCTCGATGGAAATTGCGCCTTTTTCATCTCTTTTCATTATTCCACTCCTCATATCAGAAGGCATCGCCTGCACATTCTCTGCCACGAGCTTGATCTTCTCAAATCCTTCAGCAGCGTCATTTTTCTCCCGCATGAGTTCACCGCTGTCGATCATGCGGCAAATTTCTTTCACGATCTCATCAACAACCAGATTTAATTTCATCATTTATTTCTCTACTTTCTTGTCATGCATTTTCCTCTGCTTCAGCCTGTGCCGGTCTTAATGCTGCAAACACCTGTTTTTTAGAAAGCACCTCATCTATGATTCCCTGTGAGCTGATCCTTGTGTGGTCACCGGTACGATAGCGTGCGATCTTAGCTATAATTTCCATATCCCTTGCAATGATCCGTTCGTCATTCATACCATAGTACTGGTTGAGCAGCAGATAATTTTCCGGCATCTCACTGTTGTCCTCTCGTTTGAGAATGTCCAGATATCGCTGTATTTTCTGAAGTTTATTATTGGCGATATCCGCACCGGAGCTGACAAACACCAACTTATCCGAGCTTGTGATAAGCTTGTTCAAAACCGGGCTTACGATAAAATCAGCATCAATAATGATGTACCTGTAGTGCATCTTTTCACGAAGCAGTCTCAGCAGTGCATCCAGACATGACACTGTCATGGAAGTGCAGTCCATGATGTTGGAATATCCACGGATGTAGTTTACACAGCTATACTTCTGCTTTTTGTCCTTCTGGATGATCTCATTGAGCATATTCAGCATTCCCGGATCGGTATACTTTGTTTTCAGTGCTGAAACGATATGGGAGATTCCCTTTTTATTGTCACTGTCAAAGAAAACGGCATCAGATGGACGCTGCTCCAGATTCAGGTAAAGCACATCATACTCTTTCGCAAACGACAGCGCACAGGCTGCTGCCATTGTAGAGCTGCCTGCACCACCATGCACCGGCAGGAATGTGATAATTTCCACATTTTTTTCCTGTCCCGGTTCACCCTTATCCTTCCGGACAACACGGTTTCGTTTCTTTTCATACATAGTGCAGATTTTTTCATACATTTCCGACACACGAATATACTTCATGATCGTTTCGCAGTCGTTTATGATCTCATTCGTTTCGGAAATATAGGCAAATGCCGTCCGCCCAAGCATTGGTGCAAGTGTTTCTTGCGTGATGTCGTCAAACTCCGCATCAAAAAGCACCACATCAAATGCATTCTCTTGCATCAGCCGCATGGTTGCTTTGAGATCATCGCATACAGAAATCTGCATCTGTGGATATTTTTTACTGCCGAAATATTTCAAACGTCCCGCATATTCTACATTCCTATCGAGTACCAGTATTCTCATGATCTCACCCTACTTTAATCTATTATTTTCCTGCCTGACCAATCCGGAATGCTGTTCATTTCAACAGTCCCGGATCAAATACAATCAGAACACCGTCTTCCGCCAGCATCAGCGCAGTCATGAACGACAAAATATGGCTACTTCCCATTGCTAATCATTTCTTCCTGAACCTTAGCCATCTTCTGTAACTGAGACAGTGTATAGATCTCAGAAGAACGTACATATCCTGCCGGATAATCGAAAATCAGCCGTCCGTCCATAATATCACATAGATACGGCAGTTCTGCGATCACCTGAAATTTCTCATCCAACAACTGTCCATACTGACTGCCGTCCGCAGTCAGATACTGCACAACCAACTGCTCTCCGATCTGTGTTGCATAAGTCAGATAAGCATCCTCATGCAGTGTGCAGAGTTCCCTTCCGCTGTCTTTGCTGTAAACAACAGGGTTGCCGTGCAAGGGTGCAACAATACGATAGGACTCCGTTTCCAATGTATCTGTCAGCTCCACATCCGGGGCTTCGCCTTGTTCCACTCCTATCTCCTTGCCGGTAACAGCATCATACCGCCGTACCGTTCCATCATAATAAATGACCTCCAGCCATGAAGTCATATTCTCTCGTCTGAACTGCTGGTCAGCCACCGTATCTGCATCCGGGATCTCTGCTTCCGCTGCAAGCGTGCCGTCCTGCTTATAAATGCGAAATCCCCGGTAGCTGTACAGCATCAGAGATGTTCCGTCATGGGCAATACGTGCTTCCAAATGACTGTAGTCCGCATCATAATAATAAGTCTCTGCTTCGGGATGATCCGTGTACTGCATCAGACGGACATTACCGGAATCCATGCTGCCTGCCAGCGCATTCCCCTCTGCAAGCTCCAGAAAATCCGGACGGAATTCTAATGTCATGCGTGACATCTCGCTTCCCTCCTGTTCATAGAAAAAAAGCTCTTCCTGTGTCGCCGCAGCCATCCGGACACCATCTCCGGCAAACCGCCGGATCTGTCCTTCCCCGGACACCAACGGCACAAGCTCCCCTTCAGAAAATTCAGCAAGAAAATCGCCTTTCCGGATATAACAAACCTGATCCGACACCCACACACTGCATGATTCCGGACAAACCTGCCCTTCTGTCTTCCCCGTTTCAGCATCGAGCCATGCGATAATATTGCCATCTTCTCTCCACCGGGCAGTTTCCATTGAAGCTGAAAACACCAGATACTTCCCGTCAAATCCGCCCTCATAATGACTATACCATTCATTGGGTTCGATTGGAGTCATCAGGCAGTTTCCGCTTGCACGATCAAACACTGAAACCGAACCATCTGCGAAACTTGCTGCAAGAAGCGTACCATCTGCATTCAACGCAAGGAGTGCATCATGAGGATCAGCAAATCTGTCATTTGTTGTAACCGGCTGTCTGCGTCCATCAAAGCTGATCTCACATGAACGGCTGCCGTCTGATGCATCATAGACAACTGCCCTTGCTTCATCCCGGTACACAGCTGCTACTGTGCTTCCGTCGGCTGACACTGCAATGGCTGTGGCAGGTTCTCCATGCCATTGCTGTTCTCCAGTTCTTACATTGACACAGGTAATGCCTTTATCGCCTGCATATACCAGAATTTCGTCATTGATAAATTCTGCTTCTGCCAACGCAGAAGGAACAGCTTCATAAGTTGCTGTAATCTCACCAGCCTGCATGTCCACAACTGCAATATGAGAGGCATACAGACATGCTGCATAGTTCCCGTCGGAAGATATTGCCGTTCCGAGCAGCTCTGAGGGTAACTCAATACGCTTTTCACCCCGGTAACTGTCTGCCAGATCGTATACACCAAGTACCTCTGTGAGTACTGCCTGTGCTTCGGGCAGTACATCTGGTGTCAACAGAGAGGTTTTGTCCGGAAGTGCCTTTACTGCGATCTCCAGAGCTTTCTGACGGTTGCCAAGAGCCATAGCTTCTTTTGCAGCAGCGATTTGTCTTTCCCATTCTGCACGCTGCTTCAGACGAGCTGTCCCGATGACCCCGAATGCCGCACCTGTTAGCAAAAAAACAGCAAATACGATATTGCCCACCCTCTGTCTGCGTCTCTGCCTGATCCAGCGTGGATCACGGACATGCAAAGCACACAGCGCATCGAGCATTTCTCTCGCTGACTGGAAACGCAGCTCCGGGTTGGGATGCATAGATTTCTGTATGAGATCTACAAGCTGTGGACTGAACTGCGTCTTTGACAAGGGAGTGATCTTCCGTGCATCCTTATCCGGTCTTTGTCCGCACAGCAAATGATAGAGCGTTGCTCCTACCATATAAATATCCGACCGTACATCCGGGACGATCTTTCTGGATGAAACAGACAATGACTGTGCATTCTGTTCCGACGAAAGGCTGACCTCATCTGTCTGAGGCATCAGCACAGTATCGGGCGTCGTAGATGTCCGCCGGAAACGTGACAATGTTCTTGTGCCTTTCGTGGAGTCAGAAACTGCACTCATCATGCCATCCATACCAAAACCGGAAAAATCTATCCCGTAATGCTCAGGCGAGGCATATCCCTCACTTAAACCGATATGATGCTCCTCACCCAAAGCAAGAGCTATATTAAAATCAATCAGATATACCCTGTTTTCCGGTGTACGCATCAGATTTGCGGGTTTGATATCGCCATGTACATACCCCTTCGGAGGATCACCATGCTGAGGTGTATGCAGATAATCAAGAGCTTCAAGAAGTTGCTTTGCCCAGATGATCACCTGCGGCTGCGAAAAGCATTCTCCTCGTTTCAGGGGTCGGTCAAGACTCTCGCCCTCAATGTATTCCATTGCAGTGTAAACAGTCTCATTCTCTACAAAGAAATCATAGACCTGTGGAATTGAGATACACCGCAGCTCTTTGAGGATATCCACTTCCCGGCGGAGCAGCTCAGGACGGGTGGTAATTTTTCGCCTGTCTGCTTTCAGGACAACTTTCTTGTGCAGATTCAGATGGTTCGCCAGATACACCACGCCGCCACCGCCTGAACCAAGTTCCCGGATAACCTCATAGGTATTATGAATCACAACTGCCATGTACTACTCCTTTGGCATTTTGTGCGCAGAGTATACCGGAAAATCCGGAAGCTCTCCATATTCTTTGGTAAGCTGTGCCATAACAGAAGCTTTTTTCAAACGGCACAGCAAGCTGAAAATCACCCATCCAACCCCTGATACAATCGTCAGTACAATTCCGCCCGTAGAAAGCAATTCATCTGTCAGCCAATCCATACCGCTTCCTCTTTTCCCGTAAAACTCAAAATTTGTGACTATCTTGTGTAAAACTTCCACTAAATCTACATATTTATTCACATCATTTTTATTTTATTACCCACGCACTTTTTTGTCAAGTGGTTTCCAAATGAAAAGAAATGGCAAGAAACTTTTTCCATCTGCCGCTGATGCAGCTTTTGAATTTGTCTCTATGAACAAATCAACAGGTGTGAATAACGGAAAATGTCCGTCAAACTGGTCTGAAGATTGGTATTATTTGTAAAATTCCACAAATGGCTTCCATCAGCTTCCTTCCGATAGATTTTGTTTATCAGAAAGGAAGAAATTGGTATGAAGCATCACACACTTGCACAAAAACCAATCGTACAGCATAGACAGACGCAGAGATAGTTAAAATTTTTCTGGAAAATCAAAAAAATATCCAAAAAGCACTTGACAAATCCTGAAAATGTTGTATAATTTATAGTAGGAATGTAACTTGCGGCATAGCCGTTCGGTTCATGCCGGTAAAATTTACACATAGGAGCTGAGAAGTTATGGGATTCATGGACACTCTGAGCGGCGCAGGTAGAGGCGTCAGCGAAAAGGCGAAAAATGTATCCGAAGTCAACAACCTGAAGCGTAAAATCCTGTACGAGGAGGAGCGTATCGTGGAGGTTTTTGCGGATATCGGCAAGAAATACTACAAGAACCCGGATGAAGATCCGGCTGTCATGAAAACACTTTGCGACGACATTGACACACGCCGCCGCCGCATCAAGAAGATGCGTTTTGAGCTGAACAGCATCCGTGGCTATAAGATCTGCCCGAAGTGTGATGCTGAGGTCAATGAGAAGTTCCAGTTCTGTGGTGTTTGCGGTGCAAGACTGCCCGATGCTGATGATGAAGATTTCACCTCTCTCGAGTCGAACGACTACTACACCGAGAGCGACAGCTTCTTCAATGCGGATACCATCAAGAATTATTGATTTTATGCTGATCCTTATAAATTCCGATAGACAAAGTCTATCGGAATTTAATTGTTGAACGCAATGTTAAGGTTTGGCAGGAAACGACAATTGACGCATCAGATTGATAAAGGTTCGTATCAGTAACAGAAAGCCCCGATTCGCCGGGGCTTTCTGCATGGAAAGCAGAAAATAATAGTTTTCCATAATTTTTCAAAAAAAACTTGACAGAACACAAATTGTATGCTATACTATAAATGTACTAATAAAAATAATACGTCTGTTACATTATAAACAGTACGAAACGGAGGTATGAAGTTTGAAAAAGAAGCGTTTACTTGTCTGTCTGCTGATGGCCTGGAGCATATCCGGATGTGCTGTCAGTACCAAACTGCCTGACCAGCCAATCGTGTATGAAGCGGATTCTAATGGAGAATATCTATATTTATCCGACAATGGAAAGACATATGTTCCGTATTGCCCCTTCAAAAAAAGCTATCTTGGGGACTGTATCGGCTACTATGACTCACCTGCGGATGAATACACCGAAAGTGCAAGGATTTATATATATGCCTTCAAAGGCTATTCATCGGCAGAATGGATCGTAGACTATGATCCGGACATCAATGAGGGTATGGTCATGCGGGAAATACATGCGACCGTCATTCCGGAGGGACTGGAGTCGGAATATGAGTGGAATCAGTCAACATGAAAGATTCTGAATGATTTGTAAAATTCTTTGAAAAATTTTCTGAAAGCACTTGATTTTTTTAGAAAATTATGTTATACTTATAAATAACGTGTGCTGCATACAGTTGTTTGTCAGCGGCGGAATTTTATGTTAGGAGGTTTTTTAACAATGGCGTTAAAAAATCAGTATCTGGCAGACCTTCTGGAGACTGTCAAGAAGAGAAACCCCGGTGAACCGGAATTTATTCAGGCTGTCACAGAGGTATTGGAATCCCTTGAGCCTGTTGCTGAGCGCAGACCTGACCTCGTTGAGGCTGGCGTATTCGAGAGAATCGTTGAGCCGGAGCGTCAGATCATGTTCCGTGTACCGTGGGTAGATGACAACGGTAAGGTACAGGTCAACAGAGGTTTCCGTGTACAGTTCAACTCTGCGATCGGTCCGTACAAGGGTGGTCTGCGTCTGCATCCGTCCGTTTATCTGGGCATCATCAAGTTCCTCGGCTTTGAGCAGATCTTCAAAAACTCCCTCACCACTCTGCCTATGGGCGGCGGCAAGGGCGGTTCTGACTTCGATCCGAAGGGCAAGAGCGATGCAGAGGTTATGCGTTTCTGCCAGAGCTTTATGACCGAGCTGTACAGACACATTGGTCCGGACTGCGATGTACCTGCCGGTGATATCGGTACCGGCGCAAGAGAAGTCGGCTATATGTTCGGTCAATACAAGAGACTGCGCAATGAATTCACAGGCGTGCTGACCGGTAAGGGTCTGACCTTCGGCGGTTCTCTCGCAAGAACAGAAGCTACAGGTTATGGTCTGTGCTACTATACAGATGAGATGCTCAAGGCAAATGGTCTGAGCTTCGAGGGCAAGACAGTTGTCATCTCCGGTTCTGGTAACGTTGCCATCTATGCAACACAGAAGGCTACCGAGCTGGGCGCAAAGGTCGTTGCTCTGTCCGATTCCAATGGCTATATCTATGATAAGGATGGCATCAAGCTTGATGTTGTCAAGGACATCAAGGAAGTAAGACGTGGCAGAATCAAGGAGTATCTCGATGCCGTTCCGACAGCAGAGTATCATGAAGGCTGCCGCAACATCTGGACGATTCCGTGCGATATCGCACTGCCTTGCGCAACTCAGAATGAGATCGACGGCGAAAGCGCAAAGATTCTCGCAAAGAACGGCTGCAAGGCTGTGGCAGAAGGTGCAAATATGCCTTCTACTCCCGAGGCAATCGCTGTTTACTTTGAGAACAATATGCTCTTTGGTCCTGCAAAGGCTGCCAATGCCGGCGGTGTTGCAGTATCCGGTCTGGAGATGAGCCAGAACAGTGAGCGTCTGTCATGGACATTTGAAGAGGTAGACGGCAAGCTGAAGAATATCATGAAGTCCATTTTTGCTGCATGTGACAGTGCTGCCAAGGAGTACGGCATGGAAGGCAATTACATGGCAGGTGCAAACATTGCAGGCTTCCTGAAAGTTGCCGAGGCAATGAAGGCACAGGGCGTGGTTTAATTTTCCATTTCATAAATCTCTCCAATGGGAAACACCCGGTTCGTATGAGCCGGGTGTTTTCTTATGCAATGTCAATGATAACCAGTTCGGGACGGTTGTAGAGCCGTGGGACTATTGTTGTCTCCCTTGCAAGTCCACGGCTGACGATCATGGTATGGCTGTCTTCCTGATACATACCGCCGGCATATTTCGGGAATAAGCCCTGATCGGGGGCATAAAGACCATTGAGGATACCGGGGATACGCCACTGCCCTCCGTGTGCATGTCCACAAAGGATGAGGTCGGCATTGGTGGTGAGGTAGTCCTCCCACAGCTCCGGGCGATGGGAGAGCAGGATGGTATAGTGCGTATGCTGCTGTGAACGGATGGCAGCAAACTGTTTTTCGGAATCGGCATCGCTCTGGTCATCTATTCCACAGATGGTAATGGTCTGTGTACCGATTTTAAGATCATCAGATGTGCCGGAAAGACGGGGGATATGATACTTGTCCAGTATTGCCATCTTTTGGTCAAACGCATTCCCCGACCAGTACTCATGATTGCCGGTAACATAATATGCCGGATATTTCCCAGAAATGCCTTGCAAAAAAACTTCGGTGTTGAGGTCGTCTTTTTCATCATCAAAAATATCTCCGCCAAGCAGAATGACATCCGGATGTTGGGCATCAATGGCATCAAGCAATTCGGATTCCTGCTCCCCGTACTTGCAGGAATGCAGATCGGTGATGAGGGCGATGCGGATGGGGGACGTAATTTCATCGGCTTCCAATGTATAATGGCGGATATACAGCTTGTTGTACAAGCCCGGTGCAATGAGTGCAGCACAGATGAGGACTGCACCCAACAGACGCATCCTGCGTTTTTTCTGCTGTTTGGTGAGTGTGCTGGTCATTGACATCTCCTTTCATGATAGCAGGGCAGATAAGACAGAGGATGCAGATACCTCACACAAGGGGCATCTGCATCCCTGCATCGGATAAGCAGAGGTCAATGCTGTTCTGCAAGATACAGGCTTGCACGACTCTGAATCACATCACTGGTCTGCTTGGCATCCTGATCGCCGGCAAAGTACTTCTGTACCTCTTCATCAACGATAGTATAGAGCTGCTCGTCATAGTAACTGGAAACAGTCACGCCTTCAATGTAATTCTTGATCTTGTCAACATATTCCTGCGTCATTTCGGGCACTTTGACTTCTGTATTGCCACGGTAGACCGTGAAATCCATCACCTGTTCATTTCCATTCTCATCAATATACGTATCCGGGCTCATTGCCTCCTGTGCCTTGGCATCAAAGGCAGATTTGCTGACCGGAATATACCATGTCAACTGGTTCTGGAAGTCGTCGGAAAGCATATACTCAAAGAATGACCAACAAACATCCTTGCATTTGGAATTTGAGGAGATGGCGAGCGAAAAGCTGCTTTCGAAGCGACCGCCGTTGTCATTTTCATTCACTATCGGGAAACCGCACATTGTCACAGGTTCCTGATCGAAATAGGTCATCTGATCCCGATAGCTGCTTTGCAGATCTGAGATATACTCATTGTAGAACAGTGCCTTGTCATCGAGATAGGCAACGCCTTCATCTTCCCAGTAGGAATTCCAATCGGAATCTTCCATGTTTTCATAATTCATGCCCGATTCTGCGGGGAGGGTGTTGCTGAATTCAAGAAGATCTATAAATTCCTGTGAATTGAAGCTGCATGTTGCCGAGTTGACATCCACAAAGCTGTTGAGGTTGCTTGTAATAAACATGTTGACAATGCTGTCTCTGGTGATGTCTCCGCTCATCGGTTTCATCCCTTCGGGCATATTCTTAAGCAGCTCCGTGAAAGCCTTGATATCCATTGTTCCTTCACCGACATGCTCGGTCTTGGCTAACAGGGTCTGTACGCTGAAAGCAAAACTGAGCTTGTAAAGCTTGTCTCCGTACCGGAGAGAATCAAAATAGTTAGTGAAGTACTTGTCATCAGTCAGATTTTCTGAAAATTCATCGAGATCCGTGAATATGCCCTTGTTACACAAACTCTCATAGGGAAGACCATTGAGAGAGATCATGTCAGCAACAATGCCGGAAGTCATATCACTCTCAAACTTGTTCAACCCGGCTTTGTAGTCCTCATCGGTGTTGAACTTGCTGTAATCATAAACCACAATACGGTACTTGTCGTTGGTGCGGTTGAAATTGCTGACGGCATTCATCAGATTGCCATCCGGGTAAAGTACTGCCATACTGATAAGCTCCAGATCCTTCAATTCCTCCTCTGACCGGGGAGACAGCAGCCACATAGAGGAATCAGTATAGTCCATAGAGTTGGACACAATACAGAATCTGCCGTCCAAAAGCTGCGTAATATTGGTTACAAAGTCTCCGGTGAAGTCGGAATTGATCCAGTTGATAACTTCTTCACAGGTGCCGTTCGCTGCATTCACACCATAAAGGGAGTTGGACTGGGTGATATAGAAGTCATATTTTTCATCCGTGGAGGGGATGCATTCATTGTACCAGCTTGGCATGCCTTCAATTGTGAGTGTGCTGACGCTGCCTGCCTCTGCATCGATCTTTCCGACGACATTGTTGTACTCCATATCCTGATAGGCAACATAGCAGGTACCATCCTTAGCGGTGACGACACCGGAGATATAAGTAGAATTCACATTTACGTTCTTGACCTTCTTAAAATTCTCATCAAGTACACCAAGTGAGGGATTGCCGGATTCGTCGTACATGGTGGCAAAATAGCCGCCATCCGGATCAGGTACGATATTGTTGAACCCTTCGCTTCCATCAACAGAATCAATTTTCTTGGTATCCACGACCTGAAAATTGCTGTCATAGGTTTCAAGAATCATTCCCAAATCCTTGTATTCATCGTTGGCAAAGCTGTAGGAACTGTACAGCACTTTCATACCGCCGTCATCTGTAGCTATGACAGCAATGGGCGATGCTTCTGTGTCCTCTGGCAGCGATTCAGAATACGCAAAAGAAAAGGGTTGTGTGGAATTGTCAGTCACGTTATAGACCGCATAGCTGTCTTCACTATAATCATTGTTATAGCCGGCAACAATCATTTTGTCACCAACCGCATAGATGGAGCTCAACCGCTCTATGCCCTCGATCTGAAGCGGTTCCGAGGAATAGGAATGTTCAAGTGACACCTCAAGTGTTGCACCTTTTGAACCTCCGAGACTGCATCCTGTGCAGACATTCAGCAGCAATGCAGCCGTCATGGCAGCGGCAAAGCTTTTTTGCAATGTTTTACGTTTCATAAAAACTCCTTTCACATCTCATATCATGATTTCCGGGTGAATTATTTTGGGAACAAAACTGTACCATTCACCACAGTACAGAAATAGTATACCACATCAGATGTCAGGTGTCAAGAGAATTAACCGTTTTTTCATGTATATTAACCAATTCTTAATATATAGCAAAATGTTTCACAATTCCCTTACAGCTCTCCAGAATGTCCGCATATGCTCTCTCAAAATCCCCTGTATACCATGGATCAGAGACTTCCGTACCGGGTTTTCCGGCATATTCCATGAGAAGATGCACCTTGTGTTCCGGATCGGACGGAAAGATACGTGTCATAAGCAGAAGATTGCTTTTGTCCATGCAGAGAAAAAGGTCATATTTGTCATAATCACTGCGCCGGAGCTGTACAGCTCTTTTCCCTTCGCAGGAAATGCCATGTCTTGCAAGCTCCCGTTTTGCCGGGGGATAGACGGGATTGCCTATTTCCTCAGTACTGACTGCACTTGATGCTATGGTATGCAGGTGGGCAACGCCATGCTTTTGCAGCATATCTTTCAGAATAAATTCACCGATCGGCGAACGGCAGATGTTACCGTGACAGATGAACATAATTTTCATACTAACCTCCATGAAGCGATCATGACCCGACCAATATGCCGTCAGGCGCATTGGAAAAACGATTTTTCATGATAAAATCAGGCAGGGCGGCTGTACCGCTCTGCCTGTTTTCTATTGCAATTCCATCCGGGCTTCTGGCGTTTCCTCATTCGGGTCATAATGCGAAACATCCGTAAAATCCCCGATCAGCTCCGCAAACACCACACACCGCATACCATCGCTTGCACCGGAATTACAGGTCTGTAAAGCAATCAGTCTGTCCTGCTTGTCCCTCGGAGGAGTGTCATCACCGTACCAGACAAGTGCAGACTCCCTTATCCCCTCATAAAATTCCCGATAATCAGTACGATTCATATCATAGTAGTTCCAGTATTCAAATTCCGTACCGGTTTCGCCGTACAGCACATTGACAGACAACACCTTGTACAGATACCTATGCTCCAGTGATGCGACCTCTATGTAGGGGTGCGCATTTCCCCATTCTCTGTCCTTGTAATTCTTGATGGCGTGGAACATAGTACCGCTTGCAAGATTATGACCGTAAAGCGTGGCATTATCGGAGCCTTCAAGCGTACAGCGCCAGTCGGCAAAAATTGCTCCGTTGTGACTGTACTGTCCCTGCCATGTATGGTCTGTGTAGTAGGAATTGTTTGTTGTCTGCATGACCGGATAGTTGATAACGGTATCCGGTACCCGGATCCACCCAACCACATCAGCAACAGACATATGATAGGACTGCACATTTGCAAGATCAATGGTCATATCATAAGTCGGTTCCAGTTCGATTATCTCCTCTGGTTCAGGAGGGATCCACTCAAAATGGTCACGGTTCATTGCTGGCTGTGTACTGATGGAATCAACTGTTTCTGCCTTGGCAGGTAAGTTATATTGTGTAGAGAGACGCAGCATCCACAGACATCCACCGCCGCTGCCGAGCAGTATCAGACTGAGCAGCAGCATCCATGCTCTGCTATGTGTATTGCGTTTCATGACAAGCTCCTTTCCAGAATTTCCTATTTCTATTATACACGAAAATTTTCCATAAGTCAAGTGTTATTTTGTATTATTTTGATGCATGCCAGAAACACCGTCAATGACGGAGCAATATTACCTGTACCAGCCCCTCCGTTTTCAGGGATTGGTATCAGTATCTGATGTATCTTTACTCATTCAGTATAATCCAAACAGCCGCAGCAATTTCTGCCAGAATGTAAGATGTTCTTCTTGTTCGTTTATTTCCGTTACAGTTTCAGACAACTCGATTGCCTGTGTCTTGATGACAAATTGAACCGATTCTACATCAGTATTTTTTTCTGATACGAACGAAACAATTTCATCAGCACCTTGTAAACTGTCAAGTACGCTGTTGAGTTTATCCGTGACCTGTGTATCCATAGCAGCGGTCTTGTCAGAAAGCTCATTTGTACCGTCAGAAAGTTCCTCTGTGCCTTCATAAAGCTCCTGCATTCCCTCAGACAATTCAGATGACCCTTCTGCGAGTGACGATACTCCTTCCCTTAGTTCTTTTGCACCATTTGAGAGTGTTACGCTGCCATCATACACCTCAGCAGCTCCATCACTGAGTGATGCTGTGCCGTTTGACAGCGTATTTGCACCGCTTGTCAGATCGGTAATGCCATCAGAAAGTTCATCACAACCATTTTTCAGCTCTGCTGTACCATCAGAAAGAGAAACAGAACCTCTGTACATCGTTTGCGCACCATCGGACAGCTCCGATGCTCCGTCTGCCAGAGTCACAATACCACCATACAGCTCATCTGCTCCGGTGTTTACTGTTACTGCTCCGCTGACAAGTGATTTACTGCCCTCCGACAGTGACTGAACACCGTTGATCAGCTGAGAATATCCCACAACTATCTGTGCAACACCGTCCGTATAGTCACTGATCCCCTGATCGAGTTTTGTATATTCGTCCACAAGTGTGTCAATTCCCTCAGACAGCATGTTAAGATTTATCAGCATACCCGACAGCTGGTCAGCAAGCGTTCCGACAGCAGTATTGAACTGTTCATACTGTGTTTCAAGATCTGCGATACCATTATGCAGCTCTGTGATATATGACGAAACCTGTGCCAGATATTTCTCCATGCCGCCAATTGCAGCGTTATTCCCTTGCAACAGCTTGACGATCTGTGACAACTGTTCGACTTGTGCAGAAAGCTGTATGGACTGCTCCTCATATCCGGGGATATCTTTGATTTGTGACAATGTACTTTGCAGATCGGAAATTTGTGTTGTCAGAGTTTCTATAGTCTGATGATTTGCCGCTGTCAGTGTATCTATATCAACGCCGTTGGCATTCATAGCAGATTTATACTGCTCATAGCCCACATTGCTTTCAAGTGTTTCGGCAGAAGATTTCAGTGTATTGATACCCTCCATAATTTGTCCCGAAGCCGATACAAGCTGTTCGATCTGCTGTGTATCGGCAGAAACAGAGGAAAGTGAGGTCTGGAGCGTTGTCAGTGCCGTAAGCACCTGTGCAGAACCGCTTGTCAATTCACCTGACCTTGCATTCAGTGTCAGAAGACCGTCTTGTATCGAGGCAACGCCATTTTGCAGCCCAGTGATGCCATTATCAAGCGTAACTGCCCCCTCTGCAAGCTGTCCCGTTCCAGTTTTCAGAGAGTCACTGCCGTCCTTTAGCTTTATTGCACCAGCCGACAGCGTTTCAGTTCCATCTGAGAGATTGTAAGAACCGTTCTTCAGAGTTTGCATCCCATCATTCAGACTCCCTGCTCCGCTTGCCAGCGAGGAAGCTCCGCTTTCCAACTTTTCTGCACCGTCATAAAGAGATCCTGCGCCATCTTTCAGCGTAACTGTAGCATCATATACGGATTTTGTACCGTTTGTCAATTTCACAGCACCATCCTCCAGATTGCCTGCACCCTCCTTTAATTCCTCAGCTCCGTCAGAAAGTTCTTTTTCCCCGTCATTCAGCTCCTCTGAACCGTCTTTCAAATCATTTGCACCGTCATCCAATTGTGAGATACCATCCTGCAGTTCTGTTACTTTTTCGGTCAGTTCCGAGGTGTCCACATCAATATTCAGATTCAGCCTGATACCGTTGATCGAAACACTGTCCATCTCAAAGTCATGAACATTTGCAGTGATACGAGTATCAATGCCCTTACCGGGTAAGATCGTGTAGGTGAGCTGTTTTTTTCTGCCGACGTTTGCAATGGTCGCATCATCCGCAAAAATAGTATCACACAATGCTGTGTCAAGTGTAAACGATGCCTGCAAAGCATAGTTTTCATAAAAATCACTGTAATGCTCATTTTCTGATACGGTAAAATGAATTTCAAGCGCACCGCTTTTTCCTGCAAGTTCCTCTGCACTGATCTCTTTACCGTCAAGTATAAATTTTATTTCAATGTCCCACGGTATTTCCGTATTGGTCATATCACCCTGCAAATAAGCCTTATCCGCTTCCGTGCGAAATGTGACATTTCCTCTGTTAAAATGTATATCATCGTTGGTATTGAGCAGCTTTACATTTGAATAGTCACCATAATCAGTGACATCACCCTTACCGCAGATACTTACAGCATAGACATTTTTTGTGTGTCCGTTTGCATCTGTCATCACGTAGATAACTTCTTCTTTTGACTGTGCTTCGGACGCAAAAGCCGTCATGCTGCTGCTGAATATCAGACTCACTGCAAGTATACCCGAAATGGTTCTGTTTAATTGTTTCATTATATTACCCTCCATAAAAATCAGCGTTTTTGGTCGTTCTTCTTATCACACCATCAAAAATGTACAGAAGTCCCGGAAGCGCAAGCATGACGACAGCAAGCGAGCAAAGCGTTCCCCTGCCAATAAAGATCCCGAGCTGCGCAAGAAGTCCGTGCGTGGAAAAATAACCAAGCAAAAAACCCATAACTGTCATGATACTTGCAGAGGTCATGATCGACACACTGCAAGATGAGATCGTCGCAGTGATCGCCTGTTTCTTCGGCATCTCACTACGGTTTTCAAGATAACGGTCTGTCATCAGTATTGCATAATCAACTGTCGCTCCAAGCTGTATCGAGCTTATGATAAGATATGCGATATAGAAAATTGTCTGATCGGCAAAATACGGGAAAGACAGATTGATCCATATCGCCGTTTCAATACTCAGCACCAGTATGACCGGAAGTGTCAACGATTTTATGGAAAGCAAAAGTACGATAAATACCGCTCCGATGGCAATCAGATTGACTTTCATCATATCGCTTGTAACGACATTCATCAAATCGTATGTTGAGACACCCTTTCCCGCAAGATAGTATTCATCATAGAAGTCTTGTGCTGTATTGCGTATTTCTTCCACAAGTGCAAAAGTGCTGTCACCTTCATAGTCTGTATCAAGCTGAATCACCATTCTGCTGTAATGTTCTGAAATCAGCTTATCATGTGTTGCCTGATCGAGATAGCCTTCGGGTATCTCTTCACCGACCGTGTCCACATAGGAGATAATATCCCTTACCTGCGGAAGTTTTTTTAAGGTATCAGAGAGTGCAAGCTGTGTCTGGTTGTCTCCCTTTGGGATCATCAGTACATAGGTATCACTTTTGCCGAAAACCTCCTCGATCGATGCTGTATCCTTTCCAAGCGTGGTATCTTCGTTAAATATATGTGAATCGCCAATATAGTAAGAATTTGCATTTGAAGCCAAAAATGACGGAATGACAAGAATGCTGAGCAAACAAGCGAAGGGTACCATAATACAGCTGATAAATCTGCTGAATTTATCAAATGAGGGGAGAAATTGTCTGTGCTTTGTCCGGTCAATCAGCTTATAGACGCTCAGAACAAGATTCGGCATAAATACGAATACACAAATCAGACTTAGTGCAACACCCTTTGCAAGTACAACGCCTAAGTCCGGTCCGATACGAAACCGCATAAGGCACAGAGCCACAAATCCGATCACCGTAGTCAGACCGCTGGACAGAATCGAGCTTGCAGACTTGCAAAGTGCATCGACCATTGCATCTCTTATATCATCGTGTTCGTTTCTGCACTCCTGAAAACGGTGAAGCAAAAAGACAAAATAATCAAGCGACACCGCAAGCTGCAAAATCGTTCCTGCCGCATTGGAAACGAATGATATTTCCCCGAATATCAGGTTTGTTCCCTTGTTTATCAGCACAGCAACTCCGATGCCGATCAGTATCACAATCGGTTCTGCCCATGAATCAGTCGTCAGTATCAATATAAAAAGTACAAACGCAATGGCAACCACTGTTATTTTCTGTACTTCTGATACAGTACTGTTTGTCGCAACAGCCGTTGATACTGCCGAGCCGGACATCGCATTTTCCTCGCCTATAATATTTCGTATTGCATCAACGCCGTCTAAGATATGTTCCTCCTCAAGCGTGACAGAATAAAGAGCTGCACCGTCTTTATAATAGCTTTCCACAGCATCAGTATCGGCAACTTCAAGCGGTGCATAAATATCTACGCTGTCATCAAGCCATGTTACATCTGTTACCCCTTCGACCTCTCTGATACGTTCTTTATATTCCATTGCCTGTGAAACTGTCACATTCCGTATCATCACACGAACATTGGGAATACCTCCTTCAAATTCCTCATTCATGATATCAATAGAAACGGTAGAAGGACTATCTGAGGGAAGATACGAGTTAATATCATAATTCACTGAAACAAAGTTTCCCAAAACGGCACATATCACTGTAGCAACCATAAAAAGAATGATAACAATCTTAGGTCTTGCCGTGATTTTTCTGTATAGCTTATTCATTTTCAGCACCTCCGGTCAGGAGAAGTCTGTGCTTATTCGTCACAAGGATAAATGAGATCCCATTCTCGCTCACTGTGCCGTCTGCTTCGTAATGAACAGTATTGATCAGTGTTTTCAGACTTCCGATGATATGACACTCTTCTTTGGATATGTGTCCATGAAACGGGTTTTCATGCTGCATAATTTTCAGTACCCCTTTTACGCTGTCATCCTCTACATCAAAAAACATCGTTCCTGTTTTGTCCCCGAAAAAAGTCTCAAGGGTTACGGTGTATTTATATTCTTTCATCTGTTTCACCTCTCCTGAGCTATCATATCACGCATACACAGGAGATACAATGGTCAATACAGCAGCTGATGGGTGAATTTTGGACAAATGGGGGACAATTGTGGGGCAAATGTGCATGATTGATGATTGACATTTTTGACGGACAGTTGTATAATAACTATGGGTGATAAGTATGAAACATGAAATGACTACCTTACAGACGAAAAAAATGCTCTCTGCTGAGTTGAAGTCAAAAATGGAGAAAAAGCCTTTCTCAAAGATCACAGTCAGCGAAATTGTTACAGACTGTGGTGTGAACCGAAAGACTTTTTACTATCATTTTGAAGACATACAGGAGCTTTTGAAATGGACGCTGGAGCAGGAGGCGATAGAGGTCGTCAAAAATTATGACCTTGTACTGGATTCTGAGGAAGCGACAGAGTTTGTCCTGAATTACGTTGAGGAAAACAAGCTCATATTAAACTGTGCCTATGATTCCATCGGAAGGGATGAGTTAAGGCGTTTTTTTCACAAAGATTTTATCGACATCACAATGAACCTGATTGAAAACATTGAGAAAACGGAGCATATTAAGACAAGCGAAGAGTATAAACAGTTTCTCTGTGATTTTTATACCGGAGCAATTTCCGGAATGCTGATAGAAATTCTGAGAACAAGAAAGCCTTTTGATAAGGAAAAACTGGTGAGATACCTCATCATAACATCGAAATCAGCTTTGACAGCAGCTTTGAGGGAAAACTTGCAGCCTGATACGAATTCCCTGTCATCATAGATCGTGTATCAAAAGCATCAGCAAGCAGAAACAAAAAAGACTTCAATGAAAGACAATATGTTTTTCTAAAAACAAAATCATACATGTAATTGTGATTGGTATTT
>CANRJB010000026.1 GCA_947630845.1 uncultured Clostridia bacterium
TTTATGAGGAGTTTTCGCTTACGAGCAATATGCCGCTTATGGATTACTCGCTGGATATTTCAGATGCGAATAATCTCCTGTTTGTTGTTTCACGCAATAGCCAATCAAAATATGCATTTGCGGATATAAGTGTGGATGGCAACGACACTATCAGACCCTGCTCGATTCCTACATATACATCTGCAGAGGATTTTATAGCAAATGGATATGGTGTGGTAGGTACTACAGTATATAATGGAAAAAGTCAGGCAACAACATTCAATATGAATGGGAGAACGTACTATCAAGGACTTGCGTTTGATGATACATACTATTCATCGTCAAATACATCCAGAATATATTATAACACGGAAAATGTCTCTTCTTTTTCTTGTACAATAGGACATATTGATAACTCATCACGTGACTCTGCTACAGTAAAGGTTTATCTGGATGATGTGCTTTATGAGGAGTTTTCGCTTACGAGCAATATGCCGCTTATGGATTACTCGCTGGATATTTCAGATGCGAATAATCTCTTGTTTGTTGTTTCACGCAATAGCCAGTCAAAATATGCATTTGCGGATATAAGTGTGGATGGCAACGACACTATCAGACCCTGCTCGATTCCTATATATACATCTGCGGAGGATTTTATAACAAATGGTTATGGTAGAGAAGGTATGACGATATATAATGGAAAGAGTCAAGCTACAACCTTTAGCATAAATGGAGATACTTACAATCAGGGAATTGCATTTGATAACATATATTATTCTTCTTCAAATTCATCAAGGATTTATTATAATACTGAAAATTTAAGTGAAATATCTTTTTTGATCGGTCACATAGATGGATCTGCTGAGAAAGATGCAGAATTCTATATTTACTTGGATGATGTTCTTTATGATACAATTACACTTACTTCTGCGATGTCACCTCTTGAATATTGCTTGAACACGGAAAACGCAAATAATGTGAAGTTCATTTGTGATAGAACAGGTAAATCTCAATATGCAATGGCTGATGTTCAAATTGTTACTCAGGAGAAAGAATATATCGCAGGCGATGTCAACATGGACGGAAAATTCAGCATATCGGATGTAGTACTTCTTCAAAAATGGGTGCTTGCTGTTCCGAATACAAAGCTTGCTGACTGGAAAGCTGCTGACTTCTGTGAGGACGGCAGACTTGATGTTCTCGACCTTAGCTTGATGAAAAAAGCTTTATTAAATCAATTTTGAGAAGTGTTGTATATGAAAAGAGCATTGGTTACAGGTGCTGCCTCTGGCATCTGCATGGAAATGGCTATGTATTTGCATGTTATGCCAGAAAGTTTATTTGATGATGTAATAATAAAAGCAGATGGTGACGTTTCATACATTGAGAAAGCTTTAGGTTATAAACCCGGCTCACTTCAAAGCGAAGATTATATTGCTATTAGAATAAACAATCCTACCGAATATGACATTCAGGTAATGAAGTTGGTGCTAATAACTACTGGATTCCAGGCGGTTATACTTCTGGAGATGTTCCAGAGACAATTGTAAAAAATGTTCCCAATGATAGTAGTTGTATTACTCTTGATGATTACTTTCTGGAGGTAAAATAGCCTATGAATGATTATTTATCCATATCAGCAGCTATTAATACAGCCATAAAGGCTCCTTGCTCTTCACAAGTAAGAAGCATCATTGATAAAGAGTGCGACTCAGGTAATCTCATTAAATCATTTGATAGGATCTCTCTTAATAACGATGAGTGTTACTATATGCTTATATTTGGTAAAAAGTCCGTTTATTCATATCCTAACATAAGAGTCTTGCACAAAAAAACGGAGATATTTACCAAGTGACCCGCCCCCGTCAAGTAGACAGCGCAAAAAACAAAAATAATCTATGTATTAACCAAAAGCAGTCTGTGCAATTTGTGCAGGCTGCTTTGTAGTTACCAGTAACTGGCAAGCACCTTTTGGAGTGAGGAGCGCAGCGACGAACGGAGAAAGGTGCTTGCCGCAGCGCCCGTCCGACTCTTCAAGCAGCATATGCTTCATAGTATTCCATAGGTGTCATACTGTTCAGTTTGATCTGGTAACGCCTTGTGTTGTAATAGGTGATGTATTCTTCGATCGCCGAGATCAGCTCTATCTTATCCGTAAATTTGCGGAGATAATACATCTCGGATTTCAGAATTCCCCACTTTTTGTTATTTTGTGTGTCTTCTCTAAGGGGATTATATCATATTGAGGGCTTTTTGACAAACTAATCAGGGCATATTCCACAGAATATACCCTGACACTGTCATTTTGCAAAAATCACTTTTTTGAGCAGCGCAAGGTCATAGACATCAATGACCCTATCCGCATTCATATCTGCATTCTGCCATACCGTAAGCTTACCGCTGCCGTGCAGCCACCGATAGAGCATGACAACATCATTCAGCTCACATTTGCCATTATCATCGGCATCACCCTTAACAAAGGGAAGTGGAGACTGATCTGTCTCAGACGGTTCTTCTGTGGGGACAGTTGGCGGTTCACTTTCAGAAGGTTCCGTAATCTCCGGTTCTGTTGGTGGTTCAGGCAGCTCCGCTTTCTCCAAGATCCAGTTCTGGCATGTAGAACCCGTCTTTTCCCATAGACCGCAGTTGCCGCCGGATTCCACCGATGCGGATGCAATCTCCACATACTTTGCAATATCTTTTTTGGGATGGATACAATAGCTGCCATCAGCATTCTGTGTGAGCAGGAATTTCTGATTATCATTGTCTTTGAAGGTATAAAGTTCGATGTTCGTCCCGTTGTCCGTTTTGCCAGCAGTCACATCCATCACAAAGGACTTGTCACCGATCATAGAACGGATATAATAATAACCGTCTCCTGCCTCCTCAAACTTCCATGTATTATGTAAGCCGGCAACATCTGCACCCCATTGTTGAATATTTGTACCGTTGGCAGCCTCGCCGCCGGCAACATCAAGATACATACCGCTGTTGACATTTTTGATCATGAAGCAGACATCTGTCGGAATCTCCGCCGGTTCGGGAGCAATCGTCCATCCGTCCTCAACTCCTGCCATGAAACCGACAGAAGGGACACCTGCCTGTGCAGCATTGCTGTAGTTGACATTGTTGGGGGAGGTTTGTGCGCCGCTGTAAGCAGAGGTGTATGACTTCGCCTGCTCAGCAGTCAGTGCCTGATACTTGTAGTTAGATGCTGGACGCCAAGTACATGGCTGTGCCGTACTGTTGGAATCGCCGCCCTGCACAGTACGCTGACAATCCTTGAAGACAGATCCTGTCTCAGAGTAATAGCCGTTGAAAGTCATGCTGTCCCAGTCACAGATGACATTGCCACCGTTCTCATAGACGCAGTTTTCTGCAAAAATTTTGCCCTTGGTGATGACGGTATAAGCCATACTGAAATTGTTGACATAATTGTTAAGGGAATGGTAGTAGCCCCAACGCATGAGTCCGGGACCTCTCGTGTGGGTATCATTGAATTTGTTGGCAATGAGGGACATACGAGGGTAGTTGTCATACTGTGCTTCCAGCTCCGCACCATCTGCCGGATAGCCTAAGATCAGCCCATACTTGTGTGCCCCGAAGGAGCAGTCCGACACAGTGCAGAAATCCGCATCATAGCAGCAGGCAAGGAATTTGTCCTCATCCACCTGCCCATTGGAAGATTCCCCATAACCATCATGTCCGACAAAGGTCACATGATCGACCCAGATGTTCTTACCTGAACCGAAATAGAACTGGATGGAGTCGTTGTTGTTGGAATCTCTGTCATGAGTACTTTCAAAGTTTTTGATAATGATGTTGTCGCCTGTGCCGCTCTTGCTTGAGGTGCAGAACTGCACGTTGAAAAGCGTGTGTTTTGCATAACTGCCGATGATGGTCTTGTTGTTGTGTACATAGATACGCCCGGCAGTACACATATAACGATCACCATTGAGATTCAGCCCTTTGACGGAAAGGTCATCGGTGACAACGATGGTGTAAGGGGTATCGGAAGTGGCATATTGCTTAAGGTCATCGAAGGTGGAGACTTCCACCGTTTCTCCGAGCAGACCACCGATATCGGCAGCCTTGACATTTCCTGTGGTGTCATCGAAGCAATACCCTGCAAATCCCTGCAATCCGGCAGGGTTGAGCAGCCACTGCTGTTCCTCCGTACCCGAATAGGCAGTCAGTCCGATCTCCCTGCCCGATGTCAGGGCAAGGGAGTTATCGGAGTAGTTGACGATTTTATAATGCAGGCTGTTTCCATAGCTGTCTTTATCAGTAGGGACGATGTACCAGTATTGCGAATGTTCATTCTCATTACCATAGACCACGAGGGAAGAGCCTTCGGAGACATTGTATTCTACAGGTGTCAGAAGCCGACCGGATGCGGCATTGACGATCTTGTAATAGCTCCCATTAGCATCCGCACCGCAGTAATCAATGCGCCACTGTTCGTTGAGTGTACCGGATTCCGCATCCAATGCTAAAGCAGAGGCATCTTTGGTGTCAGATGCATTGAGATTTGTACTATCATCATAGGCGGCAATATGCATCAGCTGCGGCGCATAATCCGTGCTGACAGCACTGACTTCCGATGGCACATACGCCACCGGTATGGCAGATACTGCCATACATGCCGCCAGAAGCACTGCAAATTTACCTTTCATAATCCAGCTCCTTAACTAAAGAGTTCTTTCTTCATGAGCGCAAGGTCAAGGACATTTAGCACGCCGTCACCGTTCAGGTCGGCAGCCATACCATCCTTAAGCTTTGTGCCATCTACATGCAGCCATTTATAAAGTGCGACCACATCAGACAAATCAAACTTGCCATCCGCATTGACATCGCCCTCTTCACCGGTCGATGCACTGCCCGGATATTCATAGACAAGCTTGACAGAATTGAAGGTGACATTGATGTCCGAGCCATCTTCTACTTTTTCAGAATATGCCCACCATCTACCCTGAAATTCGGCATACTCATCATTGCTGATACCCTTGACTTCTTCGGAAGTACCTGCCACTGCATCCTTGACAACGGTGAACAGACCATCATAGGGGATGACGATATCCGCTGTACCAAGAGAGAATTGTACTGCCTTGCTTGCCCACTCCTCTTTGGTTTTACCTTCCGGAATGACCTTGTTGAAGCAAAGTCCGCCGCCGCCGCCGCCATAAGACGAGCCGGCATCAGAAGTTACAGTTGCATTGATGACAATTTCCTTGAGATGATCCTTATCGCCAAGTGGAATCATGGGATAACCGTTGACAGATTCTTCAAGTTCGCTGAACTGATACACTGTTTCTTTTGTAGTGATGTCCGGTGCTTCATAGACGGTCTTATCAGTAGGTTCATCAGAAAGAACGATCTGAGCCACGGAAAGAGGAGGAAGTTCAACAGTCACCTCATTGCCGGACAGTCCGTTCTGTACATCCATGATGCGAATATCAGAATGCTCCTGTGTAATGGCATAGACCACAGCACTCTGGTACTGTACACTGCTGCCGGAAAGGCTGATCGTGGCAGTTTCGGACTGTGTCTTGTCCTTGTTAGAGAGAACAAGCGTTACTTCAGATTCATCGCTGCCATCAATGGAAGCAAAGGCATACGCCTTGGAGAGATCTTCTGTCTCTGCGGAAACGAGTGTATCACCGAAATCTTCGCCCTCACCGTCATAGTTGGTGTAGAGATTGATGGCAGATGCAGCATATGGGCAATCTGCAAGCGTACCCCAATAAGTCGCAAAGTAGACATCATTCAGTGCAAATGCACCAAGTGCCTCTGCTTCGGCAATGGCAGAAACAACAGACTTGCCGGTATTCTTTTCATCCGCAATGTTGGCAATATTATATTCCGAAACAGCAAGCTTTGTACCCGGATAATACTTGTCGATGGAATCCTGAAGATGAGAAAGGAACGGGAAATAGTTGCCAAAGTAAGGCTGAAGCCAGCTATTCTCCACATAATCCGGGTCATACAGACTTCTTGCAGCCTGTAGGATGGCATCATCTGTGGAGCAGTCCTGTGCATAGTAATGCACATCAAATGCATCAAGCAGACGTGTGCCGGACTCCTTCTCGGCATCTGCCATCTGTTGCAGATAGTAATCCACATACCAGTCATACTGGTTCTGCACTGCACGCCAGTCAGCATCCTGTGAGGTATCGGAATCGCCGATCATGATGCACGGCAGCATTCCCCAGAAGGCAGGACCAAAGACCTCTGCCTTCGGGTCAATATCCTTGACGACTTTCGCAAGCTCGATGCTCTTGGAAACCAGCTCGCTGTTTGTAACCTCATCAGCATGGAGCAGTGGATGTGTATCGTTCCAGAGGACAGGCTCATTGTCAAGGCTATATGCCTGAATACCGGTATCTGTGGAAGCATCGCCCAATGTTTTTACAAGGTAGTTGACATACTCATCCATATAGACCGTGCCGTCATCAAGATCGGGTTCAAGTGAAAGCGTACCGTTCTTACGGAATTCGACCTTGTTCCAGCGGTCAGAAGGAGCTGCTTCATCCTTTGTGACCGTTCCGTTCTTGTCGGCAGAGACATATCCTGCCATCTGGAGCGTAACGAGCTTATAGTCAATGTCTTTTTCCTCACAGACTTTGGAGAACTGTCTTGCGGCATACCCTGTGCCATCGGACAGATTGCCGATATTGGTATCGGAGCTGTTTTTCCAGTCCTCACCGGCATTTGACCAGTTTGTCTCCCAGTTATAGCCAGTATAGCGGTTACCGCCCTGACGGGAATTATGGACAGTCACAGACTTGAGGTTGCTGGACGTGTACTCATTAACACCATAGATGTAGGGGCTGATGGCTTTTCGCTCCCCACCAAGATCGACCTTGACCTGCATGGTGTAGCTATCTGCTGCCGCAGATGGTACTGCCGGGATCGCTGCGATCAGGCAAACCGCTGCAAGCAGTCCTGAAATGTTGTTACGAATCATAACATACCCTCCTACAAAATATTTATCTATTTTAGTATAGCACACAGACGCAAATTTGTCAAGTCTGTTCAACAAAAATATCATAAAAACATACAGATTCACCAACCTTCCGGAAAAAAAAGCCATACCGCCTTCTGACGGTATGGCACAGTTTCAGATTTTTTCTTGTCCGGTATTCTTTTCTGCCGGCTCTGCATTTTCTTCCGGAGCAGTCAGTGCCGCATCCGTGGGCTTGGTTTCGCCATCAGATACCGTATCCGCCTGCACTTTCTCTGCGCTCGCTTCATCTACCGTTACGGCTGTATCGTTTTCTGTCTGCTTTCCGGGCAGTTTCTTCCATTTCTTGCAGCAAAGCACAAGTGTCAGGAGAACGCCGATAACAGTAATCGTCAGACCGACTGCAAAGCCCGGTACATGGTAGCGGAATGTGATTTCATGTTCACCTGCTGGTACTCTGACTGCAAGCAGCGCACCGCAAGTCTCTGTAAGCGTAAGCTTCTTTCCGTCACAATAGGCACTCCAGCCGCTGTCATTCGGGATGCTCGTAAAGAGGAGTGAAGGTTCTGCATAGTTGATATTGCCCTTGATCACCGTGTTTTTGAAACTGGTGACCTGAAGTCCGGCATCATCGAGCTTATGGAATGCGCTGTCCCAGATCGCTTCATCCATAGTATAGAGATCTACACCAAAACAGCCGATCCCGATATTCTCTACTGTCACATCCACATTCAGGGTATCGCCGGCAGAAAGCCGCCCCACATATGCAAATCCACCATCTCCGGGGGTAATCGTTCTGTCGAGATTCGGTCCGGTCACATGCAGCGAACCGGCACGGAAATTATGCTCAAGGAACAGACAACCGCCTTCTGTGAGCGTATAGCTGTAATGGAATGCAGCCTGTGTCTGTCCGGAATCAAGATAGAAGAAATTGGTGTTCCAGTCCTCACTCTCGTCCAGTGTCACATTTTCAGTGATAAAGCTTGTCGGCTCTTGCTTCCGGAACACATTCACTTCTTCGCCGCACATTTTGTTGACGAGATCATTCTGTGAACGGATCGCACGGATCTCATCTGTCACCTGAAAATCGAGAATATCGTCAGATACAGCATAGGCGATCGGAAGTGCTGTTGTATTCTCCCTGTAAAGACCATCTTCATCCTCATCCACGATCACAGTTCCCGGAAGAATGTAGTCCAGATATCTGTCAAAATCCATGAAGTATTTCAGCCCGAAAAGACTGTTCTGCACCGGAGAGCTAAGAGTATAGACACTGCTCACCTTGTCGGCATAGACTCTGTTGCCGAGGTAGCGCAGCAGGCTGTAAACATCGCCGTTCATTGTTGAGGAATAATAGCGCATCCCATGGTAATTGCCGATCATCGAGCAGTTGAACGTAAAACCGTTGTTGGCTTCCACACGGTAAAACTCGTCATCTCCGCATTTCCACGTTTTCCCGTTTCTGCTTGCTCTCAGGAGTTGATCAGTATAGGATGCTTCATTTGCGACTTGTAAACCGTTGACACCCTCATACTGGGACACTGTGACAAAGTTTTTCCCCTGATCCACAACCATGATGACCGCTGTCAATACGGCGAAAACAAAAGAAGCGATTTTCCGGGGATCTCTTTTCCACGATGCAGAAACAGGCTTGTCTGCATTCTCCGCAGCAGCTGCTCTGGCATCCAGTCGTTTTTTCAAGACCGGAATGAGATAGCACAGCGCATACACCAACAACGTAATGGCAACAACCGGAATCCATGCACTTGCCGGGAGTTCTGATGGCTCTGCATCTCCAAGCCCCATACTGACGACATAGTATAATGCAATGCCGCCGAGACACGCCCCCATGCCATGTGCAAAGGAAAGCTTATATGCATTTAGCAGCCCCTTACACCCTATCATGACAACAAAGAGGGAAAACAGGAATGTCCAACGTCCGGGAAGCTGATTCGGAAAATGCAGCCCATGCCACAAATAATCAAGATAGTTACAGTTAAGTGAGAGTGTCAGAACGATCAGCATAAGCGCACTTGCCATCCGTTCTGAAACAGGGATCTCTTTGTTGAAAAGATACAACGGAACAGCCACGAAAATAAAACTGCCCACGGCAAGATTAGCACCAGTATACTGCAAAAACAGAGTCTGGTTCGGCAGAAAATTCTGTAGTACAGAGGTAAAGTTACCATACCATTTGAATGCCTCCGGTCCCGGCACCTCAGAAGCGAGTGTATTGGAAATGGCATAGGCTACAGGTATGATGACAACCGCTGAAATGGCACCTGCAAGAATTGAAAAGCCGCCGAAACGCAGGACTGCCTGACCAAAACGCTTTGTTCTGCTCTTCAGGCTTCCCTGCATACAGATCGTTTCCGGAATCGAAATATACAGGAAATACAGCACGCAAAAGATGCACATTGCAAAACCGATATAAAAGCTTGACATGATCAGGATGGCAAGCATCAGGGTGTACATGAGAGGTTTTTGCTTTTGCACCAGTCTCTCCAGTCCGATCAGAACAAGCGGTGCAAGGAACAATGAATCCGTCCACATACACTGCGACAGAAAGGCAAGCATATAGGCACAGACTGAATAGCAGACTGCACCGGCGATGAGGATCGGAGAGCGCTTTCGGAATTTATATTGCAGATAGCCCAGACAGCACACTGAACTCAGTACGATCTTGAGAAAGCAAAAAATATCAAGTGCCTTTACAAGAGATGCGTCCGAAAAAAAACGCAGCAGGAACACAAAGATACTGTTGCAGTAATAGGCACTCTGTGCCCAGTTATTAAAACCGAAAGCACCGTTCCATGAATAGAAAAGCCCCGACAGTCCCTCTGCTTGCTTGTTGTTGACATACATTGGAAAATACTGACCCCAGAGATCCATGCAGAGAACAGAATTCTCCCCGAAAGGTGCGATTCCCTTCTGAATATACATGATCATCACGATCACTGCTGATGCAATGGCAGCAATAAAATAGGGGACAAGGCAAAGAGCAATTCCCCGGAAATCGTGGTTCTTTTTTTTCAGATTCATAAAATTCTATTCATCTCCAGTTTCAGATTCTGCATGATCTCAATTCCGACCTGCACACAGTCACTTCCCTTCAGAAAAGCCTACTTTTTTATTATAAAAGAAAAAAGCATGATTTTCAATATTTTTTACTGATTTTCCACAGTTTGCACAGAATCACTCCAGATGCAGTCTGCGTTTTGGCAGATATGTATATGCTTCCGGATCAATTGCACCCACCGGAGATCGTGCCTCCGCCGATGACAGTATCTCCCTGATACAGCACAACAGCCTGTCCCGGCGTGATCGCTCTCTGCGGTTCATCGAACTTCACATATAGCTTCCCGTCTTCCATCCATGCCACCGCCGGCTGTTCCGGATGGCGGTATCGTATCTTTGCGGCAACACGCACAGGCGTATCCAGTGACGGCAAGGAAATCAGATTCACATCCTCAGCCACCAGTGTATCGGCAAACAAGTCCATTCGCTCCCCCACGATCACCTGATTCTTTTCCGGCACGATGCCGCAGACATAGACCGGATGCCCTGCGGAGATCCCCAATCCTCTGCGCTGTCCGATCGTATAATGCTCTATGCCGTGGTGCATACCGATCACGTTTCCGGATGTATCCGTAAATTCGCCCGGCACTGCTTTATGTCCTGTAAAACGCTCCAAAAATGCTGCATAATCCCCGTCCGGAACAAAGCAGATGTCCTGACTTTCCTTCTTATGGGCATTGACAAAGCCATGCTTTTCAGCAAGCTCCCGTATCTCGGACTTACGGAATGTTCCGAGCGGAAACCGTACATGCCGGAGCTGCTCCTGCGTCAGGGTATAGAGTACATAGCTTTGATCTTTTGCTTCGTCCACTCCCTTTTTCAGGAGATAGCGTCCCATGCTGCTGTCATATTCCACCCGTGCATAATGTCCTGTTACCACATAATCAAATTCCATCTGCCGCATGCGCTGCACCATGAGGTCGAATTTCAGATGCCGGTTGCAGTCAATGCATGGGTTCGGGGTCATTCCACGGGCATAGGAATCCGCAAAATGCTGCATGACTTTCTCCCGGAAGGTATCTGAAAAATTAAATACATAGTGCAGCATCCCAAGCTTGCTTGCCACCGCTTTGGCATCAGAAACATCATCCAGTGAACAGCAGGATCTTTCCCGTGGGATGCCGGCATCCTCATTGTGAAAGAGCTGCATGGTTGCCCCCACGCATTCATATCCGTTTTTCAGCATCAGCAGTGCTGCCGCAGAGCTGTCCACACCGCCGGACATGGCAATGATCGCTTTCTCTGTCATGTTATCCACCCAACGCAATCATCTTGTCGATGCAGCGGCGAGCTTCCGCAATGGTTCTGGCATCCATACAGATCTCTTCCCCATAGTCCCCACACAGTACCCGGTACACATCAACCAGTGTCGTAGACTTCATGTTCGGGCAGAGCAGCTCCTTAGAAAGCGGATAGAACATTTTATCCGGACAGTCGTATTGCAGATGCTCTGCAATACTGATCTCTGTACCGATGATAAATTCCTTTGCGCCAGACTTTCTTGCATAATCCATGATGCCGGTCGTTGAACCGACATAATCTGCCTGCTCTGTTACTGCCGGCACACATTCCGGATGCACCAGTACCAAAGCCTCCGGATGGCGTGCCTTTGCCTCCTTCACGGCTTCTGGTCTGACTGCCGCATGAACGGGACATCCGCCCTGTAGGAGCTTGAAGGTCTTTTCAGGCACTTGCTTTGCGACATATGCACCAAGATTGCAGTCGGGGATGAAGAGGATCTTGTCGTTCTCTACTGCCCTTGCGATCTTCACGGCAGATGATGATGTCACACAGACATCAGCTATCGTTTTCAGCTCCGCTGTAGTGTTGATGTACGCCATCACGGTATAGTCCGGGTACATTTCTTTGACCTGTAAGATCATCTGCTTGTCCATCTGCTCAGCCATGGGACAGCCGGCAATGGGACTGGAGAGAAGCACCTTTTTCTCCGGAGAGAGCATTTTGGCAGTTTCTGCCATAAACCGCACGCCGCACATCAAGATCGTCTGCTGCGGCGCATGGGCAGCCTGCACGCTCAGTCCGTAGGAATCCCCCACAAAATCTGCTATTTCTGCGATCTCTCTTGCCACATAGCTGTGCGCAAGGATGCAGACATCCTGCTCTTTTTTCATCCGCAGAATCATCTGCTGCATATCGTAAATATTCATACGCTTTCCCACCTTCACTTGATATACATACTATTTTACTACATATTGACCACAATGTCAAGCATCTCCCGCAAATTCAGCAGGACAAAAATTTCATAAAAAGTTTTGTATAATGTCTTGCAATCGGTGGGTGTTATATGGTATAATAGAAATATCAACCTACAGAAAGGAGGACAAACAATGAGCTCGATTAAAAAATATGTAGCAGAATGTATCGGTACGATGGTACTTGTCATTCTCGGATGCGGAACAGCAATGTTGGTAGGGTGTGATGCCTCCACAGGCAGTGGGTACATCCTGACAGCATTTGCCTTTGGTCTGACCATCGTAGGAATGGCATACTGTGTGGGCAACATCTCCGGATGTCACATTAACCCGGCTGTATCATTGGGCGTACTGCTCAGCGGCGGCATGAAGGCAGCAGAATTCTTCGGCTATGTCGTTTCCCAGTGCATCGGTGCGCTGTTAGGCTCCGGCATACTCGCTGCTATCTTCGGACTGGGCGGTGTCGATGACAAGACTGGCGGCTTTGGTTCCAATGGTCTGTCCGGAGTAAACGGCAGCATCGTTGCCGGACTGTTGGTGGAGATCGTACTGACCTTCATCTTTGTACTGACGATTCTGGGCGTTACTTCCAAAAAGGCAGGACATGGTTCATTCGGTGGACTGGTCATCGGTCTGACGCTGACGCTTGTGCATATCCTTGGCATTGGATTGACGGGTACTTCCGTAAATCCGGCAAGAAGCCTTGGACCTGCAATCATTGCGGCATGTACAGGCAATACTGCGCCGATCATTGACGTGTGGGTGTTTATCGTAGGACCTCTCGTTGGTGCAGCCCTTGCAGCAGTATGCTACAAGTGGATGGAAAGCAGCAGTGAGAAGTAAGCATTCCTGCATCTCCCCGTTTTTTACAAACGGGGAGCTATTTTTTGATGTTCTGAGGTGATTGCTTATAATTGTTCATAAATCTTTCATGCCCTGCTTACTTGATTTGTATACATTCCACATACCATACGATACCGCTTTGTGAATTCTAACCATTTTTTTTTATTGACTATTTTTTGATAATGTGGTACAATGTACATATAGCTGTAAACTTGCATCGCAAGCAGGGAACAGTATCATTTAATGAAAGGCAGGATACTAAAATGAATAAACAGTTGCAGCGCATCACGGCTTTTTTGACAGCGGCTTGTATGTCCACTTCTTTCCTTGTACCACAGGCGTTTCCGGATATAGGAAATCTGTCTGCATTGGTGGGGGTTGCGGATGGTGAATGGAGAGGCACACATGTTATCATTACATATTGGCATGCGGATGGTTCTACAGACAAGATAGAGTATACGATTCAAGAACGAGATAATAAGCCTCATCAAGTATCTACCAACCCTGATCCCCAAGAATGTGGATTTGAAATTAAACCCGATGAGCAGTATGTCGGCTATTCTATTGGTGCAGGCAGTAATATTGTTTCCATAACTCCAGAAAGGGAAAATACTGATGGGACACGACCGATTCAAGTGGAATGGGGTCGCTACGATGAAGCCCACCTTGTCAAAATCAATATGTTCTATCAGGAAATCCCCAAAAAGGGCGAGAATTTTAACGGGGCAGATTTTGAAACAATTCATTCTGAATTGGGAGATATTACATACAAGGATGTTTATATTAAAGAAGATGACGTAACAGGGCTTGATACAACTGTCTACAACACCGCTCCCGGACTGCACACCAACAAGACAGTAACAAACGCAAGCGGCAGGACATATGACATCAATCTGGAATCATGGTATGCCAGTGGTACACCGGCGGATGTCGGATTGATTCTTGATGCTTCGGGGAGTATGGCATTTACCGCAGATACTCCGACGGCAATAACAAAAAATGACTTTAAAGAAGAACCTGACGGTGATGAAATTCAAAAAATTGAACCATACACCTACATTACACCGGAACAACTGGATAAAATTCTTGACAATAAACTGACAGATAATTCCTTGTTGGGGTATGGGGATTATCATTATTACGTGTTTGATGGTCGGTCTGAAACTGCTGAATTTGCTCCGTTGACGTATTGGGATGGAAAAATACAGGCACAGACATACAAAATAGAAGAATACACTTTTCCGTTACGGGAAAACCTTTTGGGGTATTATAGCTTTAATGGAGATTTGGAAAATGGAATAGGTGGAGAAGCTATCCGTAACAAAAATCCGGAAAAGCCTACAGAATATAATAAAAATGGAATAAAAGTGACAAGTAGCACAGGTGATTTGACACTGGATACAAAGTTACCGGATAGCGATGAGTTTACAATTTCTTTTTATCTTATGAATAATGACCCCAGTAAAGAAAACAATGATACACAAACGGAGGCTAATATCATAACTCTTACTGATAGTAGTAATAATACGTTTCGTATTTTCAGAGGTAATGGTTCTTCACGTGCCCGTTTGAAAGCAAATAATGTAGATGGGACTACAATTGCAAACATAAATCAAATATGCAATCAAAATACTTATCACATGATAACATATGTAGTCGAGGATGGGAAAATAAAAGCGGTATATGTTGATGGAAAAAATTCATATGACAGCAATATAAAGTATGATGATACGAAAATAGGTTTAAAAGGTGAATTAGCAATAAAAACTGGTGGAGTCAGTGGCTATAAAGGTCAAAGTGTATTCCTCAAAAACCTTGCTATATATGATATAGCACTGAGTGCAGATGAAGTAGAAACACTGTATAAAGAAACAAAATCAGCTACAAAAAACGATATAGTAAATAAAAAAACTGAATCTTCTGAACAAATTTATGATGCAACTGGTCCTGCTGGAGCTATGGGACAGGTAAAAAAGGAATTTGAAAACTTAAAAGGTTGGTATTATGTCAATTCCAAAAGCAACTGGGATGAACTGCTCAACCATAAAACAGGCAAGGCTCTTGTCGGTGTTTCAAATGAAATGATTTTCCAGAATTTCATTCCAACTGAAAAAACACAAATTAAAGGTAGTTTATATAAGCCACCTGCAATTGATGTGAAAATGTATCAAGATATAAAAAATGGAAATGACGAGAAGTTTATTTTTACAGGCAATGCTGATTTTTCTATGAGTAATGAGAATAAAATTACAAATAAAAAATATTTTTGGTCAGATGCAGAAGGTTCTGAAAAGCTTGTTGAAATTACAAAAGAAAAAGAATGGTATATTGATATTTCTGGTGATAATAAGCTTGCTATCCCGGAAGGTTATGAAAGAAATTCTGCCAATGGAGACTTTAATAAAGGCTACAGTCCGATTATCTTCTTCTTTGACAGTGAGGAATATCTGCGCTGTTTCTTTAATAATGGTGATGGTTCTGATAGCGGACAGTGTTCCTATGTCTATGTAAAGGATGATAAAGCGGACATCAAGACGGAATCGCTTCGTGTAGCACTTGGTAAATTTGCCAGCTCATTGAATGCGGCTTCTTCCGATAGCAGAGTTAGTGCAGTGCGGTTCTCTACATCCAAAGCCCCCAGTAATAAATTAAATAATTTTCTTCTTCAAGACTGGACGGGTAATGTTGGTGATATGATCAATGTTGTCAGCCAGACAAAAAGCACTGGCACGGATATACCAATCAATTATTTCTCATCAGATGAAAGTGGGCGGTATAATTATGTGCTGACAGGCAACACCTCTACTTTGAATGGATTCCAAGCCTTTGAAAAGATGCTGAAATCGGAGGGCGGTGAAGCCGAACATGGAAAATACCTGATTCTTTTTACAGACGGCAAGGATACAACTCTAAGCGATGCCGAAAAAACTGGTGATCCTTTCGCAGCCGGAAATGATGTTTGGACAATCATTGATAAAGCACGTGAGTTACGAAAAGAAGGGTGGACAATTTATAGTGTTATTCTCCCGAATGATGATTTTAAGGGTTCGACTGAATCTGAGATGACCAATGCTGAAAAATTCATTGCATTGATATCCGGTGAAAGTGTTCCAGCTGATAGTACATTTGAAGATGAGAATACACCGGAGAGTTTAGCAGGTAAAGAAAATAACTACTATTTTGTAAGCCAAAACAATACAGAAGCTCTGGCAGAACTATTTACTGAGCAAATTCTTAGTAAAGTCAAGCAATCCCTCGACGGCTACACCGTGCAGGACTATATCGACCCCCGGTTTGATCTGTCTGCGAAAATCAACAAGGATGCCACCAGTAAAACAACGATTCATCTCAATGATGGCGGAGAAATTACCTACGATGGAGGAAGCCAAAAACTCACTTCAACAGATTACTTGACAATCTATCCGGATGACAGCACGGGCGAAGCAAAACTGTACTATGATGCCGCAAAGTCTATGTACTATATCCGGTGGGAAAACCAGACCATCCCCGGCAACGTGGCAAAAGGTGACACTGTGACCGTCTGGAATGCAACTTTCACCCTGATTGCAAAAGAAGATTTTCTTGGCGGTAACGACATCCTGACCAACGGCAACGGGGCTACTGAGAATTATGTGTTCTATCCGGAAGATAAAGATAAAGAATCCGGGACAGATGATGCAGGTCTTGCCAAAGAAGATACAAGCGGTAAAATTACTAACTACCCGTCCAAGGGTTTCCCAAGAACGGTCGTCAATGTACCGCTGTTGGATATCCAGATAGAGAACACAAGTGATCATATTTACCTCGGCGAAGAAGTGACACCGGGAGAGATGCTGAATTATCTGTTGGGAACGGTAAAAGTAGGAAGCGGTGTTAAATACGTTGAATGGAATTACCTGACTGCCTATGATGAATTCAAAAAAGATCCTTCATCAACATCATCGATCGACACGTTGTTGAAAGATGGGAAATTAACAGTTCCTTATAGCTATCTGCCTTCCGGCAGTGATGCACACAAAAATGATGTGATCGGTGCTTTGATCTACACTTGGGAAATTGTGCCTGAGGGGACAAAAGAAACATATTCGCTGAACAAAGATTTTGTGTCAGTAGATATCGGAGATAAAACGTACCAGTTAAGTGTAAAATATGAGCCTTATGCTGATTATTGTAATGATTCCGAAAGTAGTCGCTATGACAGCAACGATGATCTTATTGTTGATGATGATTACACGTGGGATTCTGAATATAAATCAGCTGTAGGTTCAGAAGTCGAAGATTATATTGAAACAGAAGGCACCTATACCAGAGACATTGTCAATGGTGAAATTCTGCTCCGCCTGAAAATCAATGAGAAAGAGTTTGAATTTCTTCAAAGCCATTATTCGCAGGATTTTGAGTATAAGGCTAACCTGATAAGGAATTACGAAGAAATAAACGAGCAGGTCGGGACGTTTACCATAACAGCTGATAATTTGAGTGAGAAACCGGATGAGGATGGATACCTGACTGCAACCGTTTATCTTGATGCGTCAGGAAAGTATGCAGAGCAAAAGACACTCCCGATTGGTGATTATACGATTGAATATGCTTCTGGCGCAGAGCTGTTCGGCGGCATCCTGAACGATGCGGAAATCAAATTCGTTGGTGTTAGTGAGGATGATGAATTTAAATCAGTAAAAGAGGATAGAGTGAAATTAGCCGCACCGATTGATCCAGCAGAAGATGAAGCTAACAATCAAGCACAACTTGGTACAAAAGGCGATGGCGAATATCCTGATGGTAACCCGGAGATTCCTGACTCCTACCTCAACGACCGCCTTGCGATTGCAGAAGTCGAACCAGAACTGAACTACATAGACTGGACACCAAGCATTACCAAGGAATTGGAAGGCAGAGCATGGGACAAAACAGATAGCTTTGAGTTTACGCTCAAGTTGGACAATATCGTAGATGGCAGCATGAAAGTTGAAAAAGATAATTGGAATAGTTATGTTATCATGAAGGACGAGGGAAATTTCTCTGAAACCCTTTCAGCCCAAATGAATGCTAATATGATCGAATTCAACGTAGGTTTCCTGAAAGAAGGCGTTTATACCTTTGAAGTCAGTGAGGCTGATCCGGGCTCTGGATTCAAGGTGGTAGAACCAAAAGAAATTATTGTTACGGTTTCAAGTGATGCAGAAGCAGATGGAAACTTAAGCATAGCTGTTTCATGCGATGATGAAACGTTTGACATGACGACTTCGGGATTCAAGATTACCAATGTATTTAACTATGGTTCGGTTAAATGGACTCCGGCGGTTGTAAAAGTACTGGAAGGCAGAGACTGGAAAGATGGGGATGCATTTACTTTCACCCTCGAGCAAATTGATGACGGCAAGACAAGTATGGTAATGACCGATGTTACGTCTGTAATAGTCAAGGATGGAAATGCAGTATCCTTTGAACCGATTCAGTTCAAGGTTCCCGGAACCTATCGGTTTAAGATCTCAGAGACACCGGGCAGCGAAGAAGGCATGAAATATGCAGAGCCGCAGGTATTTGAGGTTGAAGTAGGAGTAGACAATCTGCAATCAGGACAGCTTTCTATTAGAAACAGCAAAGATGTGGATATATTCACATTCACATTTACGAACACATTAGAAACCACCGCACCCCCTGAAACGACGACACAAGTACCGGAAACCACGGTATCAAGTGAAACCTCTACCACAGCAACTTCTATGATAACATCTGATACGAATGAATCGGTCACAACACCTGCACCAACAACATCTGCTATCGAATCCGGAACACAAACAACTACCACTACACCTACTTCGACAAGTTCCACAACAACCTCTGCAACAGCAGCATTCACGACAACTTCTGCAATAAGTTCTGGTACAGAAACATCCACCACGACCTCCACAGCAGCAACTTCCGCAACATCTTCCGAAGCAGAAACATCTGCCACAACTTCAACAACAGCAGCATTCACGACAACTTCTGCAATAAATTCTGGTACAGAAACATCCACCACGACCTCTACAGCAGCAACCTCCGCAACATCTTCCGAAGCAGAAACATCTGTCACAACTTCAACAACTGCAACATTCACAACAACTTCTGCAATAAATTCTGGTACAGAAACATCCATCACGACTTCTACAGCAACAACTTCCGCAACATCTTCCGAAGCAGAAACATCTGCCACAACTTCAACAAC
Source organism: uncultured Clostridia bacterium (assembly GCA_947630845.1). GTDB lineage: Bacteria > Bacillota > Clostridia > Oscillospirales > Ruminococcaceae > UBA3855. The sequence continues at coordinate 19,289 of CANRJB010000026.1, forward strand.
AACCTCCGCAACATCTTCCGAAGCAGAAACATCTGTCACGACTTCAACAACAGCAACATTCATAACAACTTCTGCAATTAGTTCTGGTACAGAAACATCCACCACGACCTTCACAACAGCAACCTCCGCAACATCTTCCGCAAGTGAAACATCTGCAACCCATTCTGAAACAGAGACATCTGCTACGACCTCCACAGCAGCAACCTCCGCAACAACCTCCGCAACAACCTCCGCAAGCGAAACATCTGCAACCCGTTCTGAAACAGAGACATCTGCCACGACCTCCACAACAGCAACCTCTGCAACAACTTTCGCAAGCGAAACATCTGCAACCCATTCTGAAACAGATACATCTGCCACGACCTCCACAACAACAACCTCTGCAACAACTTCCGAAAATGAAACATCTGCAACAAGTTCTGAAACTGCAATCACCACACCGACCTCTGAAACAGAGACTTCTGCAACAACATCTGCTGTAAGTTCCGAAACAGAAACTACCACAACGGCTGCTGTCACAACACAACCTATTACCGATTTGACCACATCCACGACCGCTGTGAACACAACAACTGCTATAACAACCACCACGAACGCAACAGAGCTGATAACTACATCCAATTCTGAAATGATGACCAATACCACCATTCCAGAATCGCAGCATTCCACAGATACTACCACCACGACCGTAGGGGTTACTGATGATCATGCAAATGAATCCAATACCACAACAATAGCTACTGCGGATGGCTCTGCAAATGACTCCGAAACAACGCTTTCAAGCCCGACTACAGAGCTGGACAATTTAGAAACAAATACCAATACCACGGAAACCGTTGAGACTGGGTCTGACTCTGCTACGGAAACCAGTACAGAATCTACTTCTGCGACAAAGTCCGAAAGTTCGAGAAACGGTACCAGAAATACACCCACAAAAACTTCATCAGCTGCATCTTCCGGAAGTCCGCAGACAGGCGATAACTCTGTTGTATATGTCACAATTTTGCTTGGCTGTGCTACACTGTTCGTTTGCCTGAGTGCAAAGCGTCGTAAAGACAAATAAACCAAATAGTACTCTCTGTGTACTGCATAGGGAGTACTCAGCCCAAAAAAAAGTCCAGCCTCACGCTGGACTTTTTTTCGTATATTACCGATGCAAAAGAAAAGTATGGTAAGCGCCAATCATTCCATAACGTTGTCAGCGGCAGAAAAATGTGCTAAAATAGTTCCGAAGAAAATTTTTCCG
>CANRJB010000027.1 GCA_947630845.1 uncultured Clostridia bacterium
AAAGCCCCATGGAATCGGAGTTTTAGTGTGACTCAGTGTGACACGGTGGTACTCAGTGTGAAATTGGTTTGGTAATAGCATAAAATCCATCTCCTGAAAACCCTCGTATCTGGAATATGATACCTTCGGCATATTTCTATCTGACTTTCTTTGCCTTTCAGATATTCAGTTACCGCTTTCACCTTTGTTTCCGCTGAATATCGTTTGTTTCTATGACTGATCCTTATTGATTCTATTCCATTTGTTTTTGCATAGATCACCTTTTGTCTGAGTGTTTGGAGTGCAATTCCATACTTCTTCGCAATTGAACCATAGCTTCCTTTCCCGTCAAGATATTCTTGTACTGCGCCCATGCGTTCTTCATCCGTCAGCTTGCTCCTTCTCGTCATAATATTTTCCCCCTAAAATGAATTTCACTCTTTTTGTTATTTTGTGTGTCTTCTCTAAGGGGATTATATCACTTCTTTCTTGATACGTTTTTTCATGTTTGCACTCGCTTTGATGTGCGTACCGTCGATGAAAACAGTTTCCGGCGATAGCATATTATGTGCAGCAATCTCATCGAGGACCCAGTGGAAAACGTCCTCGATCGTCTTCTCCGTGAAGCGATGCTTGAAATTATAGCTGATTGTCGCAAAATATGGAATACTGTCTGCCATCGTATACCCTAAAAACCACCGATATGCTACATTCATCCTGATTTCTTCCACTGTCCTGCGCAGCGATGGCATGCCGTATAAATGTTGGATCAGCACCATCTTAAACAATACTACCGGGTCGCAGCTCGGTCGCCCGTTATCCGGGCAATACAGTTCCTCCACCAGACCATAAATATGGTTAAAATCTACCAAATTCTCAATCTTTCGCAGCAGATGCTCTTGTGGGACAAATTCGTCCACACAGAAAAATTCCATTTGGCTTCTGTTTTCTTGTTCTTGTTTCAGCATCTCGCTCACCGCCTTCTTATTTCATTATACCTTATTTATCAGAAAAAGTCCAGCATTCGGCTGGACTTTTTTGACAGGCTGAAACGACCAAGATTTTTCTTAGTCGCTTTGCATTGATTCTTTACAAAAATTTTGTCTAACTTTTTGGGGTCAATTCAGTGCTTGATGGAGGGCTTTTACTTGCTTTTTCGATATTTTTTCCGTTTTTGGAGTCCTTATTTCGTTTTAACCATACTTATTTTAGGAATTTTTTGACAGGCTGAGCTCCCATTTTGCTGAAAGGCAGTGAAGACATTCCACAATGTCATTGTTCTTTTGGCTGATAGAACCGACCAGTAAGCTTTTGGGTTCTGACTTCGTTGATGAAGGCATCCGGATCTTCCTGACGGACGGCGTGAATGACCTTCTTGGACTGTGCTGCTGAAACGATGGAATAAACCACATTCCTCTCACAATGTTCATACGAGCCTTCCCCTTCAAGAATAGTTGCACCGTGTCCGCTGATCTTATAAATGGTCTGACAGACCTCATTCGGTTTTGTAGTGACGATAAAAAGCGTACTCTGCTGAAATTTCTTGTACAGTACACGCAGTACAGAGGTTGAAACATACTGGAAAATGATGGAATACAAAGCCTTATCCCATCCGAACAGCAACCCTGCCACACAAAGAATGACAGCATTGCAGCCGAGCATGATGTTGAAGGAATCAATACCTCGCCGTTCGGACAAGAACACGGAGATAATGTCCGTTCCTCCAGATGTTGTGCCGGAATTCAGACACAAACTGACAGCGACACCATTGATCATACCGCCGAAAATACTGATGAGAAGGACATCTTCTGTGATGAGCATTCCCGGGATCAGGTCAGTAAAGAGAGAATTCAGCAGAACCATCAACAAGGAGAAGAGCGTGAATTTTTTTCCGATATACCGGAATCCGATATAAATCGGGACAGAATTGAGCAGAATGTTGATGACGCTGAAAGGTAATGAGACATTCCATTCTGCTGCGGCAATCCGTTGGATAAGGATGGTCAGCCCCGTCACGCCGCCCGGATATAATCCTCCCGTATTCACGAAGGTTTTGGTATTCAGCGCCATCAGAAAGGCAGAGCAGGTAACGACGATGATGGTGACGGCATCCTTTTTTGTCAGCTTCATCAGATCAGTGAGCGATACAGTGAGACCAGATCCCCGACTGAAACATCCTTCGGATTTCCCGGACGACAGGCATCTGCATAGGCAGATTCTGCTAAGAACGGGATATCTTCCTCATGCACAATATCTTTCAGGTTCTCCGGAATACCCACATCTGCTGAAAGTTTGCGGACAGCATCCACTGCGGCTTTGCGGTATTCATCCTGCGTCATCTGCCCTGTCCCTTCAACGCCCATAGCAGCAGCAATATACCTGTACTTATCGCCAGTCATGTCAGCATTAAATGCCATAACAGCAGGCAGGATGATGGCATTCGCCAGACCATGCGGTGTGTTATAGAGTGCGCCGAGCGGATGAGCCATAGAATGTACAATGCCCAGTCCGACATTGGAAAATCCCATTCCGGCAATATACTGTCCGAGTGCCATACCCTCTCTGCCTGTCGGTTCATTCCTGACAGCACTTGGCAATGATTTTGCAATGATCTCAATGGCTTTCAGATGAAACATGTCAGTCATTTCCCATGCTCCCTTTGTGATATAGCCCTCGATGGCATGGGTAAGCGCATCCATACCGGTCGCAGCCGTCAGACTCTTGGGCATAGTGGACATCATATCCGGGTCAACAAATGCCACGACCGGAATGTCGTGTACATCCACACAAACCATTTTGCGTTTATTTTCGGCATCTGTGATGACATAATTGATCGTCACCTCAGCCGCAGTCCCGGCAGTGGTAGGTACGGCAAGGATGGGAAGTGCAGGATAGCCTGTCGGGGCAACGCCCTCAAGACTGCGGACATCTGCAAATTCCGGATTGGCAACGATGATACCGATTGCCTTTGCTGTGTCGATCGAAGAACCGCCGCCGACAGCAATCAGATAATCAGCCCCTGCGACCTTCAGTGCAGCGATGCCGTCCTGAACATTCTCGATCGTCGGATTGGTCTGGATATCGGAGAAAAGCTCATAAGCCAGATCATTTTCCTCCAGAAGTGAAGTGACCTTTGCAGTGACACCGAACTTAAGCAGCTCCGGATCGGTACAGAGCAGTGCTTTCTGAAAACCTCTTCCTTTGATTTCATTGACGATCTCAGCAACTGCATTTTTGCCATGATAAGAAATTTCATTGAGTACGATTCTTTGAGCCATACTGCATCCCTCCTGCATTATTTTGAAACAGCTCCTTAGATTTATTATACTATCCTTATAAATAATTGTCAATAGTTTTGCTGCAAATCATACAAATGTTTACAAAACAGGAAATTGATTATTCTCCTTGATGAGATCGGTACTGGTGTTGTCGTCAGTCACTGTTCATAGAAAATTTACATTTTTATCCGCAATTTTCCTGCTCCTGTCCGTCTATGCAGATAAGGTGCAAGCCAAAAACATTAAGGAGGAATTTGCTATGAAATCTAAACAATTGCTTGCCGGACTGCTTTGTCTCTCCCTTGCGGCATCAGGGGGAAGCATTCTGCCGACGGCGGTACAGGCTGCCAGTACGATCGCTATTGATCCTGTACAATTCATCGGGGATTACCAATGTGAGGTGCATGAAGATCATGTCGAGCTGCTCAACTATATCGGTACTGACGCCGTTGTGGACGTGCCTTCACAGATGAACGGACTGCCACTGACTGTCATCCGGGAACACGCTTTCGCCGGAAGGGATGTAACCGCAGTCACACTGCCGGAATGCGTTTCTGCCATCGGGGAGCAGGCATTCTATGGATGCTCATTACTGGAATCTGTCAACATTCCGGAAGGCGTGACTGCCATTAAGAAGGAGACATTCTGCAATTGCCTGAGCCTGCAAGACATCACATTCCCATCTACACTGACGGTCATTGGGGAGCATGCTTTCTACCACTGTGCCATAAACTCGCTTGAACTGCCGGAAGGCATCATCGAGCTGAAAGAAGGCGCATTTGATAATTGTTCCGCACTGACAGAGGTCAGCTTGCCGAAGAGCCTGACAGCCATCGGAGACAGCGTATTTATGGCAACAGCACTGAAAAATATCACCATTCCTGAAAATGTGCAGACCATCGGGGAATGGGCACTGCCGTCGAGCCTTGCGATATTGACCATCAATTCGCCTGATACAGAAATTATCGTCAACAGCATACCGACCATTCCGCAAAGCTGCCTGATCTATGCCCCTGCAAACAGCAAGGCAGAGGAATTTGCAAAGCAGTGGGGATTTACCTTTTTCACAAAGAATGGTACCCCTATCTCACCTCCGAGCGGACAGATCCCCGGAGATGTAACAGGAGATTTTGCACTTGGTGTTGATGATGTTGTCATGCTCTATAAGTATCTGCATAATACAGGTACGTTGACGTTCCCCAATAATGGCGATGTCAACGAGGACGGTGTCATCAATATATCCGACCTTGCCTTACAGAAAAAACTGCTCCTCAAGAAAATGAGTTACGAACCGGTGCAGCCTTTCTCGGCAATCAACCTCAGCAAGGATGTGAAGGCAGAAACCGTAGAAGGCAAGGCAGCAGATGATGCCTTTGTGCTGGCGCAGACTGCCTTTGCCGTGAATCTTCTGCAAGAGACAGCAGATGAGGATAACACCCTTATTTCGCCTTATTCCGTGATGCAGGCACTCGCCATGACTGCCAACGGCGCACGAAATCAGACACTCACCAACATGGAGACTACACTTGGCACACCTATTGATGAGTTGAATGCCTATCTCTACACCCAACGCACCAGCCAACCCGATACGGAGAAATGCAAGCTGTCAACGGCGAATTCCATCTGGATGCGTGATGATGAGAATCTGTATATAAATCCTGAATTTTTGCAGATCAATGCGAACTACTACAATGCAGATGCATTCAAAGCTCCCTTCGATGCATCGACCGTCAAGGATGTCAACAACTGGGTGAAGGAAAGTACAGACAACATGATCCCAAAATTGTTATACGAAGAACCCGGGGACAATGTGATGCTCTATCTGATCAATGCTGTTGCCTTTGATGCAAAGTGGAAGTACCCCTATAAGACGCTCAATCAGGTTTGTGAAAGCACCTTCACCGCTGCGGACGGCACAGAACAGGATGCAGAATTTCTCTGCGATGAGGAGTATTACTATCTGTCTGACGACCATGCAGAAGGCTTTCTGAAGTACTACGCCGACGACCGCTATGCCTTCGCTGCACTGTTGCCGGAAGAGGGCATGACAGTAACTGACTACATACAGACGCTTACGCCGGAGTCACTGCATGAGACACTTGCAAATCCGGAGAGAAAGACGCTTTACACGGAAATGCCAAAATTCAGCTATGATTACAGCATAGAACTGAATCAGCCGTTATTCAACATGGGGATGACGGATGCCTTCATTTCGGAAGGTGATTTTTCCGGCATTGGCAATTATGGCTATGGTGACTTCTATATCAGTAAGGTGTCGCACAAGACCTTCATCGAGGTCGGTGAAGCCGGTACAAAAGCGGCTGCCGTTACTGCTGTGGAAATGGCACCGGATTGCGCACCGGGACCAGAATATAAGATTGACCTTAACCGCCCCTTCGTTTACTGTATTGTGGACACAGAAACAACTCTTCCCATCTTTATTGGTACGGTGATGTCTGTAAGCTGACCTTCATACTCATTGGTAATACCACCCCATAGACAAAGTCTATGGGGTGGCAGTCGCTGTAGGCAGTGCAGAGGTGACAATACTGCTGTCTTGTGCAAATCATAAAAAAATTCGTCCGAATTAAATGAAAAATTCTACTTGCTTATTTATAGCAGCAACTTTTCAGAATGACGAAAATCATGTATAATAGAAATAGGAGAATCAGGAGGTGATGGAGTGAACAAATCTGCACTTTTGAAAGGACTGCTGCCGAAGCTGCGTGAAGCAGTCGTTTCAGCCGCACCGATCTGTATCATCGTATTGATACTGAGCATCACGATTCTACGTGGAAAACTGTCAGGTATTACGGTGGGGGCATTCCTTGTTGGGACATTGCTGCTTATCATCGGCTCAGCACTGTTCACGATGGGTGCTGACACTTCCATGATGCCCATTGGCGAAGCGATCGGCAGCCATCTGACACGCACCCGGAAACTCTTGCTCATCATTCCGGTATGTTTTCTTATCGGATGCATGATCACCATTGCAGAGCCAGACCTGAAAGTGCTTGCGGAACAGGTACCGATCGTGGAAAATCAAGTACTTATCTGGTCGGTAGCAGTTGGAATCGGACTGTTTCTGGTGATCTCATTTCTGCGTATTCTGTTCCAGATACGGCTTTCATACTTGTTGATCTTGTTATATGGTTTGATTTTTCTGCTGCTGTTTCTGGTGCCGGAGGATTTTTTGGCGATTGCTTTCGATTCTGGCGGAGTCACAACAGGACCTATGACAGTGCCGTTCATTATGGCATTAGGTTCAGGGCTTGCATCATTGCGTGGCGACAAGACTTCGCAAGAGGACAGCTTCGGTCTGGTTGCTCTCTGTTCCGTCGGACCTATCCTGACAGTCCTGCTGCTCGGCATCCGGAACGATCCGTCCGGCATCACAGCAGAGACGGAAACTCTCACGAATTATCAAAGTGTCAAGGAGATGCTGCTTGCCTTTGTAAACGCCATCCCCCATCAGGCTGGTGAGGTACTGGGGGCAGTATTGCCGATCACCATCTTTTTTCTTCTCTATAATTTCATTGCCCTGCATCTGTCCATGCGGCAGCTGGCAAAAATCTGTTTCGGATTGGTGTACACAGCAGCCGGACTGACAGTGTTTCTGACCGGTGTCAATGTCGGGTTCATGCCCATGGGGCAGGAGATCGGTAACATCCTTGCCGGAAGCAGTCATGCATGGGTGCTTGTGCCGCTGGCGGCGGTCATCGGTTATTTCATTGTATCAGCAGAACCTGCGGTGCATGTTCTGAAACATCAGGTCGAGGACATCACAAACGGCGGCATTTCTGCACGGACAATGGGCATTGCATTGGCAATCGGTGTTTCCGTGTCAGCAGGAGTATCCTTGCTTCGGGTACTGACGGGGATACCGCTGTTGTACATTCTGTTGCCGTGTTACATTGTGGCTTTGGCGATCTCCTTCTTTGTGCCGTCAATTTTCACCGCTGTTTCCTTTGATTCCGGTGGGGTGGCATCTGGTCCGATGACAACGACTTTTCTGTTGCCGCTGGCACAGGGAGCATGTGATGCCATGAACGGCAATTTGCTGAAGGATGCGTTCGGCGTGGTGGCAATGGTGGCAATGACGCCGCTTCTCACCATTCAACTACTCGGTCTGTTTGCAAGGCTGCGCACCATGAAGCCGAAACGTGCAGCCGTCATTCCGTTTACAGAGGACGGCATTCTTGAATTCTTTATCACACTTGATGAACAGGAGTAAGCAATGCAGAGTCAATACAAATGCATGATCATCATTGTGGACGACAGTCTGCACGAAAAGCTAACAAAACTGTTGAAACGCAGTCAGGTCTTACAGCATATTCAGACACATGGACATGGATTCGCCGATTCGGACATCCTTGAAATGCTTGGTATTGCCAACAATCGCAAGACGATCTGTCTTTTGACAGCGCACAAGTCGATGATTGGAAGCCTTTATGAGGCATTAGAAAAAAAGCTTGGTATCTCCCGAAAAGGTGCAGGCATCGCTTTTACTATACCACTTTCAGCAGCAAGCGGTTTCTGTGGCAGACTGATGCAATACACCGCTGACAGACACAAACAGGAGGGAAACGCAATGGCACAGAATTTTTTCTACACCCATGAGCTGATCGTCACCATTGTAACTAAGGGAAATGCTGAACGTGTCAAAGAAGCTGCCAGACAAAGCGGCGCACGAGGCGGCACGATGCTGCACGGGTTAGGGCTTGGCGGCGAGGAAGCTGCAAAATTCCTCGGCATCTCCATACAGCAGGAAAAGGATGTGGTGCTGATTGTCGTAGACAGAAAGGACAGTCCGTCAGTCATGCGCTCCATCGTTCAGGAATGCGGCATAGAGAGCGAGGCTGCCGGCATCTGCTTTGCACTGCCGGTGGACAGTGCATCGGGATTGCGATAACGAACCTCATAGACACAAAAAAAGACCGGTGATCCGATCTTTTTTTGTGAATTAAATAATCCGGTTAAGAGGCGCCAGCCGGATTTGAACCGGCGATCATGGTGTTGCAGACCAATGCCTTACCACTTGGCTATAGCGCCACAAAAGAGCGGATTACGAGGATCGAACTCGCTACCTCCACCTTGGCAAGGTGGCGCTCTACCAGATGAGCTAAATCCGCACTCAGAGGTCAGAAATTAAGAACTCGGAATATAAAACCATAGTTACCAGCAAATCTGTAACCTCAGCGACCCGGATGAGACTCGAACTCACGACCTCCGCCGTGACAGGGCGGCGTTCTAACCAACTGAACTACCGGGCCAATGGTGGAAGTTATAGGGCTCGAACCTATGACCCTCTGCTTGTAAGGCAGATGCTCTCCCAGCTGAGCTAAACTTCCATCGTCGCCGGCAATATCCGGCGACTTTATTATTATAGCATACTTCACACCGTTTGTCAATAGTTTTTTTGAAGTTTTCAAAAATATTTTCTGTCAGGATGTAGTTGTGTCATGACACAATTATAACAATGTAATGCCAGCCTCAGCACATGCTTTCACCATATCCTCATCCCAGACAGATGCCTGCACCTCACCGATATGTGCCTTTTCGAGCAGAAGCATGCACAGCCTTGACTGTCCGATGCCGCCGCCCATCGTCAACGGCAGTGTGCCATCAGCGATCATCTGATGAAAACGATATTGCATCCGGTCGAGTGCCCCTGCTTCAGAAAGCTGCTTCTGGAGTGACACTGCATCCACACGGATACCCATAGACGAAACTTCGATTGCCGATTGCAGTGTTTCATTCCAGAAAAACAGGTCACCGTTCAATGACCAGTCATCATAGTCCGGCGCACGCCCGTCATGCCGCTGTCCGCTGTTGAGGATGCCGCCGATCTGCATGATGAATACTGTGCCATACTCCTTGCAGACAGCCGTCTCTCGCTCTCTGGGGTTCATATCAGGGTATCTGTCCTCTAACTCCTGCGTGGTCACAAAGTACACATTCTCCTCCATCGGATGGTGCAGCACCGGATAACGCAGACTCACCTTACGCTTGGTGAAAATGATAGCCTTGACAATGGACTTCACAGTCTCTTTCAGAAATTCCACATTCCGCTGCTCTCTGATGATGACCTTCTCCCAGTCCCACTGGTCAACAAAAATGGAGTGCAGATTGTCAGTATCATCATCCCGGCGAATGGCATTCATATCCGTGTAAATGCCCTCACCGGCATTGTAACCGTAGCGATAGAGTGCCAGTCTCTTCCATTTTGCAAGGGACTGTACGACCTCTGCCTGCTTGCCGCCGATTTCCTTGATAGAAAATTCCACCTTGCGTTCAATGCCATTGAGGTCATCATTGATGCCGTTTCCCTTTTCAACAATGAGGGGAGCAGTCACTCTGTCCAACGTAAGCGCAAACGAAAGCGTCTGCTGGAACAGATCCTTGACATACTTGATGGCATGCTGTGTTTCCCGGAGCGATAATGCCGATACATAACCCTCCGGCAGATATAACGATCTTGACATACTGATCTTCCTTTCTTTCTTACTATATGCTGACCGCTCAGCGGATAGAACCAACCGCTCTCGGATACAGAATCACATCCCTGATGTTAGATACTCCCGTCACATACATCACAAGCCGCTCAAACCCAAGTCCGAACCCTCCGTGCGGCACAGAACCGAATTTCCGCAGCTCCAGATAATCGCTGTAGAGGTCAAGGTTCATGTTCCGTTTCTGCATCTCTGCAACGAGTTTGTCATAATCTGCCTCACGCTCTGAACCGCCGATAATCTCTCCCACGCCCGGCACAAGCAGATCTACCGCAGCAACTGTCTTTCCATCAGGATTTTGCTTCATGTAGAAAGACTTGATCTCCTTGGGGTAATTGGTGACAAAGACAGCTTTCTGGAACACTTTTTCCGAAATATAGCGCTCATGCTCTGTTTGCAGATCACAGCCCCATTCTACAGGGTACTGGAAATCCTCACCGGATTCTTTCAGCAGACGGATGGCTTCAGTATAGTCACAGACCCCGAATTCATGTGAGATCAGTTCCTCCAGACGTGCCACCAGTCCCTTTTCAAAGTGCTGGTCGAAGAATGCCATCTCATCTGGACATTTGTCCAGAACAGTCCGGATGACGTGCTTCAGCATATCCTCCGCAATCTCAATCACATCCGGCAGCTCCGCAAATGCGATCTCCGGTTCAACGTGCCAGAATTCTGCCAGATGCTTGGGTGTGTTGCTGTTCTCCGCACGGAAAGACGGACCAAACGTATAAATTTTGCCCATTGCCATCGCTGCAACTTCTCCCTCAAGCTGTCCGGAAACACTCAGTCCTGCCTTTCTGCCAAAGAAATCGTCTGCATAGTATGCATCTGCATTCTTGTATGTGCCATCTGCGGTATAGCCGATGGTCGTCACCTGAAACATTTCTCCCGCACCCTCGCAGTCCGAACCGGTTATGAGAGGTGTGTTGACATAGACATAATGCCTGTCCTGAAAATACTGATGAATGGCTGCACCCAGTACTGAACGCACACGCAGTACAGCGTTGAATGTGTTCGTTCGCCCTCTCAGATGCGGCATGGTACGTAAAAATTCAAGGGTATGGCGTTTTTTCTGGAGCGGATACTCCGGCGGACAAGTCCCCAGAACGGTGATGCTCTGTGCATTGATCTCAGGTGTACCGTTCTGTCCCTCAACAACCGTGCCTTCCACCTTCAGGGATGTGCCGAGTGGCATGGCATCCTCAAAGTCGATACCGGATGCCTTGTCAATGACGATCTGCAAATGCGGCAGTGATGTGCCGTCGTTCAGGGCAATGAATGCCATCGTCTTGGAATTACGGGACGTGCGCACCCATCCGCAGACCGTCACTGTCTGCCCCAGATATGACTTGTCTTTGAAAATATTCTCGATGTCAATGTGTTTCATTTCTCATTCTCCCTTTCTAATATTTCCGGGACAAACAAAAAACTCGTCCCGATGTGTCACATCAGGACGAGTTAAAACCCGTGATACCACCTGAATTGCAGCAGAGTTCTCCTCTGTTGCCGCTCAACCGCTTGTAAAGCGTCACCGTCTAACGCACGGCATACGGCGCACCTACTGACCTTGCGGCGTTCAGTTTGCTGCTCGGGAGTGTTATTCATACCGGCTCTGCTGTGCAGTTTCCACTATTCTGCGCTCACTGGGAGTGAATTCCGGCACTACTTCTCTCCGTCATTGCATTTGTCAAAAATAGTATACCACATTTTTCTGGGAATGTCAAGTGTTTTTTTTTATAAATTACTCTGCGCATCAAATTTTGCTGACACTGTTTTCAGATGCTCGATAATGGGCAGATGCTGCGGACAGACACCTTCACATTGCCCACAGGCGATACAGTCACCTGCCCTGCCGAACAGCTTTGTCAGATTATCATAATACTCTCCCTGCGGCGTCCATCCCTTCGTTTCAACCTCCTGCAATTCTGCATTGTAGAGGGAGAAATACTTCGGAATGGCAATTTTCATCGGGCAGCCATCCGTGCAGTAGGAACATCCCGTACATGGGATGGCAATGGAGGAGTTAATAATGTCTACTGCCTGCCGGATACGTGTGTATTCCTCCTCATTGAGCGGCACAAAGTGTTTCATATACCCTATATTGTCCAATAACTGTTCCATGCTGCTCATACCGGACAGCACGACCATGACATGCTCCAGACTTGCTGCAAAACGGATTGCCCACGATGGCACAGAAGCATCAGGCGCATACTCCTGAAACAGCTTTGTCACCTGTTGCGGTACATTGGCAAGCGTGCCGCCCTTGACCGGCTCCATGACAATGACCTGCATTCCATGTTTGACAGCGACTTCATAGCATTTTCTTGACTGTACCCCCTCACTGTCCCAATCGAGATAGTTAAGTTGCAGCTGCACGAAATCCAGTCCCGGCTGGGCTGTCAGGATCTTGTCAAGCAGCTCCGCATTGTCATGGAACGAAAAGCCGATATGTTTTGCAAGTCCCTTTTCTTTCAGCGAACGAAGCCATGTAAAGCAGTCCAGTTCATTATAGATCTCATAATGATGCGCACCCATGTCATGCAGCAGATAGTAGTCAAAATATTCCACACCCGTTTTTTCACGTTGTGTGTTGAAAATCCTGTCCCGGTCATCTTTTGTCTTGATGAAGCCTGCATGGAGCTTGTCTGCAAGGGTGAAGCTGTCACGGGGATGACGGTCGACGAGTGTCTCCTTGACGGCACATTCACTCTTAAAATTGTGGTACATCCATGCGGTATCAAAATAAGTGAAGCCATTCTCCAGAAATGCATCTACCATCCGGCAGACCTGCGGGATGTCAATGGCAGTCGGGTCGTTAGGGTCAGTCTGCGGCAGGCGCATCATGCCAAAACCTAATTTTTTCATTTGGTTTCCTCCTTATCAGTTGTATGATTTTCTTTGCTGCTCTTAGCCGAACCAAGCATCTGCATGCCAATGATGATAACACCGCCGATCAGAAAAAACAGAATGCTGAATGTGTCAAAACTCATCGGTTCCAATCCGAGCGGTAGTTTAGCATCATCTGTCAGTGTTGTGGGACCCATCACAACGGAATAGAGCGAACCAAACATCATGCCAATGATGAGGTAAACCGTTGCACTCCGCCACTTTTCCAGTGCAATGCGGATAAGCCGCACAATACTTACGATCCCCACAATGATCCCCACACCAAAACAGATCAGTATCGGCACGTACTGAAAATGCAGTGTCAGTGTTTCTTTGATGGCACTGATGACCGAAATATACAATCCGAAAATCATCAGCAGCGTAGAGCCTGATATTCCCGGCAGCACCATGGCACAGATTGCCACTGCTCCTGCTATAAAGACGTAGATGTATGTCCCGAATGTGGGATTTTCCAAAGAAACAGAATTTGTGCTGTCTCCCAATGTGAAATACGTCAGTGCCGCAACCCCTGCTGCGCCAATCAGTACCGTAAAGGCATTCCAGAATTTTTTCAGACATTCCCGCTCCTCATAGACGACTACCGGAATGGCAAACAGGATGAAACCAAGAAACAATGAGGAAATATTGTAGATATGCTTCTCAAAGACTGCCGTTAGCACCAGCACGGATGCTATGAACCCGATCGCCCAGCCGGCACCCAGTTTGATGAGATAGCGCAGTGCCTTTTTTTTGGCATCCATGTTTCCCGTCAGCAGGTCGTTGAGTGAACCAATGAAATTATCATAAAACCCCATCAGGAACGCCACCGTTCCCCCAGATACACCCGGCACACTATCCGCCAGTGCCATACAGAATCCATTGATCATCGTCATGATCAGTTGTTTGATCTTCAAGCCATTTCTCCTTTCCATCACACAGAATTTTCGCCAGACAGTCTTGCATAGCGTTTCAGGATCTCCATATTTCTTGACAGTATATTCATGCTGCTGAGGAACGTCCGCAGAAAATCGTCCTTCCGCAGACCGCCGCCGCACACAAACCCTGCACGCATCGTGAGTTGACCGTCCTGCACATCCACTTGCATCGTACCGCAACGCAGTCCGTAATTCATCTTGCAGATATCCGTACACAGTTCTGATAGTTTCGCCATATCTGCACAGAACGGCAGCACGAACACAATATAACAGAACCGTGGTTTCAAATCCACTTTGATAATGACATCCGTCACTTCATCATGAATTTTCATCTTGAAGTGAAAGGTTTTTGCCATCTCATTCTTTGGGATCGAAATGTCGAACGGACACTCGTTCTCCTTGAAGAATTCCCGGAGCATATCCACTGCATCATGGATAAATGTCTCATCTTCATGAGAAAGCTGCACCTTCACACCGCCATCATAGAAATTGTAGATTTGCTCCTCGCCAATGCGCTGCATGACTTCCTTTTTCCGAATAGAGGAAATGTCCATTTTGGAGACATAGAGCATACATTCCATTGTCCTTGCAAAATATTCCTCTGTATCACCCTCAAGGTGCATCAGAATGTTTTGCAGCACAATAGCAAACAGCACGCTCCACTCATCCGCAGTATGGCAGTATTTCGCCGTCATATTGTCATAAATGCTATACCAGCACTCATACACCTCATGGTACACATCGGACGGATGATGCTTTCCCCAGATGAGAAAATCCTTATCCGAAATATTCTGTACCCCCTGCTTTACCCAAGCATGGAAGTCCGGCAATGCTTTCCCGGGAGCTTTGTGCTGAAACCATCCGGTCAGGAAATTCAGCACTGAATAGCGATTTTCGAGCAAATATGCATTGACTGCATCACCGTAGTAAAACTTCGTACCATCCTCCATACCGATCTCTGCAAATGGCTCGCCTTTTTTCTTCGCTGTCATATGGCACGCAAACCCAGCCATCCCGGCAGCAAGTAAAAGCCTCTCCTCCGGGTCTTTCTTTACACTCTCGAACATCGAAATGATATGGCTTGCCTCCTCTGCAAGCCGCTGCACATCTGCCTGTGTGAGTGATTCAGGCTTTGCATCCGCTACAGACGGTTCGGATATGACAGGCGCAGACGACTCCGGAGACTCCGGAACATCCTCTTTCTTTTTTCTGAATAGTGCCATAATTCCTCCTATCCTATGAACAGATTCAACAGAAACCATCCCAGTCCGCCCGCAAGCAACGCTGATACCGGCAATCCCACACCAATGACGATGTAGCTGTACCAGTCAAACAACAGATGTTTCTTTCCAAGCTTACGGAAACGGGCAGAATATGTTCTTCCCTCATGATAAATTTTGTCTACAAACATGATCTCCGCCGGAAAGGTATTTCTGTATTCCTCCCCGTCAATGCGATAAATCGCAAATGTCCCTACCACTTCGCTGATATAGATACGCAGAAACTTTGCCTTCACAGGCTTTGCAATCAGCAGCAGCACCACTGAAACAATGAAAAATCCTGTCATGAACAGCAGCAGCAGCTCGATCAGTCCCAGAACTCCGCCCATGATCAATCCCGGGCTGACCCCCAGTATCAGCAGCAAAACAATGATGATAATGAGCGCAATGATAAATTCCATCTCTAAACCTCCCGGTTCAGAACATAGCTTGCTAAATACAGAGAACCGCAGATAACGACCCCACCGTGCGAACCTTTTGCCCACTTGTATGCATAGGACAATGCCTGTTCCAGTTCCATGGGCGATGCCATCGTATGCTGCCGGACAAAACATTCACAAAGCTGTTCCTTCGGCAGAGCATTCTCTGCATAACCATCCACGCACAGTGCCTTCCGCAGCACCAATGCAAGCTGGAATGCCGCTGCATCTGCATCCTTGCTGTCTGTCATGCCACAGATACCGATCCAGTTGTCGATCCCGCTTTCGCTCAATGCATCCACTAATGCCCCCACGCCGTCTGCATTGTGACAGCCGTCAAGAATGATAAGCGGCTCTGTGGAAAGTACCTGCATCCGTGCGGCAAGCTGTGTTCTCCACAAGCCGCTCTGTACTGCACGTTCCGGGAAAGTGTAACCTTTTTCACGCAGCAATGTCACTGCCTGCAATACTGTCAGAGCATTGGCAATTTGCTTGCTACCACCCAATTTTGTCTGATACGATTCACTCTGATAGCAAAACCGATTGCCCATCAAACCACATTCCGAAATGACACAAGCATCCCTATTCGGAACATGCAGAGAAGCCCCGACTGTTTTTGCACGCTGCTGTAATACCTGCATCACAGCATTGCTGTTATCTGGCGAAGCGGCAACAGCACACTGCTCCTTGATGATGCCAGCTTTCTGCGCAGCAATTTCTTCCACCGTATTTCCGAGCAACTGCATGTGGTCTTTGGAAATGGAAGTGATAATACAAACCTCAGGCGGCAAGATAACATTTGTCGCATCGAGCAAGCCGCCGATGCCTGTTT
Source organism: uncultured Clostridia bacterium (assembly GCA_947630845.1). Taxonomy (GTDB): domain Bacteria; phylum Bacillota; class Clostridia; order Oscillospirales; family Ruminococcaceae; genus UBA3855. The sequence goes on from CANRJB010000027.1 coordinate 16,122, forward strand.
CCAGTACCACAATGTCCGTTTTCTCCTGACGGAAATACAGCATGGCTATTGCCATCGTGATCTCAAACTGCGAATAGGGAGCATCGCCTGCCGCCGCCTGCACCATTTCGCAGAGTGCAGCCACTGTCTCCTCCGGGATGTCCTCTCCATTCAGCCGTATCCTATCCCGATAATGCCGGATGTACGGGGACGTGAACGTCCCCGTCCTGTATCCGCTGTCTATACAAATATTCGTCAGATATTCCGCACACGAACCCTTGCCGTTCGTTCCGGCAATGTGGATAAAATGCAGATCATTCTGTGGGTCACCAAGTTTTCGCAAAAGCCCGGTGATCCTGTGCAGATCTGTCACGGGCGCACCGCTCCGGCTGAATCCATTGAGGTACGCCATCGCCTGTTCGTAAGTCATGCTATCACCTTCAGGAAAAGCTGCGGATAGATTGCTGGATTTTGCTCATCTTCTCCTCTGCTTTGGCAAGCTTTGCCCTTTCGGCATTGATAAGCGGTTCAGGAGCTTTTGCAAGGAAGCCTGCATTGTTCAGTTTCTTGCTCAGGAAATCAATATCCTTCTGCACTTTTTCCTGCTCTTTGGCAAGACGTGCAAGTTCCTTCTCCTTGTCCACAAGCTGTTCCATCGGAATGAAGATCCTTGCCGCATCCGTCACCGCACCGGCAACATCCGGCATGTCAAACTTTGCCCCGATCTCCACATCCGATGCCGATGCAAGCTTTTCAAAGAACAGCGTCCCTGCTGCAAACAGCTCCGGTTCTGCTGTTTCAATGTAAAGCTTTGCTTTGACAGACGGAGGAACGTTCAGCTCAGTTCTGGTGTTGCGCACTGCCTTGATTGCGGAGATAATCTTCTCGAATGCCGCTTCGTCCTCTGCATAATTCAAAGCATCTTCATAGACCGGATATGCCTGCATCATAATCATGCTGTTATCACCGACAAGCACCTGCCAGATCTCTTCTGTAATGAAAGGCATGAACGGGTGCAGGAGCTTGAGAATGCGCTTCATTGCCCAGACAAGCACTGCCTGTGCGGATGCCTTTGCTTCACCGCCTGTCTGGATCCTCGGTTTGGTCAGTTCAATATACCAGTCACAGAATACATCCCAGATAAAATCATACAGCTTGGAGCATGCCACACCCAGCTCGAATGCTTCCAGATTGGTGTTGACTTCCTTAGCAAGTCGGTTGCACTTGGAGACAAGCCACTTGTCCTCCATTGTCAGCGACTCCGGCAAACCATTGTCCGTGAAATCATCCGGGAGGTTCATCATGATGAACCGGGATGCATTCCAGAGCTTGTTAGCAAAATTCCGGGCAGCCTTCACTTTATCATCAATGTAGCGCATATCGTTGCCGGGTGCATTGCCTGTCGCCAGCATAAAGCGGAGTGCATCTGCACCATACTGCGAAATGACTTCCAATGGGTCAATGCCATTGCCCAAAGATTTGGACATTTTCCGTCCCTGCGCATCACGTACCAATCCATGAATGAGTACCGTGTCAAACGGTACACGTCCCGTATTTTCCAATGCTGAGAACATCATCCGGATGACCCAGAAAAAGATAATGTCATATCCGGTCACGAGTGTATTGGTCGGATAGAAATAGTCAAACTCCTCTGTCTGTTCCGGATAGCCCAATGTGGAGAAGGGCCAGAGCGCAGAGCTGAACCATGTATCGAGCGTGTCGGGGTCCTGACGCATGGGTTTGCCGCATTTCGGGCAAATGGCAGACGTTTCTCTCGTGACGACCATTTCACCGCAGTCATCGCAGTAGAATGCCGGAATCTGATGCCCCCACCAGATCTGACGTGAAATGCACCAATCACGGATATTTTCCAGCCAATGGAAATAGATCTTGTCGAACCGTTCGGGAACAAATTTGGTTTCGCCTTTCTTCACAGCCTCAATAGCAGGTGCGGCGAGCGGTTTCATCTTCACGAACCACTGCGTAGAAACCTTTGGCTCAACAGTCGTGCCGCATCGATAACAGGTTCCGACATTGTGGCTGTAATCCTCAACGCTCACAAGTGCGCCCTCTGCCTCCAGATCCTTGACGATCGCCTTGCGGGCATCATATCTGTCCATGCCGGCATATTTCGGATAGTCGTCCACGATTTTTGCATCATCGGTCATGACGTTGATGACTTCCAGATCGTGCCGCTTGCCGACCTCAAAGTCATTCGGGTCATGGGCAGGAGTGATCTTTACCACACCTGTCCCGAAATCCATCTCGACATAGTCATCCGCAATGACCGGGATCTCCCTGTGAACGATCGGGAGAATGAGCATTTTCCCGACAAGATGCTTATAACGTGCATCATTGGGATTAACAGCAACAGCTGTATCGCCGAGCAAGGTTTCCGGACGTGTGGTGGCAAGCTCCAGATACTCATCGGAATCCTTGAACCGATAACGCAGATGCCAGAAATGTCCTGCCTGATCTTCATAGTTGACTTCCGCATCGGACAGCGAGGTCAGACACTGCGGACACCAGTTGATAATGCGCTCCCCACGATAGATCAAGCCTTTCTCATAATACTTGACAAAGACATCCTTGACTGCCTTCGAGCAGCCTTCGTCCATAGTGAAACGCTCTCTGTCCCAGTCGCAGGATGACCCCAATTTCTTGAGCTGCTCCACGATTCTTCCGCCGTACTTTGCCTTCCAGTCCCATGCACGCTTCATGAATCCCTCACGACCGATGTCATCTTTCGTGATACCCTCCTCACGCATCGCTGCAACGATCTTTGCTTCTGTTGCAATGGAGGCATGATCTGTGCCCGGCAGCCAGAGGGTACAGTAGCCGCTCATCCTCTTCCAGCGGATGAGGATATCCTGCAAAGTCTCATCGAGCGCATGTCCCATATGGAGCTGTCCGGTAATGTTCGGAGGAGGGATGACGATGGTGTAGGGCTTTTTACTTCTGTCGATCTCCGCATGAAAGCATCCCTTCTGCATCCACTGTGCATAGATCCTGTCCTCGAATTCCTCGGGAGCATAGGTTTTTGCAAGTTCTTTTGCCATATTCATAACTCCTTTTCTTTTGGGGCACAAAATTCGCCCCAAAGCATCTTGCTTCAGGGCGAACCATAGTCCGTGTTACCACCTGAATTCGGATGTACACACATCCGCACTCATTATGCTCTGTAACGGGAGCGACCGCCGGGTACTACTTGTTTTCACACGTTCGAGCCGGAACTCCGGGGCTACCTTCCACACCTGCCTGCACACATCCTCACACCGACCGGATGCTCTCTTTGCCGCAGCACAGGAGTACTCCTCCCCTTCATCGTCTTTTGATATTATTTATTATACCGCATTTCAGACGATTTGTCAAGTAGGTGTGTAAAAAAAGGAGCGGACAATAGCGTTGTTAAAGAAAATCAACGATAGAGAAAGGAAGTTCACGGTTTTTCTTACGTTGACGGTATTTATATTTAGCCAAGCCGAAGCGATTATAAGCATCACCCGACTTTGCCACTTAGTTAATAAAAAAATTGCTAAAATCTCCCGAAAAATAGCGAAAAAACGGCTTCCGATTTTTTGATATTTATGCTCTACGTTTTTTTATCAAATTATCGTGGCTTTTCGCCTATATTCCTTTGTTTTCCTTATATGCCCACATTTTTTGAATTTCTCAACGTAGTGCTATAATGTAGTCATATAAAATTTTCCCTATAAATAGGCATTTTCAAAAGCTAAAATATTTAAAAATCTAAAACAAGTGGCAAACTTGGGTTATACCGCATTTCAGACGATTTGTCAAGTAGGTGTGTAAAAAAAGGAGCGGACAATAGCGTTGTTAAAGAAAATCAACGATAGAGAAAGGAAGTTCACGGTTTTTCTTACGTTGACGGT
>CANRJB010000028.1 GCA_947630845.1 uncultured Clostridia bacterium
ACCGCCTTCTTCTTTTATTATACCTTATTTATCAGAAAAAGTCCAGCGTTCGGCTGGACTTTTTTGACAGGCTGAGCCGGCAGTCTTCTGCCGGCTTTCTGGTCTTAGCTTAGCCGATCATGCTTGCAACTTCTGCTGCAAAATCATCAGCCTTTTTCTCAATGCCTTCGCCCAGCTCAAAGCATACAAATCCAGTGACGGCAATCGGAGCGCCTGCTTCTTTTGCCTTGCTGTCGAGATACTGCTTGACAGTCATCTTGTTATCCTTGACAAAGGTCTGCTCCATAAGACAAATCTCGGAATACATCTTGCCGATCTTGCCCTCGGCGATCTTTGCCTTAGCCTGTTCCGGCTTGGAAGCGAGCTTCGGGTCTTCCTCCATCTGCTTGAGAACGATCTCCTTCTCCTCCTCTACACGGCTCTGCGGCACATCCTCACGCACCAGATACTCCGGATGCATTGCAGCAACTTGGAAATTGCAGTCTTTCAGTGCCTCAAGAACGACAGCATTCGCACCTGCCTGTGTCTTGGCAGCAACCAATGCGCCTGCCTGACCGCCCTGATGCACATAAGCAGAAACAGCATCACCCTCAAGTCTGACAAAGCGGCGGATCTTCATATTTTCACGGATGGACAGGAACAGTTCCTGCAATGCTTCAGCAACGGTTGTTGTGCCGCCGCTGATGGTCGCTGCATTCAGCGCATCCAGATCAGCCGGGTTCACTTCAATGACCGTCTTTGCTACGCTTTCCACAAATTCCTTGAACTTCGGGTTCTTTGCAGCGAAGTCAGTTTCAATGTTGACTTCCACAACAGCACCTACCGTATGTGTGTCATTGACCAGTGCAAGTGCCAGACCCTCGGCAGCCACTCTGCCAGCCTTCTTAGCCTGTGTTGCCAGTCCCTTTTCACGAAGGATCTGGATCGCCTTGTCCTTATCGCCCTCAGCATCTGTCAGCGCACGCTTGCAGTCCATCATGCCTGCACCGGTCATCTGACGCAGCTCATTTATTTCCTGTACAGAAATCTTAGCCATTATGGTTTCCTCTTTTCTATTGTAAATTATTCAGCATCTGCTTCTACCTTCTCATCGGCATCAGCTTCCTCAGCGGCTGTCTCATCTGCACCCTGTCTGCCCTCAATGATGGCATTGGCGATGGTGCCGGCAATCAGCTTGACAGCACGGATGGCATCATCATTACCCGGGATGACGTAATCGACCTCATCCGGATCGCAGTTGGTATCCACGATCGCAACGATCGGAATGTTCAGCTTCTTTGCCTCTGCAACGGCAATCTTCTCCTTGCGGGGGTCAACGATGAAGAGTGCGCCCGGCAGCTTCTTCATATTCTTGATACCGCCCATGAATTTTTCAAGACGCTCGATCTCAAGGTTGAGCTTGACAACTTCCTTCTTCGGCAGCAGTGCAAATGTGCCGTCCTCTGCCATCTGGTGGAGCTGCTCCAGTCTCTGGATACGTCTCTGGATGGTCTTGAAGTTGGTCATCATACCGCCGAGCCAGCGTGCATTGACATAGTGCGCACCTGCACGGGTAGCTTCCTCACGGATGGAGTCGCTTGCCTGTTTCTTTGTGCCGACGAAAAGTACTTCCTTCCCCTCTGCGGAGATGTCACGTACAAAGAGATATGCCTCTTCGAGCTTCTTCACGGTCTTTTGCAGATCAATGATATAGATACCATTGCGCTCCGTGAAGATATACGGTGCCATCTTGGGGTTCCAGCGTCTGGTCTGGTGACCGAAGTGTACGCCTGCCTCGAGCAGTTGTTTCATAGATACTACGCTCATTTGTAGTTCCTCCTAAAAAAGTTTGGTTTTGAATCCTCCGCCCGTTGTCTGTCCGACAGCCTGTATCAGGCACCATGCCACAGAATCACGAGCGTGCGAAATCTTTTTTATTATACCATATTCTTCTATCCGATGCAAGCAGTTTTCTCATTTTCCGATAACAAAATTTCTGCACAAATCCGGGAATGGATTTGTGCAGAATCCACAAATTATTTCTGATCGTCGTCTGTCTTTTTTGCGTCACCTTCCTGATTCTGGGATTTCTTGCCCACAAACGAAAGCACCAGACAAACGATCACCAGTACCAGTGCTACCGCAGCAAGAATTACCCACAGGATAATATTGGCTTGATCTTTCAGCATGGTTAAAAGTTGTAAATACATAGTCTTGTCCTCCTTTTTTTATAGTATAGCATATCTTCCCCGTTTCGTCAAGTGTTTCTGGAAAAGAATCGAAAAAGCTTTATAATATGGTATCAATAGTTCTCATTTGAATTTGGTCTTTCATAAAGGACCGACATGTATTTTGCAAAGATGTCGGAATCCACTTGACAAACTCCCGTCATTTTTGTATAATAGAGAGAGAAGTTTACTTCATACTATTTTTGTTATACGATCGCATGTATAACGAAAATGCCTGCTGTACAGGCTGCGGTCGGCTGTGCCGATCATCATCAATCCCCAGAAAGGAAGAATACAAATGGAAATCCCTTACAAGATCTACCTCGAGGAAAGCGAGCTGCCCACACAATGGTATAATGTCCGTGCCGATATGAAGAATAAGCCTGCTCCCCTGCTCAACCCTGCCAACGGCGAACCGGCAGGACTTGACATGCTGTCGGCTGTGTTCTGTCGTGAGCTTGCCGAACAGGAGCTGGATAATGACACAGCCTACATCGACATTCCGGAAGAAATACAGAGCTTCTACAAGATGTACCGTCCCTCTCCGCTCGTGCGTGCCTACTGTCTGGAAAAGGCACTCGGCACACCAGCAAAAATTTACTATAAGTTTGAAGGCAACAACACCTCCGGCTCTCATAAGCTCAACTCTGCCATCGCACAGGCTTTCTATGCCAAAAAGCAGGGGCTGAAAGGTGTCACCACAGAAACAGGCGCAGGTCAATGGGGTACAGCATTGTCTATGGCATGTGCTTATTTCGGACTGGACTGCAAGGTCTACATGGTAAAGGTCAGCTATGAACAGAAACCTTTCCGCCGTGAGGTGATGCGTACTTACGGTGCAAACGTCACTCCTTCCCCCTCTGAAACCACAGAGGTCGGACGCAAAATTTTAGCAGAATTCCCCGGTACGACTGGCAGTCTCGGCTGTGCGATCTCCGAAGCAGTTGAAGTGGCACTGCACACGGAAGGCTATCGCTACGTACTCGGTTCTGTACTCAATCAGGTATTGCTGCACCAGAGCGTCATCGGACTCGAATCTATGGCAGCATGTGACAAATACGACATCAAGCCCGATATTATCATCGGATGCGCTGGCGGCGGATCGAATCTCGGCGGTCTTATCTCTCCGTTCATGGGCAGAAAGCTCCGTGGTGAAGCCGATTACCGGTTCATTGCCGTTGAGCCGGCATCTTGTCCATCGCTGACAAGGGGTAAATTTGCGTATGATTTCTGCGACACCGGCAAGGTATGTCCGCTTGCAAAGATGTACACTCTTGGCAGCGGTTTCATTCCGTCCCCGAACCATGCCGGCGGACTGCGCTATCATGGCATGTCGAGCATCATTTCCCAGCTCTATGATGACGGTCTGATGGAAGCACGCAGTTGTGAGCAAACAAGCGTATTTGATGCTGCACAACAGTTTGCACGCATCGAAGGCATTCTCCCTGCACCGGAAAGCAGTCATGCCATCCGTGTGGCAATTGACGAGGCAATGCGCTGCAAGGAGACGGGTGAAGAAAAGACAATTCTGTTCGGACTGACCGGAACGGGGTATTTTGACATGGTGGCATACCAGAAGTACAATGACGGCGAAATGACAGACTACATCCCCACAGATGAAGATATTGCAAAATCATTGGCAGCTCTGCCGGATGTCAGATAAGACTGCACGCAGCTATCTGAAAACGGTCGGGATGTTCCCTGTGCCATATCTCCGCCCAATGCAGTTTCCGCTGTATTGGGCGGTGTTTTTTGTGCAAATGTCCATCCTCTTTGTGCATTCTGACGAATCTTGCTCTGCATCGTCACAAACTCCCATTCTGTATTGTCTGTGGTATATAAGAATGAAATCATCTGTCTATTTTTATAAAGGAGAATGCATATGAAACAGACAAAAGCAATCGCCGCTGCTGCGGCATTCGCACTGTTCTGCACAGGCTGCGGCAGCATGCCTATGCACCAGTCCCCTACTGCCACCGAACAGATCACACCCGAGCAACAGGTCGCCGATCAGTCCAGACGAGTTGCCAATACCGTCCGGACGGATTCCTTCCTTGCTGAATACGTGGACATGCCGTCGGGGGCATGGGATATTGATCAGGCAAAGAATGTGGAAAATAGTGTCATGGTGAGCTTCTACAGCGACACGGGAATCGGTGTGTATCTCTACTCGCCCGATATGTCCTCGTATGAAACAATTGACATACAGCTCCCGGATGCTTACCGGACTGCCGACAGCGCAAGCTATACTCTGTTTTTTACTGATGACGGGTTCTGTGGCATTCTGTTCCTTGAAGATCATGGCGGTATGCATCTGCCAAAGGACGGGGATGAGAACGCAGAACAGTTTGACTACGATGCTTATGATAATGCCTACACGGGAACGGAATTACATATCTGCACGTTCGCATCTGACGGCAGTCTGCAAACGGATGTCACAGTGGATAACATATTTGACACACAATTCGAGACCTGCTACTTTCAACCGGTTCCGGACGGCTCATGGCTGTGGCTCATCGGTGAAAAACTCATGCACATCCTGCCGGACGGCACGACAGAGGAGCTTTGTACCTATGAAGAGCCTGCCAATGGCTATACCTTGCGCTATCTTCTGTCCGATCGTGACGGTGTGCCGCTACTTAGGGAGGAAACCTATGAGTATGAGGGCGAAAATGAAGCACATCACTTCTCCATCAGTGAGATCGACCCGGAAACCGGTGAAATCTGGAAGGTACTCTATGAAGTGACAGATACCACAGAATACACCATAGAACGTATTCCAATAGCCGGAGTGGGAGACTACCGTATCTGCATCAAAACGGACGATGCCCTCCTTGGCATCAGGGACGACGGCACACAGCAAAGCCTTGTCAACTATGCAGCATCCGACATCGTATCCACTGTGCTTTCTCCGCTGGACGACGGAACCTATCTGGGGACTGAGATCAATGCCATAACCGGGAAGGTTCGTCTTGTCCGTCTGCGGATGCGTGAACAGACTGATGAATCCGACATTACCATCCTGACAGTTGGAATGCTCATGAAAAATGATTTTGTCAATCAGACTGTCATTGATTTCAACCGCAGTCATGAGGACTGCCGCATCCAGACAGTGGACTATTCCGTTTATGACGAAGACGGCAGCGGTATGGGGATGGCAACGAATGACAATCCTGCCTTTGCACAGCTTAAACTTGACCTGATAAGCGGAAAAGCCCCTGACATCATCCTCATGTGCAATCACAGCAGTCTGCTAACCCTTGGAGAAAGGGGCGTGTTTGCCGATCTCTATGATTTCATAGAAACAGATGAAAGTTATAACCGTAATACCATCCTGCCCAATGTACTGAAAGCACTGGAAAGCAGTGACGGACAGCTCTATGGCATCACAAGCAGTTTCGGTGTACAGACAATCGGTGTCAAGAAAAAATTCGACTGCCCGGAAAATTGGACGATGGATGATCTGCTGCGTCTCTATGATGAAAATAACTTTGATGCAGCTTATTACTACTACACAAGAGAGGAACTATTCATTCAAATGCTTGCCGGGATGGGGTGGCTTGTCGATGTGGAAAAAGGAACTTGCCGCTTTGACAGCGAAGAAATGGTACAGCTACTGACATTTTGCAGCCGATTCCCCGAACATAGCAACCAACCTGACAAATTTGAACAGGAGGAGGCTTTTAACCAGTACATCACTGAAAGCTGCTTCAAAATCATCAATGACAGTGATCCTCTGGGGTTTCTGTACTGGAGTGAGACACCGCAAGACATCTGCTACGACAGATACGGCACCTTTGATGAAGCATTTACCCCTGTGGGATATCCGTCTCCGGACGGCAAAGGCGGTACACTCGAAATTTACGATGAGATCGCCATCACCAACACCTGTCCGGACAAAAAGACTGCATGGGAATTTGTGAGATCCTATCTTCATACCACCGGAACAGATACATTGCAGGATGAAGGATATGTCACGAACGGCTATTCTATCCTGAAACAGCAGTTTTCCACAAGGCTTGATGCAGAAATGAACTGGAAGGGAGAACCGTCCGATGCCAACAAGCTCGGACTGGATATTTATCCCCTGACGCAGAAGGAACGGGATGCTGCGGAAGAATATATCATGAGTTGTCAACGGCTGTATCACAGCATGGACGAAGATGCGGAAAGCATTGCTATTGAAGAAGCCCAGAAGTATTTTGCCGGCGACCAGTCTGCGGAGGATGCCGCCGCTATGATGCAAAGCAGAGCAGAACTGCTGCTCAGTGAGCGTGCAGGATGAAACCGGATGCCATGCAGGAAATTCATATGAATTTTGTCGAAAAGTCTTGCAATCGGGGGAGCGATGTGGTATAATGTAGGTATTGAAACCATAAATAGACGGAGGCACGGATCATGGCGGATTTTATACTGACCCTTCTTAAAAGCCTGTTCACCACGAGCGATTGTATTATTTTAGTAGTTTTTATATCGAATCTCTGTGTTTTTATAGCTGTACAAAAATATACATCAACGCTGAAATCACAGCTCAATTCATCCGAACGGCTTGCCAACCCCAAAAAAGAACACATCGACCCCAACAAACCTATTTCCCAGACTGACGAGGATGAAATCATTCACTGTCAGGAAAAAATGAATTTCTGGTATGTTCTGTTCTCAAATATTACCTCCATTTTCCCTCTGCTCGGCATGCTCGGAACAGTAAAATCACTCATTGGGATTGCTGGTGGAAGTGAAACAACGGATATGGATCTGTTCTTTCAGGCACTTACATCAACTGCATGGGGAATCATTTTTGCAATTATCTGCAAAGTATCAGATGCTTTGGTGTCGGCAAAAATTGCCGCAAACAATAAGGATGTCGATGTGCTGCTTGAGCGTAATAATGCCAAAAAGCAAAAGGAGTTAGAATACAGTTATGAAGATTAAGGAAATCATACTTGATTTTACTTCTCTTCTGGATGTCATTATGATCATTCTGTTCTGGTATATCCTGAATTACCAGAAGCAAGCAGAAATGCAAATTGCAGAAGCACAGCAGTCTGCCGCCGAAGCCATCATGGAAGCGGAACAGCGGGAGTCCGAAGCAGATGCCCTGTTGCAGCAGGCATCTGAGGAGCTTTCTAATCTGACCAACATCAACGAACGGCAGGCATCTATTCTGACCGCCATCAAGGATTTCCGGGAAGGAAATGCTCTGTCTCTGGATCTTGTTATGAATGAGGACGGCAGCAGTTGGATGCTCTACGTCAGAAAGGGGGATACGCCACTTGGCAGCCCCATCCCGAATGAAAAAGAAAAACAGCTTGGAATAGAGCTGAATTCTCGTCTTTCCGATGCCGGTTATGCGAAGGATGCCACCATCTTATGCATCTTTACGTATGATTCAAGTGAACCCGGCACAAAGGCTGCTTACGATGCGGTCACAAGGGAGCTGAAATATGTGCAGTTGGGAAATTCCCAGTTTTTTTGCTATGAAATGGATCTGGACAAATCCTACTGATCTGCTTTCGTTCTATAGACAAAGTCAGGAGAGCAAAAGCCGCCGCAGGCGTTCCCCCATCAAGGCAGGAGGATAAGCAATGAGTATCAGAAAGGAAGTGAGCGGATTGCAGTCAAAAGTAAGCGGTGCGGTGATCGCACCCGTGGTTCTGGTTCTGGTCGGCATTGCAGTCGGAGTCGGCGGGACACTTTGTGTTCAGTACCTGCTCAAAGGAGACGGAATGCAGCTTGGCGACGGGGAGTCCATCAGCATCGAAGACTCCGTGGACACATCAGTTACAAGCGAAACTGACCCCACATCTGAGACACCTGTACCTACCCTTCCGACGGAACCATCAACTGAGCCCTTCCAGCTTGAGACAAGTACCTTGCAAGTAGTGGAAATTACCGTTTCCGGAAATGAATACCTCTGCAACGGAGAATCCTACAGTATTGAAAGGATCCTCGGAGCGATTTCGGTCAGCGATGAAAAACAGACGATCAGCATTATTGACCGGAATGCATCCCTGAAAGCCTATAATGCGCTCATCGAAGCCCTCGACACAGAAGGCATCCACTATACTGCGGACAATCCATAAGCCGGCTGCACAGCCGGTTTTTCTTTTCCGGAAAGCAAAAGAACATGCCTTAAGGATGAATGCAGAGCGGCTTATGCATGTGTTCTCCACATACCCAAGAGAAAGCCAAGAAGAATGACAGTACCGGACTGTGCTGTTGATGATCTGACGAAACCGGTCTTTTGATGTCGAAATGAGACGATCAGAGAGTGAATCGTAACCATATTCCATGAAAAATACAAAAATCTTCTGGAAACCATTGACTTTTTATGAACAAAGAGGTATAATATAAGTATGACAGTCTTCACGTGATATCGGGGGGCTATCCGTGCGGCGACATGCAGGATAGTGGACTGTTGCTTATTCTATCATAGGGGGTCAGTCATCTGTCGCAGGTGCAGAGATATGAAAAAAAATACAACTTTATGGATTGAGTTGGTCTTTGCCATTCTTTCCGTCTGGGTTCTGTTTTTTGTGCAGGCAGTCCCGGAACGAGCGATGCTGGCACTGCGCATTTATGTATTTGCACTGCTGATCATCACGCTGGGTATGGTGATTGCACTGCGCTATTATCAAAGTCAGCACAGCAGCGTGGATATTGACCGTATCTGCGAAATGGTGCGCCGCATTGACGTACCTGCTTTCATCTGGTCGGATGATCTCACGACCATGTATACCAACGAAGCAATGGACGAGCTGCTCGGCATCAGCGAAAGTGAAGATCCGGGCGATACGACCGTACTTCTTGGCAATCTCTTCCATGAAATGGGACTTTCCCCGAAGGATGCCGCCAATGTTCTCAACGGTCAGACCTATGACACCGGCATCGAGGACGAGGAAGGCGATACCCGTTACATCAGCTGGACAACATCCTTGCTGAAAAAAGTATCGAAGGCATCCCTTTATTTCTCCATCGGATTTGAGACGACAGAGCTTGAGGAGGCAAAGCGTTACCTGACAGCCTACTCCCAGAGCCTTGCCAAATCCCAGAATCGCTATGCTCTCTCCATGAAGCTGTCCGGTATCGGCATTCTGCTGTGTGAGAGCATCCGTGATGAATATTTTGTTTCAGAGGAAGCACAGGCATTTCTTGGTATTGATGAGCCGAAGATCTCTTTTGCGAACTTCCGCAAGAAGCTTCATCCCGATGACAGAATGCTCTTTGACGACTACCTGAGCAAGATACGCAACACAACACCCGGCAGCAGTACCTACAGCAGACCCTGTACACTGGAGCTGCGTATCCGTGCATCTGCCGGAAAGCCCTATATATGGTATTCCTACCATTATCATGAAAATCTCCGCAATCAGGAAGGCATGCCCATCATCGGCGGCGCACTCATTGACCTCACGGAGGAAAAGAAGAAAGATGCGCAGATCGAGCGTCTTGCATTCCTTGACGAGATCACGGAGATCCCGAACCGCAATAAACTGATGCACGATGGCGAAGAGACTTTCCATCTGTGCAGACAGATGAATAGTTTTTGCTGGATCATCGTGCTTGACATCGACCGTTTCCACATCGTCAACGATTCCTATGGCTATGAGACGGGCGACAAGGTGCTGAAGAACTTCGCCCACATCCTCTGTAAATATACTGCATCCGGTGGTTTTGCGGCAAGGGTGAGTGCAGATAATTTTGCCATGGTGCTGCATGATTACACGGACTATGGCGATGATGAACTGCCCGGAAGGACGCTTGATCACATCCGCACAGATATGGCATCGCTTTCGACGGGAGAGCTGACAAATCTGTCTTTGACCTGTTCTGCCGGCTTTGCAAGGATCCCGACGGATGGAAACAGTTTCCACGAAGTGCTTGAGCATGCGGAATTTGCACTTGCCATGGGCAAGGGTGAGCTTGCCTATGTCATGGGCTACGATGCCAATATGCACAGGGAAATGGTCAACCAGAGCGAGATGGAAAAGGAATTGCAAAATGCCATTGATAAGCGTCATCTCCAGCTCTACTATCAGCCAAAGGTCGATCTCAAAACAGAAAAGATCATGGGTGCAGAAGCACTCATCCGCTGGATCAAACCGGATGGCAAAATGGTTTCTCCGAATGTGTTCATCCCGATCGCCGAAAAGACCGGCATGATCTCCGACATCAGCCATTTCGTACTGGTAGAAGCTTGTCAGCAGAACGCCATCTGGCAGCAGATGGGATTGTCTCCGATCGTCATGTCCATCAATTTCGCATCCGGCGACTTCTATCAGGCAAATGTCTGCGAGGTCGTCAGGGAACAGCTCATCAAGACCGGTCTGGAAGCAAAGTGGCTTGAATTGGAGCTGACGGAACGTCTTGCGCTCGGTGATATCAACTATACTGTGCAGCAGATGAATGCACTGCGTGATATGGGCATTCTGCTTGCAATGGATGATTTCGGGACAGGCTATTCCTCTCTGAGCTATATTCAGTTGCTGCCGCTGACGCTGCTGAAACTGGACAGATCATTTATCATTGAGATCGAGACAGATATGGTGGCGCAGGAGATCGTCTCCGCCGTTATCAAGATTGCAAAATCCATGGATATCGAAACCATTGCAGAGGGCGTGGAGTATGAGGGACAGGCTCAGATTTTGAAGGATATGGGCTGTAATTACATACAGGGCTACCTCTACGGCAAGCCCATGCCAGCACTCGAATTTCAGAAACAGCTTGAAATCAATACCTATGGGAGGGAATATCATGCAGACTGAAATGACTGTAAAACCCCGGAAACTTTATACACTGGGTGAAGAGATCTTCAATTCCGTTTCGCACGGTGTCGGTGCGCTGCTGTCGATCGCAGGGACAGTGCTGATCATCGTGTTCGCTGCCATTAACCGTGGGGCAATGGAGATCGTGTCAGGTGCGATCTTCGGTGCATCGCTCATCATCCTCTACACCATGTCAACGCTCTACCATGCCATCACAAACCCCGTTGCCAAGCGAGTATTCCAGATACTCGACCACAACACCATTTTCCTGCTCATCGCCGGGACATATACCCCCTATGCCCTCTGCTGCATCAAGCCGATGTGGCTGGGATGGACGATTTTCGGATGTATCTGGGGTGCTGCGGCACTGGGCATCGTGTTCAGCTCCATCAATCTTGAAAAATTCCGCAAGATATCGACCTTCTGCTATATCCTCATGGGATGGGGCATCATCCTTGCGTTCAAGCCGCTGAAAGAGGGCATCCCGCAGGCGAGTCTCGTCATGCTCATCGTGGGTGGTGTCCTGTATTCACTGGGCTGTATCTTCTATGCGGTCAAGAAGGTAAAGTACTTTCATTCCGTGTGGCATCTGTTCGTAGTGGGCGGCAGCATCCTGCACTGGTTCTCTTTGTTCTGGGCGATCGGTTTTCCGCAGTAAGGAAGGACAGCATAAAGGGGTTCTGAAAGAAATACAGCATGATCATACAGAGTCTGCCGCAGGGCAGACTCATGAATAAGGAGGATTTTCAATGAAAAGACGTATCGGCATCCTGACAAGCGGCGGCGACTGCCCCGGTCTGAATGCAACCATCCGTGGCGTGGCGAAGGCTTGCTATGAGCGCATGGGTGAAGAAAATGTGGAGATCGTCGGTATCTCCAACGGTTACTATGGCTTGATCCACGGACTTTGCAGGACAATGCAGCCCTCCGACTTCTCCGGTATTCTGACACAGGGTGGCACGATCCTCGGCACGAAACGGCAGCCGTTCAAGATGATGACCGTCATCGGAGATGACAATGTAGACAAGGTCAAGAACATGAAGGATACCTACCGGAAGGAACGCCTTGACTGTCTGCTGACCCTCGGCGGCAATGGTACACATAAGACTTCAAAGCTCCTTTCAGATGAAGGACTGAATGTCATAGGATTGCCAAAAACCATTGACAACGACCTTTTCGGGACGGATGTGACCTTTGGTTTCCACACAGCAGTGGACATTGCAACGGATGTGCTGGACAGACTACATACGACCGCAGCAAGTCATTCCCGTATCCTTGTGTGCGAGATCATGGGTAACAAGGCAGGTTGGCTGACGCTTTATGCAGGCATTGCAGGCGGTGCAGATATTATACTGCTGCCGGAGATCCCATATGATATTGACCGGGTATGTGATGCCGTTGTCAAGCGTGCGCAGAAGGGTAAGTCCTTCTCCATCCTTGCAGTGGCAGAGGGTGTCAACAACACCAAGATCGCTGCCCTCAAAAAGAAAGAGCGTGAGAAGTACCACGCTGAGAACGGTAACGATACCGCACGCATTGCCGCACAGATCGAAAAGAACACCGGCATTGAGGCACGTGTCTGTGTTCCGGGGCATATGCTGCGTGGAGGCACACCAAGTGCTTATGACAGAATGCTTGCGACCCAGTTCGGTGTCCATGCTGCAAAGCTCATTGCCGAGGAGAAATTCGGCAGAACCGTCGCATCCGTTGACAACAAGATCACAGCGAATAAGCTTGCGGACATTGCCGGCAAGAAGAAACTTGTTGACCCGGATGGACAGGAAGTCCGGACGGCAAGAGATCTGGGTATTTCTTTTGGTGACTGAGGCTGCGATTGGCTACACCGATCGCTTTCTCATGCAATTCTCTGTACTGTCTGCGGCGATTCATCATATTTGCTGACTTTGCTCCCTCCGGCATCTGCCGGAGGGATTTTGGCTTCATGTATAAGAAATTAGTATGGTAAGACAAAAACTTTTCTGATTGTACGGAGATTTTGTCAAAATCCTTTGTTAATTAGTTGACAAACTTTATTTTTTGTAGTATAATAAAAGTAACTCTTTTGAAAGGAATGATGAAAAATGGGACTGACACTGACAGAAAAAATTCTGCGGGCACATCTGGTAGACGGCGAACCGGTCAAGGGACAGGAGATCGGCATCCGTATTGATCAGACGCTCACACAGGATGCAACCGGTACAATGGCTTATCTTGAATTTGAGGCGATGGGTGTACCAAGAGTACGCACCGAGCGGAGTGTCGCCTACATCGACCATAATACGCTCCAGAACGGCTTTGAGAATGCTGACGACCATCGTTTCATTGGTTCTGTTGCCAAGAAACATGGCATCTGGTTCTCCCGACCGGGTAACGGTATCTGCCATCAGGTACACCTTGAGCGGTTCGGCATTCCCGGTAAGACCCTCATCGGCTCGGACAGCCATACCCCAACAGGCGGCGGCATTGGCATGATCGCCATCGGTGCAGGCGGACTGGATGTAGCCGTTGCTATGGGCGGCGGTGCCTACTATATTACCTATCCGAAGGTGGTCAAGGTTCATCTGACTGGCAAACTCTCTCCGTGGGTGTCTGCCAAGGACGTCATTCTTGAAGTCCTGAAACGGCTCTCCGTCAAGGGCGGCGTAGGCAAGGTCATTGAGTATGTCGGCGAAGGTGTGAAAACACTGTCCGTACCGGAGCGTGCGACCATCACCAATATGGGTGCAGAGTTGGGTGCGACCACTTCCATCTTCCCATCCGACGAAATCACCAAGCAGTTCCTTGAAGCACAGGGCAGAGGGGAAGTCTGGACGGAACAGAAGGCTGACGACGATGCTGTCTACGATGAGGAAGTCGACATCGATCTTTCCACACTCGTACCGCTCGCTGCCTGCCCGCATTCTCCGGACAATGTGAAAAGCGTTGCCGAAATCGGGAAACTGAAAATTGATCAGGTCTGCATTGGTTCATGTACTAATTCGTCCTTGCTTGATATGATGAAGGTTGCACATATCCTGAAGGGTAAGACTGTACATCCGGATGTGTCTCTTGCCATTGCACCGGGGTCAAAGCAGGTGCTGAACATGATGGCAGACATGGGACTGCTGTCCGTTATGATCGATGCCGGCGCACGTATCCTTGAAAGTGCCTGCGGTCCGTGTATCGGCATGGGACAAAGCCCGAATTCCGGCGGTATTTCCCTGCGTACCTTCAACCGCAACTTCCTCGGACGCTCCGGCACAAAGGACGGACAGATCTATCTCGTATCGCCCGAACTGGCTGCAGTTTCCGCTGTAACGGGCTATCTGGCAGATCCACGGGAAATCGGCGATATGCCTGCATTTGAGCTGCCGGAGAAATTCAAGATCAATGACAACATGATCACTCCTCCTGCTTCCGAGGAGGATGCAGCCGACGTGCAGATCCTCAGAGGTCCGAACATCAAGCCCTACCCGGATACCGCACCGCTTGAAGAAACCATCACTGCACCTGTCTCCCTCAAAGTGGAGGACAACATCACGACCGATCACATCATGCCCGCCGGTGCAAAGATCCTCCCCCTGCGTTCCAATATTCCGGCAATTTCGCAGCATTGCTTCACGGTCTGTGATGAGAATTTCCCCCTGCGTGCGAAGAAGCTCGGCAAGAGCATCATCGTGGGCGGTTCTAACTACGGACAAGGCTCATCCCGTGAACATGCCGCACTTGCACCTTTGTATCTCGGCATCAAGGCAGTGCTTGTCAAATCATTCGCAAGAATACACCGTGCCAACCTCATCAATGCCGGTATCCTGCCGCTGACCTTTGTCAACGAGTCGGATTATGACGAAATTTCACAGGGCGATGTTTTGCAGCTTGCAGATGTACGTGACAAGGTCGCTGCAGGGGAACAGCAGCTGACCGTTCTCAACCGCACGACCGGCAAGGAGATTCCGGTACTCTGTGAATTGACCGGACGGACAAAGGATATCATTCTCGCCGGAGGATTGCTGGATTATACAAGGGAGAACCTGAAATAATGCCGCAATTTCTGCGGATCAAAACAGAAAATGACCATATTTTCCGAGAGGGAACCTTTCCGGATATGCAATCCGTTGTCATGACGGATGCGGCTGTCAAGCCTGTACAGCGGATACCATTTCCGCCGTCCTGCAACATGGCAAAGGGAAAATTCTTGCCCTGAATTTTGCCAATGCCATGTTCCCCGGCGGGGGCTATATTCTTGGCGGTAATGCGCAGGAAGAGGCACTATGCCGTGCAAGTCATTTTCGCCGACCCTAAGTAAGGCGGCAAAGGAGCAATTTTATGGGAAAAACCAAAATTACCCATATCCTTTTACCATGAATAGGAGAGCAGTATGTTGAATGATATGATCTTAGCACAGCAAGACCTTGCCCGGCGTATTCGCTTCCGGTCATGGAAGGACGTGGTACTGTTTATTGTAATGTGCGTGTTGTATGCCATTGCCGACAACCTTATGGAAAAATATGTACCTGCTATCAGTGAAAAAAATCGCCGGGTGATTCTGTTTATCGTCTTTCTGGTCATCTGCCTTGTAGTATTATTTGCAATCGGAGACTGACATACAATTTTTGGGCATCTGGCAACCATCGGAAAACGGTTTATCCATGTTTGAGGAGGCAAAGGAGGGGGAAACAATTTTATAGATTCAGATCAAATAATACGATTGATTTGTTTGGGGGTTGATCATGAATACGAATACTACGCATTTTCTTATTTATATTTTTATTATATTGGGTATTGTTGTCGTAGTCTGTGGTATCATTTTTTATAAAACTTTCAAAAAGGACAAGGAAATTCAACAGTTAAGACAGGAAATCGAAGAATATAATTACAAAAGGAATCAAGCAATTCAACAGTTAAGTCAGGAGATCGAAGAATATTTACAAATTTCAGATTTATTTTCTTCTCCCAAAAGAGATGAGATAGTAAAATTAAAAAGTTCACAAGCAGTCGATAACTATGATGATGTCAAGTTTTTTCGTGATTATGGAGAAAAATGGAAGGATAAACTGAATTCTTGTACAAGAACACTCTCGAATAGAGCGAAAACTCTGAATAAAATCAATGATTTTCTGCAAGATAATCCATTTCAGGAGCGAAAATATTATAGTTATGTCGCTGCTAAAATTTCAAAAAACGATGAAAAATACAGGTATTATATTGTTGATGTTTTCTATATCTCTCCAGCAGGAAGAAGTACAAATGAAAAAACTTTATATCTTGATTTGGAAACGTTGAAATATTATCAAAATCATCCTGAATTACTTATGACGAAAGGGCAGTATAGTAAATACCAACGAGAACAGGCACAACAAACTCTCGAAGCCAAGCGCAAAGAATTTTATGAAAAGATCAACGAATTGATAGACTATGCAAATGATAATGACTATCTACTGAGGAAAGAAGATAAAACAGGTATTGATGATCTGATCTCCGCTTTGTGCGATAAACCTCTTGATAGTATCAGAAAAATAAAAACAGACAGCAGTGACGAATGGACTATAACAGAAAAGCTAATTCATAGTATTCATTCTAAAATGGAAGAAATCATAGAAAGCAGAAGAAAAATTTATGAATACTATAATTCCGATGATTTTGCAAATGTAAAAAACAGTTGTGCTGCATTGATGTCATCACAAAGGGAATTTAACGAATATATCGAGGAAAAGGTAAACTCTATTGCAAGCCTGTTCGGAACAAGGGTATTGAGAAATGAAACGGATGTAACAGATGAATATCATTTTATCAGACCTTACAAAAAAACCATTACACCTTTTACAGCTGAAGTTTCATCACAAGTGTTTGCAAGTGCAGAAAATAGTCCCATGCAATATATCATTAAATACTTCTATCCGGATAAAGAAAAATACCCGGAACAGATCCAAAAACTGCAATTTCTGATTGAGGAACTGGAAACCCTGAAAGACGCAAAAAGAATTCTGGAAACGAATAAAATCAGCTATCAGAAATATCTGACCGACGTTCCGGATTTTGTTCTGATTCAAGATGAAGCTGGATTTTATGCTAAGCTTGGCTTTGCAGATATTAGTGAAAACAAATTAACAGTAGAGTACAAATTTGTTTACACATCTAATGGTGGAAAAGCCCAGCGTTCATTTACAATCCCTATGACGGAAGAAACAATTATAGAGCTTATCAAATTACTACAAGGAAAACTTACACAATCAGTATTTGCAAAAGAACAAAGGGCTTTGATGACAAGCAAACTAAGACAAAGCATTCTCCAAAAAGATAATTATACATGCAGATCCTGCGGTAATTCTATTGCAAAAGAGCCAAATCTTCTTTTAGAAGTGGATCACATCATTCCAGTATCAAAAGGTGGTTACACAGTAGAGGGTAATTTACAAACATTATGCTGGAAATGCAATAGGAAAAAAAGTAATAAGGTATTATAACTCACTGAGTTATAAATAGTAACAAAATCATTTTCGCCGAACCCAAGTGAGGCGATAAAGGAGGAATTTTTATGGAAAAAATCAAAATGACCACGCCGCTCGTCGAAATGGACGGAGATGAGATGACCCGTATCCTCTGGCAGTGGATCAAGGACATTCTCATCACGCCCTATGTCGATCTGAAAACCGAATATTATGACCTCGGTCTGGAAAATCGTGAGGCAACCAAAGATCAGGTGACCTTTGATTCCGCTGAGGCAACCAAAAAATATGGCGTGGCTGTCAAGTGTGCGACCATCACCCCGAATGCTGCCCGCATGCCGGAATATCATCTCTCCGAAATGTGGAAGTCTCCGAACGGTACGATCCGTGCTATTCTGGACGGGACTGTGTTCCGCACGCCGATCCTCGTCAAGGGCATTACGCCGTACATTCCCACATGGACAAAGCCCATCACCATTGCCCGTCATGCCTATGGCGATCTCTACAAGAATACCGAAATGCAGGTAAAAGGCGGCGGCAAGGCTGAATTGGTCTTTACTGACAAGGACGGAAAGGAAACCCGTGAACTGATCCATGAATTCACCGGTGACGGCATCATTCAGGGATTGCATAATGTGGACAACAGCATCTCCGGTTTTGCACGCTCCTGCTTCAATTATGCCCTCGATCAGAAACAAGATCTCTGGTTTGCCACAAAGGACACCATCTCCAAGAAATATGACCACCGCTTCAAAGATATCTTTCAAGAAATATTCGATGCGGAATATAAGGATAAATTTGAAGCTGCCGGCATTGAATACTTCTACACGCTGATCGACGATGCCGTTGCCCGTGTGATCCGCTCAAACGGCGGCTATATCTGGGCATGCAAGAACTACGACGGCGACGTGATGTCTGACATGGTTTCGACGGCATATGGTTCTCTGGCAATGATGACATCTGTACTGGTTTCTCCGACGGGTGTCTATGAATATGAAGCTGCACATGGTACGGTACAGCGGCATTACTACAAGCACCTGAAGGGTGAGGAGACTTCCACCAATTCTGTTGCGACCATCTTCGCATGGAGCGGCGCACTGCGCAAGCGTGGGGAACTCGACAACATCCCGGCACTTGTAGACTATGCAAACAGACTGGAAAAGGCTACCATCCAGACCATTGAAGATGGTGTGATGACTGGTGATCTGTACCTGCTGTCCAGTCTCGAAAACAAACGTAAGGTCAACTCAAGGGAATTTCTGGAGGAGATCGCACAAAGACTTTCAAAATAAATAAATGAGGTGTAAAAATGTCAAAACAAATTATTTCCACGCCGGTCATCCGCCGGCTGCCACGTTATTATCGTTTTTTAGCTGATCTGGAGCAAGAGGGTGTCATCCGCATTTCATCAGGTGAACTTGCACAGCGCATGGGACTTTCGGCATCCCAGATCCGTCAGGATTTCAACTGCTTCGGCGGGTTCGGACAGCAGGGCTACGGTTATCATGTCGAGGAGCTGCGTGAGATCATCGGTGAGATCCTCGGAGTCCACAAAAAAACCGGCGTGATTCTGATCGGAGCAGGCAATCTTGGCAAGGCGATCGCATCGCATGTAGATTTTACCAAGCGTGGATGCGAGCTGATCGGAATCTTTGACAGCAATCCGCTCATTCAGGGAACATCTACAGCAAATCTTCCCATCATGCCGATGGAATCACTCGATAATTTCTGTAGCCAGTATCATCCGGAAGCGGCAGTACTGTGCATACCGAAGGATGCTGCACAGAAGATCGCAGACCGGCTGATCGGACTTGGCATCAAGGGGTTCTGGAATTTCAGCCACTATGATCTGCGTCTGAACAACCCGGATGTGATCGTAGAAAACGTGCATCTTGGAGATAGTCTCCTGACACTTTCCTACTGCATGCATCGAAATGAAGAACAAGCATAATGCATCACCCTGCGCTGCCTGTTGCCGTACACATGATGGCAGCTTGCAGAAAGAGTGTAAGCGCCAATCATTCCATAACGTTGTCAGCGGCAGAAAAATGTGCTAAAATAGTTCCGAAGAAAATTTTTCCGA
>CANRJB010000029.1 GCA_947630845.1 uncultured Clostridia bacterium
TTTTGCTTCCTTTAATTTTGCTTTGACAGCAGATTTTTTTCTGCTGTCTTTTTTTTTTTTTCAAAATATTAAACGTTTTAAGAAAACTTTAAGAACTCAGCTCTATAATAAAATTACAATCACATCGAAAGGAGCAGATGTATCATGGCAATCAGCACATTTATGCGAAAAGAAATCAAATTTATGCTTTCTGCAGAACAGTATGAAGCACTGTTGGAGGATATCCACAAGTATATGGTGCCCGATAAATTTTGTGTCGGCGGTAAGGAATACGGGATCTATAACCTTTATTATGATACTCCCGACGATTACCTGATCCGGACTTCATTGGAACATCCCTACTATAAGGAGAAGATTCGTCTCCGCAGCTACTATGAGTCTGCGCAGTCTGATGACAAGGTTTTTCTGGAAATCAAGAAAAAAATCGGTGGTGTCGTGACCAAGCGTCGTGTGACCATGACCCTTGAGGAGTCGGATGCTTATCTTCTGCACCGTCAGAAGCCTGTTGACCTCAGCAAATATCTTCAGAAGCAGATTTTCTCCGAGCTGGATGTGTTTATGGATACCTACCCCATCCAACCGAAGCAGTATATCAGCTATCAGCGTTCTGCTTTTTTTGGAAAAGATGATTCGGATTTTCGGCTGACATTTGATCGGGAAATCACTGAGCGACGCTATGATCTCTCCCTTGCGATGCCGAATTATGGCGGCAAGCTCACTGCCCATAATCAACGCCTGATGGAAGTCAAAATAGCTGATGCGATGCCCCTCTGGCTCTCTGAACGTCTGTCACAGCTTGGCATCTTTAAGATCAGCTTTTCCAAATACGGTACTGCCTACACTCGCTACATTCGTAACAAGTTATATCAGGAAGGGCATTTTCGTAAGAATGATACGACGGTTTCACACATTGTAAGAACAGATAATCCCAGTTATATTCAGAAAGGAAGAGTTAGCCATGTCTGATTTTATTGATTCCATCCTTGAGCATGATGCTGTCACCGGACTGACCTCAAATTTATCAATGGGCACATTTTTCCTGTGTATAGCTATTTCAGTTATCATTGGTTTTGGCATTAGCATTGTATACATGATAACCCATAAAAAAGAAGGCTTTGCCCAAAGCTATGCCCTGACTCTGATCATGCTGCCGCCGATCGTTGCCGTTCTTCTGATGCTGATCGATACGACCGCAGGTGGGCTTGCACTTGCCGGTGTCTTTACATTGACAAGATTCCGTTCCATTGCTGCCGACCCGAAGGATGTCTGCTATGTGTTCCTTGCTATGGCAAGTGGTGTGGTTTGTGGAAAAGGATACGTTACAATTGCCATCATTTTCTTTGTGCTGATGGCTGTTATTATGATCGCATTGAGCTTATTTGGTTACGCAGCCCCCAAGACCAGTGATATGACGCTGAAAATTTCCATTCCGGAGAATCTGAATTATAGCGGACTATTTGATGCTGTCCTGAACCGCTACACCACTTCATGGAGACTGCGTCGTGTCAAGACCACAAATTTTGGTTCAACATTTGATTGCATCTATAGTGTGCAGCTTCCGGAGAATGTGGATCAGAAGAAGATGATCGACGAGCTGCGAACCCTGAACGGCAATATGACCATTACGCTGACGCTGTTTAAGTATGATGATAAGCTGTACGAAAATTGATAGTAGGTGGGGAGTATGAGGATCACAGAGCGACTGCTGCTGTTGCTTGTCCTGTTGGTATGCATGAGTCTGGTGGGATGTGGAAAATCTAAAGAACCCTTGTCGGTTTCAGAGACGACAACATTGGAAGCGGAGAATTGGGAAGATACGGAAGATGTGGAGGATGCGGAAGATCCGGAAGATGATGCTCCCATTCGTGAGGATGAGCTGATCGTCAAGGGAGAGGGAGAAACCACCCAAGCATCAACCACTGCCCTCGTTACCGCATCATCCACCTCCCATACCACCGCTGCAAAGACAAACTCTACCCAGACAGTTACGACAACTGCTGCAAGGTCAACAAACACTGCCGATACTCCGGTTTCAGACGGCAAGGTGGTATCTGGCATCATCGACCTGAGTAAGGGGACGTATCAGGGCGAGGGCATTTCCATCGAAGGCAGCAAGGTAGTGATTACTGGAGAGGGGACATATGTCCTTTCCGGATCTATGAGCGGTATGGTGGAAGTGAATACGACTCTGAAGGTCAAGCTCAAACTCAACGGTGTAAACATCAGAAATGCATCCGGACCAGCCATTCTTTGCACGGATGCAAAACGTCTGACGCTTACATTGATTGAGGGAACATACAATTATCTGGAGGATGGCAGCAACACAGTCTATGACGGGGCGATCTGTACAAATGACACCCTCGAAATCAAGGGCACAGGCACACTGGAGGTCAGAGCGAACAACCGCCACGGAATTTCTTCGGACGATGATATTATCATCAATAACGGTACGATTACCGTAAATGCGGAAAAGACTGGATTGATGGCAAACGACGACATCACCATTTCCGGAGGTAATCTGACCATCAACGGCAGAACCAACGGTATCAAGTCTAAGGGAACGCTGCATATTTCCGGCGGAACCTCCTTCATCAAAGGTGGAGCTAAGGAGAATAAGAGTGCTATCTACAGTGCATCAGCATTCATTCTGACGGGCGGTAATGTTTATGCCATTGGCTGCGGCGCATCAGAGCCGGACAGTGCCTCCACACAGAATGCCATTTCCGTGAAGTATGTACCTTCACTCGGGGCAGGGAGCAAGGCTGTCATTGTACTCAACGGAGAGAACATGAGCATGTCCTCGGCAGACGCATACAATACATTCTTTATTTCCACTCCCAGTATCAGCAGCGGCGCAGGGTTTACAGTATGGGGAAATGAGACTTGTTATGGAGAGTTTGCAGTAACAGGACAATTGACCGCTGTGACAGCGGAACCCATCCCGGAGGAAACCATGCCAGCAGAAGCAGCACCGACAGAACAGCCTGTAGAGACAGAAGTATTAGCGGAGACTGTTGCAGAAACAGAGGAAACATAAGAGGGAGCACAAGTGTACTCCCTCTTTTTATATTAAATTGGTGGCATTAAGATAATAATTCCTTTTTGAGGAATGCAAGGTCATAGACATTGATCGTATTATCCTGATTGAGATCTGCCATAGCGGCATTCGTCAGGGTTCCCTTGTTATGGAGATATTGATAGAGCATCACAGCATCTGTAAGTGAAACATTGCCGTCCTTATCCACATCGCCCAGTACATCCCATACCGGGTCAGTAGGCTGAGAAGGCTGCGTAGGCTGTGTGGGTTCGGTAGGCTTGACTGTCCCTTCCGGAGCATAGGCTTCCGGCACATTGACTTCCTCTGAGAATACGAGGATAATCTGATTGATTTTAAGGTCAACGGGAATCTTGCTGTCGTCAGTATCCTTTTCCGTCCATGTGTACCACGGCTCAATGAACAGCTTGTCATATACCAGCTCATATGGATGGTCGTTTCCGTCATCATCCGTAAAGAGTCCGTCAAGCGCAGTCGTACATGACGTTTCGCCGGAATTGAGTGCCCAGCGTTCTACAGTGTAGTAGATATTGACAGCAGGGTCGTTACTGGTTGAGGAGAAGGCGATCGCACCGCCGGCATTGTAGGATGTGACACCATCTGCGGACACACTGCCCTCAATGATAACACTCTCAATTTCAGCCACACCAGCGTAACCTGAAATGTCTATGGTGTAGGCGTTCTGCTGCACATTGCCCTGTTCGTCGGTCTTTGGCGTAAGATTGCTGCCGGAATAGACAGCCTTGTCGGATTTCACATATCCGTCAGAGATATCCGTACCGCCGGAGTTAAGGACTTCCTTGTATGCCTGTTCAATGTTGGGATCAAACCATTTCAGATTTTTCCTGTCATAGAACTGCATATCGCCGGCATTGCCTGCATCCCAGAGGTAAGCAGTCACGCCGTCCGTGCTAAGTGCCATCGAACTGATTGTCTTCAGATATTCGACAATGTCCTCTCTGTTCTTCTGGTCTTTTTCATTGGTCAGTACACCATATTCGCCGAAGATGACCGGAATCCCCTTATCCACAAAGGTAGTTTTGACACGGTTGAAGGCATTCTTGACAGCCTGTTTCTCTTCATCAGTCCCCCATGTTGAGGAATAGCCCCATGTAGAGTCGATCGGTGCAACTGCCCACTGCGGAGGACTGTAGTAGTGAATGTCCACTGCAAGCATATCATCATCCGGGACGATATACTGCTCATTGCAGGTCTTGTCGAGGTCAGCATTGGCACCGGAGAGCAGGAGCAGACGGTCGTCATTGTTGCCGCCAGTACTGCGGACAGTGTCCACAAAGGTTTGGTTGAAACTGTTGAGCGTGTTATAATCGAATGTGACTTCGTTCATGCTTTCAAACACAAGATGTTCATCATAGTCCTTGTAGTAGGAAGAAATTTCTTTCCACATTGCCGTGAACTGCGGCAGGGCATCCATGCCCTTGTTGAGCCAGAGAGAGCCATCGCTCACCCAGTCCCAGTGCATGTTGATGATGACATACATATCGTTGGCATAGCAGTAATCAATGACCTCACCGATTCGTGCAAGATAAGCATCATCAATGTCATAGGTAGAAGCATCTGCATTTTCATACCACGTGACAGGGATGCGGACAGCATTGAATCCGGTCGCTTTGATGCCATCGATCATTGCTTGTGTTGTGGTGGGATTACCCCAACCGGTTTCCGTGTCGCTCGTATAACCCCTTGTGTTCCAGCAGTCAAAGGTGTTGCCCAGATTCCAGCCGAGCCCCATGTCATTGACGATCTCAATTGCTGATTTGTCCGCTGCCGTGACAAAGGGGATACCGGCTGATGTGGCAGATAAGGTAAGCAGACCCGCTGTCAGTGCAGAGAGCAGGCGTTTACAGGTACGCATTTTCATCAGCTCCTTCAATTAAAATATAGTACTTCTATTATAACATAGTTTTTGTGATTTGTCTATACTTTTTTTCAAAATTGTTATCGTTTTATGTGAAATTATGGTTCTTTCTCATTTTCCCGACATGACAACTTGTCAGGAATGAGTATCAGAGTGGGTGAGCAGGGCTTTGAATGGTGGGAAATGAGTGTTACAAGATTCCTACGGTTTTACCGTAATTCCAAGCACGTCCAGATTTTCCTGTTCCACCGGAGACGGACACTGACTCATAAGCTCTGATGCATCCTTGACCTTCGGGAATGCCACCACATCACGCAGACTTTCTGCCTGACAGAGTACCATCGTCAGCCTGTCCAGACCGATGCCAAGCCCTCCGTGCGGCGGTGCGCCATAGCGGTATGCCTCCACAAGAAAACCGAATTTTGCCTCAATTTCTTCATCTGTTAGTCCGAGCGCACGGAACATCTTTTCCTGCAATTCAAAGTCTGTGATACGCATTGAACCCGAACACAGCTCAATGCCGTTCAGCACAAGGTCATATGCTTTTGCTGTGACCTTGCCCGGGTCGCTTTCGAGATAGGGGAGGCATTCCTCCTCCGGCATAGTAAACGGATGATGCATTGCCACCCATGCGCCGGTCTCTTCATCCTTTTCAAAAAACGGGAATTGCGTGATCCAGAGGAAATTGAGCTTGTCCTCCGGAATGATATTTAGCTTTCTTGCGACTTCCAGACGCAATGCGCCGAGTGTGGGGAGCGTGACCGCATTTCTGTCGGCAACGAACAATGCCACATCCCCCTGTCTGCAATCAATTGCATCTGTCAAAGCCGTCATGGCATCTTCGGAGAAGAATTTCGCAAAAGAGCAGGATGGTTTTTCCTCTGCCCAACGGATGAAGGCAAGCCCCTTTGCACCGATGCCACGCACCATTTCAGTGAGTTTGTCGATTTCCTTTCGGGAGAGGATCTTGGCAGCCTGTTTTGCCACGATGCAGCGGACACTGCCGCCTGCCTGTACCGCACCGGAGAATACCCCGAAACCACTGTCCTTCACGAGTTCGGACACATCCTGTATCTCCATCCCGAACCGGGTATCCGGCTTGTCCGAACCGTAACGGCGCATCGCTTCGGCATAGGAAAGACGGGGCAGAGGAGTGGTGATCTCACGTCCAAGCACATCCTGCACAAGTTTTTTGACAAACCCTTCTGTGATCTCCAGAATGTCCTCTACATCAACAAAAGACATTTCAAGGTCGATCTGCGTAAATTCCGGCTGACGGTCAGCACGCAGATCCTCATCCCGGAAGCATCTTGCCAACTGGATGTACCGCTCCATCCCTGCAACCATAAGGAGCTGCTTGTAGATCTGCGGAGACTGCGGCAATGCATAAAACGAGCCCGGATGTACTCTCGACGGGATGAGATAATCCCGTGCGCCTTCCGGCGTGGATTTCATCATCATGGGCGTTTCGATCTCAATGAAGTCATTTGCATAGAAATATTCTCTTGCACACTTGGCGATTTTGTGCCGCATCATGAGATTGTGCTGTAACGGCGCACGTCTGAGGTCAAGATAGCGGTATTTCAGCCGCAGATCCTCATTGGCACTGACTTCATCGCTGACAACAAAAGGTGTCGTCTCTGCCTTTGCTAAAATGCGCAGTTCTGACGGCTTGATCTCGATTCTGCCGGTCGGCATATCAGGATTGATGCTTTCTCTCTGGACGGCAGTACCCTTGACGAGCAGGACATATTCACTGTGACAGGATGCTGCCTTGTCGAACATCTCCCTGTCAGTATCATCACCGAAAGCAAGCTGCACCACACCGCTCCTGTCCCGGAGTGTAATGAACATCAGATTGCCGAGTTTCCGCACCTTCTGCACAAATCCGCCAACTACGACCTCCATGCCCGGATCTGTCACTTCACCGCAGCCGTGAGTGCGGCGCAGATTTCCCATAGATTCTGCCATAATTTTCTCCTATTCTTTTGCAAGCCTGTCGGCGATCTCGATTGCTGAAAACCGCTCTGCAAAGCTGTCATCGAGCTGTATGGTAATTTTTTCACCTGAGAGCATATTCTTCAGGTCAGCACATTTCTGCTCCAATTCATTGTCGCCGATCACCAAAGTAAAGCGTGCGCCGATCTTATCTGCATATTTCATCTGCGCCCGGAGGCTTCTGCCCATAACATCTGTCTGTGCAGCAATGCCCTCTTTCCGCAGCGCAGCGGTCAGTTCCATGGCAAGCTCGCCGGCAGCTTCTCCCATAGGCGCAAAATACAAATCACAGCGTCTGGGTTCATCAAGTGTGATGCCCTGTGTTTCAAGCGTCATCAGCAGCCGTTCCAGTCCCATGCCGAAGCCGAGTGCCGGTGTCGGATTGCCGCCGAGTTGTTCAATCAGCCCGTCATAACGACCGCCGCCGCAGACTGTACCCTGCGCACCGATATCTGTTGTGACAAATTCAAAAACAGTCTTTGTGTAATAATCCAGTCCTCTTACAATTCGTGGATCGACCGTGAAGGCGATACCGAGCCGGTCGAGAGTGGATTTCAGCTTCTCAAAGTGACTGCCGCAGTCCTCACATAAGTAATCAATGATAAGCGGTGCATCCTTCCCGATCTCCTTGCATCCCTCCACCTTGCAGTCAAGAAGCCGTAATGGATTTTTTTCAAGCCGTTCCTGACAAGTCTCACAGAGCTGTTCCCTATGTGGCAGAAAGAAGTCACGCAGTACCTGTTGATAGTGCTTCCGGCAGACCGGACAGCCAATGGAATTGATGTGCAATTCAGTGTTCCTTACGCCGAGCTGACCGAGAATCTGACCGGCAAGACTGATGACCTCCGCATCTGCCGCAGCACTGGACGAGCCAGCCATCTCCACGCCAAACTGGTGAAATTCCCGCAGCCGTCCCTTCTGCACACGCTCATGCCGGAAACAGGACAGGATGTAGTACACCCGGAGCGGCAGTGCCTCGTTCAGCAGACCGTTCTGCAAAATCGCACGGATCGTGCCTGCTGTTCCCTCCGGACGCAGTGTATAGGATGAGTTGCCGGCAGAGACGGTGTACATCTCTTTCTGCACAACATCCGTTGTTTCTCCCACACCACGGCTGAACAGCTCTGTCTGTTCAAAGGTGGGGATGCGGATCTCCTGAAAGCCGAATCTGCCTGCCGTTTCCCGGAGGAATCCTTCAAGCTTCTGCCATCGTCCCGTATCGGAAGGCAGAAGGTCAGCAGTACCGTTCGGACGTTTTAATTGCTCCATAGTACTCTCCTTCTCAGAAATCAGAATAAAGAAGCAAGAATTCAGAAATGACGACTCTTGCTCCTTGTCTCTAAATGCGCTTGCCTTTTGCTGTTATTACCGATTCGCTATCATCAATTGCGATACTCCCTCTGCTGCAAACAAAAATCGCTTGCGATACCACAGCTGCGTCAACTCCATTTATGGGGTCGAATTTTTATTTGCAATCAGAACAGAGGACAGTATAGATAGTCGTTTCAGACGTTTTCCTTCCATCCTGTCGAGACAGAATGACAGGCATTGTATTACAATAACGGATTGCCGATCTCACGCCAATCCAGATCACCCCGTTCAAGTGCCATGATAAGAGCTTCCGCAGTTGCAATATTAGTAGCAACCGGAACATTGTGGACATCGCAAAGACGGAGCAATGTCATATCTGCCGTATCTGTACCGGATTTGGAAACATTGGGATCACGGAAGAAAAGCAGCACGTCAATTTCGCCGCAGGAAATGCGTGCGCCGATCTGTTCTCCGCCGCCCTGTGAGCCGCTGTAATGCCGCTGAATGGGCAGACCTGTTGCCTCACTGACGACTTTTCCGGTCGTGCCGGTCGCACAGAGATTATGCCGGGAGAGAATACCGCAGTAAGCAATGCAGAACTGAACCATCAGCTCTTTCTTGGCATCATGCGCAATCAAGGCAATTGTCATACGTTATCATTCCCTTCTGCCGCAGACAGCGGCAATCATTTGATGACCAGAGGGATCTGATCGCCGCTCAGACGCTTTGAGATAGCATCGAATGCAGCCAGACTGGGTGCATTCGGAGGAAGCGGTGTACCCTTACCAGTTGCTTCCTTGAGGGCAAAATCCTCCGGAATGACACCGACAAGCTGGATACCAACGGCGTCAATGATCTCATCCAGATTGTTGATCATGTGATTGGAAATATCCTTTTTGCTCAGCTTGTTGACGATCAGACGCTGTCCCTTATTGCCTCTTTTGTAGAACTCATCCGACATCATTGTTGCATCACGGATGCAGATGGGGTCGGGTGTGGTGACGACGAGGATCAGATTTGCCTGTTCCACGATGTCAAAAACATGGGAATTGATACCTGCACCGGTATCCACGATGATATAGTCGAAATACTGGCGGATATTCCGGCAGATGTCAACGACCTGTTCTGCGGTGACCGTCATGAACGGGTCTTTTGGTGCGCACAGAATGTTAAGGTTTCTTGCGGTTGGTACGACAGTGACTGCATCAATGACCTTTTTGCTTCCTCTCAGAACATCGCCGAGGTCAAATTTCACACTGCCTGACATACCAAACATCAGATCAAGACAGCGCAGACCGAAGTCCAACTCAATGATCAGGGTACGGTTGCCTTGTTTTGCGAGTGTATATCCAAGACCATAGCTGATGGTTGATTTTCCCGTTCCACCTTTACCGGAAGTGATCGCAATCATCTTTGGGTTTTTAGCCATACAGATTCTCCTTTCAGACATTTGCCGTACCGTTCAGATTCAGAATAAAATGTACAGCATACCTACTTTTAATTATACCACAAATCTTCAGTTTGTCAAATTTATTCAAGGGGTAAATCATAAAATTGTGAAAACTATTGCATTTTAACTTATAATTTTTATGCACTTTTACATGCTTTTCTAACACAAAACATAATTTCTCGTACCGTTCCTGCTGATTTTCTCAAAACATGCGGAGAATACATTGCAATTTTTGGCAGGCTGTGATATAATGTAGATAGTATAATAGGAATGGGGAGGAACCATAATGCTATATTCTGTTAATTCGGAGCATGACTTTGCGGCACTGTCACAGATCCTGCACGCTTTCGGTATGCCGGAGGAAACGCTTGCTGTTATGCGGAAATACCTCGATCTCAGCAAACCTCGTGACAACAGTCTGCTTGATGCCATCCAGCCTCAGTACTATGCTGCGCGGTATTATCTCGAAAGGGATTTTGAGAAAGCTATCGAAAAAGACATTGTCCGCCGGAACGAGCAGGAGCTGTATGACCGCTATATCCTGTTCTGCTGTGCGGCAGGGGGCGAAACATGCATGAATATCGGCATGTTTTCGTTCGGCAAATCGTATCAGGAACAGGAGAGCCTTGCCATAGCTGCGCTTTCTGACCGCTATGGGGAGGATGCAGAGGCAGTGCTGTATGCTGCACAGATCTATCAGAGACAAGTAAACATAGATCCCAAATCTCCGGATATCTGCTTCCGTGCCCTGAAATTTACCGAACATTTTTCATCAAGGCTGATCCTTGCAATGTTCCTGCTTGATGGGACAGAACTGCCAAAGAAGGGCATTTTGTCTGCCCTGAAGGGAACGGATGCCAAGGTAAAACAGGCGTTAGAGATCATCATGGAAAGCGCAGCATCCGGTAACAAGGAGAATGCCGACCTGATCGGTGCAGCACTGGCAGAGGCTTCCTATTTTTCATTGCAATGCCAGAATCAGTTACTGACATATTGCAGGAACAGGAGCTGTGCTGCCATTGCAAAGACGGCAATACAGGCGGCAAGGCGTTCTCACGGATTTAAGGTAGATCGGGTGCTGCATGCACTTAACAGGCTGCCGGAACTGCCGGACGGCATTGGCTACATTAACACTATCGCCAATACCTTTACGCAGCAGAAAAGCGGACCCATTCTCCGTGAGCTTGCGGAGCGTTTCCCGAAGCACTACATGGAAAGTATGAAACAGCAGAAAGAGATCAATATCCTTGCACACATGGAAACGGTCTATTGTGAGGTGCATCCGGACTTTGTGCCAGCTGCACGCAATAGAACCAAGACAAAGTGCATCAAGGCACTGGCGAAAAAGAATACTGACTACATGCATGAGATCACAGCTTACCTGAACGGAGATATGACCACGGCAGAATTTCAGGACATCCGCCCGAAACTGATACCGGAAGAAAAATGGTGGCTCTGCGATAGAGTAAGATATTGTGATGGGTTCGGAGTGGATGAATTTG
Source organism: uncultured Clostridia bacterium (assembly GCA_947630845.1). Classification (GTDB taxonomy): domain Bacteria; phylum Bacillota; class Clostridia; order Oscillospirales; family Ruminococcaceae; genus UBA3855. The sequence goes on from CANRJB010000029.1 coordinate 11,196, forward strand.
CATTGCGGTGCATCTGCTATCAGGTGATGGTGAATATGCAGCCCAATTCTACTAATGATTTTATGCTGTTTTTGCCGGGTGTCCGTTTGTCTGATAACCCGACAAAGATTCTGGATGGGGTGTATGCGCAGGGTCTGCCTCTTACAGACATGCTCAACTTTGCCTCACTGTGTAATGACAGGGAGAAGATTCTTGCCTATTTTGCGCAGCGTCAATATCTTCCGGAGCTTGCGAAGGTGGACATCAGGCTGCTTTTTGCGAATGCAAGGGTGCTGCTTGTGGAATTGCTTGGAAACGCAGGTAGTTACAGCGAGAAACTGCTTGCTATGGCGGATGACAGCAGTAAGGCAGTCCGTGCGGCGCTTGCGGACAATCTGCCGCAGGATGAGGACACCATCCGCACTTTGCTGACGGCTAAGAAAAGCAGCAAGCGGGAGATTGCAGCATCCATGCTGAAAAAGAATATGCAGCCCTCTCTGCGTGGAGATGTGGAGAAGGCATTTGAAATGGAGAAGGTCAAGGGGTTGAAACAGGCGTTTGCCGATTTGTTGGGTGCATCCTTGCCGGAGGAAATGAAAAAAGCCGCAGCAGAGGATATTGTGACAGAATTGACAAAAGGCAGCAAGTCACAGAAAGTGAGATTCCTGTTTGAAAATCCCTATTCACCCGTAAAGAAAACAGACGGTACAGATGCGGATGATGCCTATTTACAGGCATTGCTGCTCTGTTATGCAGGTATGGCTCCGATCGGGAGAAGCGGTGTTGCTGATGGACTTGCTGCCGGATTGCAGAGTACGGCTCTGGAAAAATTTGTCGCAGAGGTCTTTGCTCGCTGGATGAATCAGGGCGCACCTGCCAAGACGAAATGGGTACTCTATTTTGCAGCCATCCACGGCGGCATGAGCATGATAGAGGTGTTGGTGCATACCATCAAGGAGTGGTCGGAGCATTCGAGGGGAGCAATTGCTGCCGAAGCCGTGCGTGCGCTTGCGATGAATGGCTCGTCTCCGGCACTGATCGCTGTTGACAACATGGCACGCAAATTTAAGAACAAGCAGGTGCGTTTCGCCGCAGGGGCAGCATTGGAGCAGGCGGCAGAAGCACTCGGACTGACAAGGGAAGAGCTTGCCGACCAGATCGTGCCGGATCTGGGGTTTGATGAGAATTTGTGCAGGGTATTCGATTTCGGGACAAGACAATTCAAAGTCTACCTGACACCTGCACTGGAGCTGGAAATTTTCGAGGGTGATAAACGCCTGAAAAATCTTCCCAAACCCGGCGCAAAGGATGATGCCGAAAAGGCAGAAGCTGCTGTCAAGGATTTCAAGGAAATGAAAAAACAGATGAAAGCTGCCATCCAGAGTCAGCGGCAGCGTTTGGAATATGTCCTGCTCTGCGACCGGAAGTGGACAACAGAGGGTTGGTGTGCGCTGTTCATCAGAAAGGCAGTCATGCATAGTTTTGCCATCGGGCTGATCTGGGGTGTGTATGAGAATGGCAAATTGACGCAGAGTTTCCGCTACATGGAGGATGGCTCGTTCAATACGCCGGATGAAGAGGAATACACCTTGCCGGAAAATGCAGAGATCGGGCTTGTTCATCCGATGGAGCTGGATGAGGATACACTTACAGCATGGCGTGAGCAGTTGGAGGACTACGAAATAACGCAGCCCTTCCCACAGCTTAACCGTCCGGTTTTCCGCTTGACAGATGCCGAAAAGCAGCAGACAGAGCTGCGCCGGTTCGAGGGTACGGAGCTGATGGGGCTGACCTTGCTCGGGCGTATGACAAAGTTTGGTTGGGACAAGGGCATGGCGATGGATGCCGGTATCTTCTACAACTTTGTGCGGACAGATGTGGAACGCAACGAAACACAGGGAGGAAAGACAGTCTGCATCGGTTATCAGACAGAATTGCAGTTCAGCGGCATGTATATTGCGATCAGCTATGACACGGACGAGACTGTGAAGATCGAGAATATTGTATTCCGCAAACCCGGCGCACCGTCCAAGGAGCTGCTAAAGCTTGGTGACATCAGCGAACGTTATATGTCCGAGATATTGGCACAGCTCAGCGGGATATTCCTTCCACAGGGAACTGAATAGACGAGGAACGCCGGCGTATTTACGCCGGCGTCACTTGTGTTATTCCACTGTTACACTTTTTGCTAAGTTTCTTGGCTTATCCACATCCAGTCCCTTTGCCACGCTCACGTAGTAGCCCATGAGCTGCAGCGGCACAACAGCAAGCGATGCTGCAAAATGTGCATCTGTTTTCGGAATGTAGACCGTAAAGTCATTGGTATCTTCAATACTGTAATTACCGTAGGTCGTCAGCCCCATGAGATAGGCACCCCGGCTTTTGACCTCCACCATATTGCTGACAGTCTTTTCATAAAGTGCAGGCTGGGTCAGCACTCCGATAACCAGTACGCCATCTTCGATGAGGGAGATCGTGCCATGTTTCAGCTCTCCTGCTGCGTAAGCCTCCGAATGGATGTAGCTGATCTCCTTCATTTTCAGGCTGCCCTCCAGTGAGATGGCATAGTCCACTCCTCTGCCGATGAAGAACACGTCCTTAGCGTTGGCAAATTTGGCAGCAAACCACTGGATGCGTTCCTTGTCCTCAAGTATTTTGACGATTTTGTCCGGAATGGCACAGATTTCCTGAATACAAGCAGCATATGCCGCATCGTCGATCTGTCTGCGCACCTTGCCGAACTGGATGGCAAGCAGATAGCCTGCAATGAGCTGTGTGCTGTAAGCCTTAGTGGTTGCAACGGCAATTTCGGGTCCTGCGAGGGTGTAGAAAACATTGTCTGCCTCTCTTGCAATGGACGAGCCGACGACATTCACGATACCCAGCGTCCTGATGCCGGTTTCCTTAGCAAGGCGCAGTGCAGCGAGACTGTCTGCTGTTTCGCCCGACTGGCTGATGATGATAACAAGATCATCCGGATCAAGCAGGGGGTTGCGGTAGCGGAATTCAGATGCCAACTCCACACGCACTGGAATACGTGCAAGATCCTCCATCACATACTGTGTTACAACGCCGACATGGTATGCCGAACCACATGCCACAATGATGATCTGGTGAATACGCTGGATCTCCTCCTCAGTCAGCCCTACTTCGGACAAATCGATCACACCGTCCTTGACAACGGAACGGATGGTATCAGCAACTGCCTTCGGCTGCTCATGGATCTCTTTTATCATGAAATGCTCATAACCGCTCTTTTCGGCAGCTTCGGCATCCCACTTGATCTCAGTCAGCTCCTTTTGGATCTCCTCACGCTCGATGTTGTAGAAAGTGACTGCACCCTTGTCAAGCTTGGCAATTTCGAGATTGCCGATGTAGTAGACCTGATTGGTATATTTCAGGATGGCAGGAACATCCGATGCGATATAAGCAGCATCGCCGCTCAACCCGATGATCATGGGGCTGTCCTTCCGGGCAACATAGATCTGCTCCGGATAGTCCTTGAACAGCACCGCAAGCGCATACGACCCACGAATGCGGATCATGGCACGTGCAAGCGCATCGACAGGACCGCCATTGTACTTCTTGATGTAATAATCCACCAGTTTGACAGCAATTTCCGTATCGGTCTGGGAGTAGAAAGCGTAGCCTTTTTTGACAAGCTTTTCTTTCAATTCCTGATAATTTTCGATAATACCGTTATGTACACCGATAACATTGCCGTCGTCACTCATATGAGGATGCGCATTGTCCTCAGACGGCTCACCATGAGTTGCCCAACGGGTGTGACCGATGCCGCAGCTTCCGATGACGGCATTGCCATTGTCGGTTTTTTCAGCAAGGATCTTCAGTCTGCCCTTTGCCTTGATGACACTTGCTTCCCGGCTGCCATCACGGACAGCGATCCCGGCTGAATCATAGCCTCTGTATTCGAGTTTGGACAGTCCGTCCAGCAGAATGGGGGCTGCCTGATTATTGCCGACATATCCAACGATTCCACACATAATACTTCACCTCTGATAACTAATATCCTATGTTACAGTATAACAGAAAAACGCCCTTTTGTCAAGAGCGTTTTTTTGCCTTATGAAAAATAAGCCGCAAATTCTTTTTTCAGAATTTATGGAAGTGACAGTGCATCGTTATGTCTGTGTATCCTGTTTGTGGGTATAGGAATAAAGCACCGGCAGTATGACATTGATCATCGGCACAACGATCAGTGTACCCATTGCCCAGAGATTGTTCAGGTTTTGGGTAATGCCGACTACGCAGAATGCCGTCCACAGCAGTCCTGTGATGACCCAGAGCCTGCCTGCAAAGCGATGTGTCAGTTTCCAGCAACTTTCATTGTTGAGAGTATATTCTGTGCGGATACCCAGTAGATTATTACGACCGACGATCGGCATATAATTGCCTATGCCTACAAAAAAGAGTGCCAACTCCAACATAATGATCCATGCAAACGGAACATTGAGTTTTTCCCCGATCTCCACACCGCTGTTCATAGCAAAGAGCAACAGCCAGTTTACGGAAATAAAGTACAGCGTGAAAATCAATGTGATAACAGGGGCGATATGTGCATTTTGGGGGGAAGATTTTGCAAGCAGCGACATCAACAATGGCATTAGCACAGGCAGGGCTGCGGTTAACATTCCAACCCACGGCGAGCCCATTGCGTCGCACACAAAGCTGAAATTGAAATGTGTCGGTACAGATTGAGGCATTTGCAAAATAAAGATGACTGACAAAATGAGATTCAGGCTTCCGGCAAGGATGGAAGCGAGGTAGAGTTTATTCTGTTTCATAATTGTCCTCCTTAGTGCCGAACATGGCAGCAATATTTTTGAGAAACTCCTGAAAAACTGTGGTGTTCAGGCTATAGATGATAGTCTGCTTTTCCCTGACGGAAGTAACCAGCCCAGCCTCACGGAGTATTTTCAGGTGATGTGAAATGGTTGCAGTACTCGTGTGGAATCCTGCGGAGATTTCCCCGGCAGTCATATCATGCTTTTGAAGCATGGTAAGGATTTCCCTGCGAGTAGGGTCAGCCATAGCCTCCCAGACGTCTTTCATAGCACTCTCCTTATGTTTTCATTATTTTGATGATCATCTAAATATAGTATAACACAAACTGCGGGATTTGTCAATAGGTATTTTGAAGTTTATCAAAATAAAAAAAGCAGCATCGCCGAAGCGATGCTGCCTCTTCCGTCATGCTCCGATGATACCGGCAGTCTGTAATGCAGTAATCAGTGCATTCAGAGTTGTTGCGACATCTGCCGTCGTAGCCCCGGCAGGGTCAGCAATTGTTGCCACAGCGGCAGCCGGCGTAAAGCTTGTGCCATCCGCACCTGTTGCCCCGGTTGCGCCAGTTGCCCCAGTTGGTCCAGTTGCCCCAGTTGGTCCAGTTGGTCCAGTTGGTCCAGTTGGTCCAGTTGGTCCAGTTGGTCCGGTTGCACCAGTCACACCAGTCGCCCCGGCAGCACCGTCAATACCGGCAGCCCCGGTTGCGCCAGTCGGTCCGGTCGGTCCGGTAGCACCAGTCGCACCAGTTGCACCGTCAATGCCGTCCGCACCATTTGCCCCAGTTGCGCCAGTAGGTCCGGTCGCACCAGTTGCACCAGTCGCCCCGGCAGCACCGTCAATACCGGCAGCCCCGGTTGCGCCAGTCGGTCCGGTCGGTCCGGTCGCACCAGTTGCACCAGTCGCACCGGCAGCGCCATCAATACCGGCAGCCCCGGTTGCGCCAGTTGGTCCGGTCGCACCGGTAGCACCAGTCGCACCGGCAGCGCCATCAATACCGGCAGCCCCAGTTGCGCCAGTAGGTCCGGTCGCACCGGTAGCACCAGTCGCACCGGCAGCACCGTCAATACCGGCAGCCCCAGTTGCGCCAGTCGGTCCGGTCGGTCCGGTAGCACCAGTCGCACCAGTCGCCCCGGCAGCGCCATCAATACCGGCAGCCCCGGTTGCGCCAGTTGGTCCGGTCGGTCCGGTCGCACCAGTCGCACCGGTTGCTCCGATCATACCGGCTGCACCGGGCGCTCCAGTCGTTCCGGTTGGACCTGTTGCTCCGTTCGCACCAGTAGGACCGGTCGGTCCGGTAGCACCAGTTACGCCCGTCGCACCCCGTACACCGGGAACTCCGGGTACTCCTGCGGCACCGGTTGCTCCCGTAGCTCCGGTTGCTCCTGTCGCTCCCGTCGCACCGGTAGGACCTGTGATACCTGTTCCGCAGGTCGGTATGGGTGGGCAGGTCGGCTGGCAGCAGTACGGTACAGGCTCACATCCGCATGAATACAAAGCCATAGCTTACCTCCTGTTCAGCTCAGTTTCCCGTTTCCAATTCCTGAAAATAACGCCTATTTGCAAGATAGGCAGCATTCTTGGGCTTGATTCTTCCTGCTTTGTCATTATATGCACGGGCGGTCTGATGGTTCCCGATCCGGTCATAGCAGACGCAGAGCTGTATGAAAGGGATATAGTCATGACTGTCCGGTTCGGAAAAGCCGCCCTGACCCTCTGACAGCGGCACATCTGCTGCTGTCTTATACCAGAAGATCGCTTCCTCATATTTTTCACGTTCCATCAGCAGCCGTCCCATTTCACAGCAGATTTCTGCTCTTGGTCTTCCGTAAGCAAAGCTCTGGCAGAGGGACAACATGGCAGCATCCGGTTTGCCAAGCATTTCACAGCACTTTGCCATCTGGAGACATGCGCCGATCTTATCCTCGACCCATCCGTCCGGCATTGTCAGAAAGTCAGTAAATGCCTTTGCTGCGTCATTGTACCTTTCATGGTAATACAACTCTCTGGCATAATAATACATATCCCTTGCGGAAAATAGCTTGCCGGATCTTTTCTGCTTTTCAAGGATGCGCAGATTGCGGTCGGGATCATTGATATGAAGTTTACGGTGCTGTACGGCAATGTCCACGTACCGTATCTCTCCCGATGGCGTAATAGTCTCATGCACTGCACCTGCCCACTGAAAGCCTTTTTCACGCTTAAAGAGACGCTCCCGGTAGTAGGACATGGTGGGGTGACCGTCACTGTCAAAGGCAACTTGATACGGCATCATGACAACATCTGCCTTTAGCTCTTCTTTCAGTGTCCGGAGTGCTGCCGCATCCTCCGGCATCAGGACATCATCCGCATCGAGCCACATCTGATAGTCCATCCGTGCTTTGGAGAATGTAAAATTCCGTGCCGCTGCGAAATTATCTACCCACTGGAATGTAAAGAGCTGTGAGGTATATTGTTCTGCAATTTCTTTTGTTCTGTCCGTCGAGCCGGTGTCCACGATGATGATCTCATCGACCGCATCCTTTACGCTCTCCAGACACCGTCCGAGTACCGCTTCCTCATCCCTTACGATCATGCATAGACTAATGGTTGCCATGACCATGCCCCCTTTCTCTGCATGGTATGCGGCAGGGAGAAATTTTGTGATATCATGGCAGTGCCCCAATATGATCGCATTTTCCGAAGTAGTACCCATCAATGCATAACATGAAAAGTGATTGATAAAAATACCAATCACAATTACATGTATGATTTTGTTTTTAGAAAAACATATTGTCTTTCATTGAAGTCTTTTTTGTTTC
>CANRJB010000030.1 GCA_947630845.1 uncultured Clostridia bacterium
TGTGCTGCATGTCCGGGACATGCTCTCCGGTACGGCACAGGACGGTTCTGCATGGGAGGAAAAAGTCAGTCAGATCCGCCTGTATTCCGGTATCCGGTTCACACAGGCAGATGCGGTGTATCCGGGCGTGGTCTGTGCGGTGACGGGGCTGGAGCATACCTATCCGGGCGAGGGACTCGGAACAGAGACAGATGCCGCTGCGCCAGTGCTTGAACCGATACTCCGGTATGCAGTTTCGCTGCCGCAGGAGACTCCGGTACATACTGCGCTGATGGCACTCCGGAAACTGGAACAGGAAGACCCGATGCTCCATGTACAGTTTCAGGGACAGGAAATTCATGTACTGCTGATGGGAGAGATCCAGCTTGCTGTGCTGCAGCATCTGCTCATGGAGCGGTTTTCCATCCGTGCGGAATTTCTGCCTGCCGGAGTTGCCTATAAAGAGACGATCGCAAACCGTGTGGAGGGGATGGGGCATTATGAGCCGCTGCGGCATTATGCAGAGGTGCGGCTGCTGCTTGAACCGGGAAAGCCGGGGAGCGGACTGGTGTTCGGTTCGGTCTGCCGGGAGGATGCACTTGACCGGAACTGGCAAAGACTGATCTTATCCCATTTGCAGGAAAAAACACATCTCGGCGTGCTGACGGGTTCGCCCATCACGGACATGAAGATCACCCTCACTGCCGGACGTGCCCATAAGAAACATACCGAAGGCGGTGACTTCCGGCAGGCAACCTACCGTGCAGTGCGGCAAGGTCTGATGCAGGCGGAAAGCGTGCTGTTAGAGCCGTGGTATCAGTTTCGTCTGGAAGTGCCTGCGGAAACACTCGGCAGGGCACTCACTGACTTACAGCGCAAAGGCGCAAAACTCTCGCCGCCATACATGAATGGAGCGTTTCAGGTCGTGGAGGGGAGCGCTCCGGCTGCGGTCATGATGCAATACCGCACACATGTTATGGACTACACAAGGGGCAGGGGTCGGCTGACCTGTACGCCATGCGGTTATGCGCCATGTGCGGATGCGGAGGCAGTGATCGCAGCAGTGGGCTACCATCCGGAAAGTGATCTTGACAATTCGCCGGATTCTGTATTCTGTTCACATGGGGCAGGAGAGCTTGTAAAGTGGGATGCGGTCGCCGGTCGGATGCATACGGAGAGCTATCTGCATCCGATGCATGAGGAAGTGACTGCTTCCGCAGAAAGACCCGTCCGGCAGGCATACACGGGTTCTGCTGAACAGGACAAGGAGCTGATGGAGATCTTCGAGCGCACCTATGGGTGCATCAACCGGGACAAACGGGATGAACGGCATCATCTGCATACGGAGACTGCACCGAAACCCAAACAGCCTGCCCCCCTGCCGAAAGGTCCGGAATATCTGCTTGTGGACGGGTACAATATCATTTTTGCGTGGGATGAGCTGAAAAGGATCGCCTCTGAAAATCTGGATGCTGCCCGTGGGAGACTTGTCCATATTCTGAGCAATTACCGGGGATTCCGGCAGTGCGAAGTCATACTGGTGTTTGATGCCTACCGGGTAAAGGGCAATCCCGGCAGTATCGAACAAAGCGGCGGCATCAGCATCGTCTACACGAAAGAAGCGGAAACTGCCGACACCTACATCGAACGCATTTCTCATGAACTGAGCCATGATTACCGTGTGCGTGTGGCAACATCCGACGGACAGGAACAGATCATCATTCTCGGCAACGGCGCATACCGCATGTCTGCGGAAGAATTGCGTCAGGAGATCCATGCTGCCGAACAGCAGATACAGACCATTATCCGGCAGAACGGAAGATAACTGCGGATGACGGACATAACAACAAAAGCCGGAGCATCGCTCCGGCTTTCCTGCGCACCGACTCCCGGAAAGAAGATCAGATGCAGTATCCATCCCAGTTTCCGTCGTTCCTTGCCCTGTTGACGATATCTTGCAGCGTCATGCTGTCAAGGTATTCCGAAATGACCTTGTTCAGCCCTTCCCAGATGAACAGTGTCCGGCACTTTTCTGCCCTCGGACAAAAATTCACCGGCTGCTCCAGACAGGACACCGGGGCTAAGCTCCCCTCAGTCGCACGCAGCACATCCCCTACGGTACATTCCTCCGGTGAGATGCCAAGCTGATAGCCGCCCCTGTTGCCACGGTTCGTCCGCAGGATACCGCTCTTATTGAGGAGCGGCATGATCTGTTCAAGGTATTTCTTGGAGATGCCCTCTGCCTCTGAGATCTCTTTCAGGGAAACAAAGCCCCTGTCCTCCTGCATCGCAAGATATGCCAGCACACGCAGCGCATAACGCCCCTTTGTCGATATTTTCATGACGACCTCCCCTTTTCTTTCACATATCTCTGTTGCCGGAGCTTATTGGATGAACCAGTCCGTTCCGAATCTGCCGGCAAGCACATCACACAGCACCAGTGCTGCCATGCTGTCCACAACGACGGCGGCACGGTGGATGATCGCCGGATCATGTCTGCCGTGGATCTGTAAGTCCGCATTTTCATGCGTCCGGAAATCGACTGTCTGCTGTTCTTTGTAAATGGATGGTGTGGGCTTGACCATGCAGCGGAACAGGATGGGCATGCCGTTGGTAATGCCGCCGTTGATGCCGCCGTTATGGTTGGTGGAGGTGGTGACATTGCCGTTCTCCATGCGGAAAGGGTCGTTGAATGCGCTCCCCATAGCATCTGCCATGTCAAAACCATCGCCGAACTGCACACCCTTGATCGCCGGAATGCCGAACAGTGCATGCGCCATCAGCCCCTCGACCGTATCAAAAAATGGCTCTCCTACGCCTACCGGTACGCCCGTAACGACAGTCTCCAATACGCCGCCCATGCTGTCGCCTGCTTCGGCAGCGGCTTCGATCTTTTGGCGCATGGCATCCTTTGCCGCTGCATCAAGCACGGGAAAGGGGTCATTCTGCAATGCCTGCATATCTGCCTGTAAGTCGCCGAAATTCCTGTCCGCAACACCTCCGCACCGCAGCACATGTGTTGCGGTCAGGATGCCCTTCTGATGCAGGGCGGTCAGAGCGATCGCTCCGGCTGCGACAATGCCAGCCGTAATGCGTCCGCTGAAATGGCCGCCGCCCCGGTAATCCTCATAGCCATGGTATTTACAGTTTGCCGTATAATCCGCATGTCCCGGACGGGCAAGCCATCGGGTAGCAGAATAGTCCTTGCTCCTTGTCTGCGTGTTGGGGATGACGATGCACAAGGGCGTGCCGGTCGTCCTCCCCTCAAAAACGCCGCTCACGATGCGGTATTCATCCTGTTCCTGCCGTGCGGTGGAAATTCTCCCACTCGGACGGCGCAGCGTCAGGCGTTCATCGATATAGTCCCTGTCCACCGGAATGCCCGGCGCAAGCCCGTCCAGCACCACGCCGACAGCTTCGCCATGACTTTCCCCATAGATCGTGATTGCTACGCTTTGTCCGAATGTATTTTTCATCCTGCCATACTCCCCTCTTTTTCCTTTTCCTTCTGCATTTCCTCACGCAGAAACGCAGCAAGTTCCTCTCCGGTCACATTGTCCAGTCGCTCCTTACTGATCTCGCCGGTATATAATTTTGACATAAGGGAAATATAAGCTTCCCCAAGTGCAGTCGTGATCAGTCCGGCAGTTACGGCTGAAATTGTTCCGCCCACAGCTGTGCCTGCACCCGGAACGAGTTTGAGAAGATTGCCTGCGATCGTTTTCCCGACAACGGTCGCTCCCCCTGCACCCAATACCGACGAGACAAATCCTGTCAGGATGCTCTTGCTGATATTCATCCCGAAAACAGCAGTGACGGATGCGATCATGGCAACCTGTGTCGGAATGAGCATAGCAGAATCTGCAAGCGGTATCGGCACAAACCCTTCACCGAATGCGGCGGTGACCGAACCGGCGACGATGGCGTGCGCCCGTTTTTTTTTGGCTTTCAGCGAAACGATCTGCACATTCTGGAGCGTATCCTGCAATTCCTCCGGGAGACAATCCCCCATCATTTCAATCAGCGTTTCCAGTCCGTACGCCTTGCAGGTATAGTCCTCATCAAAATTGACATCCTGCGCCAGTACCGGCACAATGCCGATGATATCAAGATTATATTTTTCAATTTCCGTTTTCAGGGCTGCGGCTCTTTTCCTGAAACAGGACTGTGTCAGAACAACCACGACCGGTACCTGTGTGATGCGGTTTTCCTCAGAAAATTCCTTCAGCCAGCGTACCTCTTCCGGTTCGATGCGGCTCGATGCGGCATTGACACAATACCATATGCAGTGGACTGCTTCATCAACATTGCCCGAACGAATGCCTTTTTTGATTTCGGAAAGCAGTTCTGTGCGTATCTGTTTCTGCTTGTCCTGCCCCAGTTCAAAACCGGGCGTATCATAGATCGACAGCGGGTAGCCCGGTTTACTGATTTTCCGTATCTCCGTTGTAACCGGTCTGCCAATGCCGGTTTCGGCAAGATTCTCCCGGAATACACTGTTGATGAGCGTACTCTTGCCAACACCAGTTTTTCCGACAACAGCAATATTCAAATGTTTCAGATTCCTGATTTTCTGATTGACAGCATTCAGCATATCCACTGCGATCTGATTGATATCCAGTTCCATGACCTTTCCTCCGTTTTACATGATTTGAGGTATCTTCTTTTATTATAACACTGCTCCCCCCATAAGTCAAGACACAAAAAAAGCGAGGGACTTTTTCAAGTCCCACGCATACATAACAGGATCATCCCTCATCCGGCTCAAGAATGGCATACCCCTCGTCCTCACGCCTGTAGACCACATTGATCTCGCCGGTCACAGCATTCTTGAACATAAAGAACGCATGTCCAAGCATGTTCATCTGGAGAATTGCCTCCTCTGCGGACATGGGGCGGAGCTTGAATTTCTTGCTGCGGATGACGGAAATATCAGCTTCCTCCACTTCATCCTGAAATTCCTGCTTGAAGGCAGACTCTTTCAGCCGCTTTTCAAGGCGTGTCTTATTCCGTCTGATCTGCCGGATGATCTTATCAATGGCTGCATCGAGCGCATCATTCTTATCGACTGCGGTCTGTTCTGCACGATAGAGCATCTGGTCATAGCGTACTGTCAGCTCCAGAACGATCTTGCCTTTCTGCTCGGTGAGCATGAGCTTTGCATCCGCTTCATCTCCGAAGAATTTGTCGAGTCTGGCATCCAGACGCTTCTGGGCGTATTCTGTGAATGCCTGTGAGATCTGCATTTTTTTTGCATTAACTGTAATGTTCAAAATGGTTTCCTCCTTTGTACGGAAGCCATGCTTCCGGATGGTAATTCCATTATAGCACATTCTCTAAAAAATTGCAAGAGTTTTTTGAAAAAATAATGACAAATGCCGGAACAAGATTTAAGATTTGGTAAAAAACCAGTTGAAATCCGGAAATCATATTGCAGAAACAAGAAAAATATAGTATAATAGATTCAGCAAAGGAGATGAAAAACAAATGTCTGAACTCTGGGAATACCTGACCTCTCTGGAAATACCCGATCTTGTGCTGTGTGCGGCAGCGGTGCTGATACTGGACTTGTTTGCCATTGCGGTGATACTGGCGGCGAACCGGGAAAGCAAGCTCTGCCGGAAACGGTGGGAGCATGTCAGCTCCGGAGTGGCATTGCAGCTAAGGGGTGACTATTTTCCGCTTGAAGCAGATGAGATCCTGCTCGGACGGCATATCTCTGCGGATATCCGTATTGCAGATGATTCCGTGTCACGATACCATGCCGTCATGACAGTCATGGGCGGTGTCTGGAGTATTACCGACCTTGGTTCCAAAGGCGGCACTTATGTCAATGACCGCCGTGTCCGGCAGCATTCGCTCCATCCGGGCGATGTCATCCGGCTCGGCAATGTGCAGATGATGGTAACTGACCATCCGCTCGAATACCGTGGAAAACGAAAAAAAGAAGGTGGACGGCATGTATAAGAACGGCATATCCTACAGTACCACGATCATTCTGATGCTGCTGTCCCATGCGGCTATGCTCGGTATCGTGTTTGCACGTGGAAATTATGAGAACATTTCCGATCTGCTCCTGCTTGCGGGTGCAGTTCTCGGACTGGATGCGATCGGCATCATCGCTTCTCTCTGCTACCGGCAGATGACCTACACCCTTGACCTGATGCTGCTGTGCATCCTGAACATCAGCCTGATCTTTCAGTCCTGCTTCGGGGGGGTACACCTGTCGATCAAGCATCTGGCAACCTGTGTTGCTGCACTGGTGGCATGTGAGGCAGGGTTCTACCTGACACGCAACCATGAATGGATCCGGCGGCAGAAGAAATGGATCTACATTCTGATCGCCCTGCTCATGCTTGTCATCATCTTCCTGACAGACGATCAGAAGAAATGGATCACTTTCGGCAGCTTTTCCATCCAGCCGTCGGAATTTATCAAACCGTGCTATGTTCTGGTCTGCGCAGCATCCATCGTGGAGCTGCATAAAAAGGTCAAAGTGCTGTTTTTCTATGTGTCTGTGGATACACTGATACTCTGCGGCGTGACACTGCTGATCCTCGGCTTGCAGTGGTGGTGCCATGACTTGGGCAGTCTGCCTACATTTGCGGCAATTTTCGGCTGTGCGCTCGTGTGCAGGCTCTGCTACCCGAAGGCAAAGATCAACAAGACTGCCATCATTGCAATGTGCGTGGCAGGGGTGCTGGTGCTGATAGCGGCGTGGTCACTTGCGCCGGACTATGTGCAGCGTCGTCTGCATGTGGACATCTGGGCTGACCGCTATGGCGACGGCTATCAGCAGTGTGAAGCGCTCATCGGGATCGCAAGGGGCGGCTGGCTCGGTGTCGGAGCAGGGCAGGGACATCTGCACAATGTATTTGCCTATGATTCGGACATTGTGTTCTGCACCATCTGTGAGGAATGGGGGCTGCTGTATGCAGGGCTGACGGTGCTTATCATCCTCATCATGCTCATGACCGTACTGATGAATCCGCCGAAAAGCTATTACCATGCGACCATGACCTGCGGCATCGTGGCTGCGTTTCTGGCACAGATGACACTGAATATCTTCGGCTCATGCAATCTCATCCCGTTCACGGGTGTGACGCTGCCCTTCATTTCGGCAGGCGGCAGCTCCATGCTGACATGCGGTTTCCTCGTGGGGATGCTGAAAGCCGGACAATCGCCGCTGTTCCGCCATGAGAGACTGAAACGCAAGCCGCAGAAAGGAAGTGTGACCGCATGAAAAGTATCCGCAGAGGACAACACCTCATCACACTCATGCTGCTGCTGTTTCTGGCAGCTTTCGGGTATCTTGTGTACCGGCTGACGGCAGAGGCAGGATATTATATGTCCAATGCCGATAGTACGTCGCTTGGCTTTGTGTATGACCGGAACGGGGACGTACTCTTTGACCCGGATGCCGATGCTGCGGTCTATGGCGACCATTTCATTGACATCGGCAATCTGATCGGCGATGATTCGCTCCAGATGACCAATACCCTCGTTGCACAGAACAAAGATCTGCTTGCCAATTACAGTTTCATGCTCGGTGAGCAGAACGA
This sequence comes from uncultured Clostridia bacterium, assembly GCA_947630845.1. GTDB lineage: Bacteria > Bacillota > Clostridia > Oscillospirales > Ruminococcaceae > UBA3855. Next base: position 7,542 of record CANRJB010000030.1, read on the forward strand.
CGGCAAGGCTGCCATTTACACCAGTCTTGACCATGCGGTGAACCGGAAGGTCTACGATGCCTTCGGCAGCAAGGACGGCTGTGCTGTTGCCTATAACTACAAAACAGGAGAGATCTACATCTGCACCTCAAAACCAAGCATCAACATCCTCAATCATTACACCGATATTGACACGCTTGCTTCCGGCAGTATGCTCTGTTCGGTCTTTTACCCGACCGTTCCCGGCTCGACCCAGAAAGTCTCCACGACCATTGCCGCACTGGAAACGATGGGCTATGATGCGCTGATGAGTCGTTCTTTCAGCTGCTCCGGCAGCTACACCAACCTGACCGGCGATGCCATCAACTGCCATAATGCCTCCGGTCATGGGACACAGAACATCGTGCAGGCATTTGCCAATAGCTGCAACCCGTTCTTTGCACAGCTTGTGGAAGATCCGGGCTGGACGCTGGACGATATCATCTCCGTCTACCGGCGCATGGGCTATCGTGTCAACGGCGAGGGAGAACAAAGCAGCCTCGATGTCAACGGTATCACTGCTTTCACTGCTTCTACCACACTTACCAATAAGCAGGAATTTAACACGCAGTGGGGCTGTATGGGACAGGGAGAAACGCTTGTCAGCCCCTTGCAGCTCATGGTATGGGAAAGTGCAGTTGCCAATGCCGACGGTATCGCCACCATGCCCTACCTCATCGACCATACAACGACCGTCAGAGGTGAAGTGCAGAATCAGGCAGTTCCTGCATTCGGAAAGAAGATGTTCTCCGCAGAGAGTGCGGCGCATGTCCGTGATATCATGCTGGAGAACGGCAGGAATACGTCGGAATATGCTGCCATTCTGCCGGGGACGGATGTCGGTGTCAAGAGCGGTACGGCACAGGTGGAAAACGGCAGCAAGGAAAATTCTCTCCTGACGGGCTTTGTGGACGACCCTGACTTTCCGGTCGCCTTCTGCATTGTCATCAATGACCGTGTACGTGGAGAGGTCACTGCCAGTCAGATCGCAGCTGTCATGATGCAGAACCTGAAATCGGCGGCAGCATAATATTGCCGCCGATAAAAAAATAGCCGGAGTAGTATGCTCCGACCAAATAAAAAGGGATTATGAAGAAAAGCATGCTCATCGGCTGCCGTGCAGCCATGTTCTCCGCTTTCGCCGTACCCCCGTGCCGGGAAAGTACGGCTTCACGGATGAACAGAAGATGATGATGAAGAAATCGAAATATCATGCCGATGTCACCGGACGGTGAAACCGGTCACGGCACCTGATCCAGAATCAGTGCCATAGCGGAACGTTTCTTCAGCGGAGGGCATCAGACCTCTATAGCAGATGCTGCCATTACCCCGGACAGCGCAGGTCATTGTCTCATGCGCCCCTCCTCTGTGAAACTTCCGTTTCCTATATCCATATTTATCTTACCAGATTATCCGGGATCCTGCAACCCACAAAATACAGAAAAGGTGGACAAATTGAAGAACATTTCCAAAAAACACAAGAGACAGGAATTTTTCTGCCTCTTGTGTTCTTCTATCCTGCCAGTTCCTTTTTGGTATCGTCCAGTGTGACGACCGCATTAGAGTTATAAAATGCGATCATGTCGTCTGCCGTCGTGTACCGTTCGGAATACATGCCATCGTCATCAACGATGTATTCCCCGTACCACAGCCCGAAAAAGCTCCAGATGGTATTGTCCCGGAACATCAGCTTCAGGTCGGGCACACTGCTCGTCTCACTCAGCGCAAGCATTTTTTCTCCGCCCGTCATGCGGGAAAGTCTGACAAACTGCTCATACCGGCTGCCGAATGGCACATTCTCCGGATATGCATCAAGTGCGGCAATGTCATAGTTGTCCACCAGATAGTCCTCGCTCTGTCCGTTCCAGATCCAGATGAGATTGTGCAGTCCATGATACTCCGTCATGCGCCGGTACATGACATCCCATAACCAGCGGTATGCCTCCGCACCGGATGCTCCCCACCAGAACCAGTCGCCGCTTGCCTCATGCAGCGGTCTCCAGAGTACCGGAATGTCCTTCTCCGCCAATGGCTTCATTGCCTCTGCAATGCTGTCAATGTCACGCAGAATGGCTGCACATTCCTCAGAGATAGTGCCGCTCTCAAGATTCTTGTCGATCTCCTCCTGCGTCATCAGTGCCACATCCACGGAAAATGCAAAGCGTTCCACAAATTCCGGTGCTTCTGTTTCGGTCGGGATCTCGATATAGGATGTGTATTCTGTCGGGGCTTCTGTCTCTGTCTCCACAGGTTCTGTCGTGTCCGGCTCTACAAGCTCCTGATAGACCGTGTACGGCGGCAGGGCATCTGCTAAAGAGAAATCCGTCTCTGCCGCATAGACGCTGCTCACGCCCACAGGCGCATCCCAGTGCCACATCAGCCCCACGATGCCGCCCTGCTCTGCCCAACGCTGACATGCGCCGATGACATCGCCGTTGTTCGCAAGACTGTTTCCGGAATATCCCTCCACATCCCCGAACCGGATGGCAGGCTGCCTGCCGGTCAGGCGGTAAATCAGATCAATTTCACTGTCCGCATCCCCGGCACAGTACTGCCCGGATATGATCTTTGTGCCGTACTGTGAGGACAGATAGTTCATCAGCTTCTCCGCACCGTCGGATGCTGACGGGTCGCTCAGCGGATAGCTGTCCTTGTAGTCCATCTCGTACATTTCGGTATAATCCGACAATTCAAAATAATCAAGCGCAAAGAACCCGTCCTCCTCCTCGATGGACAACGTCGCTTTGCCTGCCGGAATATAGATGCCGGAAAAGGTGATCTTCGTAAAGTTGTCTCCCTCCGGGACGGTAAAAGACCTGACCGGTTCCTCATTGAGCATCAGGCGGTTGGTGACTTCCTTGTCGGCGGATACGCTGATGGTGATGCTGTAATGCTGCGACACAGGAACGTCAAAGACTGCCTTCACACTGTCACCGGGAGTCTGTGAAAATCCAGCAAGATAGCCGTCGCCGCTGTATCCCGGACGGATGTCCTCCACTGTAAGCGAACCAGTATACTCCGCATCCTCCGCTTCGATGCGCAGGTCTGCCTCCTCCGGTACGATCGTTTCCACTTCAAGCTCCACAGCCGGATAGCTCGGGATCGGATATTCCGTTGTGGGGGGCATGGTGCTGTCTGTGGGGAGCAGGGCAGCTTCTGTCGATGCCGGGGTGCTTTCCTTCGTCACTTCGGCAGAATAGCCGGTCGCCGAAGTCCGGCGGTTTGCATATACCACAAGCAGTACGACCCCCATCAGCAGCAGTGCTGCGGCTGAAGAGAGCAGTCTTACCTTTCTTACCATAGTAAACTTGTATGATATAGTTAGCCCTAAATCATACTCTCCTTTCATCAAATGTGGTATAATAGAAATAGGTGCTGTGGAC
>CANRJB010000031.1 GCA_947630845.1 uncultured Clostridia bacterium
TTGGAGTGAATGTCGCTACTTTTATTCCTGCAGTGCGTTTTAAGCGCTTTTTAGAGGGTTTTTAGAGGTTCCCATAACCAGTTGCAATTTTTTTGACTCGAAGCATACTCCGGATGCTTTCTACAGATTGTCTTGCATATCTCCATTTACGTTCAATCCCTTGCATGTCGATTGGATATACATAGTATTTATCGCCCTCAACAACAGTCTGTTGAGGGTGGTAATTATCGGGAGAAACATCTCCGAAGCCTATTATTTTTCCATTCTGAACTATTATCGGATAAAAGCAGTTTTTAGCATCTGTACGTTCAGATTCACTTCCCCAATTACGCAGCGGTGACCAACTTACATCTTCATCTGCTATTCTTTTATCTGCAATCGCTTTTATATCTTTCGGGAAAACAAATATTGCATATTCATTTATATAAGAAAAATTCTTTCCCTGCTGTCCACGGGGATTATGAACAACAGTTACACATACATGATCATATACACCTTCTCCAAATAATTCCTTCAACATCATTTCCAGTGACGAAAGCTCATTTTCGTCAATTGCTACAATCAGCACACCATCAGCAGTCAGCAAATTTCTTGCAAGAAGGAGACGTTGATACATCATAGTAAGCCAAGAAGAGTGAAATCGAGGAGATCCAATGGGATTCGATATAAGCTTTTCCCCTTCTTCATTGGAGTTTCCTGCTAATTTGTTGTATTCTTTGCTGCTGATTGAAAAATCGTTTCTGTAAATGTAATTCTTCCCTGTATTATAAGGTGGATCAATATAAATTAGTTTCACTGATTGGAGATAACTTTCTTGTAATGTTTTCAACACTTCAAAATTGTCGCCCTCAATGTAGAGATTTTCCGTTGTGTCCCAGTCCACACTTTCTTCAACGCACGGGCGGAGTGTTTTCCGAATAGGGCGATTTGCCTCAGCAATTGCTGCTTTTTTGCCAACCCATGTGAATTCATAGTTTTCATCACCCTCCGCAATATCTTCAGACAGCATCGCACGGAGCATCTCAAAATTGATTGCCTTTTTCAATGTTCCATTTTCGTCTGCCGTTTCCGTAATACAATTCGGAAATAGGGCGGCTATTTTGTCAATGTTCTTCTCCGTCAGATTTGCGGATTCAAACTTCATTTTTTTCATTTGAGTTTCCTCCATTCTAATTTTCTTATTTGATTTTTCTCATCGTTTTGCAAAATTCAAAAAAGTTTTCCGCTTTTTCTTTGTTTGCAAAAATTCTAATTTCTATTTTAGATCTACAATTAAACCAGTGTCAAAAGCACTGATTTTTTTACAGTTTTTCCTTTAGGTAGAAAAATCAGACTATACAACATCAAATTTTATAGTAACTTTGTATTTATTCTGTATATGCGTTCCTGAACGTGCGATTGTCACACTGTCAGGCATTTCAAATAAATTAAAGTCAAGCATATGCAAAAAAGTGCATTTGTAGTTACTTAGTCTTTCAAATACTTGTTTCATTATGTATTCCAGTTTCAGCAAGTTTTTTGGGATATAATACAAGTGCGTTTTACTCCTGTTTTCATAATGCTTGATGACTACCAATGCTGTAACAGTTTTGTCATGGGCTATGTTATCTGTAAGAATACAGCTATTATATCTTTCAGGCTTGTTAATTACTGCGAGAATGGCATCACGCTGGAAGTTATAGAGTATATCCTATACCCTACTCTGCTTGAATCCATTTGCTTCATTTGGCAGCTTATCTTTTAGTAGAGTACAGATATTGTCGATTACTTTCAATATTTTTTCTCACTTAAAACTGAATATATATGTCAGAATGTCTAAATTGAATATACCTATACTTATTATATTATACCAGATTTTTTTCTGTATGTCAATGGTTTAGAAAATTTGGACACAAAAATCATTTTTATTGGTAAAATGATTTAACTAATGTAACTTTGGATGATTTATGTCAGAATTAGAATCATTTTCAGCTGATTTTGAATGAGATTACTATCCTAAATACTATAAACGCTCCTACAGAAAGATCAAAAAGCATAGTTTTTGGGTGCTAATCATATTTCATCAGAAGTGAACTTTTTGGAATCGGGTAACACCACAATGTATCTCGCATACTACAACAAAAATATGTGCAAATTATACACCATTTCTGCAAATTATAGGTTGCATTTGGTGGTGAAATGGTGTATAATAATATGGGTAGTATTAAGCCGCTTAACGTGAAAGTATTCTGTAATGCTGAAAGGAATGATCTGAATATGAAAAAAAGCGTGAGTGATTCGCAAAAGCAGTGGAAAAGGCTGTTAAGTATCTTCATGGTGTCCATACTTCTATTTAATGTATGTATAATTGTACCGCCGGAAGCAAAGGCAGCCGAAACCAACGGAAGATTCCTCTATGTTGCTGAAAACGGTAATGATTCGTCGGGGAACGGTTCTTCCGAAAACCCTTACCGCTCTATCAAAAAAGCTGCCGATGAAGCGACGGCAGGGACAACCATTCTGATTCGTCCGGGTACTTACATCGAGGACGACATCAGACCCAAGGAGTCCGGAACAGAGGATGCGATGATTATCTTCAGACCGGAAACGACTTCCGATATCGGAAAGGTGATCATCAAGCACAAGGATATTTTTGACGGTTCTTCTGTCACACCGCAGGTAAGGGCGCAATGGCTGAATGATACCGGCTGGAAAGAAGAAGAGGTGCAGCATTACGATAATGCTGGCATTGAGTATTCCATTGCAGCACGGAAAAATGAGCTGACCGATGTTTTCAACCTGTTTGGGCGTGATTATATCTGGATCGAAGGATTCGTTTTTGAGGACTACAAATATGCACGCAGCACCATTGACATCATGGGTGAGGGGAATGTGGTGCTGAATAACCAGTTCAAAAACATTGGCTGCGTTTACAATGCGCCGTGGACATGGACAGCAGGCGGCGTATATCGTCCCGATGTGACAATTCCTGTGGCAGGAAAGAACAATGTCGTGCGGAACAACTATTTTGAGAATGTCTATGGCGAAACCCTGTGCTATGACAACCATTCGCAGGACTGCATCATATCAGAAAACACATTTATCGGCAATATCGGCAAGAACGCCGGTGCAGGCGGTGCGGAATCCTCTACCCTCGGCAGCCGGGCGGATGGTAACAGAAACAATGCCTTCGCTTTCAATTACTCCGGCGGTTCAGTCAACGGCGGCACGATATGGCTTGACATCAGCGTAAGAGATTTTACTGCCGTGAGAAATGTGACACACAACACAGCGTATTTTATGTTCAATGAATCGGAATGTACAAGAAACTGGGCGTATGAAAATATTGTCTACAACAAGCCGCTTGACGAAAACAAGCGTATGCCAGCTGGGGAATATTTTTCGGATTTCCCTGCACAGCGCATTGAAACGGGACTGTATTCGGCATTCTGGGATACTGGTTCAACATGGGATGCACATTGGGTGAACAATGTCACCTATAACCTGAAAACCGGCATTTCACTGGACAGATCATGGAATAATGAAGTCAGAAACAACATTGCCTACGAAGACGCAAACAGTATGTACAGCAGCAACGACACCGCAGGTATCGTCGTGAAAGAAACAACGGTAAACGGCTTCCATTCTTGGCACGGCATCGACCTGAAAGGCGGCGGTGTGCAGACATTCCGCAATAATCTGTGGTATTCTCCCAGAAAATCGGACTATGTACGCTACATGGATCCTGCACAGCCAGCCATTACGGTTGAGGCGTTCAATGCGCAGACGGACTCCAAAAATATTGCCAAAGACCCGCTGTTTACAGATGCTGCCGCAGGGGATTTCAGCCTGAAAGCAGGCAGCCCTGCCATCGGTGCAGGAGATAACGGCATCAACTTGGGTGCCTATGCCGTTTACCCCAAAACCGATGTCGGCTATGATAAATCGCTTGGTCTTACAGAAAATGTAAATGTAAGCTTCGGTGAGCTGAATTCTTCCGTTAAGCCCGGTGACACGATCGATCTTGAACTGAAGCTAAGCAAGCCTGCTTCGGAAACCATGCATTTTGAAGTGACACCCGTTGCCGGAGATGCCCGCATAGACAAGGATTTCAGCTTTGTGGATGCGCCCGAAGTCACATTCCAGCCGGGTGACACCAGCAAAACAGTCCGTGTGAAAATTTTAGACAGCTATGACCTTGACCAGCTGCTTGTGTTCCGTCTCGATGCGGCTGGCGATACCCCGACAGAAGCCGTCGGCGCAAGAGACATGCACCTTGTCAGGATCAACAGAGCTGAAAAACGTGTGCTTGTTATCAACAATGTGGGCGACTGCATGGGACATTCCGTGGTGGAATATCATGCACCGGGTGAACTGGTGACCATTGATGCCAAGACAAGACCGGGATACACCTTTGACGGCTGGCAGGTAGGTATTGATGCCATGGAAGTGACACCGATCAATGCAGACGGCTCAAAGGCTACTTTCATCATGCCGGAATACAATCAGAGAATACAGGCAAAATGGAAGCTGAACGGACAGCTTGTGAATGTAACAGGCGTAACCCTGAACCATGATTCGCTTGCCCTGAACGCAGGAGAAACAGCCGCTTTATCGGCAACGGTTCAGCCGGATAATGCGACCGATAAGGTCGTGATCTGGACATCTTCCAACCCACTTGTTGCATCAGTGGACGATAACGGCAATGTGACAGCATTGTCCGAAGGCACGGCAGAGATCACGGCAACGACACTGGAGAACAGCGACAAGCAATTTACGGCAAAATGCAAGGTCACTGTAACAGGAACGCTCGCACCTGCCGGCAATGTGATCGAAGCGGAGGAGTATTCCGTACAGTCGGGTATCGACGTTGAAAATTGCAGCGAGGGTGGAAAAGATGTGGCATACATCGAGGATGGAGATTACCTCGGCTTTTATGGCATTTTATTTGGCAGAGGAGCGGAATCCATTAACTTCCGTGTGGCTTCCAACGGAAGCAACGGCACGATCGAAGTGCATCTGGATGCCCCGGATGGCAAGCTCATCGGCAGCATGGATGTCAGCGATACAGGCGGATGGCAGAACTGGAAGACACAGAAATGCAGCATCGAAAAGACCACCGATGTACACGATGTCTATTTTGTATTCAAAGGTGGGGAAGGCTATCTGTTCAACCTGAACTGGTTCAGTATCAACTACCCCTATGAAAATGACGATCTGATGGGCGACTGCAACCTTGACGGCACGGTAAGCATTGCCGATGTGGTTATGCTGCAAAAGTGGCTGCTGTGCGCAAGTGATACACTCACCTGCTGGCGGCATGCAGACCTTTGCAGAGATCAGATCATTGATGTGTTCGACCTTACTATGCTGAAGAGAATGATAATTGAACAGCTATAGTAAAAAAACAAAGTCTCTAAAAACCTGTATGATTTTTGTATGATCATACAGGTTTTTAGACTATAAACATATGTGAACTGATTATAGAGGTAATACCAAAGCTGTTTATAAGCTTCAGCTCCCTTTGCGCCCCACCAGAACCATCCGCTTGAAGCCTCATGCAGCGGTTTCCAGAGCATCGGTATATCTGCATCACGAAGACGATTCATTTGTTTGCGATTTCTGCAATATCATCATCGATAAGTGCTTTGCCTTCAGGATCTCGTCCATGTATCATTAGTCTCATATGCAATGCTTACATATTTTGCAGAACTTATACTAAGCCACTTGTCAATATTTTCCTTGCCTTCACGGCTTGAGATCCCGCCGATACCACCATTTTCCTGTACCGGAAAATATCCGCTGTCAAGCTGATTTTTTCATAGGTTTCAGCCTCCTGAAAAGTCATTTTTATCATTATAACACATGATCACGAAATAGAAAATGATTTATTGCACAAAAAAACTTACTTATTTGCTCATTTTTCCGGAGCCCCCCTTCAAAAGGTACAAAACATCAGTATTTGGGTTCAAAACGTTATTGACCAAACTACAGAAATATGCTATAATAATAATATCGAATAAAAACGTTAAGGAGGTTCCTTATGAAAAGACTGATCTCAGCCATGACGGCATTACTGTTGGGCGTTTCCATGATGCCAACTGTCCCGGCGACGGCAGAATACAGCCGTGTTTCCGTGCATGACCCGTCCATCGTGAAATTGCAGGACGGCAGCTATTACCTGATCGGCTCTCATCTTGGTGCGGCACGTTCGGATGACCTGATGAACTGGACACCGGCAGCAAATTCTGACCGTGGTTCAACTGCCACGACGTTCTTTCAGGATATCTACACCGACCTTGCCGTGCCGGAAAAATGGTCGAACACAACGGACGGCTACGATCTTGCAGGCAATATGTGGGCACCGGATATTATTTTTAATCCGGATATGGGAAAATACTGTATGTACCTGAGTATCAACGGGCAGGTGTGGAATTCTTCCGTGGTGCTGTGTACCGCAGACAATATTGACGGTCCATACACCTATCAGGGTACGATCGTCTATTCGGGCTTCACAAATAATGCGACAAACAATGTGAATGATACCGACGTGCCGCAGGTACTTGGCGAGAATCCGGATATTTCACGCTATCTCACAAATGGTTCATGGAATGCCGCCTATGGGACGAACGCTATCGACCCGGCAGTTTTCTACGATGAAAACGGCGAACTATGGATGATCTACGGCTCATGGTTTGGCGGCATTTATATGCTTGAGCTTGACGAACAGACCGGACTGCGTGATTACAGTGTGAAATATGAAACGATTCCGAATGTTTCCGATGCCTACATGGGCAAGAAAGCAGCAGGCGGCAATTTTGCTTCCGGCGAGGGTCCCTATATTGAATACATGAAAGCACCCGGTGCGGACAAGGGATATTACTATCTTTTTGTCTCCTATGGTTATTTCAATTCCAACGGTGGCTACAATATGCGAATTTTCCGCAGCGAAAATCCGGACGGTCCTTTTCTTGACCAGAACGGTAATTCTGCGATCTATCCGAGGGGAGGAGACAACATCGGCGGAACGATTGGCGAACGGCTGATGAGCAATTATCAGTGGAGCTGCAATGACCGTCCGTTCAAGGCACAGGGGCATAATTCCGCACTCATGGATGATGACAGCAGACTGTATGTCATCTATCATACAAAATTTGACGATCCTTATGGCTTTCATGAAGTGCGTGTCCATCAGCTTGTCATGAATGAAGATGGCTGGTTCTCAGCAGCACCCTATGAATTTTCCGGCGAATCGCTCTCCGAAAATGGACATTCCCTTGCGGCTGTTACAGGGGATTATGAATTGATCGTCCACATCCTTGATCAAAAATTTGAAAACGAAAAAAGTGCAGATGTCGAGTATCCATACAGCATGACACTCCATGAGGACGGCAGCGTTTCCGGTGATGTTTCGGGAACATGGACGATGCAGAATGGCACGCCCTATATGCATATTTCCTTGAACGGTGTGACTTACAAGGGCGCATTTCTCGTGCAGGCGGATGAATCTGCTTCGCAGACGGTTCGCATGACTTTCACAGCGACCGGGAACAATACCTGCGTCTGGGGCAGCAAAAAGACCACCTACGATGCAGCAGAAGATACGGTCGATCTGCTCAATGAAAACAGCTCTCTTGTCTATGCGCCGGAAACGGCACAGGGCTGCGGAACGTCCCTGAAAATCGGAGAAACTGACCTGCTCAGCGGCGTTTCCTACACGCTCACCAATAAAAACAGTGGTCTGCTTCTCAGCACACAGGACGATGCCGCATCATCTGGCACAAATGCCGTACAGTGGGCAAAGCACCAGGCGTCCTCTCAGGAATGGCGCATTGTGTCCTGTGCGGATGGATACTGCAAAATTCTGTCAATGGCAGACGAGGGGAAATGTCTTGCAGTTGCGGAAGATTCTGCTGAAAACGGGCTGAATGTGGAACTGCAAAATTTTTCAGGCAAGGCGCAGCAGCTCTGGAAACTCGTGAAACAGGACGGCTATTATGGCATTGTCTCCCAATGTTCTGCTGACAAAGCGGGACTGGATGTGTTTGATTTTTCGCAGGAAAACGGCGGAAATATCAACCAATGGGAATTCTGGGGCGGTGACTGTCAGCTCTGGCGCATCGAGCCGGTGCGCCCGGCAGTTCCGGACGGAGCGTACACGCTCACGGATGTTGTTTCCGGTGAAAAGACAGCCGTCACCATGACACGGCAGACAGACGGGAATTATACCATTGACAACGGCATTGCCCCCGTGGAAAATGTCACGCTCCGTGTCAATCGTGACGGCAGCTATACGCTGAATGAAATCATTTACGTGATCGAACCGCAGAAAGCAGTGCAGACAGTGATCGGCGATGTCAATGCGGATGGTACATTCAGTGTCGCAGATATTGTACTGCTGCAAAAATGGCTGCTTGCTGTGCCGGAGGCACATCTTGCGGACTGGAAAGCGGGGGATGTTTGCGAAGATGAAAAGCTGGATGTGTTTGATCTGGCGATGATGAAACGTTTAATAACTGCTATGGACTAAAATATAGGAACCAAGCCCCCAAAGTTATTGTGCTTCGGAGGCTTGGTTTATGTGGAATGCACAAGAAACCTGCATTTTCTCCACCGAATCTACAGAATTTCGGTTGACAAAAGCTTAAAATTTATGTATAATTGATGAAATAAGTATGAATCGCTTAATTTGCAGAACAGGAGGTCATGTTATGAAGCATACACTTGCAAGTCGGGTGACTGCACTGGCTGCTGCATTTGCCCTGCTGGGCGGCAGCGGTATCTGCCGTTTCCCGGAGGCACAGGCAGCGGTCACAGAAACGCAGGATTTCGCCCTTTCGGATGTGACAGTGACAGATGCCTACTGCACCAATGCATTTGCAAAAGAGATGGAGTACCTGCTTTCGTTCGATACCGAAAAGTTGCTTTGCGGATTCCGAGATAATGCAGGGCTTCCCACCAACGGTGCAACACGATACGGCGGCTGGGAAAATACCAACATCGGCGGTCATTGTATCGGGCACTACCTGACAGCACTTGCACAGGCTTACCAGCACCCGGAACTGTCCGAGGCGCAGCGTGAAACGCTCTACGCACGGATGAAGCTTCTCATTGATGAAATGCAGGTCTGTCAGCAGCATTCCCGTGGCAAGACGGGCTTTCTCTGGGCTGCCCCGATACCGCCGGACGGCAATGTGGAACGGCAGTTCGACCGTGTGGAACAGGGCAAGGCGAATATCTTCGATGATGCATGGGTGCCGTGGTACACGATGCATAAGCTGATCGCAGGTATCGTGGATGTGTACAATGCGACGGGCTACGAACCGGCAAAGGACGTTGGTTCTGCACTCGGTGACTGGGTGTATGACCGGTGCAGCAAGTGGAACGAACAGACACAGCGGACTGTCCTCTCGATCGAGTACGGCGGTATGAATGACTGTATGTATGAACTGTATGCCATCACCGGAAAAGACAACCATGCTGTCGCTGCGCATTATTTTGATGAAACGGCTTTGCATGAGCTTGTTCTCAAGGGTGGGACGGATGTGCTGAACAACCGCCATGCCAATACAACGATCCCGAAATTTTTGGGTGCGCTGAAACGCTATATCGTTCTGGACGGCAAGACTGTCAACGGCGAAAAGGTCGATGCTTCACGGTATCTGCAATATGCGAAGGCTTTCTGGGATATGGTCACAACACATCACACCTATATCACAGGCGGCAACAGTGAATGGGAGCATTTCGGGAAGGATGACGTTCTGGATGCGGAACGTACCAACTGCAACTGCGAGACGTGCAACTCCTACAATATGCTGAAACTGTCCCGTGAGCTGTTCATGATCACGCACGATGTGAAATACATGGACTACTACGAGACGACCTATTACAATTCCATTCTCTCCTCACAGAACCCCGAGACCGGTATGACGACCTATTTCCAGCCGATGGCGACTGGTTATTTCAAAGTCTACAGCACGCCGTGGGACAAATTCTGGTGCTGCACCGGAAGCGGTATGGAGAGCTTCACCAAACTGGGCGATTCGATCTATATGCAGGAGGGCAATACGCTCTATGTGAATTTCTACCAAAGCTCCACACTGGATTGGGAGGCGCAGAATGTCACGATCACGCAGGAGACGGACATTCCGGTAAGCGATACCGCAAACTTTACCGTCAGCGGCAGCGGTGCGCTGGATCTCCGGTTCCGCATTCCCGACTGGATCGCAGGCACGATGACAGCGGAATTAAACGGTAAGAAATACAGTTATAAGACCGTAGACGGCTA
>CANRJB010000032.1 GCA_947630845.1 uncultured Clostridia bacterium
ATATCCGCTTCGTCATAGCCGCCCTCGGAAAGATGATCTCCGCCAAATTCAAAGGGGGTCACCGTCGGCCAGCCATCTTCATTGAAAAACATTTCATGGACTCTGACCTCATGCCATTCCGTACCATTATTGAAACGGGCATGGTAGAATAAATACCATTTTCCATCATCGTCCCGAAGTACGGAATTGTGTCCGCATGCCATATAAGCCGTATCGAGTGAGCTGAACTGATAATTGCCCATGACTTTCAGCCCGATGTCGTTGATGTTTCCGTTTGCGCCGATAACCGCTGCATTGCCGGAGGGATCGGTAAACGGTCCGGTCGGGCTGACGGAACGTGACACACGCATATTATAGCCGCCCTGCGCCGCCAGTCCGCCCAGTGTCGTCCAGAGATAATAATACCCGGTGTCGGAATTATACTCGATGAATGGACCTTCTCCGGACTTGGTGTAGCCGCCGGCAATTTTCGTACCAAAATAGCTGTCTATCATTCTGCCGTCAGACGTTGTGCCCGTCTGGGGGTGGATACATTTTCCGGTCTTGGGGTCAATTTGCAGCGTAAAAATACCGCCAGACCACGAACCGTAGGTCATGTACATATCCCCCTCAGGCGTTGTGTAAATGGTCGGGTCAATCGCGTTGGGGAAGAGGGAATTGTTGTAATTATTTTTGTTAAACCAACTGTCATTCATCGTGACCTTACCGGAAGCGATCAGCTCATCAATATTGGTGGAAGTGTAGTTTTTATTGACATTTTTGGTCGCACTGGTGACATACTGGTCGTCTTTCGTAAAGCCCGAATAGATCAACGTATCGCCGAACGTATACGGACCTTCGATCGCCTTTGAAGTCGCATAGCAGATCACGGAACGGATGTAAGTAGAGGATGTACAGAAATACATGAGGTAGGCACCGTTCGTCCCGTCAGGATTCTGGTATTCTGCATCCCAGAATACATCCGGTGCCCATACAGAAAAGCCGCCTGCGCAGTCCTCTAAATCCTCGCCGCACCATGCAAAAGCTTTTTGCAAATTCTGGGAAAGATCATCGAAGATCACGTTATTGGGCGTTTCATAACCATTTGTGAAACGTGTCCAGTTCTGGAGATCTGTCGTTTTTGCTGCCTCGATGTGAGAGCCGAACACGTAATATGTCCCACCCTCTTTCACGATGGACGGGTCATGCACGGAGACACGTGCCTTGTTTGCAGCGGCATCGGTGTGCAGATTCTGGAAATCGCCGTGCAGCACGGGGAACATCAATGCCCCGGCGAGCAGCAGTGCCATGCCATTTCGGAATATGCTGTTTTTCATGAAAACACCTCTTTCAGATCAGTTTCGGCGGATAAAGTACTGTTTAACAGGTTAATTGTATTATACCACATCCTGCGCAGAATTGCAATATCTTTTTTGAACCCAAACACTATGCCGGAGAGGTTTCCGTACAGGAAATCGCTGCTTCATCTGTACTACAAATGGGAACAGAAGCCAGAGGCATCATGTGCGGCTCTGTCGGGGCAGTGGAGAGGTCTTTAGATGTTTCAGCGGTGATGCCAGCAGCAGTGGTTGTGGTGGTATTTTGTGTTTGCATTTCTGAAAATATGGTAATCAATGTCTCCGGAGATGTTGGCTGTTCATTATGGATGGTAGATTCCGCATATGTTTCCAATTCAGGCAGCATTGTCAGATCAGGTTCAGTGGGATCTGTGACATGCGCATTTTCCTCCTCACTTTCTAAAAACGTATTGGAATATGTGTTGGTATTTTCCACCTGTACAGAATATACAGTATGGACAGATGTTCCGGTGCCGTTCTGTGAGGGGGCTGGGAGTTGCAACTGTGATTCTGTGGGGGAAGGAACGGTATGTCTTGGAGGACGGCTTGATGATGGCAAAAACGGCTCTTCATCTGTTGGGGTAGGATCATACTGCGAGGGCATCGCCACTTCTGTTAGCGGTATCGTAGTGCCCGTCTGGATGGTTTCTGTACGTGTTTCCTGTTCAGGTATTATTTTTTCAGGACGTTCCAGTTGAAGGTAAGCAGCCAGTCCTAACATACATACGACACAGACAGCCGAGATGGAACACATATATTGGATCTGCCTGTGTCTGGCTCTGCGTTCGCTGATCTCCTGCAATACCTTGGATGTGATCTCATCATAACTCCTCACTGGTATATCCCTCCTTTTCCATCATAGATTTCAATAGCTGTCTTGCCTGATAGGCAAGTGCCGTGACCTGCTTTTCTGAGCAGTGCATGATCTTTGCCGTTTCCTTTACAGAAAGCGATGAGAAATAGCGCAGATAAATGACTTCCCGATACTCCTGTTTGAGTTTTGCGATCGACCTATGTAACATACGGCTGGCATCTGACAATTCCATCCGTTCTTCGATCTGAACGGTTTCATCCGTCATCAGTTCAAGCTCTTTATCTGTCACCATGAGTTTCTGCCTTTTTTTATGATTGTAAGCCAAATTCCGACAGATGCGCAGCAGATAAGCTTTGAGCTGATGTTCCTCCTGCAATTTCGGTCGGTGCATAGCAAGCCGGACAAGTGCTTCCTGTGCGATATCCTCAGCATCCGTGAGATTATGCACATACTGATTTGTAAACCAGAGCATATTATCCCAGTACAGCTCAACAATGGTTCGCATTGCTGAGGATTCTCCTTTGAGAAAACGGAGATAGCTGTCGATTCCCTTCTCCATTTTTTCCTCCCTTGTAACACCTGTCATTCTATTAACCATGCAGACGAAAAAAGATTGGATTATTGTTAGAAAAAATTGAAAAAATCTCTGTTTTGTACAATATCAAATCGATTTTCTATCTATTTGTTGTAAAAATCAGCAATTTCTTATCAACGCATTTGTAACGGTCTTTGGAAGTGGACAGGCATACCATTTCGCATACAGATATCCAATTCCCCTTGCACAAGCGGTAAAAAATAAGCAATTGCCGCATCCGTGACCTGATTTTGTTCCGGAGAGATCCACTTTTTGGGGAAATGCTTTTCAAGATTTGCGACATCTGCTGCATCTGTCATTTCAATTGTGACTGCATAGGGAATGTCACTGACACGGCGGAAGAACATCATTTTTCCCGTGTTGCCCTCCAATGCTGCACGCAGGGCATGACGACCGATACGTTCCGCCTCATCAATATCCGTCTTGGAGCAGATGTGTGACGAGCAGCGCTGCATGACATTCAGCTCAATGGAACGAACCTTACAGCCGATCTTGTCTGCTACGAGCCTTTCCAGATATTTCCCGACACCGGAGAGGTATTTATGCCCGAACACATCCGTTGCACCGGACTGGAACTCAGCCATATCGTCAGCACCCTTTGTTTCAATGCCTTCAGAAACAGCAACGATGACAGCCTTATGCTTTGCCATCTCCTTTTCCACATCTTCAATAAACTGAACTGCCGAGAAATCCGATTCTGGCAGATAAATAAGATGGGGAGCTTCTTCGCCGTTGGCACGAAGCATACAGGTAGAAGCTGCCAGCCAGCCGCTGTGTCTGCCCATGATCTCAATGATGGTGACAGACGGGATACTGTACACGCTGCAATCCCGGATGATCTCCTGTACAGATGCCGCAACGTACTTGGCAGCAGAACCGAAGCCGGGGGTATGGTCGGTAACAGGCAGATCATTGTCAATGGTCTTGGGCACACCGATGACCCGGATATCCGATCCGATATGCTGTAGGTAGGCAGAGAGCTTGACAACGGTATCCATAGAATCATTGCCGCCGATATAAATAAAGACGCCGATCCTATGGGTGTCGAGGGTCTTGTAAATCTTTTCATAGATCACAGGGTCGGTGTCGTAATCCGGAAGCTTGTAGCGGCATGAGCCGAGCATGGTAGAGGGGGTCTGACGGAGCAGCTCCATATCCTCATTGGTGCGGATGATGGATTTCAGGTTTATAAGCTCATCTCCGATCATACCCTCGATGCCGTTGATAGAGCCAAAAATGGCATCTATTTCTTCTGTAAGCAGTCCCTGCTTGAAAACACCGACAAGACTGGCATTGATTGCGCAGGTAGGTCCGCCGGATTGTGCAATAGCGATATTCATAAGTTTACCTCCAGTTTTCTGACAGATATTCTTTATTATGATTATACCAGATTTGGCAGCAGATTGCAAGAGGAAAATGAAGAGTACACAAAGTTTTCCCCAACATATTCTGCTGCTCGTTCCGGGAGCGAGAATTTCAGCCGGCAGAATCCTCCGGAATACAGCGGATATCAGGAGAAAGACATCATTTTTACGAAATGCCTGACATACTATATATTGTGTTTGCGAATATATGTTTTGAATTTGCCGGATTTCTGGTTTTATCCTATGTAAATTGCTGAAATGACGGGAAAAAACCAATATTTATGTGCATGTCATACAAATTCAACGCCTTTTTTTATGTAAAAACACAATTGACAATCCGGAAGATATGCTGTATACTATACTATAGCGTAAAATGGAGTATACAAGATGTTGTAGTTTGGAAACGGAGGAATACGTGATGTTGATGTATATCACCAAACGGGATGGAAGAAAGGTTCCATTCAATGTGGAGAAGATCGCAAATGCCATATTCAAGGCTGCCAAAGCAGTCGGCGGTACGGATTATGATGAGGCATGCAGGGCAGCAGAGGAAGTCTGCCGCCTTGCAGAGACACAGTACGGCGATACGCCGTCTGTTGAACAGATACAGGATCTGGTTGAGAAGGTGCTGATTGAGAGGGGACATGCCCAGACGGCTAAGGCATACATCCTCTACCGGTATGAGCGCACCCGTTCAAGAGAAATGAAAACCAATCTTATGAGCGTCCTCAATGAACTGACATTTCATCCTGCTAAGGACAGTGACATCAAGCGTGAGAATGCCAACATTGATGGCGATACCGCCATGGGAACGATGCTCAAATATGGCAGTGTATCTGCAAAAGAATTCTATGAGCTGTATGTCCTGAAACCTGAGCATGCAAGGGCGCACAGTGAAGGTGATATCCATATCCATGACCTTGACTTTCTCACACTGACGACGACCTGCTGTCAGATCGACCTGATCAAACTGTTCAGGAATGGTTTCTCGACCGGACATGGTTTTTTGCGTGAGCCGAATGACATTGCAAGTTATTCTGCTTTGGCATGCATTGCCATCCAGTCTAACCAGAACGATCAGCACGGCGGACAGAGTGTGCCGAACTTTGATTATGCCATGGCAGAGGGTGTCAAAAAAACCTATGTCTCCCGTTACAGGCAGAATCTCGCAAGGGCACTGGAATTGCTTGTCGGCTGTGAGGATTCTGAGCAGAAGGCGAACGAGATGCTTGCAGAACTGGCAAAGGAGGGCTACATTCCGGTACTTGCTAATGATAACGGATTTGAGGAAAAATTGTCTGCCATGCTGCCGCAGGATAAGGCGGCAAGGATCACAGAATTTACCGCAAAGCATGCCTATCAGGAAACCAATCGTGCCACCTATCAGGCAATGGAGGCTCTCGTCCACAATCTCAACACCATGAACAGCCGTGCCGGTGCGCAGACACCGTTTTCTTCCATTAACTATGGTACAGATACCTCCCCCGAAGGGCGCATGGTTATCGAGAATATCCTGCTTGCCAATGAAGCGGGTCTTGGTAACGGCGAAACACCGATCTTCCCCATCCACATATTCAAGATCAAAGAAGGCATCAACTATAATCCCGAAGATCCGAACTACGATCTGTTCAAGCTTGCTTGCCGTGTATCGGCAAAGCGGCTGTTCCCGAATTTCTCCTTCATTGATGCTCCCTATAATCTCAAGTATTACAAACCCGGTGATTACCGCACAGAGATTGCCTACATGGGCTGTCGGACAAGGGTCATCGGCAATGTCAACGACCCTTCCCGTGAAATTGTGACCGGCAGAGGCAACCTGAGTTTTACCTCCATCAATCTGCCAAGGCTGGCGATTGAGGCAGATCATGATATTGATAAATTCTACGAAAGTCTGGATGCGATGATGGATCTTGCCATCGATCAGCTCATGGACAGATTCCGTATCCAGTGTCAGAAAAGAGTGCGCAACTTCCCGTTCCTTATGGGACAGGGCATCTGGATGGACTCTGAAGGGCTGAGTCCCGATGACAGCGTGGCAGAAGTTCTGAAGCACGGCACACTGTCCGTTGGCTTTATCGGACTTGCAGAGACGCTGAAGAGTCTCATCGGTGAGCATCACGGTGAAAGTGAACGTGCAAGGGAGCTGGGACTTGCCATCATCACCCGGATGCGCAATCGTCTGGATGAAGAATCCCAAAAGACAAAGCTGAATTTTTCCCTGCTTGCCACTCCGGCAGAGGGGCTGTCGGGACGATTTGTACGGATGGATGCAAAGAAATACGGTATTATTCCGGGTGTGACCGACAGGGCGTACTATACAAATTCTTTTCATGTACCGGTCTACTATCCCATCAGTGCGTTTGATAAGATCAAAATCGAAGCACCTTATCATGAGCTGACAAATGCAGGGCATATCAGCTATGTAGAGCTTGACGGAGATCCGTTGCAGAATCTGTCAGCTTTTGAGAAGATCATACGCTGCATGAAGGAGTCTGGCATCGGCTATGGTTCGATCAACCATCCGGTTGACCGTGACCCGATATGCGGCTATACCGGCATCATCGGCGATACTTGTCCGCTGTGCGGCAGACCGGAGCGTGAACATAATACAGGCTTTGAACGTATTCGCCGCATTACAGGTTATCTGGTCGGGACACTTGACAGATTTAACGACGCTAAGAGAAGTGAAGTTGACGATCGTATCAAACATGATGCTTCCTGACATATGCTTATATCAATAGATCGGTAGCCGCCGTAGGTGGCGCAGAGAATTGTATGAGACGGTGATTGGCACAGCCAATTGTAGCAGACTTTTTCCCATCATCCTGTTTCAATAGGATGATGGGAAATTAGTATTAGAAATATTTTTTAACAATTCACCTTCACCCAAAGAGGGTGAATTGTATATGTTCTGGAGGGAACTATGCTCATCCGATTATCAGACACTGTAAATGATTCCATTGTGGACGGACCGGGGCTGCGGTTCACAGTCTTTGTGCAGGGCTGCCCACATGATTGTCCGGGGTGTCACAATCCACAAACGCATGATTTTGCCGGCGGCAGGGACACCACGACAGAGGAAATTCTGGAGAGAATCAAGAGCAATCCGCTGTTGGATGGCGTGACATTCAGTGGAGGAGAACCATTCTGTCAGGCGAAGGCACTGGCAGAGTTGGGAAAAGAGATCAAACAGCTTGGTCTGAACCTCATCACTTACACGGGTTATACTTTTGAGTATTTGTATGCACATCGGGAGGAAAATGGGATTGGTGAGTTACTGTCCGTAACAGATTGGTTGATTGACGGACCGTTTGTGGATGCACTGCGCAGTCTGGAGCTGCATTTCCGGGGAAGCGCAAACCAACGCATTCTTGATATTCCCAAAAGTCTTGCAGAGGGAAAGGCGGTGGAGACAGAGCTTGTATGAATTATACCTACATCCTTGAATGTGCTGACGGCACGCTGTACACAGGTTGGACAAACAATCTCCCCAACCGAATCAAAGTGCATAACGCCGGGAAGGGCGCAAAATACACCCGTACCCGGTTACCCGTGAAGCTTGTCTATGCGGAAGAACATGAAGAACAATGTGAAGCAATGCGCAGGGAGTACATCATTAAACAGATGACCCGCACGGAAAAGCTTGCGCTGATCTCTGAGAATATGTACCATGAAGATTGACCGGATGATCGAATCATCCGGTCAATTCAGCCTGTCAAAAAAGTCCAGCCGAACGCTGGACTTTTTCTGATAAATAAGGTATAATGAAAGAAGAAGGCGGTG
>CANRJB010000033.1 GCA_947630845.1 uncultured Clostridia bacterium
GAAAAATTTTCTTCGGAACTATTTTAGCACATTTTTCTGCCGCTGACAACGTTATGGAATGATTGGCGCTTACGTTTGATTGTACCACAGCATTCTTGTTTAATTTGTATTACGATAACACTCCAAACGCAAGCAGGGCAATCAAAGCGCAGCTTGCAGCGGATGCTGCATAGAATAACAGCTTATTGACAAGTCCGTCTGATTTGCATACACCAAAAGCAATGCCGATTTTCAACGGATACAGAATTCGTACCTTTTTGGAATTGAGCATATCTATTGCAACATGCGAAGCAAATCCCACAATAAAATATGGAAGCAGCTCAAAGGATATGATGGAAAATGCAAAGGATAAGGCTGCAGCACCTGCTATTGAATGCATAAAGCTTCTGTGCGGCGTATGCTCTCCGAACACGCATATTCCAATGAAAAGCAATCCCCCCACGATCATCCGGTAGATGCTGCTATCCTTATCCAGCCTGCTATACAGATCAATACCCAAAAACAGATTGCATACTACCATCAGCACTACTGCACCAACAATCATGCCTATGATCTGATGCAAACTGTTCTTCGCATTGGAATGTGTCACATCAACGTCACTGACCAAAGCCCCCACTGCTGCTGTACCTGCACACAAAACGATCTCCGGTATGCTTTGAGGTCTTGTGACTGCACAAGCAGTCAGTACACCAACAGCAAGATGTGTTTTCCCTGTCATTTAACTCAACCTCCATCACTCTATACCAGAGCGTGCTTGTCAGCATCGCAAAAACATGATAAAGCCGTGCAGCAGCGCAAACCTGCCCCCGAATTTCTGAAAGACGCAAGTGGAATATACAATGTAATACGAATCCCTATAAATCTGATAGACAACAGATTTATAGGGAACATAATTGGCTGCATCAATTGCTGTCTCATACCATCCTTAACGCTGCTTTCAGCAGCTCGATTGACTTTGCCTATCGGAATGAAAAGGATCGGTATAAGCTACACATTCCTTCTGTATCATTTTTCAATATGTTTCATGCGTAGCTAAGTAATGCCGTATCCACGCAAACGTCCATTCCTCCCCCTTGACAGAGAGCATCCGCAGCAGCTTTTCAAGGAATGCAGCCGTCTCCGGATGAATGCGCCGCCGTGGTTTTGCACGCAGAAAATACGCCAGCGGCAGCTCCTCAGTATAGTCTGCTCCATTATAGATCTTGCTTGCAGCGACCCTGTCGCAGAACATTTCAATGACATAGCGCAGCGGCATTTTCACAGGATCAAGGGTATGTGTTTCCGTGTTATAGTCCGTCCAGTATTCAAAGTGATGTTTGTTTCGCCCCTTATGATGCATCCATGCCAGTGAATAGCCGACGACCTGTCTTTCCTGTTCATTGGGGCTTCTTGTACCCTGATAGTACTGAACACCCGGAATAAATTCAGCAGGGCTGTACTTTGAAAGGTCATGTCCCAGCCCCTGCCAGTATAACCCTGCCTTACAGCAGTGCAGGATGACCATATGCCTGTGTCGGGTAACAGTACGGAAATGCCGCCAGATATTTTCTGCCTTCATCACCGACCTCCTTAATTATTCGCTCTTTCAACCGACAGCACACCCTTTACCTTGCGGATGCGGTCAAATGCCGATGTGAGCTGTGACTTGTTCACGATACGGATGCTTGCATCAAAGACAGCATTTCCGTTTTTTAGCATACGGGATGACGAATGTACGATCGGGATGCGTGATTCCATCAGAATTGCTGTGATGTCATATACCAATCCCACACGGTCAGTTGCTACGACTTCAATACTCGTCTGCATGTCGGCATCGGCATTGTCTGTCCACTGGACATCCACCCAACGCTCCTGTTCCTCTGGAATGTCCCTGTTGAGCATGGCACGATAATTGACGCAGGAAGTGGTGTGTACGGAAATGCCATGTCCTCTGGTGATAAAGCCCACGATCTCATCGCCCGGCAGCGGATTACAACACTGCGCAAATTTCACAGCACAATCGCTGATATCGTCAAGGATAATGCTGCTCTTACGGGAGTGGACGATGGGCTTGACAACGGGCTGCTCTTCTTCTTCCTGACAATACAGTTTCTGGAACAATTCCTTCCAGCGTGGAGCAAGCTTCTGGAGACTGACACCGCCATAGCCGATAGAAGCATAGAAATCTTCAAGTGTATTGCAATTATGGCGTTTCATATCTTCACTGAGGAATTTCTCCAACTCGTTGTCCGGAATCTGGATGCGGTTATGGCGGAATGTTTTTTCGAGCATGGAGCGACCGGTGATGATATTTTCATCCCGGCGTTCCCGTTTGAACCATGAGCGGATCTTGGATTTGGCTTCATTGGTTCTGGCAATGTCAAGCCATGCCCGGTTCGGTCCCTTTTCCGGGTCTTTGCTGAGCATGATCTCACAGATCTGTCCGGTCTGGAGTACGTAGTCAAGCGGCACGATCTTACCATCCACCTTTGCACCCATCATCTTGTGACCAATCTCAGTATGGATGCGGTATGCAAAGTCAATAATCGTTGAGCCGACTGGCAGGGAAATGGTATCGCCCTTTGGTGTCATGCAGACGATGTCCTCCGGAGCAAGGTCATTCTTGATCATGCGCACGATCTCTTCCACATCGTCAGAGGTCTGCTGTGCTTCGAGCATCTGACGTATCCATGCAAGACGCTGTTCCATCTTGTCCTTGCCCTGAATACCCTCTTTATACTTCCAGTGTGCTGCGATACCGTATTCTGCTGTCGCATGCATATCCCATGTCCTGATCTGAATTTCAAAGGGAATGCCCTCACGCCCAAGTACGGTGGTGTGCAGCGACTGGTACATATTGGCTTTCGGAGTAGCAATATAGTCCTTGAAGCGGTTGGGGAGCGGACGGAACATGTCATGTACAATACCAAGCACTGTGTAACATTCCGGAATATCCGTCACAATGACCCGGACAGCATATTTATCATAGACCTGCTCAATATCCTTGTGGGCAATGAACACTTTTTTATACATACCATAAATACTCTTGACACGTCCTTCGATGGAAGGCGGTCTTTTGAAAGGGATCTCCCGCAGCCGCTCGGATATGCCTTCCTTGATGGAGGCAATAAACTGATCCCGTTCCTCTTTCTTGATCTCCATCTGGTGTTCAATTTCAGAATAGGCATAGGGGTCAAGATAATGGAAGGCAAGATCTTCAAGTTCTTCCTGCACTGCCTTGATGCCGAGTCTGTGAGCAATGGGGGCATAGATATTCATGGTTTCAAGGGCAGTATTGCGCTGTTTATGTTCAGGGCGAAATTCAAGGGTACGCATGTTGTGCAGCCGGTCGCAGAGTTTGATGATGATGACTCTGATGTCCTGACTCATGGCAAGCATGATCTTGCGGACATTTTCCGCCTGCTGCTGTTCTTTATTGAAGATAGGGATCTTAGTGAGCTTGGTAACGCCATCCACAAGGTTAGCTACATCCCTGCCAAAGCGTTTCTGAAGCTGTTCAGAGGTCGCTTCTGTGTCCTCCACGACATCATGCAGCAATGCTGCACAAATGGTGTCCGTATCCATCCCAAGATCAAGCAGGATCTCAGCGACCGCCAGCGGATGGATGATGTACGGCTGCCCTGAAGAACGGAATTGCCCCTCATGTGCCTTGCTTGCAAATTCGTATGCTGATATGATCTTACTCAGATCATACTGTCTGTCAATGTCAAGTATTTTTTGTATCAGCATGTCAATGGTAACGACTTTGTCTTCACTCATATGACACTCTCCTCCTTTACACGCAATGCCAGTTCCTGCAAGATATGTGAATCCTGCAATGCCACTTTTTTTACACCCGAAACACGCTGGACAAGCATCTCTCCGTCAGTGATCCGGGCAATACCAAGCTCTGCAAAAATATCCAGACAAATACGCATTTTGCAGTAATTGATATGGGGATACAGCCGGACAGCCAGTGTTTCCGGTGTGATCCCTTGTGTGGGCAGTGCCTGCCAGACAGCTGCACATTCCTCTCTTGTCGGGCAGATCGCCCGATAGTGTGCAGCCGGCAGGGGTTCATTTCTCCGATAGTGGTCATAGGTCTGCATCGCAGATAAGATCTTGCTCTGTTTCATTCCTGACAGCCGGTAGTCCTGCACCAACAGACTGATCCCGTCAAGCCCTCTGAAATGTCTGACGCTCAGCTTTACCATCATATGGCACACATCACCCGGATGCAGCCCTGTACTCTCCGGAGATTTTCCGAACAGGAGTGCATCGCAGCTGCATCCGCATACTTCGACATTCAGCTTGGTATGTGTGCCGCCGGACAGGGGGATGATGCTCTTGATAACAGCATTCTCCGCCAGAAAGACAGGTGACAGATTGTCTGTGCCGAACGGTTCAAGCTGCGACAGGGAGCTGATCTCCTCCACAGTCAGAAATTCCGGACATAGCACACAGTCAGCTCGCAGTTCTGGCAACGGCATCTCCGAATGGTGTGCAGCAGCATACTCCGCTGCACGCTGGCGGAAGGCAGAAATTTTTTCCTCCTTGATTGTAAAGCCGCCTGCACCCGGATGACCGCCGTATTTTTCAAACAGGTCACCGCACGCCGACAGGCAGTCGTACACGGAAAACTCACCGAACCCTCTTGCCGATCCATGTCCCATGCCATCCTTGGTGCTGATGATGAAACATGGCTTTCCATAACGTTCCTGCAAGCGGATCGCCACGATCCCGATCACGCCCGGATGCCATCCCTCTCCGACAAAGATCAACAGCCTTTCATGCAGGGGCTGTGAATCGGCATCAAGTTGAGAAAGAATGTCATTGATAATCTGCATTTCTGTACTTTTGCGGTCGTTATTGATGCGGTTGAGCTGCTCAGCAAGTTCTCTTGCCCGGGACATCTTTTCTTCAAGCAATAGCTGTGCAGCAAGCCTCGGGGAAGCAAGTCTTCCGGCTGCATTGATTCTCGGTGCAATGCCAAAGGCAATACCTTCTGCCGTCATTGGTTTTTCCGCAAGCCCGCTCACCTCTCGCAGCGCACGCAGCCCGACACGTTCTGTATTTTCGAGCAGACGCAGCCCCTCCTGTACAAGGTAGCGGTTTTCCCCCTGCAAGGACACAATATCTGCCACTGTTGCAATGGCAGCAATGTCACCTGCCTGCTCTATTGCCATCGTTGTATCACCGTCATTGAGAGCAGCCACGAGCAGCAGTGCGATCCCTGCACCGCAGTACAGCCGAAAGGGGGAAGTATTATCCACCCGGTGAGCATCCACCACAGCCGTCGCTGAGGGAAGTGTGTCCCCCGGCTGATGATGATCGGTGATTACAAGGGTCATGCCCAGTTCTTTGATAAGTTCTGCCTCACGGATGGCAGAAATACCATTATCCACCGTCACGATGAGCTGTACGCCGTCAGCATGCATTTCCCGGACAGCATTTTCATTGAGCCCGTATCCCTCGCTGCGTTCCGGGATGCGCCATGTCACATCTGCACCGATCTCATACAGAAAGGTATACAGAATGACCGTTGCCATGATGCCGTCACAGTCATAATCTCCATAGATACAGATGCGATCTCCATTATCAATAGCAGCATTGATGGTATCCGCAGCCATCTGCATATCAGTGAGCAGAAAAGGATCGCTAAGAGAAGCACAGCCCATCTGTTTCACCGCCTGCTCTATGTCAGTGCAGCCACGTGATGCAAGCACATTGCAGCACAGGGCAGAGAGATCACTTCTTCTGTGCAGCATATCCACAGTCTTCTGATCAGGAGAGTCGATCGTCCACTTTTTCATCTCAAGACCCCTTCCGATAAATTGCCTATTCTTATATTATATCATTTTTGTCGGCTGATTGCAAGACCATCTGAAAAAATTTTCTCAATTCTCTCCAAAAAAAATAAAAAAACCACTTGACAAATCCTTCTGAATATGGTATAATATAAAAGCTGGTTCAATTGGAGAGATGTCCGAGCGGTTTAAGGAGCCAGTCTTGAAAACTGGTGATACGGCGACGTACCGTGGGTTCGAATCCCACTCTCTCCGTATCAGAAGCAAGAGGCTGATTTGCTTTTAAATGCTATTCTTGCCTCTAAATGCAGAAATACCCAAGTGGTGAAGGGGCTCCCCTGCTAAGGGAGTAGGTCGGGAAACCGGCGCGAGGGTTCAAATCCCTCTTTCTGCGCCAATCCATATTTTCTTCTTTTTGGCTATATTGCGTGGATTCTGCGTAATATAGTCTCTTTCTTTATTTTTCGCCGGAAGATTTTTCCTCATGATTCCTCACGAAATTCCTCACGACTTTTTACCATCTCAATGGGAGGTCTTGGCTTTCCCTCTGCTTCTAACAGTAGTTTATTGAAGTAATCATCAACTTTCTGGTCTGCAAGCTATCGCTCTTTTGAGAATATGTGCTGGTAGATGTTCTTCAATGTGTTGGGGGTAGACCAGCCACCTCGCTCCATTGCATACTTGTCGGGAATGCCAAGTGCCAGCATTACGCTTGCCAAAATGTGGCGAAGGTCGTGAAACCGCATTTTCAGTCCGTACTTTGCAAGAGAGCGATTGAATATCCCTTTGATATGCTGATAACCCATGCTGACAACAAAGTCTGTGTCTTTCTCATGCGGCACTTTCTGAATCAGCTCCATGATGTACGGTGGCAGATTCAGAACTCTGGTAGACTCATAGGTCTTGTTCACTTCTCTCAGATGTTCTTCTCCGTCAAAATATATCCTGCTCCTGCATACCGTGAGTGTACTGCCGTGAATGTCCCTGAACTGCAAGCCCCGGACTTCACTCATGCGAAGTGAAAGCCACATGGCAAGCAGACAAGGCAGCTCCTTGATTTGAGGCTTCTTTTGTGGCAAAGCGATGTTGAATGCGGTGTTCACGCTGTACAACTTCATCGCCGATGTTACCAGATGGACAGCTTCCCTGATGGACTTATTGAACAAGCATGCGTCCCCCCATTTTACAGGAATCCAATGCGCTACAGAACTCCACATCGCTCTGTCTGATGACGTGCGTAAGGTTAATCATCTTGACATCGAACTTGCGCCAATAGATAGATTGAAAGCAATATCCCTGATTCATACCACTTTCGTCCTTAGCGATTACCACCTGCTGTGCATCTAACTTCATGTTCTCCATTTTTATTCTTGTATGTGATGAAGCACATGCATATAAGAATGGCTTTGTCACGACAAAAATGACAAATGTAGCAGGAGTCACAACAAGACCATCCGGCAGAGCTGAAGACATGCAGATGAAAACAGATTATTTCAATGAACAGTGATATAATCCCCTTAGAGAAGACACACAAAATAACAAAAAGAGTGAAATTCATTTTAGGGGAAAATATTATGTCGAGAAGGAGCAAGCTGACGGATGAAGAGCGCATAGCTGCAGTACAAGAATATCTTGACGGGAAAGGAAGCTGTGGTTCAATTGCGAAGAAGTATGGAATTTCACTCCAAACACTCAGACAAAAGGTGGTCTATGCAAAAACAAATGGAATAGAATCAATAAGGATCAGTCATAGAAACAAACGATATTCAGCGGAAACAAAGCTGAAAGCGGTAACTGAATATCTGAAAGGCAAAGAAAGTCAGATAGAAATATGCCGAAAGTATCATATTCCAGATACGAGGGTTTTCAGGAGATGGATTTTATGTTATAATAGTGGTAAAGACTTTAAAGAGTGCACACGC
>CANRJB010000034.1 GCA_947630845.1 uncultured Clostridia bacterium
GCAGATTGACTTGTCTATAACTGTAGACAGCAGCACCTTACGCTGCTATTGATAACGCCCTATCTGGGCGCACGCCCACATTTTTTCACGCCATTTTCATTGTATTATACCGCCATTTGTGCTATAAAAGAATAAGAGCAGATGGGAGGTGTAAGCGGTGGAAAGTATTTTACCGATAAAACACGATTATCCGAAAATCCACAATGAATAGGAGGTATTCCATTGACCGTTGATACCAAAGAAGTAGTTACCACGATCGCCTACATGATCGGTGTCCGGATGTCGGCACTCACTGTAAGCTATGGGGAATGCACCGAGCTGATAGACAAGCTCAGAGCCGACCGTGATGCTACTACGATACGATATTTATGTAAGCTGCGAACCGTGCTGATGCAGAAATTCAAAAAGACCGATGATCTGATGCGGTTTGAGCTAAAAAACCTGAATACCATCGAGTGGTATGACCATGACAATATCAGACAGCTTGAAAAATGGGGATTTACAATTATTCAGGCAAACTCACGCTCCGAAAAATATATGCAGGAATTTACAAGGCTCATCAATGAAAACATTGACAAATGTTCCCATCTGTACTACGACTGGCTGAATTGGGCGTATATCCGGGACTTGTTTTTTGTCCCGAAGTACAACAAGGATGGTGTCATGAAGCAGGAGTTCAACAAGTACATGACGAACATCGATCATTATCCTTTCCAGATGTATATTCACTGGAAACCTGCCGATGTGGGGAGCATCGTCTATTCCGACCGCAAGTTTTTGAAGATCATCTACAGTCAGCATAATGACAGCTTCACTGACTATACGAAATATCGGGATGCTGGCGATGAAACACGAAACAATATTTATCAATTTATTGACAGCACCGAGAAAACTGCGATCGCTGTCGATTGTGAGAATTTCAACCCGTACAAGCTGTACAGTGTTCTGAAAGGCTTAAATCAGGAAGAACTTGCCAAGATCGAGAAAATCACGCTATATGATGATTTGAACACAACAGCAGGCTGGGACTGGCTCTCCAAATTCACGCAGATACCCACCGAACATATTGAGATCGAACGTGTGACCGACAGAAAGTCGCTGGTAGACGTTAGAATGACTGCAAGCGTAGTCACGGACTTCTACCGTGACGGCATCACATCATTTATTATTGTGTCGAGTGATTCAGACTTTTGGGGACTGATCGAAAGTCTGCCGAATGCGAAGTTTCTCGTTATGTACGAATACGAGAAGTGCGGAACGGCAATAAAGAATGCACTCACGCAGCACGGCATCTACTATTGTTCTATAGATGATTTCTGCACCGCAGGAACGGAGGATATGAAGCGAGCCGTCCTCTTTGCGGAGCTTGAAAAGCATTTACCCGATCTCATCGGTGAGAACCCTCTGGACCTTACCCACAAGATATATGAAGCCACAAGAGTGACCGCTACCATGAAGGAAATGGAGAATTTCTGCAATCGGTATGTCAAGACCTTGCGGCTGAAGGTGAACTCTGAGGGGAAGTTTGAGATAGACATACAAAAATAACAAAAAGGACGGTTCAGCGTGACCGTCCTTTCCGTTTGTCGAGAACTTTGAATCCGGTGGGTTCAAAGTCGGTTACGATTAGTGGGATTATTATAAACACGTCCGTTACTTTCAGGGTATCCGAATTGATTCATGGTTATTTCTCTCTTCCGCAATATTCTTGGAGTTGGCTTAGTGATTTGTGTTAAATCAATCTTCATTGAAAATATCATTTTTATAGCGTATGGTTGGTACTTGCTTGATTTTCTTTCCGATTTTAATGCGTTTAAGACAAAATATCATATCAGGCGTTCTTTGAAAGTATCCCTCACTTTTCAGCCAGCTCATCCCGCACTTACAATGTTTCAATCCTATAAACTGCTGTTTCATTTTCCTGCCGCATTCAGGACATATTCTATCGCTCATAAACTTCTTTACACTCCATATTTTTTATTGACTTTCTAAAATAATCAAATCAACAATATCTTGAATATTTATTCTCACCTTATCCATAAACACCAATTCCTGCGAATATTCATCATATATCCTCACCACACCAACCTTTTCCGCATATCTGCCGCCCGACTTTTTCTCATCGGGGACGAAATAGGTCACTTTGATCTCCGGTTGTTCGTCCAAACAGTCAAGCAGACGATTCAGGTTAGTGTTCAGTTCAGACATTTCGTCCTCTGTCAGTTCAAGCCTGCTGTCGGTCAGCCTTGCAGTCTCGGCAACGGCATCATCATAGCCTACGAGAGCTGCAAAAGGACTGAACTGTGCCGCCCTGTCACTTATAGACATAGGAGGAAAATCGTCATACTGCGGACGAGAAAGATGCTTCATATCATCATAACTATCAGTCATCATTCTTCACATCTTCCCAATAAGAACTGCATAGATCCCATAGTAAACTCTTGCTATTGCGTTTCACCATGTAATCTAAAACGATTTGTTCGGATTCTTCGCACTTGTTGTTTACTATTATATTGTACGATACAGCCAGTAGATCATTAAACATCGCATTTTCATATGTATGATCGATAACTATCTTGGCGATCATAAACGCCAGTTCAGGTTCTTTTTTCGCATAATACCGTAAAACGGCTTGTAATCTGTAGCGATCATTGGTATCATTGCTCTTTATCCATTGTTTTACAAGATCTTCGGTAATAGTCAGTTTTTCAGCCTTAGCCGCATATATACCAGTCAATTCTTCGATCGTAGGGTAGAATTTTAAATTCAAATCACTATCATAGATCGGGGGGTTGTGATAGCTCTCAAATTGAATGTGTTGCCCTGATCTGGGGCTTATTCCCGAATATCCCGTAAGCTCCTTAATGGGGATCGTTATTTCAGAAAAGCAAGCAAGTTCTTCAGCCTCCAAATGCTTTCTATATGTGCCGTCCATCGGTATAATGACAAGCGTTGAGAGCATACACCCTTTTTTGGCTGCTGCGTATGCTTTGTGGTGTCCGTCCAGTAAAGCACAAACAAAACCTGAATGATAATATGCAATTGCTCGTGGTGCATTATCCTTATCGATCACATTAAGGTAATCATCTGCCCTTTGGGTATTAAGTGCCGTATTAGATTGCGTTGGATACAGATAAGCCGGAAAACCACCGGAGGTTGTCAAAAATTCATGATTGTAGTATTCGCAGCAAGTGGCTGTAATTGTGCTGAGTGAGTCGGGAACATTTGCGAAATAGCGGTCTGTTCCATCGGTAGGATATAGCCTGGCATCAGCGATAACATAATAGCCATCGTCAAGGAGTTCAAGCAGCGGGGTAAGTGCTGCAATAGCATTATTGATACCATTGTATTCGGAGTTTATCCTGTCTCGAATACCTTTGATCTCAGGACAGTCTATATTATCAATACCATAGCCCCTGGCAAGTAAGGCAGAACAAGTCGGGCAAATCGGATACTCTCCCTGAACAAGAGGTTTGCCATTCAGCATAAGGACAGACTTTATATCATAATCATCATAATCTACATCCGAGCTTATGGTAGTTAATGCAGATCGTCCGCCTGTAACTCTTACCAGTATTGCTTCATTACACCAAAGATAATTTTCCGCATTTATCGTTTTTTGGATCTCTATCATGCCTTGTGTCCTCCTATCTGTCGGTTACGCTCCTTCGCCGTAGCACCCTCCGTGAAGTTCGTGCCTTTCAAAACGGCATTCTTTCCAAATTTGTGTTTGATCGTGAGCATCGCTTCCTGCAATGCTCTCTCTTTTTCAAGAGCCTTTTCATCGTCTGCACGGTCTTGTATCGTTTCTTCCGTATCAAACAGGGAAAGCTGTTCATAGCTCTCGTTCTCCGGCACATCTTCCTCCCTGATAACATTGCAGGCTACAAGGTTGATACGCCTTGCCAACAGCGTTTTATCAAAAATACGATCAAACAACGTCATTGTCGCTTCGACCATTTTCATTGTAGATGATGTGTGTTTATCAAGATTTTGCGTACCGTGTGCATGCTTCGGTATGCACCTGCCGTAGCGGTCTTCTGTAATCTCTCCTTTATAGTGACCATCCGCAAGGCTCTCACGGTCATAGCCGACTGTCAGCACGATCTGATCCGTCACAAGCCCCTTATCCACCAAGTCAAGCGACAGCATATCCGCCATTTCCCATACGATCAGCCGTGTGCGTTCATAGTTACAAGGCTCTTGCAAGACTTGTCCCGATGTGATACTGCTGCTTGACGGCTTGTAGGCTTTCACATCGGCTATGGTAGTCGGCTCAATTCCCCAAGCGTGGTCTATCAGCAGCTCTGCATTTTTACCGAGGAGCTTGTATATCTTCCCGATATGATTGTGGTCAAGCGACCATCTTGCAATGTCTCCCATTGTGTAGATACCGAGCTTTTCAAGCCTTTCAGCGATACCTTTGCCGACTCTCCAGAAGTCCGTGATCGGTGTATGCGACCACCAGTTATTCTTGTAGGACTGCTCGTCAAGCTCTGCGATACGCACACCGTCCTTGTCCGCCGGAATATGCTTCGCCACAATATCCATAGCGACCTTGCAGAGAAACAGGTTCGTGCCGACTCCTGCCGTAGCCGTGATACCCGTTGTGGCAAGCACATCTTGTATCAGCATACGGGCAAAGCCATGACCGTCCGTGTTATAGGTGCTGAGATACCCCGTGGCATCAATGAATACCTCGTCCACCGAGTATGCGAAAATATCTTCGGGAGCAACGTATTTCAAGTAAATGCCGTAGATCTGAGCGCTCACTTTCATATAGTGTGCCATCTGCGGAGTTGCAACAATGTAGTCAAGGGCGAGGGAGGGATTCTGAACAAGCTCCGAGTAGATATAGCTTTTCCCTGTCAATTCCTTATGGGGAGCTTTCCGCTGCCGTTCTTCATTGACATCTTTCACTCGCTGAATGACCTCAAACAGCCTTGCTCTGCCTGAGATACCGTAGCTTTTAAGTGATGGTGAAACGGCAAGGCAAATTGTTTTTTCGGTGCGGCTCTGGTCTGCTACCACAAGATTTGTGTTCATCGGATCAAGCCCACGCTCCACACATTCTACCGAGGCATAGAATGATTTGAGGTCTATTGCTACATATACCTTGTTCATGTTTCATCGTCCTTTGGTTGCTAAGGGAAATTAGAATTTAATGCTCTATGATTTTAAGGTCAATGCTATTATTTACCGATAAACGAACTCTTCCACCGATAGGAAAAGAGAACATCGGAAATACATGACCGAAATCTACACCAAATACAATTAGAATGTCAGGAGATACTTTGTCCTTGACGATTGCTTTTACAATATCTTCGGTCATTTTGCAGCTTTCATCAAATCTGCCGAACACGATTCCTCTTATCGTGTCTGCTCCGCTGATTTGAAGAAGCGATTGCAGATTACGGTCAAATTCGCACACGAAGTAATCGCCCATGATATTATCATCTTCAAGGAACAATACTCTATTTTCAATCTCAGGCATATAAGGCGTACCCTGTAATAGATTCAACGTACAAAGATTTCCTCCTATTATCTCGCCCTCACATTTTCCTTTCTGAATGACTGTATAACTTTGCGAAGCTACTGACGGTGTGACAGCGAAAGAAGCGTCACTCATTATACATTCCGAAAAGTATTTTTCCGTATATTCACGCTCGTTAAGAAATCCGAGTGCCGCAAGGTGAGGTGCATGGTATGTCACCAAGCCCGTTTTTGCATAAACGGCATTAAGTAAAGCTGTTATATCCGAATATCCGCAAAGTATCTTCGGATTTGCTCTTATCAGCTCATAATCAAGATACGGCAATATTTCATTTGCATTAAATCCACCGATACAAGCCATTACTGCCTTGACGTTTTTATCTGCAAATGCTTCATGTATATCATCGACACGAGAGCGAATAGACGAAGATAAAAACATATTAGTTTCTCTGCAATTTTTGGAAAAGGTTACATTGAAGCCCTTGTCCTTCAGAAAAGTGAATGCGCTGTCATAAATATCAGGACGAACCCTCGTCAAACTGCTTGACGGAGCGATAATGCGAATCTCATCTTCTGGGTTCAATTTTTGGGGTATCATTCTGTCACCGCCTTATTAAATTCCGATTTAGCACAGCAATCTGCGCTGTCTATATTCTCTATTATACCATACTTTGCCCTGATTTTCAACCAATATATAACAAAACAGGAGAAACCCTGAACAAGTTATTCCCCAAATCTATTATAACACTATTTGAGCTATCTGTCAATCCACTAACAGACGATTTTACGCTGTTTGCGGTCATTTCAAACGAATTGGTGATCTCAATGCCTTTCTTCTGCGCCATACGTACTGTCTGTCCGGTGCCGCTGCGAAAGTCTTTTGGATTCCAATATGCGATTCAACACTCCTATAGGTGTTACCCTTGCCGTGTTTTTCAACGAGGACGGAGAGGTATCTATCCTGAGCGATACTGAAAAAGAGCTTGTGGCAGGATTCATAACACTTCCCGAAGATAAAGCTGACCTTGCCTTACAGATGATAAAGGTTTTGAACGGATAACGATAGAAAACGCTGGCGATTGTGTCAGCGTTTTTGTTTCAGGGAAACTTTGAAACCAGTGGAATCAAAGTGAAAGCGGAGGAAAAGATTTGTTCCTCCGCTTTATTTTTAGTTATAATGTTTTTTCATTTTGCTGCAAATATTTGTGGTAAGCTATTGAATGCCACTTGCTTTTTTGAAATCATCGCTGTTGCAGAGGTCATCATTGATGGCTTGAATTTTTCGCCTTACTTCTTCTACTGATACTCCATTTTCTTCTGCGACTTTTCTAAGAGCTGTTTCTGTGTTTTTCATACTCCGTTCCTTCGTTAAATGTGTGTAACATCTCCATTCTATGAATAAAGCATCATTTATACATAGAAAAATATCGAATAATATACTTTCTTGGGAACAGTATAAGTTAGGGGATATAGTCGAAAGAGTGACAAGAAAGAACGAAAACCTTGAATCAGAACTACCACTTACTATATCAGCACAATATGGCTTAATAGATCAAAACGAGTTTTTCGATAAGCGTATTGCAAGCCGAGATGTAAGCGGTTACTACCTGTTAAAGAAAGGTGAATTTGCTTACAACAAGAGTACATCATCTGATGCACCGTGGGGGGCTGTAAAAAGACTTGATAGATATGAAATGGGCGTATTATCGACACTTTACATCGTTTTTGCTTTGAAAGAGGACGGAAATATTGACTCTGATTTTCTTGTTTCGTATTATGATACAGACCGTTGGCATAAGGAGGTTCAAGCCATTGCTGCCGAGGGTGCAAGAAATCACGGATTGCTCAATATCACTCCTGCTGATTACTTTGAAACAGTCCTTACAGTACCGTCCGATGTAAAGGAACAGCACCAAATCGGCACATTTTTCTCCCACCTCGACACCCTCATCACCCTTCATCAGCGTAAGCTAAATAAAAAGGGCACGACACTTGAAAGTCATGCCCTTTAAGGGTAAGCGCCAACCAATCCCGTGGGTAAAAAAATAGAGCCGAGGTTAAACTCGGCTCAAAAGGTATGAGGTAATCTG
>CANRJB010000035.1 GCA_947630845.1 uncultured Clostridia bacterium
AGGAAAATGCCCTTAAATATCTGTTCAAATACGGACATGAGATCGCATCCTTCCGGATCGTGACCGGTGAATTTACCTCGGACGGCAGCAACTTTATCCTCAGCAGCGGATTTTATGACACGATATCCGCCGATTTTGAGGAGGATGCTCCGGCTGAAAATTCCCAGCCGCCGGAGGATACAGAATAATGTATCAGCATATTTTCGATACCCATGCACACTATGTGCATGGGGCTTTCGATATCGACAGGGATGCGCTGCTGTCCTCACTGCCGGAACAGGGGGTGTGCTGCGTGATGCTTGCCGGATGCAGCATAGCTGACAGCCGGGAATGCATTGCTCTTGCAGAGCGGCATGCGCATCTGTACACGGCGGTCGGCATACATCCTGAAGAACTGCATACAATACAGGAGGGATGGCAGTCCGCTCTGACGGCTATGGCTGCGCATCCGAAGGTGAAGGCGATCGGGGAATGCGGTCTGGACTACCATACAAAAGGCTATGACAAGGCATTGCAGCGTGAAGTGCTGGTACATCAGATGACAATTGCACGGGAACTCGGACTGCCGGTCATCCTGCATATCCGGGATGCAATGGGAGATGCACTGGAGCTTCTGCGGCGGTATCGTCCGAAGGGCGTGATCCACTGTTTCAGCGGCTCGGCAGAGACGGCAGAAGAACTGGTAAGGCTCGGATTGTATCTCGGATTCGGCGGCGTGCTGACGTATGGGAATGCACGCAGGGTTGTGGAGGCAGTAAAAGCCGTGCCGGAGGACAGGATGCTCTTTGAGACTGACTGTCCCTACCTTACGCCGCAGCCGCACAGAGGTGAACGCAACGACAGCAGGAACATCCGCTATGTGGCAGAGCTTGCGGCTGCGCTGCGGGGGACAGATGCACAGACACTGATCAATGCCTGCTGTGAAAACGGCAGACGGCTGTTCGGGATAGGGTGATGTGATGATTTACATTGTGGAGGATGACCCCAGCATAAGGGAGCTGGTGGTCTATACGCTGAATGCAACGATGGAGGCAGTCGGATTCGGCACGCCGGAGGCATTCTGGAAGGCTCTGGACAACCGGCTGCCTGATCTGATCTTGCTTGACATCATGCTGCCGGGGGAGGATGGGCTGTCCATTCTCCGGAAACTGCGCAGCAACCGGAAAACCGGACAGATCCCTGTCATGATGCTCACCGCAAGGAGCAGTGAGTACGACAAGGTGCTTGGTCTGGATTCGGGTGCGGATGATTACCTTCCGAAACCCTTCGGCATGATGGAGCTGATCGCAAGGGTGCGTGCGCTGCTGCGGCGGACACAGAAAGAAGAAAGCGACGGACTGCGGAGCGGATGCCTGCATGTAGACCCGGAGCGGCATATTGCAGAGGTCAACGGTGAAACGGTCACGCTGACATTGAAGGAATTTGAGCTGCTGCTGTATCTGATGCAGAACAAGGGACTGGTGCTGACACGGGAGCAATTCCTGAACCGGGTATGGGGGTATACCTTCGACGGAGAAAACCGCACGGTGGATGTCCACATCCGGACACTGCGGCAGAAACTCGGTGATGCTGGACGCTATATCCGCACTGTCAGGGGCATCGGGTATAAATTTGAGGACGATACGGATGAAGAATGAGCTGACGAAACGTATTTTTATAGCATGCATCGTGATGTTCCTGCTGTGCTTCGGGATGATGGTGTACATGATGGGGATCTCCATCCGTAACCGCAACATTGCCGCACTGCATGAACAGGCGAAACAGGCAGAACAGATCATGGCAGACAGCGGCACAGAGGCACTGCGGACATTGCATGCGGCTGTTACTGTTGCGGCAGCAGACGGCAGTATCCTGTATGACAGCACAGGAAACACAGGCTCACTTGCCGGACTGGAAGTATTTGAGGAAGCCCGTGCCGACGGCAGCGGCATGGACACGCAATATATGGATATGGCTCTGGCAAAAGTCGTCACCTATGCGGAATTGCAGAAGGACGGAAGCGTGCTGTGCGTGACACAGGAACAGGACACGCTGTTTACGGTGCTGTCCGGATTCTGGAATGAGCTGCTCATTCTGATAATGCTGACGCTGCTGCTGTCGGTGCTGCTGGCGGCAGGGTTCTCACGGCGCATCATGAAACCCATCAACCAGATGGATGCCGACAATCCCTTTGACCGGGATGTGTACGACGAAATGAAACCCTTCGTCCGCAAGCTCATGACACAGAATCAGCAGATCCATAAGCAGATGGAAGCACTGAAAGAGGAACACAAGAAACAGGATGCTATGCGGCGTGAGCTGACTGCCAACATCTCCCATGAGCTGAAAACACCGCTCACCTCGATATCGGGATTTGCAGAGATCATCCGGGACGGGATGGTGAAGGAGAAGGACATCCCCCATTTTGCAGACAATATCTATAAGGAAGCACAGCGGCTCATCACACTTGTCAATGATATCCTGAAAATATCGCATTTAGAGGACATTGATGCCTCGTCAACGGTGGAGTATATACCGGTAGAGCTGCTGCGGCTTTGTCAGGATGTGACAAAACGGCTCATGCTCAATGCAAAGAAAAATGACCTCACGCTCACCTGTGAGGGAACGGAAGTCATGATATCCGGTGTGCCGCTCATGCTGGAGGACATTGTCGGCAACATCTGCGACAACGCCATCCGGTACAACCATCCGGGAGGTACGGTTGAAGTACATGTCGGGACGGAGGATGGCAGGGCATTTGTAAAAGTGAAGGATGACGGCATCGGCATCCCGGCAGCTGATCAGGAACGCATTTTTGAGCGGTTTTACCGTGTCAACAAAAGCCATTCCAGAGAAGTCGGAGGCACGGGACTGGGGCTGTCCATCGTCAAGCATGGTGTTGCCCTGCACGGCGGTGATATTGCCGTACAGAGTGCGCCGGGCGTGGGTACGGAGATCACGATTTTTTTCCCATTGCTCAACATCTCCTCCGGAGAGATGCATACAGAAAAATAAGAGACAGGAGCGCATGCTCCTGTCTCTTATTGCTCCCTGCACATGAGTGCGGACAGGTTCAGACTGCGGTAGAAGCCACGTCCACGGTCTGCATCCAAGAGGTAGTGTGTCACATCAAGCTGTTCCTGTTCTTCGGGGCTGTAGGAGGAAAGCACAGCCGCCGCATCATCGCTCAGGGAGTAGAGCAGAGAGGTGTCAAATTCTTCGATCTGCCCAGTGAGGTACATCTCCGCATTGCACCGGGCAATGAGGGCATCCGGACGGGAGAAGCAGAGTAATCCGAACATCAGGATGAATGCAGCCGCTCCGATCTTTCCCACGGGGAGCTTGTGTAGGAACTGACGGAGGAAGATGGTCATGAACCCGATCACCAGCAGCACCATGAACCATGTTGTGTACAGCCGGAGCGGTGTCAGTCCGTAGACGTGGATATACATGAACATCTTTGCCATTGCTGTGCCGGCAAGAAAGACGGAACAGATGCACAAATAACAACTGTAAAGCCTGAGGGCAAGCGGTTTTTTGCCGGTATTGCTTATGAAAAATCCCATACCGGCAATGACGGCAAGGTTGATACAGCAGACTGTGCAGAGCTGAAAGAAACCCTGCTGTGCGTATCCGGCGTAGGTATAGCCGGAAGTCTCCCCTGTAAAGCCGCCCATGAAATACTGCATCTGTGAGAAAAAGAACATCAGGTACAGCACGCAGATAGGGGTCACTGCGGCGTAAAGGATCGTTCCGGGGATGATGCGGCAGGATGTGAGCTGCTCTTCGCAGCGGTCGGCATGGAGGACGGCTGTGCCGTGATTTGTGCAGTAGAGCGCACTGAACATGGCTGCTCCCACAAGCAGCCCGATGAGGAACTGCACTATGATGCGCACTGTTTCTTCCGGAGAACATGCCGAAAGAAAATTCCCGAGCATGACGGACATGGTGTCGTCCGCATCAATGAGCAGTGTTGCCACGATCGCCGTCAGCGGTACGGTCATCACCAGTCCGATGAGGACATAGGCAGCATGTTTCCAGAATTTCTTTCCCTTTGTGCCGGAGATGGCAGCGGAGAATGCCATGCTGAACCGGGAGAACGGCAGCTCAAAGACCGACCGCAGCAGTGACAGCGGCAGAAACTGCATGACAGCATTCCGGTCATTCCCCAGTCGGAACAGCAGCAGACCGTCTGCCATGATGAGAAAGACTGTGTTGAGGAATTTGATCAGCTCATTTGCTGTGATGGTGTAGACACCTGCAAAGAGGAATAGTGTGACCGCCAGCAGCTTGTCGGTCGTATTGAAGGGGAGCTTTGCCCTGTGCAGAAAGACCAGCTCCACGGTCAGAAGCCCCCAGTATAACAGCGTGGTGATCAGCCCCGTCGGATGCACCACCCCGAAGCGTACCACAAAAAATCCACAGAGCAGCAAAACACATGCCATCACGTATTCTGTGCGGGTGAACGAGGGGGCTTTCTTTTTCGTCTCCGTGACGGGGGGAAGCGTCATTGCCTCCTGCTTGTAAATAGAATTGTAATCGTTCATGATAAATCTCCTTTCTGTAAATTACATTTACTTTTTCGTCAAAAAAGACCGTATCCCTATTGCAAGATAGAGCAAAACCATCCCGATGATATAGCACAGCACATCCCACCATGACGCACTTGTGCCGATCAGCACTGCCATCAGACTGCCCCTCTCAAATCCAAGCAGATCAGACAGATGTATGGCTTGCAGCAGCTCTGCCACAAATCCGATACAGCACACCAGAAACGGCAGCAAACCCTGCCATTTGTCCGTGAACAGCCGTATCAGGCAATAGAGCAGCGGTATCACCAGCACATCTCCGCCGTAACTGCGGATGAGGCGGACATCATTGAGCCATGTACCGATGATGATCTCCGTCAGAAACAGGACAGCCGCCCATATCCCATAATACAGCAGCCGTTTTTTCATTCGCCTTCCTCCTCTCTCCATTCGAGAATGTCCCCCGGCTGGCATTTCAGCACCTCACAGAGCTTGTCGAGGGTGGAGAAACGGACTGCCTTTGCCTTGCCGGTTTTGAGGATGGAGAGGTTGGCTGGGGTAATGTCGATGCGTTTCGCAAGCTCATTCGAGGATATCTTCCGCTTCGCCATCATGACATCGAGATTTACAATGATCGGCATCTGCGTCCCTCCTTCAGATCGTGTAGTCATTTTCATCCTGCAATTCCACCGCCTTGTCAAAAACATTTTTCAGGACATGCAGGATCAGTCCGAAAAATCCTGCTGCCATCGCAATGACAAAGCTCAGAAACCGCCAGCATCCCAGTATCGTGAACGGGATCGCCGCTGCAAAGCAGCACCATGATATAAACCGCAGATATTGGCAGTTCTCTGCCGTAAAGACGATGCCCTTCCCGATGTTCTCCAACAGCTTCCCCAACAACCACAGACATACCTCTCCGCAGACCGCAGCCGCATACAGGCAGATCGTCAGCGGCAGGAACACAGACCCCTGTATCAGCCCGATACCGTCCGTATCCGTCGTATCATACCACCTTGCCATGACCGGCACACAAAAACACAGCACCAGAATGAAAAGTTTCAGGATACGCACCACATTGATCGACAGCCGGAGAGATTGTTGTTTCGTCCACATAACGAGCCTCCTTCATCCGTTTTTTATAGTATACCACACTCTTTATCATTTGTCAAGTGTTTTTTATTGAAAAACAATAATTTTTTTCTGAAATTCACAGCACACCCTTCCGGCAGACAAACCCATCAAGGAGAAACCGTATCCATGAGCGGGCACGATATTGACACGATCGCTGCTGCCGTGGTATAATACTAATATCAGTAATTGGAGGTGTGGCTGTGAAACGACTCACACTCGGCATTCTTGCACATGTCGATTCGGGAAAAACGACCCTTTCGGAGGGACTGCTCTATACTGCCGGTGTCTTGCGGAAACCCGGACGTGTTGACCACGGGGATGCATTTCTGGACACGGATGCCATCGAAAAAGAACGGGGTATCACCATTTTTTCCAAACAGGCAAGGATCGTACTGCCTGATCTGGAGCTGACTTTACTTGATACGCCGGGGCATGTTGACTTCTCGGCGGAAATGGAACGCACACTGTCTGTACTGGACTATGCAGTGCTGGTGGTGAGCGGTGCAGAGGGCATCCAGAGCCATACCGAAACACTCTGGAAACTTCTGAAACATGCCGGTGTGCCGGTGTTTGTATTCGTCAACAAGATGGACATCTCCTACCGTTCCCATGCGGAGCTGATGACGGAATTGCAGGAGCGGTTCAGTCCGGCTTGCGTGGATCTTACGGTACAGGATGAAGCATTTCTGGAGGCAGTCGGGAGCTGTGATGAAGTGCTTATGGAACAGGTGCTGACGGAGGGCTGTGTGCAGACGGAAGATGTG
>CANRJB010000036.1 GCA_947630845.1 uncultured Clostridia bacterium
ATTGCACAGACTGCTTTTGGTTAATACATAGATTATTTTTGTTTTTTGCGCTGTCTACTTGACGGGGGGCGGGTCATTTTCTTTGCTTGTTTCAGGTTTTTTTTGACAGGGTGGATTGACCGGATGATTGAATCATCCGGTCAATTTTGAGGTACAGTGTGGTTGACTAAAATTTCCCAGTCCATTGGACTATAAAAACAGGCACAATAACGCTCATTTCCGTTCAGCCTGATCTATCGAGAGCGAGGATGTGAAATTACCGCTCAATATAGCCTATAGCAATGCCCTGTGTATTTGTGCCGACGTGGCAGGCGATACTGCATGAAAGGGGCTTATAGTTTACTGTGTAGTCGGGAAAAGCTGTACGAATCTTTTTGACCCATGCCTTTTCGTCAGATTTCTTCTCAAATGTACCAGCAGCTCCGATGCTGATGTGACTTTTGGGGATGCCAGCATATTTATTTTCTAAATCCTTTCGGACAGCATCGAGCATAATTGTTTCGCATGCCTTCATTCCCCTTCCCTTTGCATAAGCATCGAGCTTGCCGCCCTGAATCTTCAGAATGGGCTTGATACCGAGGACAGTTGCAATGGCTGCGCCGGCAGCAGTGATCCTGCCGCTTTTCACGATGCGTTTCAGACTGTGGAGTGTGATATAGATATCATTCCGGTCGGTATTAGCTTCAAGATGTTCCTTGATCAGGGCAGCAGA
The DNA here is from genome assembly GCA_947630845.1 of uncultured Clostridia bacterium. GTDB lineage: Bacteria > Bacillota > Clostridia > Oscillospirales > Ruminococcaceae > UBA3855. The sequence continues at coordinate 713 of CANRJB010000036.1, forward strand.
AAGACCGTTATCAGCCAGATACTTTGCGTCATACACAGAATCCAGCAAAGTCAAGGAAATACGTCGGTTATCCACAACGAACACCTTCCCGTTATAGTCTGCTGCCAGTGCGGATGCCGTTGCACAAGAACCGCTCAGACTGCTTGTCATGGGAATATAAACAACCTCATCATAGCCATTTTTCAGCAGATATTCCCAACGCTTGGTGAGCTGTGAAGGCGCAGGTTGGGAGGAAGAAATTTCCCGTTCCTCATTTAATGCCTGATAGAGCTGTTCATGTGTAATGCTGACCTCTTCTAAATATGCCTTTCCGTCGATGATGACCGGCATAGGCAGAACAACTATGCCATATTTCTGTCCCTCTTTCAGGGAAATACCGCTGTTGGTATCTGTCATGATTGCTGTTTTCATAGGTAACACCCCTTTATGATAGCCGCTCTTTATGCAAATTCTTTCTCATTCTATCTATTGTCTTGTCAATAGAAGCCCCGTAAGCGGTATAGCGAATTGCATGAGACTACGATTCAGCCGATTGCAGTCTGTATAGCAGGCATTTTCAATGCTCCAGTATTGATGGATAACAGAATTCAGTATTATTATACCACAACAGAATCGTTTTTGCAATAGATAATCAAAAAAACGCAGCATCATTTTCAATGCTGCGTTTTTAATCAATATGCGAGCTTATCCGCCAGCCATGTCTCCAGTTCATCAATGGGCATCCGTATCTGTTCCATCGTGTCACGATCACGGACAGTCACGCAGCCATCTTCTTTGGTGTCAAAGTCATATGTGATGCAGAAAGGAGTACCGATTTCATCCTGACGGCGGTAACGCTTGCCAATCGATCCTGTCTCATCAAAGTCAATGTTCCACTTTTTGGAGAGTTGATCAAAAATCTCCATGGATTCGGTTGTCAGCTTTTTAGACAGCGGCAGAACAGCCGCTTTGAATGGTGCAAGGTACGGGTGCAGATGCATTACAGTACGCACATCCTTTTTTTCAGCATCCACGACCTCTTCATCATATGCCTCGGTCACGATCGTCAGGAACAGACGCTCCACACCAAGGGAAGGTTCGATGACATAGGGGATATACTTGGTGTTATCCTCCTGATCAAAGTATTCCATAGACTTGCCGGAATGGGTCTGGTGCTGTGTGAGGTCATAGTTGGTTCTGTCTGCAATGCCCCACAGTTCACCCCATCCGAACGGGAAGAGGTATTCAAAGTCAGTTGTCGCTTTGGAATAGAAGCTCAACTCTGCCTGATCATGGTCACGCAACCGCAGATTCTCTTCCTTGATGCCAAGTCCCAGCAGGAAGTCACGGCAATACCCTCTCCAGTACTGGAACCATTCAAGGTCGGTATCTGGCTTGCAGAAGAATTCAAGCTCCATCTGCTCAAACTCACGGACACGGAAAATAAAGTTACCGGGTGTGATCTCATTCCGGAAGGACTTACCGACCTGTGCAACACCGAACGGAAGCTTCTTGCGAGTAGTTCTCTGGATATTCTGGAAATTAACAAAGATACCCTGTGCTGTTTCCGGACGGAGATACAATTCACTTTTGGTATCCTCCGTCACACCCTGAAACGTTTTAAACATAAGATTAAACTGCCGGATATCGGTAAAATCACACTTACCGCAGTTGGGGCAGGGAATCTGTTTTTCACGGATATAGTCCATCAGTTGTTCATTAGACCACCCCGCTGGATTGGTACCGTCGAAGCTTTCGATGAGATTATCAGCTCTGTGACGGGTCTTGCAGGCTTTACAGTCCATGAGCGGATCAGAGAAGCCGCCCAGATGACCGGATGCGACCCATGTCTGTGGGTTCATCAGAATGGCAGAGTCGAGCCCCACATTGTATGGACACTCCTGAATGAATTTCTTGCGCCATGCATTCTTGATATTGTTTTTCAATTCCACACCGAGCGGACCATAATCCCATGTATTGGCAAGACCTCCGTAAATCTCAGATCCTGCATATACAAAGCCTCTGGATTTGCAGAGGTCTACGATTTTGTCCATGGTCTTTTCGCTGTTCTTCAGCATTGTGATTCCTTCTTCCGGATAAATTTGCCGTATGCGACATAGTTATATTATACAATAAATATATCGAATTGTCAAGCATCAATCATTTGTTTTTTGTTTTGCCTTCTGAAGATGATAGACGATTGCTGCCATAAGTGGTTCAGGACAGAACATACATCCGATCGCCGCAGCCTTGATGGGCAAGGTCGGCAGGATGATGCCACGACCAGCAAAAGCTGATTCAATGGCATACTGCGCCACATACCGGGGGTTGGCAGGCTTGACAGAGAAAGTAACACCGGCACGGTTGTTGAAGTTGGTATCCACAGGACCCGGACAGAGGACGGACACACTTACATGTGACCCTCTGCGGCGAAGTTCTTCACGGATGGCACTTGTCAGACGGACAACATAATTTTTGGAAGCATAGTAACTGCTCAGCAAGGGTCCGGGCGCAAAGCCTGCGACAGAGCCAACATTCAGAATGATACCAGAATCCCGTTTTACAAAATCACGCAGGAACAGCTTTGTCAGGATGTGAACGCTGCGGATATTGACATCAATGAGTGCAAGTTCTTCTTTCAGTGGAGAGGTGATAAATTCCCCAAATACGCCAAAGCCTGCATTATTGATCAGAAAGTCGATTTTCATTCCTTTGCAGAAATCATACAGTCTCTGCGCCGCATCCCGTTCTGCAAGGTCAAGGGCAAGATATCTTGTATCCTTACCGAGTTTTTTTGCCATCCGTTTCAGAACGTCCATGTTTCTACCCGTGAGGACGAGCTGCCACCCTTTTCGATGCAAATACATAGCCATTTCCATGCCGATACCAGAGGTAGCACCTGTGACCAATGCTCTTTTCATATACAACACTCCTTGTCCTATTCACATCAATATAGATATTCTATACTTATAGTATATCACATAATATCTGCTGATTGCAAGACATTATACAAAACTTTTTCCGAATTTTCATTTTTTTGCTGTATACGCAGAGCTTTGCAAGTCGGTTGGTAGATAATATAATATAGACACGCTCTTTTTTCTACCGGAATTTCTACCAAAATCTCACGTTTTTTGCTATCTTTTTCTTCCGGACTTTTTTCAAGGAGCATCTCCTCGATGTGCGGAATCAGCGGAAGTGTACGCCTTGTGGAATTCATTTTCAGTCGGCTTTCAACATAATTGTTTAGATTTCCAACAAGTCTTGGGTTTAAGTGAATACCATTCATATAGGCTATTTCGACTTTGCTTATAATCATTTTCATGTCCCCATTCCTGTCATTCTTCTATCTGCGGAACAAGTCTGTCAGTAATGTCGGAAATGTCCTTCTGACGGTTCTTTGCGGCTTGCAGTTATTCGTTTCAATAGGGCATGTGCTATAATGCGGAAATGGACTTGTGTGGGACGATTTGTAAGTGTGTCAATAGACTATGGGTTCTGAATATGATTAGATTAAATTCCGATAAACTGGATAAATGAGATTATAGTCATTATGTCGATTGCAGAAAAAATCAGCATTTCAAAAGCACGTCCAATTTTCTTGTCGCTCCTTGCGAAGAGCAGATAAGCGGCAGTTACAAGTATACTTCCAATTACGACAGCTGTAATTGGAATGTCCGGGGCTGCTTCATGCATTGCACTGTACCCCAAACCAAAAAAACCCACGATGATGAGATACATCATTGTATCTGAACATTTCGAGAATTTATCAAATGTATATCGGTCATCCTGGTCAAAAACAAGATACACATAGCCAATTACTATTGTAATCACGCATATTGGAGCGCAAAAATCATACAAACGATTCCATAGCAACATTGCACCGACCGCATAGTAACATATCGTTCTTGCAAGTTCTATTAAAAAGCTGCGGTCAGGAACGTGCTTCTTCAGTGTTGATGAAAATAGAAAGCACTCTGGATACCACGAGAATAGTATCTCACGGATTCCGCTTCTGTCGGTCAATGTTGCAGCGATAATCCCTAAAATCGCATCAAAAACACACGTTGCACGGGTATGTCCTGTAATTGCGAGAATTATGTTAAAACTAATCAGGAGTAAAATCAGCAGTGCAATAACAAGGAGCTCAAGCCAGAAAAAATGCTTTTCTCGTTTTTTACGGCGTACACGCTCATCGTGTAATTGCTTTCTTCTTTCCAATTCTGCGGCGGTCAAGGGTTTTCTTCGGTGATGTCTCCGTTTCTTACTCATATTCTCACCCCTTACGAATATATATTGCACTGTCCTAATCTTAATTATAGCAAATCACTCTGAAAAAGTCAATCATCTGAAAAGAAAAAGCCTCATTTCATCGAGAAATCAGGCTTTCTGCCGGTGCTCTGGTGCGAGTGAATCAAATGGAAAATATCAAAGTGTACTGTAATAAAATGATTGACTGCTATTATCAGTCGCTAAACAATAGATGATGGGAGAATGACGAATACCAACAATTATATTTTATGTTTGTTATTTTTGTTGCGCTCCTGCGCATTATTCTTGCCTGAGTTTTTCCTATAGCTCAGGCTTTAGCTGTCCCGTCAGCGAATTTGGAGCTGTGCGACTTATATCTATCTCGCTCATGCTCCTGCGTGATGCACTCTTTATCATCACTATTCATATTCCGAACTGGTTCGGCGCAGTTATTGCGCAGTTTGGGCGGCAGTTTGATGAAATTTTAGAGACTGGACAAAGCAAGGATAATATGGTATAATATCACCACTTTATCGCCAATTATCGTTAAATATCGTTAAGTGTTACCGAATCACCGAAAAATCGGCAT
>CANRJB010000037.1 GCA_947630845.1 uncultured Clostridia bacterium
AAGGTCGGCTTGTTCCGTGCTGGGCAGCACGTGCCGATTGCCTCCCAATGCGCCTGCGGCGCAAAGGTCGGCTTGTTCCGTGCTGGGCAGCACGTGCCGATTGCCTCCCAATGCGCCTGCGGCGCAAAGGTCGGCTTGTTTCCTATGGTAATAATTGTACCGATAGCGATGCCCCCTTTGCAGCGCAGCTGCATTGGGGGCATGCGGTTATGGTGTTCTCAACGCAGGCAAAAAACTATCCTGACCAAGACTCTGGGTGTGCGTCTCGGAGGCGGCAGCTTGCCGCTGCGTCTCGCCAGTGGGGGCTCCCCACCCCCACTGGCAACCAGAATTGTCGATTTTCAGATCATGTACCTGCCATCCTGAAAGACCGGCATTGTCAAGGAAGAAGCGCATTTTTCCGGCAAAATAGGTATTGTCCTCGTCTGCGATCGCCATGACGGTCGGTCCTGCACCGGAGATGTAAACAGCATATGCTCCGTGTGTGTAGGCAATATCGAACACATCCCGTGCATGGGGGATCAATGCCATGCGGTAGGGCTGATGGAGCTTGTCGTGGACAGCCGTGCGCAGATTGTTGAATTTTCCCGTCAGCAGTGATGCTGAAAACAAGGCTGCCCGTGACAGATTGTAGACCGCATCCCTGTGGGAAACTTCCGCCGGCAGACAGGCTCTCGCCTTTTCTGTCTTTAGCTCAAAATCCGGTATCATCGCTACAAACCGAAGCTTTGTATAGACCTCCTGCTTCACCCAGTGTACCTTTCTGCCGTCAAATACTGCCGTCACGATGCCGCCAAGCAGTGCCGGTGCGATATTATCCGGATGCCCCTCGATCTGCGCCGCAAGGTCAACCAGATCATCCTGCCCGAGCGGTTCACCAAGCAGCGCATTTGCGCCGGCAAGCCCTGCCACGATACAGGCAGAGCTTGAACCAAGCCCTCTCGTCATGGGAATGTTGTTCGTCTGCACAAGACGCAGTCCGGGCAGCTTTTTTCCACATACCTCATAGAGATCCTTTGCGGATACATAGACAAGATTCGTCTCGTCTGTCGGAACAGATGTGCCGTCGGCGGAACGGATGTCAATGGTATCGCATTCCTCCATCTCCACGTAATTGTAGAATTGCAGCGCAAGTCCGAGCGCATCAAAACCTGCACCAAGATTGGCACTGGTCGCAGGGATCTGTAGCTGTATCATACTACCCCTCCTTTCCTGTAGTCATTGTATGCAGAACCAATTTCCGGTGTCCGCTCATACCAAACCTTTATGCGGCATTCTTCTTTTGTTTCCGGGAAGGATTATTTTCCCTGTCATACCGGTAAAAGACGATCAGCATCCCGATCCCGATACAGAACAGGATCACTCCTGCCAAGAATCCGGGCGGTATATAGGTAAATGTGACCGTGTGCGTTCCGGCAGAGAGGGGGACATAGATCATCGCTTTCAGGCATTCCGTCGTGTCTACCTTCTTCCCGTCCACCTTCACTGTCCAGCCCGGCTCATAGGGGATGGAGGTAAAGAGTATCTGATCTTCCTTTGCGGTGACAGTGCCTTCCAGATGCGTCGCAGAATAGTCTGTGCCGAAGTCCATCTGTCCGTCACGGAGTTTGACGATGTCGTTCTGGTAGGCATCACGGTTGAAATAGTAGAAGAATGGTTCTTTGATCACGGTGGAGTCGTAGTCATTGTCCACGGTCAGCCGCAGCGATATCTTTGTACCGACATCAAATTTGCCAAGACTGATAATACAGTAGTCCTTCTGGTCAAAGTAGACACCGAACCCCTCAAATTTATAATCTTTCAGCGTATCATTGTACGTGCCGAGCCAGAGGTTGACCTTGCGCTCGTTTTCGGTCTTGAGGAAGCAGAGGATCTCCTCATCGCTCTCTACAGTGAAGCGGTAGTCAATGGTCGGGTCGCCGCTGCTCATCTTCGTATAGGTGGGCTGTCCGTTGGTGTCGGAGACAGTGACTGCGCCGAGTACGGGAGCTTCTGTGGTGATGCGTGTATAGTAAGAGGAATGGTCGGTAATCTGGTTGTTTTCGTCAAAGACGGTCTGCCCCAGCATGGTACTCAGGAGAATGTTCTGACTGTTGAACGGGTTATCATTGCCCAGATGGTCAAGCCGGAGCAGATCGTCGCTGACCATATAGGCGATGGAGAGGGCATTGGGATTTTCATAGACGGTATAGGTCTTTTGCTGTGGGTTGCCCTCGCTGTCCTTGCTGTTCTTATCCTCAAACTGGTACTCTGCCACTTCCTGATAGGCTTCATGGAGCAGAGAACGGCGTGAAGTCGAGCCGTTGTGGAGGACATACTTGATGCCCATGAGGGAGTCGGCAAGCTCGGTCGTGCCGTCATAACGGGTGTAGTAGCTGCGGGAGTTGTAGCCCAGTGTTTCAATGAATTTCAGCGTCTTGGCATTCATGACAGAGCTGGAGTGGGTCAGACCTTTCAAACCATAGCCGAGATTGTCATTGATGCAGCGTGTGAAGGTTTTTTCGGAACGGTAGAGGGTGTTGTCGATCTGCTCAAGCATGTCCACCGTATCCCGTCCGCCCTGTATTACGGATTCATAGGAGGCTTTGGAAGAATAGTGGACTTCCTCGTCAACATCCTTCAAGGTCGTGACTGTATTGCAGATCAGTTCGCCGGAGATGCAGATCATCAGCAGGATGGGGAGCGACTTCCTTGCTCCTTGTTCCGTAAACAGATGGAGGAAGAACAAATACACCGCTGCCAGTCCGATGGACAGCCAGAAACAGCTCATCACATCCAGACACTCATACTCCTTGCCCTGCAAGTAGAGAATGACTGCCATGATGCTGAAAAAGACCCGGGTCAGGTATTTTGCCTGAAAGCCGTCAAGATGACGGAAGGCAGTCGCTGCCATTGAGAGCAGAATAAAGGAGATGATGAAAGAATAGCGGAACGGCAGCCAGTTCGGCACTTGTCCGCCGTGCCACATCATGTCCACGGGCTTGATATACATGCTGAAGAACATCACAGCAAGCAGGAAACCGCTGCCGATCTTCTTTTTCATGGAGATCTTGCTGTTGAAGAAATAGATCGGCAGGAGTACAACTGTCAAAATGCCGCAGTAGATCTCCGGACTGCCCTGCACGTTGACGGAGTCATACTGGCAGGTGAGGAGCTGCGCAAGTACTTTGACGGCATCAAACTGCACCTTAAAGGAGTAGTCCGGGTCTGTGAAGTCGAATTTACCGAGTTTCAGCGCATTGTATACCGGCAGTATCATGAATGCGGACAGCATCAGCGATACCAGTGTCGCAATGCCAAAATTTGCGCAGACATTGACATAATTGCTCACTTTTCCCTTGCCGGGCTTTTTGTCTGTGCCGAAGCAGAGATAGTAGATAAAGTAGACCGCCGTGAAGATGCCGATCATGTAGCCGATGTAGAAATTCGCAACAAACATCAGCGCAAGCGGAATGATATAGTTCAGCTTTCTGCCGTCGTCCACCAGATACTCCACGCCCAGTGCGATCAGCGGCAGGAACACCAGTCCGTCCAGCCACATCGGGTCGATCGTCTGGATGACCATGTAGGCTGAGAGGGAAAACAGGGTGCTGAAAATCGTCGCATGGACGGGGGAAAGATGCTTGGAACGCTGTAGATACAGACTCATGGTCACGCCTGCTGAACCGATCTTGCAGAGGATCATCAGCAGCAGACTTGTCAGGATCATCTTCCGGGGCAGAAGCATGACGATCAGCGTGAAGGGGCTTGCAAGGTAGTAGCCGATGACTCCCATAAAACCGCCGGAAAGATTGCGCCCCCAGCTATAGAAGATACTGCCGTCGCCCCAGAAGGCATCACGGAGTGCCTCAAAATAATACACATACTGTGCATTGAGATCCAGTGCCAGCACGGACTTTTCTCCGAAGGGGTACAGACCGAAAATGGCATAGGAAATATACATCAGCACCACCGGAATGAAAAATGCAAGCGCATAGAATCGGTTCCGGTATGCCCATCGGGATATGATGCCCCAGACATCAATGGCTGCTCTGTCCTTTTTGTCGGGCGGTGCAGCCGGCTTTGCGGCAGATGCCGCTGTTTCATTCTCCATGTTGATCCTCCTTATATTGTTCAGTGATATGCACATGTATCTTCATTATATCACAGTTTGTGCCGTTTTGCAAGGGGATTTTCGGATTTTCACGGAAAACGGAAGATGTTTGCACTGCGCCTCCGGAAAAATCGTGATTCTGCACAGAATCCAAAAAATATTCTTCAACCCTCTGGACAAACTGCCAGAAATGTGTTACAATAGAAATAACATACATAAGGAGGTATCTTACCCATGAATACTACACAGATGATGCAGTGGGGCGGCATGCCCTGCGTCAGGCTCGATGCCGGCGGCTATACCGCACTCATTGCCCCCGATCTCGGCTCCAATGTCATCCGCCTGCGTGACGAGAAAAACGGTTTTGAGATCTTCCGGTTCAAGGACACCAACACCTATGAAGAGCTGTACAAGTCCGCAGAGGTATGGGGACTGCCGACACTCTATCTGCCGAACCGGTTTGCAGACGGTGTGCTGAAAACATCGGATGCTGTCTACCATCTGCCTGTGAACGAAAAAGCCCCCTATCACAATCATATCCACGGATTCCTGCACAAGCGTTCCCATACCGTCACGGAACACAGTGCCGACGATAACTGTGCATGGTGCAGGACGGAATATCTCTATGATGAAAAAGACCCCTTCTTCCAGTACCTGCCCATCCGGTTCAGGGCGGAGTTCCTCTTTACGCTTTCATCATGCGGACTGGAATATGAATTCAAACTGACGAACCTGTCACAGAAGCAGATGCCGATCTCCGTTGCTACCCATACGGCAATCAACTCGCCGTTCGTGGAGGGGGCAAGGGAAGTGGACGAGCGTATCACTGTGCCCATTGGCAAGCGTTGGATCCTGAATGAGCGTTGCCTGCCGACACTGGAGACGGCTGACCTTGACATGCGTGACATGGAGTACCGCTCCGGCAGCCGCTGTCCGGTACTGCAAAATATTGACAATGAGATGTATTTTGCAGAGCATATGACGCTGAAAGGGGAGGACTTCTACGGCATTGTGATGGAGGATGCAGAGAGCGGCAAGAAGCTTGCGTATGAGGTCGGCGAGGAGTACCGGTTCTGGATCATCTGGAATGATAAGGGCTTTAACGGGTACTTCTGCCCTGAGCCGATGAGCGCAATGATCGATGCCCCGAACCTTGACATTCCGGCAAGCCTGTCCGGCTACCGTGAGATCGCTCCGCAGGAGAGCGCAGTGTTCCATCAGCATTTCTTTACCATTACAGAATAAAAGGAAAAGCCCCTCCGGATGGAGGGGTTCTCTGTCAAAAAACTCGAAAACGGCTGTTCTATGTTTGCCAATTCCGGCTTCTTTTCTTGAAAATGGGGGCTTTTACAAGCTGAA
>CANRJB010000038.1 GCA_947630845.1 uncultured Clostridia bacterium
CAGATTACCTCATACCTTTTGAGCCGAGTTTAACCTCGGCTCTATTTTTTTACCCACGGGATTGGTTGGCGCTTACGGAAATGCTGCCATTTTGTTTGTTTTCTTCAAGAAAAACACTCCTTCATCAAAAATAAAATCGTGCAGCTGCAACGTAATCTGGAATTACGCTATAAGCTACACGATCTAATTTTATTATAGCAGATTCGGAATGAATTTGCAAAGGAAGTTTTCCACAAACATTTCTGGAATCTTGTTATTTTTCTGTGAAAAATGATTGTCTGCACGTTGCGCCTTGACGGTATCTGCTTCGCAACAGACGTTTTCCTGTCATCCTATTGGAGTAGGATGACAGGAAATTAGTATTATAGTAAACGTCATGACAACTAAGATATTAGCAATCTTTACTTATGCAGATGCGATATCTCATTTTAGAAAAATAAAATCATTTATCTTTACTATGACTATTTATCTGCGATAAAAACAGAAGGCAGTATACATCTGTCACAGATACCGAAAGCAGCATAATCCTCAATTTCCCGACTTAAAAGCTGTATCGTTATTTTGAAATTTTTTGAAAACGCCTGATGCTCACTCCGATTCCTACTAACGAAACCAGAACACCTGTTACATAAAGCCAGTATGGAGTCTGATCTCTGGTAGGAGCAGGACCATCTGTAGAAGAATCGGTACTGGAAGTTGTCGTAGATGATGTGGAATTATTTGTGTTATTGTTTGATGAAGGCGTGGTGGGCTTAGAATTTTTTTTCTTTTCAATACGGAAATTCTGGGCAGTTACATGCATCGTATTGGTATCATTAAGTGTATTCAAAGCACTCACATCTGTTGTACGGAATTCAGCTGCAATCGTGTTGATTCCATCCATATTTGCCTTATTTTCAAATGTCTGTGCATAGATAGTGATCTTTGTACTTCCGCTTTCCGCATCATAGTCCTCACCCCGAACCAGCAGCTGTCCGTTCAGCCACAGATTCACGTACTGCTCAAATTCACCCTCAGAACGGTACAGAATACCTTTAGAATTGCCTGTACTTCCGGTTTCGGTGGTGTCGCCTGCATCTGCATGGTGATAAATCAGCACAGCATGCAGCGGAGGATTTTCACTCCGCATTACCTCAGGTGATGCGATTGCATCTGGGTTACTTTGCAGTGCAGTCCAAATAGCATCATAACCTTCAATTTCGAAAATCAACACTATATCGCATCCGTTCTCACTATAGCTATAGCTTGCGCCGCCCAGATCTCCGCCAGCCCAGCCGCCTACATGGGGTTTACAGGAGAATTCACCGAGTACCTTTGCACAATCTGTATACGTATATGTTGTCTGTATAGTGTCAGTAATCTGATTGGTAACATTCTGATCAATGCCATACTTATCATTACTAATACCGACCTGAATACCCCTCAGACTGAAGTCACCATTTTCAAGCTTGCTGACAAATGCTGCATCATCGCCTGCCTCGAAAGTATTGGCAAATACGTCGCCTGTTTCCAGATAGAACCCGATATTCGGGAAAACATCTTCATTTTTCAGGTAATAGCTGTCCCCAAGATCTGTACCGATGGTATAGTTTCCCCCCATGAGTTCAATGATTTCGGTGGGTGTTTTCTTGGCGAGGTCTGTCACCAGAGTGGTTCCAGCATTTCCAGCCGCCTCAATTTCTGCATAATCCAACACATAGTCGTGTCCACCAACATCTGTACCGATGGCATACATATCCTCCGGTCCTTCAATAAAGAAAGAATTATCCGTATACATATATCCAAAATAATTACCCCAACTGCCTTTACCATCAATTTTTAATCCCGTTGGAACCTCCACGATCTTATCCTCTACAGGTGTTTCCGGCTCTGCTTCCTTTGTTTTTGTGGGATAATTCTCATTGAAGAGCAGAAATGAGTAGGGCACATATTTTACTGCATTGCCGATCACCTCACAATTTCTTTCTTCTTCATCATTGTCAAACCCCTTAACGATGAACGTTCTCATCAGATTGGGCAATACAGACTGCATGTCGGACTCTGCGGTGGCTTCAGTTTCAGGATTTCCTTCCACAGAAATTCCGGCATCCTCCTCAACTGTCTCAGATTCTGCCTTCATGTTATCTGCTTCCTCTTGAACCATCGTCTCCTTCTCCGGTGTATCGGTTTCCTCCGGAAGAGAAGAAACTATATCTTCCGCTTCGTCTACAGAGATTTCCGTTTCCGGGACTGCGGTGTCATCCAACGCCAACGCACTTGTCATCGGAAGAAACATTGTCGAAACAAGAGACAAGGTAGCGATGAATGCTACAATTCTACGTACTTTCATGGCATTTTTCCTTTCATTTACATTTTATATCAGAGATCAGACATTCCATGTCCGATCGTGATATCACTGTGATTATTTTCACACAGCTGCTTCGGAATAATAAGAAAGCACCTGTGCTGTTATCGGTCAGTTGACTATGTCAATAGATCTTCATATGTGCTTTGCTTTCACGATGAATCCATATATACAGTATCATCAGATGCTCCAAACGGTATCGTCTCCGTACTGCTTTTATAACTGAGTGACTCAATAACTCTGAATTTTGTTTCCGGTTCAATCACTGCAATTCTGACATTGCTGTCATAAAGCAGTTTCTCCGTGACCCGTTTCTCTGGTTTGACGCACTGTTCCGACGGTATTGGTGGATGGACAGAGCTAACCGGCTGCGCAGCATGGGATTTTCTTGCAAACAATTTATGGAGCAGTCCGTGATGTTTTGTTCCGCAAAGCACCAGATCACTCATCAATTCCGCACAGGAGCAATAACGCATTTCCGGAGAGGTCTGCACACATTTTGTGATAATACCGGCAAATTCGTTTGTACAGACTGATGTAAGCAATTTGGCATCAAATGTTTTTGAGCCTGTCAGAAGCACAAACATGGTCATGCCCCATCCAAAAATATCTGTTCGTACATCAACTGTACTTTGAGCGATGTATTGCTCTGGAGCTGCATAACCGACCGTGCCATATCCGGTGTATTTTGTACCTGCCGTCTCTGCTATCCCAAAATCAATCAGGACAAGTCCTCCGTCCGGCTTCATCAGAATGTTTGCAGGGTTGACATCACAATGGATCACCGGTTTGATGCATGTGTGCAGGTAGTCCAATATCTCACAGAGCTGTCTGCCCCAGTCCATCACCAAAGCTTCCGGCTGCCGACCCATTTCCTGAAAAATCTGCTCCAGCGTTACCCCCTCGATGCGAGACATCACGAGGACATACCCTTCCGTATCAGAAAACACATCAACAAAATCCGGTATTCCTTGATGCACTGCCTTTTTCAGCACCTCTGGTTCGATTACTGCGACTCCCTCCGGATGGTGATGTACCTTGACAACATAGTTTTTTCCCTCGGACTGGGCGGCATACACATCACTCATACGACTGTGCGCCAGCTCCTCACAGATAAGATATTTCCCTTTTAAAATTGTCCCTGGTTTCAGCATATTTTCACCTATGCCCTTGTTCTGATAACTGCTACTGTAATATTATCCCTTTCCTGCCGCTGCTTGTTCCATTCAATCATACGGCGGACATTCTGTCCGATCTGTTTAGGCTCATTGGTGACGGAAGGGTCAAAATATTGCTGCATTTCCGCCTCTGTGATCTCGTGCCAGAAACCGTCTGTGCAGAGCATATACACTGCATTCTTTTCAGTCTCTCCTATCAGGAATGATGGTTCAATTACCTGAGATGCTCCGATGCATTGCAGCAGCACACATCTTCTTGGGTCATTTCTCGCCTGTTCTTCTGTAATCAAGCCCATTTCCGCTTCCCTCACCACGACAGTATGATCCCGGGTAAGCTGTTTTACCTGCGAGTCGATCATATAAATTCTGGTGTCTCCGATATGCATGCAGAAGAAATAGCTTTCTGTCACCAACAGAATCGCTGCAGTTGTTCCAAGAGTGATCCCTTTGTCTTTTCCATAAATACCGATCCAAAAGTTGCATTTCTCTAATAATTCCGTCCACTCCTGCTGTAAGATCTTCGCCGTAAGCTCATTGTCACACAACTCCGGTAATCGCTGAACGACCCAGTTCTCGAATTCCCTCACCACGGCAGCACTGGCTATCTCTCCGCTGGAAAGTCCTCCCATTCCGTCGCACAATATGGCAAATGCCATTTTCCCCAGTCTCGTCTCCACAATCTTGACTCCAAAGCTGTCCTGATTGACCTCTTTCGCAGCACCTATGTCTGTTTCAGCAAATGCAACATATTCCAAATTTATCATCCCCTTTCGTACCCATAACAGCATGTTATCCCGATTGCCTTTCCACCTGTTGAAACATCAACTGTTCAAGCCGCCGCAGATGTTTTCTTATCATCCTATTGCGGCAGGATGATCGGAAATCAGTATCAGCATCCCACTAACGCAAAAACAACGGGAAATGCATCGGTCAAAGAATATGGAATGTAAATTCCTCATTGGCGAGACGTATCGTGTCACCGTCATTCAGTTTTCTTTCCTCTCCCATTTCCAACCTTGCTCCGTTCTGATAGGTACGGTTGACAGCATGTTGATCTGTCAGATAAAATTCGTCATCACGCCGGACGATATTGGCATGTCTGTGTCCAATGTATACGTTCTCGTGCAGATCAAGATCCAATCCCGGTATATCCCTGCCAATGGTAAATTCCGTTTTGTCAATACTCAGCCGCTCCTGCGTTTTTTTTCGCACAAGCAATGCCTTCCTTTCCTCAGGCATAAGCAGGATCGTTGCACCGTACTTACCGGCTCCCTGCGTCATGGTTTCTGTATGGGCAGGTGCAGCTGCCGGTTCAGCTTTCAACATGATCGTACCACTGTACTCTGGTCTGCGTGGAGGAGGCTGTATGGGAGGATTCTGCGGCATATATTCTGTTCCCTCACCAAGCAGATTTGTTCCACCCATAGAATCGGAACCGGCAGAGTCAAAATCAGGCTGCGTTACCTGTTCCATTTGATGTACAGGCTCTTGTATATCAGGCTGACTGCCTTTTTTCAGGCTCGCAAGTCCGCCCTTGTAGCCATTATCTGCTGCCGGATG
>CANRJB010000039.1 GCA_947630845.1 uncultured Clostridia bacterium
ATTTGCAGAATGGCGGAAAATTCTGTGACTTCCCTGTCTTTCCGGCGCATACTCTGGTTCATATTGTCCCGCCTGTTTTCTGCGTGACTGCATACAGTTCTATTGCTGATGAACAGCAAAGCAGAATCAGCCCCACCGTGCCAAGCGGAGAAAACTGCGAGTACGTTGACAGCATGGAACTGTAGCAAGCGAATACCTCTGTATCATAAAGCTTGAGAATGATATTGATAAATCCCCTCAGAATTGCTGCAAGGGGAACAGCATACAGCACACCTGTCACAATCAGTGTCCCCAGTGCCTTGTTTCTGGTAATCTGTTTCTGCGCATAATTCCAGAAAGCGATTGCAGCATAAGGCAAAGTTTTCAGCGCAGCATAGAGCAGATATATTCCGTTGAGCTGCCATGGCAACGCCTCAAAACCGGGGGAAAGATTTTGAAAATTGACAGGATACCACAGCAGCAGTGCTACTCCGGCGACAAAGTACGCACAGAAGAAGATAGCCGCAATCAGGGCAAGATTTTTGGTGACAGTGATTTTTTCCATGGTTTTCCTCGTGTATGTTAATGATGGAACAACCGGATTCCGGTAAATGCCATGGCAATGCCATACTTGTTGCAGGTTTCAATCACATTGTCATCCCGGATAGAACCGCCCGGTTCTGCAATGTAGGCAACACCGCTTTTTCTTGCACGCTCAATATTGTCGCCGAACGGGAAGAATGCATCCGAACCTAAACATACATCCTGATTCTGTGCAAGCCATGCCTTCTTTTCCTCGACTGTGAAAACGGGCGGCTTCACCTTGAAAATACGCTGCCACTCGCCTTCACGCAGTACATCCTCATACTCATCTCCGATATAGACATCAATGGCATTGTCCCGGTCAGCACGGCGGATCTCATCTACAAACTGTAAGCCAAGCACCTGCGGACTCTGACGTAACCACCAGTTATCTGCCTTCTGTCCGGCAAGCCGTGTGCAATGGATTCTTGACTGCTGCCCTGCGCCGATACCGATTGCCTGCCCGTCCTTGACGTAGCAAACGGAATTGGACTGCGTGTATTTCAGCGTAATCAGTGAGATCAGCAGATCGTCGAGTTTCTCATCCGGAATATTCTTGTTTTCTGTGACGATATTTGCAAGCAATTCACGATTGATATCGAGTTCATTTCTCCCCTGCTCGAATGTCACGCCGTAAACCTGCTTGTGCTCAATGGGGTTCGGCTTGTAATTTTCATCCATTTGCAGGATGCAGTACGTCCCCTTGCGTTTGGACTTGAGTATCTCAAGTGCCTCTTCATCGTAAGCCGGTGCAATGATGCCATCGGACACTTCACGCTGGATCATCTTTGCCGTGCAGACATCCACCTTATCGGACAATGCGATAAAATCGCCGTAAGAGGACATTCTGTCCGCTCCCCTTGCCCTTGCATAGGCACAGGCAAGCGGCGATAATTCGCCCAGATCATCTACCCAGTAGATTTTTTTCAATGTATCGCTCAGTGGTCTGCCAATAGCAGCACCTGCCGGAGATACATGCTTGAAAGATGTCGCAGCGCACATCCCTGTTGCAGCTTTCAGCTCCTTAACGAGTTGCCACCCGTTCAGGGCATCAAGCAGATTGATATAACCCGGCTTGCCGTTCAGAACAGTAATAGGCAGATCACTGCCATCCTGCATAAATACCTTAGACGGCTTCTGGTTCGGGTTACAGCCATATTTCAAAAGCATTTCGTTAGTCATGGAAATTTCCTCCTGTTTTTTTATGTACTATAAAAATAATCCTTTTTATTTTGAATACTTGTTGATGATCTTAGACTTTGCCACACCGGTTGCAATGTCGATATATCGCACAAACAGTGAAACTTTATTATCCTCATTCAGCGCATCCCAGAGCTTTTCTGCAAATTCATCCATATCATCCGGAATGGTAATTTTCTTAGGCTCACCTTCAAAACTTGGCAGCGGATTGCCATCACCCATGTAGGTGTGGATGAAATGCCCATATCCTGCGATCGGGTTATTATAGGAGAATGTAAAACGCTGCACACTGTCCGGATTGCTGTCAGCAGATTTCAGGATGGACAGGGCATAGTTGTAAAGTCCGTCCCCGATATGCATGATACCAGAAATTCTGGGCGTATAGTTGGGAGCATCGTCCTCGTATTCACGGGTGCGGAGAGCCTGTTCAAAGGTCTGCTGCTTATCCATAAGTTCATAGATGGTATCTGTCTGGTCGCCGTTGGTGACGATGGTTTTGTTGCCGAGGACACGCACGGGAGAATAGATGATGAGATGCGGATCGGTCAGCTTGGACGGATCGGCAGCTTCGGTGCGAATGCCATCCTCTGTTTCAGTAAATACCCGGTTGCGGGAATTTACGCTCCTGCCCATAATGAAATAGGCAGTCACCGCGGACTTACCGTCTGCTGATCTGCCGATGATGATACCTCTGCCCGGATAGGAATTGCCCTGCAACTCCTCATAGATGTTCAATGCTTTCATTTAGAAACCTCCTTGTAATCTATGTAAGCCCTGCCGTCACATACAGTCAGTCTGCCCTCACAGAACAGACTCACTGCCTCCGGCAGGAGCTTCCACTCTGCCTCTTCCATGACACGCCTTTGCAGAATTTCAGGCGTGTCATCATTGCGGACTTCCACTGCTTTTTGCAGGATGATCGGTCCGCCGTCGCAAATCTCTGTTACAAAGTGTACCGTTGCGCCCGTAAGCTTGACGCCCCTTTGCAGGACTTTTTCATGTACGTGCAATCCATAGAACCCATCACCGCAAAAGGACGGTATCAAGGACGGATGCACATTGATGATCCTGTTCTTATATGCCTGAATGATACGCTTGTCTAAAATCGTCATGAACCCGGCAAGCACGATCAGGTCGGCATATTCCTGAAACAAAGCTTCATGCAGTGCTTTGCTGTAAGATGCATTGTCCGGATAGTCCTTACGGGGAACGACACGTGTCGGGATGTCATTTTTTCGGGCACGCTTGAGTGCATAGGCATCTGCTCTTGACGAGATCACGCAGGTGATTTTTCCGCCACGCAGTTCTCCCCTGTTCTGCGCATCGATCAAAGCTTGCAGATTCGTTCCGCCTCCGGATACCAGTACAACAATTTTCTTCATGATATTCACTTGTATGATATAGTTAGCCCTAAATCATACTCTCCTTTCATCAAATGTGGTATAATAGAAATAGGTGCTGTGGAC
>CANRJB010000040.1 GCA_947630845.1 uncultured Clostridia bacterium
GGCGGCTGGTTCACTTACCGGATGGCAGTGGATGACAGCGCACCGATGCTTGTGCTTCATGCCAAACTGCGCAAGGCGGACAACGGCAAGACACTGCGCATTCGTGTGGGAGATGCCATTCTCTACGCCGGAACATTGGACTATTCCGGCACAGAGGAAGTGTATGACCTGAAACTGGTCGTACCGGACGATGTACGGACACGCTGCATTTATCCGGTCACGGCAGACGGCACGGAACATAACGTGCTTGATGTGACATTCTCTGCGGACGGCACAGTGGTGGAATCTGCAAAGGTCTGCGATTTCCTCTACATGGAGGCAGTTACACCGCTGTATGACAATGACAGTAGTATTGCCTATTTTGTGGACTGCGGCGACCATAACACCGACACGCTTTCCGGGCGGGATAAGCTGGGCATGTACAACAGCGTGACAGAACAGCTTTACGGTGCAGATGAAGTCACCGGGTGCGTATGGGGACTAATCGACGACCCGACCGACCAGTACAATGGTTCGGGAAAATCGAAGGGCATCTATACTGCCAATACATGGCCAGATGAATTTCAGACCGCTGACGGCACAGACAAGGCAAAGAGCTATCGCTACACAAAAAACCAGTATGAAAACGACATTGCCCGGCATCTCGACTATGGATTTTCGCTGCCGGACGGGACATATTCTATAGAGATGGCATTTGCCGACCCGTGGGGCTGTTCCAAAAATCCGACGGTATATGCAAGTTCCGGAACGGGGAAAGAAGCGGCAATCATCACAAACGCCCCGACAGATGGCACGGCGGTCAAGGGAGAAGTCGAAGTGACGGGCGGCGAGTTAAAAATCAGCATCCGTTCGGAGGACAAGGCAATCAATATCTGCTATATTCTGATTCGCCCGGTTGAAGTGAAAGCGGCATCTGTGGTTGGCTGTAAGGGCGATGTGAACAAAGACGGGGCAGTAACGGTTGCGGACGTGGTACTCATGCAGAAATATCTGCTCGGTGTAAAGCAAATCATCGGAGAGCAGGCATATGCTCTCGATGTTCTGAGCGATGCGGAGCTGAATATTTTCGATCTGGCAATGCTCAAACGAATTCTGTTAAACTAAAAACGGCATAAAAATTGCACTGTCTGTTGATTGCAGACAGTGCTTTTTTGCTTGTTTCCATATTATCCAGATAAAATAATTACCTGAGATGTGATACCAGTGATGTGAAGAAGGTAAGAACCATGTGTTTGATCTTTCCTTGCTGAAAAAAGAAGTTGTCACGCCTTTTCTGAATCGTCACGACAGGCGCAGAGCTGATACAAATGCAGACAGTTATGTTGATCTGGTCGACGTCATTATCCTGCAAAAATGGCTGCTGAATGTTGGGCATATCACTGCTGTCACGGAGGGAAATCGCTACATTATAGACAGTTGTCATCCTTGTAAAATATCCAGTTTCAAATCTTCGAAATCGATCACCACAGCAAGGGCAATAATATACTGCCTTAGATGGGTTAAGTTTAGCATCTGTCAGGCATTTCCTGATTTTCATAAACTTTATGCACTTTGCACATTGTGTATAGTCTTTGAGGAGGACTTTTTGCATGGGTTTTGAGGTGTTCTGTTTTATAGACATAGCTATTTTCCTCCTTTAATGACATTTTACAATTAGTTTGACTACCACCTTACTACCCCTCCAACAGCTATATCCAATTCCCCTTTATGACTGTTTTCTGCGCCTATTACACCTATTACATTCTTAATTTATTTCAATCAAGCTTATATCTTCATCGATTATTTTTTTATTAAAGAAAACATATCACCTATAGCCTTTTTATTCAAGATACAAGAAAAAGATATAGCTAATAGCATATTTACGATATCCAAACAGATTATTCTAAAATAATTTATAGCACAGAAGAATAATAGCAAAATAACAATAGATAATATTGTTTTTAATTCATACTTTATGCTTATAAAACGCCTAATGTCTTTTGCACGAAAAATAAATAATGCCAAGTAACTTACAAGGGTAGATATAGAGCCTGCAAAAATACCAATGTATTTAATAAATAGTAAATCAATAGTAATATTTATTATAGTTGTAGCAATTGTTGTAAAGCCAATACTTTTTGTTTGCTTAAGTGCCACATATATACCGCCACGATTAACATCATTGATGGTTTTGTACATTTCAAGGAGAAATCAGCTTTCTATTTCAACTCACGCCATAGACCATTTTGGATGTGCCTTAGTCACTCCATTTTAGCCTATAGAAGACGAGGACGTATCACTCAACTGGTACTCGCCGTGGTTCAAATTCTTAGCATGATTCCATTATGCATGATTTTGACTATATTTGCATAAGTCAAGTTTGCTGTATAAAATCAAATAAACATTTAACAAAACTGTTACAAGTTTTGTCTAATCTGCCAATTGCTGCATTTTGGACTTGACAAAGAACATGGAATGTGGTATAATAACAAAAGTAGGGTGCTATCGTACCTTATAAAAGGTCTGGGTGTGGCGCAGTTGGTAGCGCGCTACCTTGGGGTGGTAGAGGCCGTGGGTTCAAGTCCCGTCACTCAGACCATCTTTGTGTACCAAATAGATAACACAGCAAAAAAAGACCAGTATCGGTCTTTTTTTGTTTAGCCTGTTAATAAATTCCTCAAACAAGCATAGTTGAAACCAAATCAGGACTCCAAAAGGTGACAACTGCTGTACCTATATAACGGAGGAGTCCTTTATTGTTGAACCAAATGCCATGTGGATATTGAACAATTTCGGAGATGACAGGGTGACAATTATCACCTGTACAGATGACGGCACACAGCGTCAGGTTGTTGTCGAGAAAATACAAAAAGTGAGCTGAATGGATTTGCTGTTTTTTCACCAAAAGAATAAAGAGAAGACTGTGCCATTTGTCTAAAATATCAAAAATTTGATTTTCTCTTGACAAGGAGTAAGAAATGTGTTATAATTAAGGTTGCAGAAAAAAGAAGAATCTTTCTTTGTGAATTTTGTGAAAAGGGGTGACAAGGTCATGAAAATCTGGCACGCTTATGATGGACGGATAGACTTGACCAAACTGTGTCCTTTTATAAAGTTAAATATGTTAATAAACCGCATGATGACGGTGCATTTTTATGTGCCCGAACCATGCGGTTTTTTATATTTTACAAATGAAAGAAAGGTGGTTTTTCTATGATGAAAAACAGGAAAATGATTGCAGGGCTTTTGGCAATGGCTGTCACGCTTTCCGGTATTACGTGCTATGCAGGACCTGCACAGAACAGCAGTATTCTGCAAGCTTCCGCAAGCATCAATGACAAATCCGGAGAAGTGATCGACGGCATCAGCTACAGGCGCAGCGGTACGTATTCTTTGTTAGGCTACCTTCCGGAGGACTATGACAAGGAATACATCACCGTCCATTCGTGTGCAGACAAAACACTGAAAGAGGTCACACTGCCGGCTGCACTGGAGGCTACCAATGGCGGCGGCACAAGAATGATGGTGCTTGGCGAAATTTATGAGTACGCTTTCAGTGAATGCAACACTCTCGAAAAAATAACGATTCCCGACACGGTAACAAGCATTGACAAGGCTGCCTTCAACTTGTGTTCATCACTCACCGATGTGCAGCTGCCCGCTTCTCTCACCTTCCTCGGAGAGGGTGCTTTTAACGAATGCACGGCACTGAAACAGGTAACGCTGCCCGATGGACTGAAAACCATTGAACGCCTTGCTTTCTACAAAGACACGGAACTGGCGGAAGTCAATTTGCCGGATTCTGTCGAGTCTATCGCAGAGTATGCTTTCGGGCTGTGCAACCTCAGCGGTGAAATTCATCTCCCTGCAAGCCTTCAGACGCTGGAAACCTACGCATTTGGCGGAAATTACGGCATCACTGCTTACACCATTTCAGAAGAGAATGAAAAATTCTACACAGAAGACGGTGTACTCTATGAACAGGATATGTATTCGGATAATCAAACAAACAAGCTCCTTCTGTACCCGACAGCCGCTGAACAGGCGGAATGGACTGTTCCCGACACCGTTACTTCCATTGCAAGCGGTGCTTTCCTCTTTGCACAGAATTTAGAAACCATCACGCTTGGGGAAAGTGTGAAAAACATTGAACAGGCAGCTTTCCAGAATGCTTCGGTAAAGGATATTTATATCCTCAATAAGGACTGCGTTGTGAACACAAACAGCTCCAACACGATCCCGTCAGCGATCACGATCCATGCACCGGAAGATTCCTACGCACAGCAATATGCGGAAAACAACGGCAATCCATTTGTTGCTTTGGCAGAATCAACCGAACCGGAAACCACTACAACACCGGAAACAACTACCCCAGAAACCACCACGACTGAAACAACCACGATAGAAGCAACTTCTGCAACAGAAACAACTGAATCAACAACAACCGAAACCACAACAACTGAAGCTACGACCGAAGCTACAACAACCGAAGCTGCTACAACTGAAACTACAACAACCGAAGTCACTACGACACAAAAACCGTATGCTTCCAATGAAACGTTCTGCACATGGGCAATCAATGATTACAGGTCTAAGACCGGTATAAAAGCTGCTAACTATGAATATACAGAAAATACAGATGGTACAGTTACGATTATCCTGTATGGTGAAAATGGCGAAGTTTTGGATACTTACACAATCAACACCGTAACGGGCGAAGGTACTGCATCTGACGGCCCTGCGGTCAATCTTCCGCAGACAGGCATTACATCTCCCCTGACCGCAGCAATGGGATTTGGTGCAGCTTTTCTGACTACTGCCGGCATCGCTCTCATCACTGTCTCCAAGAAACGCCGTGAGGACTAATCAGTAAAACTATTTTTACTGAGAACGTCTGTAACATTTATAAATTAAATCATCTGAAACAAAAGGGTGTTGACCTCTCAAAACTGAGAGGTTGACATCCTTTTTTATATTTGTTATAATGCAACCAATCTTTTATGTACATTTTTATCCTTGTTTTTCTTTTCTGCTGCGTACAACTCTTCTCTCTGTTCTTCTGTAAATCTATATGTTTTTGG
>CANRJB010000041.1 GCA_947630845.1 uncultured Clostridia bacterium
CCCAAACGCCTGAAAACGTAGGTTTTGCTGACAAGAAGGGAGATCAGATCACAGATCAGACAGGTGCTTTTACAGGCACAAATTCAAAGGAAAATGTATGTTCCCTCGTTGCAAACACCACCTATGTCAAGGACGTTGTCAACGGAGCACTTGCACTGGAACTTATCGTGGACGGGACATATCTGAAGCAAAACGAATCACCGATCAAATCTGGAAAAGAATACAAAATTATCGCAACACGCTACTATGACGACCCGATCGACCCATTGCCGTATAACGCTGATGTTAAGGATATGAATGCGGACACAACTGATGATGGCAAAAAATATCAGCTGACATTCCGGATCACCGACCTTCCCAAAAATCCGCAAGCAAACACGCTCTATCAGGTATGGGCAGAGCTGGAAAATGTTGAAGTAGACAGCGGAAGCGATACATACAAGTCTATAACCGATGACGGCTTTTTTGCGAAAGATGCCCTCCCGATCGGCACTTATGTAATTGATACAACAGACAATCCATTAAGTGTTCCAAAATTCCAAATGGGTAAAAATGAACATGATGCTGCCGAATACTTCAAATACCTGAAAATCGACAACGCCCCCGAAAGCTACACTTACGACAAATTCCCTGAAAGCGTTTACAATGCGAGCCAGACCGCACCGGACAGCACAGGTGTTGACGAATACCTCATCAAAAACGGTGGAACGGACAATGCTCCGAAGAATACCGCTGAAAGCAACAGGAAGAAAGAAAGTGATATTCAAACATTAACATTTTATTTTGGCACTGTTGATAGCAGAAAAATCAATGGAACAGAATTATCTAACACAAAAAGCTACAGCCACTTGGTAGATGAAAAAAATGACTACGCCAAAGACCGTCTCGGAATTATCCTGCTGTCTGCTGATCCAAACAGCCTTGCAATTTCAAAAACAGTGACAAATACTGACAAAAAAGAAGATTTAGATCGCTCATGGGAATTTACCATTACTTTCAAGCCTGATTCTGATGGGGATAATATGTCAGATTTTAACGACAAAAACAAAATAGGTTTTGAATTGAAGTGGTATAAACTTGTAGGTGACAAATGGGAATTAGATGATAGTCATACTGACTTAACATCAATCAAATTTGATGATTCCGGTGGCGGCATATATACCAAAACGCTCAAGTTAAAACATAACGAAAAAGTGGTCATCACCGGTTTGCCGGAAGGAACATGGCAAGTAATCGAAACAATCGAAACAGGAGAAGTCTTTTACTCCGCCCACAACAACATGGATGACAAGGACGATTTTGTGTTTTCAAATGAGACAAACGAGGATATTCAATTAAATCCTGCATCTCACGTGGATTTCGTCAACGAATTTCCGCATGCACTTCCGTCAGCAGGCGGAACAGGCAGAACGGGAATCAATATCATAATCTACTGCGGCATCATGTTTATTGTAGCAGCTGGATTATATTTCGCAATATTCTACCGCAAAAAACGCAAAATCAGCGATGAGCAGCAGCGTTGAGAAAGGGGGAAGAGAAATATCCGAAAAAATAGATTTTTGAAGGTTCTGAGCGCAGCAATGGCAAGTGCATTGATCACGTTTGCAGTTGTCATTCTGCTGCTGACCTACGTATTTTCGGTGATGAGGATTTACGGCGATTCCATGAGCCCACTGCTTTTCGACGGCGATATTGTGATTGTCCGGAAAACATCATCATTAGAAAGAGGTGATATTTGTATATTTTCAAAGAATGGCAATTTTCTCTGTAAACGTGTTGTCGGGCTTGGCGGCGACCAGATTTCCGTTGATGAAAACGGCATTGTCAGTGTGAACGGTGAAAAACTCGATGAGCCATATCTTAACACACGCAGTGCAGGAAACAGTACTGTTGCATATCCCGTAACAGTGCCAGAAAACAGTTATTTCGTGATGGGGGACAATAGACGAACGTCAATTGATTCACGAAGTACCGTTGTCGGCTTTGTGGATGCACGGCAAGTCAAAGGAAAATTGCTGATCAGAATTTTGCCTACTCCGGCGAGTCTGGAGTAACGATTGCGATAAGAAAGGATTGATTTTTATGAAGAAACTCCTGAAAAGAGTTTTGGGAATCACTGCGTCCGTGTCTCTGCTTGTCACGTCAAGTTTGACGGCGTGGGCGGATGGACATTCGCACCGTGCAGATGACAAACCAATTACCACTCCATCTGGTGATTATACTATTACTTTAACTACTCCTCCAGGTTACCCTGAAATAGACAGTAAAAATTGTGACAAATTTGAATATGGAGCATATCAAATTTTTAAAGGTACAGTAAAGGGTAATAATTATAACGATATTGCCCCTTCTGCTGAATATCCTATTAACCCCGGAACAGAAGGAAAAGCAATTCCTATTACCGATATAAAGTGGGGTAATGCGTTCGGTGTCGAGGGCGAGGAAGGTGCAACGGAAGCAACAATACATCAAAATATACTTGGATTTGTTTACGCTCTTTCACAGGCAAAATCTGGCAGTTATAATTATGCTTTTGGTGATTTTGATGGCTTTGATACAGGTTTCTTTAGTACTGATTCATCTGATACTATTACACTTGATTCAGCTTATGTCAAAGATGGTACAACTGAAGTAACTATTAAAGTAGAGGATGGAAAAGTTACTAATATTACTAATGATAATCAAGTAAACTATGATAAGCTTGCTGTAGCTGTTGCTGATGTTCTTGTAGATCATCCAGACCACGAATGGTTACAGGCATTTAATGATATTCTCGGCGGTTTTGGACAAGGTACAGGTGGCACATATAAAAATCCCGGTTACATATCGAGATATTACGCTGGTAGTTGGGAAACCTCCAACTATAAGAATTATAAAATAGAAAATGTTCCTGCCGGCTATTACATGATTCTTGACCGTACAGACGTTGAAGTAGAAGATGCAGCCTACTCTGCTCGTATGCTGTTCGTTGTAAACAATGTAACTCAGGTTTTGAAAGAGGGCGTTCCAAAACTTGACAAAAACGTTGTCAGAACTGACGGAAAATTATATGAAACAGAAGCCGCAGGCGTGGGCGATGAAGTGAAATTCCGCCTGACAGGCACACTCCCAAGCAACTATGATTTATTCCTCGGCGGTTATCAGTATAAATTTACTGATACTCTTAGCAAGGGGCTTACATTGAAAGAGAATTCTGATTCCTCAGGTGGTAAATATTATGTAACTGTAAAAGTAAAAAACGTATATAATTCTACTACTGGTGAACTTGTTACAGATGATGATGGTAAAGAATATACAATTACAACAAAATCATGTAAAAAAGACGGAACACATACAAAACATGAAGAGATAGAAGAAGCTTACACAGAAGTATATAATACTACTGATGGTAAAAATGAACTAACAGTTACATTCCCTTGCCTGAAAGAAATTGTAATTACTGATGCTGATGGCAAAACTTATACTCTCGGTGAAAAATCAGTTATTTACATCGACTACACCGCTGTTGTCAATGAAAATGCAATAGTAAGCCCTGCTGACGGTAACAAAAACAAGGCAGTTCTCACTTATTCCGACAACCCACAATCTTATGGTGATACTGACGAAACAACTCCTGACGAAGCTACTGTTTACACTTTTGGTCTTGACATTGTGAAAGTTGATGCGGCTGAATATCTCAGAACAGGTAAAGCGGAAGGAGACGCAGTGCTGAAAGGCGCAGAATTTGCAGTTGTACGTCCGATAAAAGGAGAGGGAGGCACTATTACAGGTTGGCAGATTGCTAAATTTACAACTGTAGCAGGTCCTATTACAACACCTGAAAATTTACCTACTATATTTAAGGAAAAAGGATATTATAGCATTAAAACATGGGATAACATAGATTTGACTGATGTTACTGATAAATCAAAATTTGATGAAAAATGGCTTGAAAAATATACTGATACAGCAGAATCTACAGAAGTTTACAACATTACATCTCTGTCAGGTGGTGTTCTCAATATCTCCGGTCTTGATAATGACATAACTTACACAATCGCCGAGACTGCAACATCTGCTGCTGATTATGCAAAAATCAATCCATTTACAATTACACTTACAGCAGCTAAAGATACTAAGGAAGAATACACCGGCAAACTTTCAGGCGCAGCATCTGATCAGGATACAGATGGTTCATTCAGCTTTGACAAGCCGGTAGACATTAGAGAGGTAAAAGATGCTGATACCGACGGCAGTGCAAATATGCTTGTTGCCAACTTCAAGTATATTGACCTTCCATCGACCGGTGGTGTCGGTACAATCTGGTTCTACATTTTCGGCGTAGCTGGCATTGCGCTTTCGGGCGTGCTGTTCTTCCTGTCAAAGAAAAAAGTAACGAGGTAAAAACAATTTGCTGCGATGAGGGGCAACCCTCATTGCAGCAGCAAGGAGAGACTCACATGAAACAGCGGATATTGTCATTTCTTGCCTTTCTGATGCTGGTCATGGGTCTGTCCCTGCTGCTGTATCCGTCAGTCAGCAATTACATCAATGCCCAACGGCAAAGACGAGCGATTTTCAATTATGTCTCGTCGGCGGAAAATATTCCGGAGGAGGATTATTCCACGTATCTGGAAAAAGCGGAAGAATTTAACAAAAAGCTGACCGCCAGTCAATATATGTTGATGAATTTGCCGCCGGAGTTACTGGAAGAATACTATTCTGTTCTGGATATTACCGGCGACGGCATCATCGGATATATCAGAGTGCCCACAGCGGATATTATGCTTCCGGTTTACCACGGCACAAGTGATGCGGTTTTGCAGGAAGGCGCAGGGCATATTGAAGGTTCATCATTCCCGATTGACGGGGAAACGGTGCATGCGGTAGTTTCGGGACATCGTGGTTTGCCGTCAGCGTTATTGTTCACAGATCTGGACAAGGTGAATGTCGGCGACACGTTCATTTTTTACGTCCTGAATGAATCCTATGTTTACAGGGTGAACGGCATTGAGACGGTTGAACCGACAGACGTGCAGTCTTTACGCCTTTTTGAAGGGAAAAACTATTGCACGCTTGTGACCTGTACACCCTATGGCATCAATTCGCACAGACTTCTGATTCATGGCGAATTGCTGAAAGAGGAGGAGGCGGAAGAAGAACTCATGATACAATCCGGTGCAAAACCGGTTGACACAAAAATTATTCTGATTATTTGTGAAATTCCAGTGGTTTTGTTTTCAGTAGTAATTTCCGCACATCGCACACGAAAAAAGAGGTGATTTATTTTGCGTATCAAAAAATTATGTCAATATTTTGCTATAATGCTTTCTGTGGTAAGTCTGTTATGTTTCAGCATTGCCGCAAATGCGGAAACTGAAAAATATTCGATCATAATAAAGTTTACTGTTGAATCACAGCCAATTTCAGGAGCATCATTCAAGCTATATTATGCTATGAATGCAGACGGTGAATTGACAGACGGATTCGCAGATCTTAGTGTTGAAGTAGGCGATCTTTCCGACAGCCAAAATGTCAATCGTCTTGCCACTACACTTGCAGCATATAGCATGACAGGCATCGCAGAGCCTGTTTCCGTTGGGAAAACAGATAGTTTAGGCTGTGTGACTTTCACAGGGCTGCCGGATGGAATTTACCTTGTTACCGGAGCTTCAATGATAATAGACGACTTGGTGTACACACCTAAGCCGACATTGATTGATTTCAAAAATGTTGAGGGTTCTACAGTCACAGCAGGTGTAAAATATACAATCACTGCTGATGCCTCTAACATAAATCAGCCAACATCACGGACTGTGAAAAAAATCTGGGATGATGATCAAAATGCATACCGTCCCGGATCTGTGACAGTTCAGCTATTTCAAAATGAAACTTTGTATGATGAGAAAATTCTTTCTGATGAAAACAATTGGGAATATACATGGAATCAACTTGATCCCCGTTATGACTGGAATGTTGTGGAGTCTGTGATTCCGGCTGGATATACAGTTTCCTTGGTACTTGACGAGCAGACATTCACACTGACGAACAAAGGAAGTGCTTCCAGTATAGTTGAAACAAATACCGGAATTTCCACAACGACTGACACTTCTGAAACGCAAACAACTACCACAACAGTAACAAGTATCTCTACAGATGAAACAGGTACTGACACCCAAGAAACAATAACTTCATCAACCAAGCCGGGCGGTAATTCCTCATCATCAGGAAAGACAAAAACGACTACCGTCGGAGGAGGCGGTGGAAATGGGAAACAGCCAACACTCCCACAGACGGGACAGCTCTGGTATCCTGTGCCGATATTGTTTCTTTTCGGTTTGTTTTTATTCTTGATTGGATTTGTTGCCGGAGATAACAATGAAAAAGAGTAAAAAGATGTTCTTCATGCTGTCGGGAATGGTGTTGATGGCAGCGGCAGCCGGATTGACGGCGTATAATTTGAATGAAGATGCTCGTGCAAAGGAGTCTGCTTTCAATATTCTGGAAAAATTCAACAGCGAACGTGAAAAACAGATAGAATCTATGGAAGAACCGTCACTTCCTACAGGCATTACAGGCGAAATTGTCGAAGAAACGACAATTTCGCCTGATACACCTATGCCGGTAATTGTTATAGACGATGTGCCATATATCGGCACATTGACCATTCCTGCACTTGGAATTGAACTGCCTGTTGCAGAAAATTGGGATTATACGCAGATGAAAATTTCTCCATGCCGATATGAGGGTTCTGTTTATAAAAATAATTTGGTGATCTGTGCCCACAATTACAGCACGCATTTCAGAAATATAAAAGATTTACAAAACGGCGATGATGTAATTTTCATTGATGCTGTGGGAAATGAATTTGATTATCAGGTTGAAATTGTTGAAACTCTTCAACCAACGGCAATTGAAGAAATGATTTCATCAGAATATGATGTAAGTCTGTTTACCTGCAATTATGCCGGCAATGCCCGTGTGACAGTGCGGTGTAATCGGATTGAAGAATAAAGTCAAGGTGGTGCAATATGGTTATTTTACATCAGCATAACGCAGAAACATATCAGAAAATGGTATCTATGTTTGTGGAAAATGACCGTGTTTGTGCCGTTCAACCTACAGGAACAGGGAAAAGTTTTCTGATTCTGAAATTGATTGAGGATAATCCGGAAAAGAATTTTCTTATTACTGCACCTAACAATTATGTTTTCGGGCAAATCAAAAATCATGCAAAATCAAGCAATGTCAGCCTTGAAAATTGTAATTTCATGACATATACTTCTCTTTATGAATTTCAGAATCCGGAAGAAATTCCTTGTGACTATCTGATTACGGACGAATTTCACCGACTTGGTGCGACAACGTGGAATGAGGGAATACAGCGTTTTTTGGCATGTCATCGGTGTAAAATTTTTGGCACATCGGCAACACCGATCCGCTATTTAGATTCTTTGCGGGATATGGCAGAGGAATTATTTTCCTCAAATTATGCGGTGAATATGTCGCTTGCAGAGGCGATTCAGTTACAAATTTTGCCTTTGCCGGTCTATGTCACAACAATTTTCAATTTCTGGGGAGAAATTGCTGAATTGGAACAAAAAGCTGAAAAAACAGAGAATCCCCGGCTGAAACTTTTTCTTGCAGGGAAATTGCAAAAAGCAAAATCTATGATTTCTTCGTTGGATTGCGGAATTGAAACTGTTTTCAATCGACATATAAAAAATAAATCCGGAAAATATATTGTGTTTTGCCCGGATACTGAAAAATTGAGTGAAATTTTTTATGATAGCGATGACTGGTTTTCCGATGTCAACCGGAATCTGCACAAATATGCGGTTTACAATACGAACAGAAATTCTGAAAAGGAATTTACAAATTTCTGCAAAGATGATGACAAATCAGCCTTAAAACTTCTATTTTGCATTGATATGCTGAACGAGGGAATCCATATTGATAATATTGACGGCGTAATTATGCTCCGCCCGACACAATCGGCAAATGTGTTTTATCAGCAACTCGGCAGGGCGTTGTCATGTTCACTGCAAAATCCTGTAATTTTTGACATTGTCAATAATTTTGAGACGAGTGATACAGCAAAACAATACGAACAAATTATGCTCACTGGCAGAGAAAATGGCATTTCTGGCGATATGGAAATTGAATTTGAAATATTTGACTATATCCGTGATATTCGCAGTATTCTGACAGAACTTCGGAATACTTTTGAAAGTCCGTGGGAATTTACATACGAGACGCTATGTCGATATATCGCTGAATATGGTGATTTTCCATTTTATGATGTATGCTATGAAGGCATTTATCTTGGAAAATGGTGTACCGCACAGCGCATGCAGCAAAGAAACGGTGCAATGTCGTCTGCGAGAAAACAGAAATTAGATGAAATTGGCTTTATCTGGGATCAAAAAGAAGAAAGATGGTATCATCACTATCATCTTTTGATTGAATATATGAAAGAATATGGGAAAATGCCATCTAATGATGCTGTTTATCAGGGGTATCGGCTTGGAGCTTGGTGCAGTGCGCAGCGAACAATGGCTGGTAATGGCAAACTGTCAGCCGAAAGGAAACAAAACTTGGATGAGATCGGTTTTATCTGGAATCAAAAAGAAGAAAAATGGTATCGTTATTATGATCGAATGAAACAGTATATAGAAAAATATGGGAGTTTTCCTACAAAAAAGATTACGAATGATTGTGAAGAATTATATGATTTGTATGTCTGGAGATTTACACAGATGCACAATTATCAACAAGGCTATTTGTCGGAACAGCAAATTGAATTGCTTGAAGAATTGGGATTTGATTTCAGTAAAAAATCCAATGCGGATAAATGGGCAGAAAACTATGAAAAATTAAAGCAATATATTGCAGAATACGGAAGATTCCCAACAAAATCCGATGCGGAAATTGACGTAGAAATTTACAAAATTTATAAATGGATTTCATGGCTCAGAAGGAAAAATGAAGAAGGCAAGCTGAGTGAAGAACAAATCCGGAAAATGAATGCACTCTATTTCATCTGGGACAAGAGAGCGGATTTCTGGGAAACAAATTTTGCATTGCTTTGCCAATTTTATACAGAGAATGGCAGACCACCAAGCTGTAAAATAAAAATCAATGGCAGAGCAGTCGGACAATGGTATCACAAGCACATTAGAAAATATGCAAAAGGTGAGCTTTCAGAAGAAATTGCTGAAAGATTTTTTCGTGCAGGCATTCCGCTTGCTGTGGATAAAGAAGATAATGCAAGCCGAAATTGGTTGAAATGCTACTGGGCGTTTAAGGCATATTATGATGAATTTCACACTATTCCAGCAGAAAATGAAATGTATAACGGAGCTTCTATCGGCTGTTGGTATATGAAAACAATACATGATTATCAATCAGGAAGATTAAAACCCAAACGAATCGAAATGCTCCGTTCTCTTGATATTGATTTCTGGAAAATAAGAAATTAGAGCGTGTTGACGCAATTTAATCCATGTGAAGATACAAGCAATTTGAATGAACGACAGAAAAATAAAATCAAGTTTATCATATCTGGTACAGACTCTGGTTTCCAAATGACTTTCAATATTTGGAAACCAGTTTTCAATGTATTGACTTTTATGTTTTAGTGTGCTATAATATCCATGATTAAAGTAGTATATGGCTGTGTCTTCTGTGAGGATGACAGACACGATGTGTTTGACTTTTGCTTGATAAAAAACACACTGCTAAGTTAAAGGGAAAAGAGTTGGTTTTATGGTTTGAAAATGAACGATAGGAGTTATGAAAGAGGTTTTTGTTGAAAAAAATTCTGTTATTGAGTAATTATTCCCTAAAAAACAAGTGGTGTATGTACAACAATGACACATTGCTCGAAGCGGTGTTCTGAAACAGGAATATGGCAATGATGGATAGTTTGCAATTAGTGTGATGAGAGAGGCAACAGTGGTTTCCTTTTGCGGTCAACACTAAGTAATGGGGAGGTGACAACGCTATCTTTATTTAATCCATATTAAAAGCAAATCATATATCAGGAGGTTATTTATGAAAAAGAAAATATTTGCATTCCTTTTCACAGTGATGGTAATAATCGGAACTGTGGGAATCAATTCATCAAACTGTCATTTTGGAATAAATAGTTCCATACAAGCTGGGGCGGCATCCACAACATCAGATGAATTTTTACAATCAGCAACTGATCTGAGTGGTACAACGGTGTATACTGGTTTGTCTGATAGCAGCAATTTCAATATGAATGGAAGAACATATTATCAGGGTTTAGTTTTTGATGATACATATTATTCGTCATCCAACACATCAAGTGTGACATTTAATGTAAGTGATATCAGCGAATTTGCTTGTACGATTGGTCATGTGGATAATTCTTCACGTGATTCCGCCACTGTTAAAGTGTATTTGGATGATATCCTGCAGGACGAGTTTGATCTTACATCGAATATGCCATTGCAATTATATGACTTGGACGTTTCAGATTCAGCGACCTTAGAGTTTGTTGTCAAACGTAATAGTAAATCTATATATGCATTTGCAAATATTACTGTTGATGGCTCAGACATTACAAAATCATATGATGTCCCAGAATACAGTTCAGCGGAAGAGTTTATTGCAAGTGGATATGGTGTGGTAGGTACTACAGTATATAATGGAAAAAGTCAGGCAACAACATTCAATATGAATGGGAGAACGT
>CANRJB010000042.1 GCA_947630845.1 uncultured Clostridia bacterium
CACGTAAATCCAGAAAACGTGATACAATGACGGAGATATCCACTGGAACTGTATACAGAACAGCCATCTATGCACGCCTTTCGAGAGAATCACAACAATCGGAGAAGATTGAAACACAAATAGAAGAAGTTTTGAAATTCATTGAAAACAAGCCGTTTTTTAAGCTTGTTGAAACATTCGCAGACAATGGATTTTCCGGAACAAATTTCCATCGTCCGGAATTTGAACGTATGATGGAGGAAGTCAGAAACGGTAATATCAATTGTATCATTGTAAAGGATCTGAGCCGTTTTGCAAGGGAACATGTCGGTGCAGAGGATTATTTGAACAACATTTTCCCCTTTCTTGGTGTGCGGTTCATTGCGGTCAATGATGATTATGACAACATTCATATAGAACCGCAGGAGTACTTTATGGCATCGTTCAAGAATCTTGCACATGCTTATTTTGCACAGGAAACATCACGTAAGGTGATTATGACAAAACACAGACTGCAAGAGCAGGGAAAGTTTATTGGTTCCCGACCGGCATATGGATATATGCGCAGTCCGGTTGACAAGCATGAATTGATCCCCCATCCGGAACAGGCTGCCATTGTCCGTGAAATATTTTCAAAGGCAGCAGATGGCGAAACATCCGGTGAGATCTGCGCTGCACTGAATCAAAAACAAACAGATGGTTATGTCTGGACTTTACCTCGGATATGTGCCATTCTGAGAAAGGAAATCTACAAAGGCACGCTTGTTCAGCGAACATCTACGCAGGCATTTTACAAAAATGAACCAAAACATCAACTGCCAAAGAAAGAACAGATACGCATTGAAAATGCAGTACCACCAATCGTAACACCAGAATTATGGCAAGCAGCGCAGGATGCATTTGCGGATCGGCGAAGCCAGAACAGTAACATAGAGCTTCCCTATTATGGTTTCGTTTTCTGTGCCAGATGTGGTAAAAAGCTCTCAGCAAGATATGACAGAAGACTTTCCGATTATATCATGAATTGCAGCCGATGTAAGAATGGCGTTTATGCAAGGG
Organism: uncultured Clostridia bacterium; assembly: GCA_947630845.1. GTDB lineage: Bacteria > Bacillota > Clostridia > Oscillospirales > Ruminococcaceae > UBA3855. The sequence continues at coordinate 1,039 of CANRJB010000042.1, forward strand.
GCAGTTATGTGCTGCAAGCAATTCAAAGGACGTTCGATCTTCCGCAAAATGAACCGGTCCGGAAGGAGCATATGCAGTCAGTGGATAAAATTCTTCTGACAGACAAAACGCATATTGTAGTCTGTCTAAAGGGGGCGGATGTTGTATGAAAATTGCCTGTTATGCAAGAAAATCGAATGAAAAGAAAACAGATAGCATTGAAAATCAGCTCTCTATTATGAAGGAATATATCATGCAGCATCCTGATTTACAGAATGCAGAATTATGCTGCTTTTCAGATGAGGGATGCAGCGGCATTGACACTGACCGTAAAGCGTTTCAGGAGTTATTGTCCGGTATCAGGCAGCGAAAGTATGATGTTGTGATCGTCAAGGATCTGTCACGATTGAGCCGGAATTATCTGGATGTCTGTACACTTGCAGACAGCATTTTCCCATTTATGAAAGTGCGTCTGATCGCAGTTGGCGAAAATTATGACAGCAGCTGTATTGACAGAAATAGTATTGATTTATCCGCTGCATTCAAATCGGTTCTGAACGAATATTATGTGTTGGAATCTTCTGAAAAGATCAAAAAATCCTGTTATGAAAGAATACACAGGGGTGAATTTATAGGGAAAGTGCCATATGGGTATTTTCTTTCAGATAAGTACACAGCGGTCATTCATGAAGAACAGGCTGCTGTAGTCAGAAGAATATTTGAAATGTATCTTGATGGAAATTCAATACTGCAAATTGCAAGGTATCTGAATGAAAGATCTATCCCCTCCAGATCCGGCGGAAAATGGAATATCAATTCTATTTTATATTTTCTGAAAAATGAACAATATACCGGAAAAAGGATCGCTTTGGATGAAGTCAGAAATGTAAAGACGAAAAAGTGTACAGTCCTGCCAAAAGCACAATGGCACATAATAGAGAATGGATTTCCGCAGATCATTTCACAAGAAATGTTCCAGCGTGTGCAGGAAAAACTATCTGTACAAAAAGGCTATGACACCACTCCAAAACATCTGATGGCATACAAGCTGTACTGTGCAGGATGCGGCAGAAGCATGAAGCATGGTACACGTTTCTATTGCAGAAACGGCTATATTACTGGGGAAGGAGCATGTTTCAATGGCGGCGTAAATCGTAATTTCCTGTATGAAGCGGTTCTGAAAAAAGTCAAAGAAAAGATTGCTGTAGAGATTGATCGGAACAACGATCATTCTTTTTCAGATATAGCAGCAATTGAAAACGACATTGCTTCTCTGAAAGAACAAAAAGCAAGATTGTTTGAGGATTTATTTCAGGAAAGAATATCTGAGCAGGAATTCAAGGAGAAAAATGTTCAGATCAAAGATCAGATCAAGGCAGCAGAGGAAGCGCAGGATGTCGCAAGACACATGACAGCATTGCGTATCAAACACGGTACGGAGCGTCCGATCGACACATTAAAACGGTTGTATGCAGAGGCGGAATTAACGTCGGAGCATATGCAATTTGTAAAACGGATCAATGTTTTCGATCCCGAAAACTTTGAGATACTTCTGCAAGATGAAAG
>CANRJB010000043.1 GCA_947630845.1 uncultured Clostridia bacterium
TTATCGCCATCATCGGTGTACTCGCTGCCATCCTCGTACCGTCTATGCTGGGGTATGTTAAGAAGTCGAAGGTTTCTTCCATGAATGCTAATGCTAAGTCTTTGTACGATGCTGTAGCTACTACTTTGGTTGAGTTGGATTCTGAGGGGGTATCATATAACCCGAACGGAAAGGCTGTAAATTTGACAATGACTGCAGACCCGGGTGCTCCTGCTACTGTCACAGGGAACGAGGATCAGGCTGTAAAACATAGGGTGTACAATTACTTTAATGGTGTTACATCTCTCAAAAGAGCAGAGGCTTATGTTTATGGTATGGCTGTTGTTTGTGCAGTTGCTTCTGACGGCACTTATGTAGGTGGTTATCCTACAGTTGCTACCACTGATAGTGAGAGAACATTTGGTTTAACTGATGCTAAGCCTTCGACTGTTCCATCAGGTTGCACGGTAGCAAATGTAACAACAGGTGGTTGATTTAACCTGAAATTCTGTCACCCCCTCCCTCACCGGAGGGGGGATCTTTTCTTAAATTTTCCCCTTGACAATCTCGCCGGAATGTGCTATACTATAAACAGAGAGCATACCTAATCAGGAATTGACGGCTGCTCCCCGTTTGGCTACTAATTAAACAAAGTAACCGCCCAAAGTGCGTGCTGGGCGGTTACTTCCTTTTCTGGCTATGTACATCGTACACTACTTTGAAAATCGCAGCAAGCTGTGCAGCCGATGCGATGATCTTGAAAATCAGTTCGATGATCATACTACATTCACTCCCTTCCGGGAGCCGGAATCGCCGCCTACCTTTCTCGGGTATGCTCTGGTTTTATTATACCACATATTCTTCCTTTTGTCAACAAAAAAACGCTCCAAACCGGAGGGGGATTTTTCTTAATTTTCCCCTTGACAATCCCACCGGAATGTGTTATACTATAAATAGAGAGCATACCCGATCAGGAATTGACGGCTGCTCCCCGTTAGATTACAATTAAAGTAACCGTCCAAAGTTGCAGGCTGGGCGGTTACTTCCTTTTCTGGTTATGTACATCGTACACTACTTTGAAAATCGCAGCAAGCTGTGCAGCTGATGCGATGATCTTAAAAATCAGCTCGATGATCATACTACATTCACTCCCTTCCGGGAGCCGGAATCGCCGCCTACCTTTCTCAGGTATGCTCTCATGTCTATTATAGCATGATTTTGTCGATCTGTCAAGCCTTGTTTTTGGTCATAAAGATTATATTCTGTGTTTAGTAAAATCCTGACCAGATCTTCCCCTCCCTCACCGGAGAGGGATTTTTTCATTTTCCACTGGAAATTTTCCCCCGGATGTGTTATAATAGAAGAAAGTCTGAAAAACGGAGGGAATCCCATGCGTTTACTTGTCATCGACGGCAACAGCATCATCAACCGTGCCTACTACGGCGTGCGTGCGCTTGCCAACCATAAGGGCGTGTTCACCAATGCCCTTTTTGGCTTCATGCAGATGTACCTCAAAGAGATCGGTGAGGTCAAGCCCGACGGCATCGCCGTTGCATTCGACCTGAAAAGCCCCACATTCCGCCATAAACAAGTCGCATCCTACAAGGCGAACCGCCATCCCATGCCCGACGAGCTTGCCATGCAGATGCCCTACCTCAAACAGCTCCTCTCTGCGATGGGGCTTTCTGTCCTGTCGGCAGAGGGATTCGAGGCGGATGACATCCTCGGAACGCTTGCCCATGCCTGTGATGTGCAGGGGGCAGAGTGCTTTGTTATGACCGGCGACCGGGACAGTTTGCAGCTCGTTTCGGAACATGTCACCGTGCAGCTCGTCAAGACGAAAGAAACGATCGCCTACACCCCCACCCGCTTCCGTGAGGAATACGGCTTTGACCCCATTCACCTCATTGACCTGAAAGCCCTCATGGGCGACAGCTCCGACAACATCCCCGGCATCAAGGGCATTGGTGAAAAGTCTGCCCTGCCTCTCATTCAGCAATGGCAGACGATCGAAACTATGTATGCACATATTGATGAAGTGCAGGGAACGCCGAAATTCCGGCAGAAACTTCTTGACGGCAGAGCCGATGCCGAACAGAGCAAGTGGCTTGCGACCATCGTGACGGATGCGCCTGTTTCGGTGAACCTGTCGGACTATGTGCCGAAACCGCAGGACACCGACACCCTCCGGCAGCTCCTCACGGAACTGGAAATGTACAAAATTCTTGACCGTCTCGGATTGCAGCCGCTCGGCATGGGAGAGCCTGCTGCCCCTGTCGGTGCAGTACAAGAAAAGCCTGATGAACCGACGGAAAAGCCATGGAATATGGATCAGATCTCCGGACTGCCGCAGCCTGTCGGTTATCTGCTGCAAGGGGATGTGCTGACTGTCTGCGGCGGCGATGCTGTTTACCGGACGGAAGAAACAAACGAGATCCTTGCCTTTCTGACATCGCCCGTGGAAAAAGCTGCTGACGATGCAAAACCCCACTATCGCTATTGCCTGTCCCATGGCACAGAGCTGAACGGACTGGTGTTCGATGCTGCCGTCTGCGGCTATCTGCTCAACCCGTCCGCTGCGGACTACAGCGTGCCTGCCCTCTGTGCGAAACTGAACATCCCCCTCGGCGACGGCGCATCTGCCGAAGTACAGGCACTTCCGGCACTCTGTAAGGCAGGGCTTGCAGAGCTTGAAAAAGACGGCATGCTGACGCTGTGGAATGAAGTGGAATTTCCGCTGACCCGGGTGCTTGCCTCGATGGAACATGCCGGCGTGGAGGTTGACCCGGACGGCATCCGGGCATTCGGTGAGCGGCTCACAGCACGCATAGCTGAACTGGAACAGCACATCTATACCGAAGCCGGCGAGACATTCAACATCGGTTCGCCCAGACAGCTCGGCAGCATCCTCTTTGACAAGCTGCAACTGCCCGTCATCAAAAAGACCAAGACCGGCTATTCCACCAATGCCGAAGTCCTTGAACAGCTCCGCATCTATCACCCGATCATCCCCATGATCGAGGAATACCGCCAGTATACCAAGCTCCAGTCCACCTATATTGATGGCTTGCTCAGAACCATTGCCCCCGACGGCAGGATACACACCAACTACAAACAGACTGAAACACGCACCGGACGAATTTCTTCCACCGAACCCAATCTCCAGAACATTCCCGTGCGGACGGAACTCGGTCGTGAGATGCGGAAATTTTTCCGGGCAAGGGAGGGCTGTATTCTCCTTGATGCCGACTACAGCCAGATCGAACTGCGGCTCATGGCGCACCTCAGCGGCGATGCTGCCATGCAGGAGGCATTCCGGAGCGGCGCAGACATCCACACCGCAACGGCTGCAAAGGTATTCCGTGTGCCTGTGTCCGAAGTCACGCCGGAGATGCGCAGTGCTGCAAAAGCCGTCAATTTCGGCATTCTTTACGGCATGGGGGCGTTCTCCCTCTCGAAGGATATCCACGTTTCGCAGGCAGTCGCCAAGAAGTATATCGAGGACTATCTCGGCTCATATCCGAAAGTTTCCACATTCTTAGACAGCATTGTGGAAAGCGCAAAGGCTGTCGGCTATGTCTGCACCATGCTCGGCAGGCGGCGTTATGTTCCTGAATTGCAGGCGAAAAACAAGCTTGTACAGGCGGCAGGCAGACGCATTGCCATGAATACCCCCGTACAGGGGACGGCTGCCGACCTCATCAAGCTGGCGATGGTACATGTCCATGACAGGCTGGCGGAGGAAGTGCCGACCGCAAAGCTGCTGTTACAGGTACACGATGAACTGATCGTGGAAGTGCCGCTTGCGGATGCGGATGCGGCGGCGCAGGTGCTGCATGAGGAGATGCTTGGTGTGGCAGAACTTGCCGTGCCGCTGACGGCAGAAGTCAACCGGGGGCAGACGTGGTATGATGCTAAGGGTTAAACGGCTTTACAGCGGCGATACGGAACTATTGCAGCGATGTGCGGCACTTGCGGCGGCATGTCTGCACGAGGGGTGGACATATGAAGGCTTTCTGTCGGAGACACGGAAGCCGGGCGGCATCGTGCTGACGGTGATGGAGGGGGAGACGGTCTGCGGATTTCTGACGGCATGTGTGGTGCTTGACGAAGCGGAACTGACGAGCATCGGCGTGCTGTCGGAATGCCGCCGGAGGGGGGCAGCTGCTTTGCTGATGGAGACATTTCTGCGGCTTGCAGAGGGGGCGGATGTCTTTCTTGAAGTCAGGCAGTCAAATGTCCCTGCCATCGCCCTTTACCAGAAATTCGGATTTGTGCAGACCGGCATCCGGCGGAACTTTTATGAATGCCCGACGGAGGATGCGGTGAGGATGAAGAGGGGGAAATATGTGAAGAATAACGGAAAAGGGGAGGATCTATGCTGATTTTAGGAATCGAAAGCTCCTGTGATGAAACGGCGGCAAGCGTGGTGGAAAACTGCACTGTGCTGCGTTCTGATGTCATTGCATCGCAGGCAATGGAACACAGGCTTTATGGCGGAGTTGTGCCGGAGCTTGCTTCACGGCGGCACTGCGAAAACATCCTCACGACCGTGCAGAAGGCACTTGCTGATGCGCATGTGACCATCGAGGAGCTTGACGGCATCGCTGTCACGTATACGCCCGGTCTGATCGGGGCATTGCTTGTAGGGGTGAATTTTGCGAAGGGGCTTGCATTTTCGGCAGGAAAGCCCCTCATCCCCGTGCATCACATCATGGGACATATTGCGGCGAATTACATTGCCCATCCGGAATTGAAGCCGCCATACCTCTGTCTGGTGGTGAGCGGCGGACATACGATGCTTGTCGAGGTACAGACGCATACCGGATTCCGCATCCTTGGCACGACACGGGATGATGCCGCCGGGGAGTGCTTTGACAAGTGCGCAAGGGTGCTTGGCTATCCCTATCCGGGCGGCGTGCAGATCGACAGGGCGGCGCAGTCGGGCGATGCCGGGAAGTACCCCCTTCCCCGTCCCAATGTCAGCGGCAGTCCCCTTGATATGAGCTTTTCAGGGCTGAAAACTGCCGTCATCAACATGGTACACCATGCAAAGCAGAAGCACGAGGAGATCGACGCTCCCTCCATGGCGGCATGTCTCCAGACAACGGTTGCCGATATCCTGACCGAAAAGACCGCACTTGCCGCAGAACAGACCGGCTACAAGACCATTGCCATTGCAGGCGGTGTTTCGGCAAATTCGGGACTGCGTGCGGCAATGGAGCGGATGTGTGCGGAGCGAGGGTATGCGCTGTATGTACCGCCGCTGTCGCTCTGCGGAGACAATGCGGCAATGATTGCCTGTCAGGGTTCGTACAATTTCCTTGCCGGAATGACTGCCGACGAGAGCCTGAATGCCTATGCATCCGGGACGGCGATCGGGGAAATGAAGGCATAAACTGACCCCCTTCCGTTGTGGAAGGGGGAATTTTTATTATGTGGGTTCTTTTGCTTTTTTTGCGTAGGTCTGTATTTCAAACTGTGGGTACTCGTCAAGGAGGTCGGAGCGGATGTAGACTTTTTCTTGTCCTTCAAGTGCTTGAAACTTCCACACAAAGCCGTTTTTTACATCGTCTATCCAGTAATAGGTCACACCTTCCAGTTCTTCTTCGGAATAAATTTCCTGCAAAGGCACAGTGCCGATAATGAAATCCGGCAGTCCCTGATCGTGCCATGTCTTGTAGATTTCTGTCGGGTCTTCCGTTTTTTTCCATTTCATGTACAGGCAATCCGGGTCATCTGCATTGAAATTCATGAAAACATTGTGGTCAAAATATGGGTTCACGCTTGCACCAAGTCCGTTGATATAGGGATAACTTATCTCAACTTCCGGCAGATCTGCAGGGAGAGTTTCATCAAAAATAATATCGGATATACTAAAATCATCTTCATCTTCTGATGTTTCAAATTGAAATGTCCAGATAGCCATAATTTTTCGGTCTTCGAGATGATTTTCCTTGATAAAATCGACAAACTCGATCGTTCCATAGCGTACCCGGATATCCCCGATACAGCTTGCCACCGTACAGGCAGGTGACAGCAGGAGCAGAAAAACAGCCGCAAAGCCTGCTATTTTCCGTATCTTGCCGGATTCTATTTTTTTGAAAAATGCCGGAATTGCCGGAACACCGTCCTCCTGATAGATGACCCAGAGAACAAAGACCATATACATCATGCCAACGCCCAGATGATGCAGGGAAAAATGCCAGTATGTCCCGTATAGTATGTAAGGAATGTAGGGCACAAGGAACAGTGCTTTCCGGTGGTTGACGTGCAGGAAGCAAATCAGCAGTATCCAGAAGATCACACCACCGATGCAGTCTGCTATCAAGCCGCCCATGGTTGAAAAATTGCCGTCGTTACCAAGATAAAAACCTGCCACGCCTTCAAATGGAATGATCAGGAAATAATAACTGTCTTTCAAACGATCTATAAGTGCCACTTCACCGCCGGCATAATAGCAATCCTCTGCCGGAAGCATCAGAGAGAGCAGGAAAAGTGCATACAGCAGGATCGCCAACAGCACATAGGGACGTTTGTCTTTCAAAATTTTGCCCCACTGCCGGCTTTTCTGGTATTCCATGAAAATTTCAATCGTCCACAGAATGCACAAGCCCCCTGCCATCAAAATGCAGAACGCCGAAGTAGAGCACATAAAAATCAGAGACAGGATATACCGCACCGGATGTACATTTCTGCCGGAATATGCCATTGCTGTCAATACTATGGCAAGCATTGCCATGCTGTAGGGTCTGCTTACAATGCCGAACTGATAAAAAATAAAGAAGTTAAATGGCAGATAACAGCGTAGAATTTTTGGAAATGGGGATTTCCACAGCAGCAGGGCAACCGTTGCGGCACAGAACACGAAATTCACGCTGAAAAGCGACAATTCATAGGGTGCACCCGATTTGGCAAACGGTACTAACAGCAAGTGCCACAGCGGCGGATGTCCCTCGTAATGCTGCACTTCAAAAAAGATTTCCCGCAGGGAAGCACAACGTGCGATCTGCCACGCCTGTGCTTCATCAAACCACGGTTCGTGGAAATATTCGATGACCCACAAACCTATAATATAGATCAGAAATGTGATTATTTCCGCCTTTCCGTGTTTTTTAGAAAGACAGGCTTGTTTGAATTCTTGTAGCATAGTCACCTCAAAATAAATTCCCCTCGGTGAAGAGGGGAATCCCGTTCATTGATTTAGTCAAGAATCATCCGTAAGTCATCTCTTTGCCTGTGTGATAGTAAAGGTGCTGAAGTTGTCAACAGTAGAAGCTACCGGATAACCGCCCTTGTAAACACCATCCTCGCAATATGCGGCTACACACGCAGAACCATCGATCCAGTACATTGCCTTATCCAGTGTGCCAACGCCCTCAAAGTAATGTCCGATTTTTTTATCCATAGCGGTTGCGGAAGAAGAAGAGTAAGTAAATACGCCTGGAGTCGGTGCAGTACCCTCAGAATCCATTTCGATTGCAGCAGTGTTAGCAGCATCGAACAGGTTCTTAGCATTGGAGTTCATAGCGGAAACCTTCGACTTCTTGACATACCCCAGCATAGACGGTACGAGGATGGCAGCGAGTACACCGATGATGGCGATAAC